>PBKU01000050.1 GCA_002722175.1 Magnetovibrio sp.
AACACTTTGGAATAATTGATAAAAAGCCACTTGGAGGCAAACGAATTTTAGTTACTAGCGGCCCAACCAGAGAACGCATTGACCCAGTGCGCTGCATAACTAACTACTCCTCAGGGAAACAAGGCCACGCAATAGCGTCAGCTTTTTCGCGATTAGGCGCTGAGACGTTATTGGTGACCGGGCCAACATCCGAGGCAGACCCAGCTGATGTGAAGACGGTCCATATTGAAAGTGCTCTAGAAATGCTAGAGACTTGCAAGGCCTCTCTCCCCGTTGATGTAGCAGTATTGTGTGCTGCAGTTACTGACTGGCATATAGAAAACCCAACGGATCAGAAGATAAAAAAAGAAGTAAATGCTGCCCCAAAGCTAAAATTGGTAAAAACTCCTGATATTCTTAAAATTATTTGTTCCAGTGGAAAACTTCGACCTACGTTAGTTATAGGTTTTGCGGCAGAAACTGAAAATATTCTTGGCAATGCAAAAAATAAACTTCGGGAAAAAAATTGTGACTGGATTGTAGCAAATGATATTTCCTCGAAAAGCAATACTTTTGCTAGTGAGAGCAATCAAGTTCATATTGTTACACGTGAAAATGTTGAGGACTGGCCTAAAATGTCAAAGCTTCAGGTTGCAGAACGATTGGTGGATTACATTGCAAAAAAACTCACGGATGACTAATCATGAAAACTTTAAGGGTCCCTATCCAGCAAATTGATTACGCTAAAGATCTCCCATTACCAATTTATGCAACAGATGGAAGTGCAGGCGTTGACCTTCTAGCAGCTATCGATGAACCCATAACCATTGATTGTGGTTGTCACTTGGTCATTCCAACAGGAATAGCTATCGCGATACCTATCGGATACGAGGGGCAAGTTCGGCCACGGTCGGGGCTGGCTGTGCGAAAAGGTTTAACGATATTGAATAGTCCGGGCACTATAGATAGTGATTATCGTGGCGAAATTAGTGTTGTTTTGATTAATCTTGGGAAGGAACCTTCCACAATAATTCGTGGTCATCGCATTGCCCAATTAATTATTTCTCCAGTAGTTCGTGTTCAATGGCAAGAAGCAAAAGAATTGATAGATACTGACCGTGGTGTTGGAGGTTTTGGCTCAACTGGGCTAGGAGCCTAGGGAGATAGATGTTAAAACTACCCAGAAAGATATTGTTTTCGGTTGAAGCGGTTTTAGATATAGCTTACCACTCTAGTGGGCGGTTAGCGTCAAGCAGGGATATTACTAGAAGGCAGGGTATTCCGCGACGTTATCTTGAGCAAGTCCTTCAGCAATTGGTTAGAGGTGGAATATTAATTGGCAAGCGGGGACCAAAGGGTGGATATCGCTTATCCCGTGAAAGACGGCGGATAATGGTTGGTGATGTAATTCGTTGTATTTGGAAAACTGAAATCCCTGAGAGTAAAAGCGATTTTAAATTGGACTCTGAATTAGGCGTGAAAGTGCTAGAGCCACTATGGGATCATATTCAGGTGTTAGCGATTAGGCAATTAGATAATATCAGTATTGAAGACCTGTGTAATAAAGCAAAAAAGGCAGGTGTAAAGGGCGAAGGGAATTATAAGCACGATTTTATAATATAAACTCGTAGCTGCAAAAAGGTGGACTTATGGGGGAAGTTTTGGGGGAAAAGCTGGAAGTTAATTATCAAGCCCGCGGAATAATATATGATAGTATCCTCGACACCATAGGGGGAACGCCAGCTATTAGACTGAAACGCATATCGGCAAAGGCTGGTGTTAAGGCAGAGATCATAGGTAAATGCGAATTTTTCAATCCCTTAGCTTCAGTTAAAGATCGCATTGGCCTATCGATGATCAATGCAGCTGAAAAGAAGCATCCGGATATCTCAAAAGGTGTTTTGGTGGAACCAACTTCGGGGAATACTGGTATAGCTTTAGCTTTTGTTTGTGCTGCTAAGGGCTATAGGTTGATTTTAACTATGCCTGATAGCATGTCAGTTGAAAGAAGAAAAATGCTTATTCTTCTAGGGGCAGAACTAGAACTCACTCCGGCTGTTGATGGAATGCAGGGAGCAATAGAACGTGCTGAGCAAATAGTTGCAAGTACGGAAGGTGCTGTTATGCTGCAACAGTTTGAAAATCCAGCAAACCCTGAAGTGCATCGGCAGACAACAGCTGAAGAAATCTGGAGAGATATGGATGGTAAATTAGATGTGTTGGTGACGGGGGTTGGAACAGGTGGGACCTTAACAGGATGTGCATCTGCCCTAAAGAACCGTATTCCAGCAATTCAAATTGTTGCAGTTGAGCCAGAAGATAGCGCGGTCCTCTCTGGGGGGCGACCTGGGTCTCACAAAATACAGGGTATTGGTGCCGGGTTCATACCAAAAATTTTAGATACAAAGTTTATTGACGAAGTTTTGCAAATAGGCAACGAAAGAGCTCTTGCCACAGCACGTGAACTTGCCTCTCTAGAAGGAATTCCAGGTGGAATATCATCTGGAGCTGCTGTTGCAGCAGCCCTAGAAATTGGTAGTCGCCCAGATATGACTAAGAAGCGAATAGTTACTATTCTTCCATCTTTTGCAGAAAGATATCTTTCAACTGCGTTATTTGATGAGCTGGAGCTAGAGTAGGGAAGAATATAATATTAATATTATTTTTGTTTCACACGTTAAACGGGCGTGTAGACTTTATAAATTCGAATTGACAGCAAAAGGTCGCAGGTAGGTTGTTAGGCTCGAAAATGGATGTTAGTTTAACCCAAGAACAGGTCAACCGCTATGCTCGCCATATCTTACTTAAAGAAGTAGGTGGTGTTGGGCAGGAAAAGATGCTGAATTCGCGCGTTTTAGTTATTGGCGCTGGTGGACTTGGCTCGCCTCTGCTTCTATATCTTGCTGCGGCGGGTATAGGTACAATAGGGGTGATCGATGATGATAATGTCGATCTTTCAAATTTGCAGCGTCAGATTATTCATAAAACATCGAGCATCGGTGCAAAAAAAGTGGACAGTGTTCGAGAAGCTTTGCAGTCTATTAACCCGGATGTAGAGGTTATCCCAATCTTTGGCCGACTAAACAAAGCCAATGCATTAGGGTTATTTAAGGACTACGACTTAGTTGTTGATGGTAGCGATAATTTTGAAACTCGCTTTTTAGTCAATGACGCTTCCTATCTTACGCGAAGGACATTAGTTTCTGCTGCAATTTTGCGGTTTGATGGCCAGATTGGGACATTTAAAGCTTTTCTTCAGAGCGGGGATGGTTCCCATGGACCATGTTATCGATGTATTTTTCGCGACCCCCCTGAAAACGCGGTCCCGACATGTGCTGAAGCGGGAGTAATGGGTGCATTATGTGGGCTAATGGGTTCTTTGCAGGCAAATGAAGTAATAAAAGAACTTCTTGGACTTGGTGACAGTTTATCTGGATCAATTTTGATTGTAGATGGTCTCTCTACAGAATTTAGAAAAATCAAGGTTAAAGCGGACCCAGAGTGCCCTCTTTGCGGGACTCGGCCGACTATAACAGATCTTTCAATTCATTGAAGCATTGGGATCAATTAGAAGGGTTCTTTGGGCCCTTGCGTTTATCTCTTGCATTTAGAAATGTTTTGCTAGGTTAACAGGCTAGTTCTGGTAGGGTGAGTAGCTTGCTGGCCGGTAATAGGTTTAATGATAGGAAGTTTTCTCTCTAGTTCGTGAGGCCTTTAACCATTAAGTCAGACATGCGCTTGACAAATGCCCTGGGGTCGGCAACAGGTTCGCCTTCTACAATTCGCGCTTGATCAAACAAGAGATGCGAAGCATCGTGCAGTATTTGTGTTTTTGCCCCTTTTTTTGCAGCGATTTTTGCCAATCCTTTAATAAGAGGGTGCTTTGGGTTTATTTCTAGAATTCGAGGGCCTAAATCCTCTAGCTGATTGTGCTGCTTAAGTAAACGCTCTAGGTTCATATCCATAGCATTTTCGTCAGCCACTAAGCAGCAAGCACTGTCCGTTAATCGTTTGGAAGAAACAACATTCTTTACCGCTTCTCCTAGTGCTACTTTTATTATACCAATTAGGCTATCAACATCGGGCTGAGTTTTTTCAGAGTCTGCATCTTTCCGTTTATTGCTTTTTGAAGTTTTCTGTTTTAGTTCAGATAGATCTATATTTCCTTTTGTAATGGACTTAAATTTTTTACTCTCGTACTCGCCAACTGCCGGGAGCCAAAACTCATCGACTGGGTCGGTCATAAATAAAACTTCTACATTTTTTTCTTTAAAACCTTCTAGTTGTGGGCTTTCGCGGAGATTACCAACGTCTTCACCAGTGATGTAGTAGATTTCGTTTTGACCTTCCACCATGCCTTCAACATAACTTGCCAGTGATGTAATTTTGTCCCCCTTTGAAGAGTTAAATCGGGAAAGCTCAATTAAGTTCTTACGATTTTCAAAGTCTTCATGGATCCCTTCTTTAAGAACCATCCCAAAGTTTTCCCAGAATTCTGTGTAATCTTCGGGTGCTTTCTCCGCTTTTTTCTTTAGTTCATTTAAAATGCGTTTTATTAAACCCTTTTTAATCCTTTCAATTGCAGGGTTCATTTGTAATAGTTCGCGACTTACATTTAAGTCTAGATCTTCAGAGTCGATTATCCCTCGAGTAAATCTTAGATACCCAGGTAGAATATGTTCGGCATTATCAGTGATAAACACTCGGTTAACGTAAAGTTTTAAGTTGCTCTTTCGCTCTGGATTAAATAAATCAAAGGGACGAGTTGACGGGATAAATAACAGATTAGTGTAACTGCTTACACCTTCTACTCTGTTGTGTATAGTCAACCAGGGATCGTCAAAAACATGGGCAACGTGGTGATAAAATTCTTTATACTGCTCTTTGGTAATAGCTTTTTTTTCACGTGTCCATAAAGCAGACGCAGTATTGAGCGTTTTGGCGTCCTCACTTTTTTCTTTTGATTTCAGGACAATTGGGACCCCGATATGGTCAGAGTAGCGTTTAACTATATTTTCTATTCGAGGAATATCGAGAAATTCTTGTTGTGTTTTCTTGAGATGAACCGTTACATCTGTACCGTGACTTTCTCTATTAGCTGCTTCCACACAAAATTCACCTTGCCCATCAGACGTCCAAAGCCACGATGTTTTTTCACCACATTTACGGGTTAAAACATCAACTTTATCAGCTACCATGAAGGCAGAGTAGAAGCCAACGCCAAATTGGCCTATTAGCCCAATATCACTTTGACTACTGTTTTTCGCTTTTTCAGTTAAATGCTCTATAAAGGCCTGGGTTCCAGATCTAGCAATAGTTCCCAAAGACTCAATCAAATCGCCTCTGCTCATTCCAATCCCATTGTCGGAGATCGTTAATATTTTATTTTTCTTATCAGGGTTAATAGTAACCTTGAACTCTCCGTCTCCCTTTAAAAGACTAGGGTTTGTTAGAGCTTCATAGCGGAGTTTGTCACACGCATCAGACGCATTAGATATTAACTCCCGAAGAAAGACTTCTTTTTGGCTATATAAAGAGTGTGCGACAATATCAAGTAACTTTCCTACCTCAGCTTGAAAAGCAAAGGTCTCTTGTTGATTTTTTTTCATAGCACTGCTCCTTTATTGGCATATTCTCAAGTAGACTTATATTTTACTGGCTACTTGTTTGCGATATCAAAAACATTTTTCATTTGCCATATATGTGGCTTTATAGCTCAATTCGCAAGGTCGAAAGGTGGTTCAGTGATTAAGACAATCTATAAAAAAGCGTTTGAGTTTTAGTGGAATAATTGCAAACGAGAGCTAGCTTCGGAAAAAGGAGGCGTCAGGGAAGGGGCCTGGGAACCCTCAATCCTGCGCCACTGTGTGTGGCGCGCCTCTGACGCCTCTTGGAGCCGGCCAGACTCCATACACGTTGTAATTCCTCTATGAGCTGATAATGCCAAGTATCGGGTCTTATTCCCTTGATAGAGAAAAATTCCCTTAGGCTAGATCAATACCTTCTCGAAGTGGCCGCTGGGTAGCCACCTCATGTTCACTCCCTAGGAGCTGCCAGTTCTATGCATAGCTAACGAGAAGGCCCTTAAGATAGTTCCTAAGCAATCAATCTCATTGAACTGAAATTTATACCTTTTATTGAAAAGACAATAAATTTGCTCAATTGCTGCTACACTAGTTGTGGCGTCTGATGGACCAGGGCACCTTGGACACGTACATTTCCATTCCATTAGCGCCCCTCCTTTTCATCACAGCAGGTTTGATAAATCAGCACGAAAGAGCCATACCTCAACGTGCACCCTTACCATGGAAGGTTGGTGGATAGAGGGCAATTGTTAAACATGGGGGTAAATATAAATTCTTGTGAATAACTTGTATGGGAACACACAGTTAGTACACAGAGTTTTCCACATTGAAAAAGAAAACTATATGAATCAATGCTTTAATTAAAACATTAAAAATTAAGGAGTTGAGAACCGCATTGAATATGTTAAATAATAACAAAGAATAGCTGAATAATAGGAATACTATTCTAGCGAGGGCAAAGAGCTCTACTAAGTATCGTTAATATTAATGCTATATTAGCAGATGAAATATTGCGTTTAAATGTTGAGTTTCAGGTTGTTTTGTGAAAAAGCTAGCACTTGAATTTCAAGATCATATGAGGAACTATTATGGGATCAGATAATGGGCGGCCGATATCGCCCCACCTTCAAATTTATCGTCCTCAAATTACTTCTATTCTTTCAATCACGCACCGCTTTACAGGAATAATTCTAAGCTTCGGGGCCTGTCTTTTGTTTTATTGGCTCACGGCGGCAAGTCTTGGAGTTGAGGCCTACAATACAGCTCAGAGTATTTTAAGTTCGTGGATAGGAAAGTTTGTAATGCTTGGTGTGGTTTTTTCTGTTTGGTACCATTTAGCTAATGGGATTAGACATTTGTTTTGGGATATTGGGGTAGGGTTTGAATTAACAACCTTGCGATTTTCGGGATTAATAGTAGTGATTTCTTCAGGTTTGTTGACCTTTGGTACTTACATGGCTTGTTATATATTAATGGGAATCAATTGATGGATGTGCGTTCAATGAATATGCGCTCCCACCTATCGAGAGTACGTGGTCTAGGAGCAAATCATATTGGAGTGCATCATTTTTGGGTGCAGCGCATAACAGCTATAGCTCTCATTCCTTTGATGGTGTGGTTTATGATAGAAGCTCTCCAACTTGTTAATGCTAGCCATGAGGCTTTTGTTTTTTGGGTGGGGTCTGACTATAATCCAGTGCTTTTAGGGCTCTTGATTGTCTTTAGTTTTTATCATGGCCAACTTGGGCTGCAAGTTATTATTGAGGATTACGTGAGAAATGAAGGCTATAAAATAACTCTCATAATTACTATTAAGCTGTTTGCTTTGGCAGTCGCTATTTGCTCTTTGTTTTCTGTTATGCGCCTAACCTTTAAGGTTTTATTGTAGATGTTAAATGCCTATGAAATTGTAGATCACAAGTATGACATTGTTGTTGTTGGTGCCGGTGGCGGTGGTTTGCGGGCAACTCTAGGCATGGCTGCTGCTGGCTTGAAAACAGCATGCATTTCTAAGGTTTTCCCTACGCGAAGCCATACAGTTGCTGCTCAAGGTGGTATAGGGGCGGCGCTCGGTAATATGGCTGAAGACCATTGGGAATGGCATATGTATGATACAGTTAAAGGAGCTGATTGGCTAGGTGACCAAGATGCTATTGAGTACATGTGTCGCGAAGCAGTTCCTTCCGTAGTCGAGCTAGAGCACTTTGGCGTGCCTTTTTCGCGGACCGATGAAGGGAAAATATATCAACGTCCTTTTGGGGGGCACATGCGGAACTATGGTGAAGCTCCAGTGCAGCGCGCCTGTGCAGCTGCAGATCGGACCGGACATGCCATTTTACACACCTTGTATCAGCAGTGTTTAAAAAATGAAGCTGAATTTTATATCGAATATTTCGTGCTAGATTTAATTATGGGCGTAGATGGGACGTGCGAAGGGGTCATAACCTGGAATCTTGAAGATGGATCCATCCATGTCTTCCGCGGGCATCAAGTTGTATTAGCCACCGGGGGATATGGGCGATCTTATTTTTCTGCTACGTCGGCGCACACCTGCACGGGCGATGGCAATGGCATGGTTGCCCGTGTTGGAATACCACTTCAGGATCATGAGTTTGTTCAATTTCACCCTACGGGTATTTATGGGTCTGGCTGTTTAATTACGGAAGGAGCCCGTGGCGAGGGCGGTTATTTAACTAATTGTGAGGGTGAACGATTCATGGAACGCTATGCTCCGACAGCAAAAGATCTTGCTAGCCGTGACGTGGTAAGTCGAGCGATGACAATTGAGATCAGGGAAGGTCGTGGATATGGCGCGGATGCTGACCATATTCAACTCCATCTAGAGCACCTTGGCGAAGAAATACTTCGTCAGAGACTTCCAGGGATTACCGAAACAGCTCGTATTTTTGCGGGTGTAGATGCATCAAAAGAACCATGCCCTGTAATTCCGACAGTTCACTATAATATGGGTGGCATTCCAACAAATCATATGGCAGAGGTGTTGCGTCCAACGAGTGACAATCCGGACGCAATTGTTCCGGGACTAATGGCTATTGGTGAATGTGCCTGTGCTTCTGTTCACGGCGCAAACCGTTTAGGTACAAACTCATTATTAGATATAGTAGTCTTTGGTCGAGCGGCTGCAATCCGTGCTCGTGAGTTAATTGAGCCTGGTACACCACTGAGACCTTTTCGCAAGGGTTGTGCAGATGAATCGCTTTCGCGGTTTGATAGGCTTCGGTTCGCTGGTGGCGCAATTTCAACCGCTAGATTGCGCGAACGCATGCAGCGTACTATGCAGGCTAATGCGGCAGTTTTCCGAACCAGCGAAGTTTTAAAAGAGGGTTGTAAGTTGATTGAGGAGGTCTGGAGCGGCCTTTCGGACATCAATCTTTCCGATCGATCAATGATCTGGAATTCGGATTTGGTTGAAGCCCTCGAATTAGAAAATTTGATGCTGTGCTCGAAGGCAACCATGTATTCTGCCGAGGGTCGACGTGAAAGCCGTGGTGCGCATGCTCATGAAGACTTTCCAGATAGGGACGATAAGGCATGGATGAAGCATTCGTTGGTTTGGTTTGACGAAAAAGGTGACGTGACCCTAGATTATCGGCCAGTACATGCTTGGACTTTGACTGACGAGGTTGAATACATTAAGCCACAGGAGCGAGTTTATTAAGAAAAGGAGGAACTCGATTGGTTGAATTTGCATTGCCGAAGAATTCTCGTGTCGTTCCAGGAAAGACCTTTGGAGCATCGAGGGATGCCACAGAAGTCCGTAAATTCAAGATTTACCGTTATAATCCTGATACTGGCAGCAACCCCTCTCTCGATACGTTTGAAGTAGACATTGGCTCTTGTGGGCCAATGGTATTGGATGCCATGATCAAGATCAAAAACGAGGTGGACCCGACATTGACGTTTCGTCGTTCTTGTCGAGAAGGTGTTTGTGGTTCTTGTGCATTAAATATTGATGGAACGAACACCTTGGCTTGTACCAAGCCAATTTCCGACATAAAGGGGGATGTTAAGATATATCCACTTCCCCATATGTCTATCATAAAAGATCTGGTTTGTGATTTAAATCAGGCATACGCCCAATATCAGAATATTAGACCGTTTCTTTGGACTGAAACCCCGGCACCTAATCGTGAACGGTTGCAAAGTCGCGAAGACAGGGAACGGTTAGATGGGCTTTGGGAGTGTATTTTGTGTTTCTGCTGTCAAACCAGTTGCCCTAGTTACTGGTGGAATGGTGACCGTTATATGGGGCCAGCGGTCTTGCTGCAAGCATATAGATGGATAGCTGATTCTCGCGACGAACATACCTGGTTTCGACTAGATAGGCTTGACGATTCCTTTCGCTTGTTTCGGTGTCACACAATTATGAATTGCACTAACACATGTCCGAAGGGCTTAAATCCTGGAAAGGCCATAGCTGAAATAAAGAAGTCTCTCGTTAAACGGCTTTGAGATCGTTGTGGAAAGTTGACGTAGATGCCTGAACAATTACGCAGGTATGAGGCGTCTTCTTTACCTTAACCTTATATTGCCATCTATTTCCGTCGTTAAATCTAACGACTTTATTTCCAAGGTTATTTTAGCAGCAACGCTTTCTGTTCCTTGTAGCTTTCCAGCTGAAAAAGCATTACGAATTGAATTTTCAATCTCCCGCTGTGAGGTTACTCCAACATTCTTTAAAAATTTACGTACTTGAATATTAAAGACTTCTTCATCCATAAGAACGCTCCTACATTCACTTGAATTTATTAGTTATGAGCTTTACCTTGGAGATTAACTTAATTTTCGGCACCAGAAAAGATACATAGTTGCAAATGCTTCAGGATGCCTTTCTTCAAAAGCGGTCCAGTTTTCTAAGGATTTTCGATTGTTATTTCCTTCTTCCCTATCAAAGGTGTGCGCTACTACTGGCGAGGTCTCAAACCCGACAAACTCTAAATTACCTTTTGCGATAAAGTCAGCGATACTTTCCAAAGTTACAGGGTTTTCGCTTATATGTGACAATAGGTCCCTGGCGTTACTTAAAGTAAAAAAATCTGGGGAATTGAATAGTGTATTTTTGTATGATGCTTCTGCTGATGAAACCAATGCGTAACGAGCTTGCCTGAATTCGGTAAGACTCCCACCAGCGGTTTTAGGTAGCAGAGCTATCTTCGTTTCATTAAATCTTTTTCTTGCACGCTTGCTATAAAGGCCAATTCGCATATATCCACCGTCTTGCAGCCTATCTAATAATTTTTTCCAGCCAACAAAAGGTTTTTCAAGATGATGTAAAACGCCTACGCATTCTAAAAAATCGAATTGCTTGCTAAGTGAATCAAGTCCTAAAATATCACCTGTAGCGAATTCTATTTTTCTGAATCCAAAAAAAGCCGCCATGCGAGCTGCATATGCAAGGCTATTACAACTAAGGTCAATCGCCAGTATATCTGACTTTTCCCCATAACCTGCAGCGGCTTCAACTAATTGTTGACCAGTACCACAGCCTGCTATTAACACGCTAAAGCTTTGATCCATAAATGACAAATTTTTGCCAGGCATAAGATATTGCAGAGTACTTCGCCTCAGATTAGCTATTAAATTTACGCTGCTCCAGCGCGGGTACGGGGTTTCTTCGTAAAAGGCCTTTACACTTATTGAAGTTTTGTTGTCAGCTCTATTGAGTATTTTGAATGTTTTAGCGAGCTCAAGCTCTACTTTGTTTTCAGCAATAATTTTTCTAATTAATTGGGCAAGTGGTTTAGGAAAAAGTTTTTTAATTTTCTCATCTGGGACAATTAGAGAATTTATTGGATGGTAAAGGGCGAGTATGCAGAAAACCCAGGGATCATGAATATTTGGGCGTAACTTTCGGAGCATTTTTTCTTCTTCTTTGCTAACGCCATAAATGTATTCGTTTAGCTTGCATTGTGTAATGAATGAAAAGATGAAATCTTGGAGCGGGTTTTTCTTTAATAGATGTTTCGGAGGGGTCAACAAAAGAGCTCGTCGCACCTTTAGGAGGAGATTTTCGAATTCAAAATCACAAATTGGTTCTGCTTTAAGACAGTTCAGGAACAACTTATTTCCAAGTGCAGCTTTCCCGCTAGCAGATAAAATCCACTGGGCGGCTGACTCCCAATCTTCTTTACGACCAAGTTGAAACGCCCGTGAAGTTGGAAGATTGTTTTTCATGTAATTAGCTGAAAGATTTATAATAGGGTGACGGTCAATATCCTTGCGGTTTATCGCTGAAAGCAAACCTCTAGGGTGAAGGTCCATTATGTTCGGGTTGGCTCCGCCTGCCAGCCAAATCGACAAAAGTGAAGCATCGTTTGAGCCAGGGTCAAAAGCTAATGTAAAAGTTAACCGGGCTGCAGCTTGGTCTATAAGGCCGCCCCTCTTTAACGCTTTTGCAAGGTTAGCGTGGAGAGCGGGTTGGCGTGGGGACTCGTTTATGGCCTCCTGAAATAACTGTATAGCTAGTGGAATATTCCCACCTTGAAGTGCCTCAATCCCTCTTGCGTTTTTAGAGTTAGCGAATTTCATGAAATTTGTTTTCCGGCAGAAGAACGGGTATATCTATTGTGGGAAGCATGTTGACTGAAAAATGTAATGTAGGGCTGTTACTACTAGTTGGAAAAGAAATATTTAATACGATCCATAATATAATCTAATGATATTGTTCAGCAAACTTTACGCGTCACCCCGTTGATTGTAGGCCAGAAATTATTTTACTGTAAAATTGCTTTTGATACCAAATCATGAATTTTTTTCACCTTCTAAACGCTAAACAAGAAACCGGGAGCCTTCTGCGGGTTGGTTTGATTGGTCTAGGTAAGTTTGGGGCCATGTTTTTATCACAAGTGCGAATCACGCCGGGCATCCACTTGCTAGGGGTTGCAGATTTAGATTTGGCAAAAGCAAAAAAAGCATTTCAGGAAACTGGGTGGTCTAGAGATGCATATCATCAGGGGAGCGCAAAGAAAGCCCTGGAGCGTGGCACTACATGGCTAACAGAGGACGCGGGCGAACTCATTTCTGCTGATGGATTGGAAGTGGTAATTGAAGCGACCGGGGACCCGATAGCAGGAGCAAGGCACGCACACTCATGCATTGGTTATGGGCGCCATGTAATCATGGCTAATGTCGAGGCAGATGTGCTTGCAGGACTCTTTTTGGCAAAATATGCAGGTTCAGCAGGAGTTGTATATAGTCTTGCATATGGCGACCAACCCGCAATTATCTGTGAACAGGTTGATTGGGCGCGTGCTTCAGGGCTTGAGGTTGTCGCTGCTGGGAAAGGTACATTGTACATGCCTGAATACAAGAGCTCGACGCCAGAAACTGTTTGGGAATATTATGGCATCACTAGATTGAGGGCAGAAGAAAGCGGAATGAATGCGAAAATGTTCAATTCATTTCTTGATGGGACTAAATCCTCTATTGAGATGGCAGCGGTGTGCAATGCAACGGGCCTAACCGCGCCCGAATCTGGTCTTTCATTCCCTCCAGTAAGTCTTAATCATTTGGCGCATTACTTAATACCAGAAAGAGCTGGGGGCCTAATTCCCAAAGAGGGTATGGTGGAAGTTATTTCTGCAAGGAATCGCGATGGAACCGATGTTCCGAACGATTTGCGTTGGGGAACATTTGTCACTTTCAAGGCGCCAAATGAATATGTTGCGCGTTGTTTTTCGGATTATGGCTTGATAGTTGATAGCAGTGGAGAATACTCAGCTATCTGGCGTCCACACCATTTAATCGGTTTGGAATTGGGAATTAGCATAGCAAACGTAGGGTTATTAAATCTACCGACGGGTCAACCCATCGTTTGGAATGCAGATGTGATTTCTGTTGCAAAACGCGACTTAATGGCAGGCGAAAGTTTAGATGGTGAAGGAGGTTATACGGTTTTGGGCCGCCTTGTGCCAAAAACAATATCTTTGTTGAAAAAGGCATTGCCAATTGGTCTTGCTCGGGACGTTAAATTGAAAACGGACATTAAAACTGGTCAGATTATTACATTTAAAGATATTACGTCGTGTAAAGAAGCCGATATTTTGCAATTTCGGGAGGAAATGGAAACTTTTTAACTGTGAACAACATTTAAGTAGCAGTAAAAACTGTGGAATCCGCTGGCAGCTATTTTGATAAGAAAAGGTCAACACGTCGTCTAATTTTTGTGGAGTTCGTCTTGTCTATTATGGATCCGTTAACTGCATATCAAAGCTTGATAAATGCGGGGGAAATTAAGAAAGACCCTTCTCAAGGGATAGCAGTTCAAAAACTCCAGGAGCTTTTTGTGAAACTCCATGAATACGAAAGATATGTGGGTCGAACAGGCTGGTTTGCTCGTTTGAACTTTAGTGGAAACAAAATAAAGGTTCCCAAAGGGCTATATCTTTGGGGAGGTGTAGGCAGGGGCAAATCTATGTTGATGGATTTGTTTTATGAACATTCTGCAGTTAGTGAGCGTGAAAAAAAACATGTCCATTTTCATGCGTTTATGTTAGAGGTTCACAGTCGCGTTCACTCCTTTCGTGCGGCACAAAAAGCCGGAAAAGTTTCTCTAAATCGCGACCCTTTATTAGCATTATCGAAAATTATTATCGATCAAGCATGGTTGCTATGCTTTGATGAATTTCATGTCACAGATATAGCTGATGCAATGGTTTTAGGCCGCCTTTTTGAAGCATTATTTGACCAAGGGGTTGTCATTGTGGCAACGTCAAATCGCCATCCAAAGGATTTATATAAGGACGGCCTGCAACGAGAACGTTTTTTACCGTTTATCGATTCGATTCTTCAGTACATGGATATTATCGAACTGGATGCGCCCAAGGATTACAGATTAGATCGCCTGAGAAATATGGACGTTTATATTACTCCTTCAGGCCCAGAATCACTGGTGCGGCTAGAGGCAGATTTTGAACGGCTCACTCTGGGCGTTAAGCCTGCTGAAGCCTCGCTAAACGTAAATGGGCGAAAATTACATATACCATTGGTTGCAAAAGGAGTAGCCTTTTCTCATTTTGATGACCTATGTGGAAAATCACTTGGTCCAGCGGATTATATGGAGATTGCCAGAGCATTTCATACTCTGGTACTTGCAGATATTCCAAAAATGAGCCCTCAGTTGCGAGACAAAGCGAAACGCTTTGTATCACTGATCGATGTTTTATACGAGGCTAATGTCAACCTTATTTGTTCGGCCGAAGCCTTGCCAATGGATCTTTATGTTGATGGTGATGGAGCCTTTGAGTTTGAGCGAACAGTATCACGCTTGATGGAAATGCAATCAGAGGAGTATTTAGCCCGATATAAGGAAGCTTGAAGTTAATGGATATCAATCTTACATGTTTCAAAAAAATAAATCGGCTACAGTGCTTGCTCCTTAAGCTGAATCACGCTACGAATTTATCTTTATTTCAATAATTTTCTCGGGTGAGGGATGGCAAGAAATAAAATAGCTTTAATTGGAGCCGGTAATATTGGGGGAACTCTCGCGCATTTAGCTGTTCTAAAAGAACTAGGCGATGTGGTTCTCTTCGATATCGTGGATTCGCTCCCAAAAGGTAAGGGGCTTGATATTTCCCAGGCTGGGCCAGTAGAAGGATTTGACACGTCTATTAAAGGTACAAAGTCATTTTCTTCAATTAAGAACGCAGATGTAGTTATCGTTACAGCAGGTGTCCCCCGCAAACCAGGTATGAACCGTGACGACCTTTTAAGCATTAATACGAAGGTGATGCAGGAGGTTGGCAGAGGAATTAAAAGTAATGCACCTAATGCGTTTGTTATTTGTGTTACTAACCCGCTTGACGCTATGGTTTCAGTCTTGCGCAACGCATCTGGGCTACCTCACAAAAAAGTGATTGGAATGGCAGGGGTATTGGATTCGTCACGGTTTCGGATGTTTCTCGCAGAAGAATTGAAGGTTTCAGTTGAAGATGTGACCGCTTTTGTTTTGGGGGGTCATGGGGACAGTATGGTCCCACTGGTCCGTTACTCTACGGTTGCCGGTATTCCGTTACCCGATTTGATTTCAATGAAGTGGACAACTAAAAAAAGGATTGATGCTATTGTTGAGCGCACCCGGTATGGTGGGGGTGAAATTGTGGATTTGCTAAAAACGGGTTCTGCGTTTTATGCTCCAGCAACATCTGCAATTGCTATGGCTGAAAGTTACCTTAAAGACAAGAAGAGGGTGCTCCCGTGTGCAGCTTATTTGAGAGGCGAATATGGGGTTAAAGGTGTTTACGTTGGTGTTCCGGTTGTAATTGGGGCTAGGGGTGTTGAAAAAGTAGTTGAGATTAAGCTTAACAAAGATGAAAGAGTAATGTTCCTTAAGTCGGTTCGGACAGTTCGTGACCTTTTGCGGAGCATTGCTAGACTAGAAAAGCGTGTAGTTAATTCAGTTTCTAGTGAAAAAAAACGGTAAGGAGCTTACCGATAAGGGAAAGCGCGAACAAAAAGCACCTATGACCAGTCTCGATGAACCTAAATGATGGGTAGTAAGAAAAAAGGGGCTTCTAGACAAATAGGCTTGAAAAAGTTGGGCAATGTAAATACTAGACATAAAATGGCTATTATCAACTGCCTATGGTAGTAAGGAGCAATCGTGAATATACACGAGCATCAAGCTAAAGAGCTGTTCGCTGAACACGATATTGCCGTTCCAAATGGTTTTGTTGTCTATTCAGCTGAAGAGGCTATCAAAGCAGCTCAACAGCTTTCTGCTAAACTTTTAATTGTAAAGTCGCAAATTCACGCCGGTGGTCGTGGAGCTGGGTATTTTAAAGGCAATCCTGACGGGGAGGGCGGTATCCGTGTGGCCGAAACTATTGACCAGGTAGCAAGCACTGCTTCCGAAATGCTAGGTGGCACTCTAGTTACAAAGCAAACTGGTGAAACTGGAAAAGAGGTAAAGCGACTTTATATTGAAGAAGGCTGCAATATAGCCCGTGAGCTTTACCTGAGTTTATTAGTCGACCGGGATATGGCTCTTGTTACTTTGATGGCGTCTACAGAGGGGGGCATGGACATTGAAGAAGTCGCTCGAAAATTTCCTCAGAAGATACAAAAAATTGGAATTGATCCGCTCATTGGAATACGTGACTTTCATGCGCGAAGATTAGCATACGGCTTGGGACTTAAGGGGTCTGAGGTAAAGTTAGCTGTTAAGTTTGTGAAAAACCTGTTTGATTTGTTCTGCAAATTAGACTGTTCGTTGATTGAAATTAATCCGTTGGTTGTCACTCAAAGTAGCGACCTTTTAGCCCTGGACGCTAAAGTCAACTTTGATGATAACGCTCTATTTCGGCATCCTGAACTTATCAATCTAAAAGACGCAAATGAGGAGGATCCAGCAGAGTTAGAAGCCGCCGAACATGACCTTAATTATATAAAACTCCACGGGAACATCGGTTGCATGGTGAATGGTGCGGGCCTTGCGATGGCAACAATGGATATTTGCAAGCTTTATGGAGGTGAACCAGCAAATTTTTTGGACGTAGGGGGAGGAGCAACTAAAGAGAAGGTTTCTAAGGCGTTTCGCATTATACTTTCTGATCCAAATGTCGAAGGTATATTAGTAAACATTTTTGGTGGAATTATGCGTTGTGATACTGTTGCCGAAGGAGTTGTTGAGGCGGCAAAGGAGATTTCTCTTAATGTTCCTCTTGTCGTGCGGCTAGAGGGTACAAACGTTGAAAAGGGGAACCAGATTTTAGCTGCTTCTGGCTTGCCAATTAACTCTGCCAAAAATCTTGATGATGCTGCAAAAAAAATTGTACAGGCCGTAAAAAAGGACTAGATGATGGCAGTCTTGGTAGGTGTAGAGACCAGATTAATTTGCCAGGGATATACTGGCGCACAGGGAACATTTCATTCTCAGCAAGCGATTGATTATGGTACTAATATGGTCGGAGGGGTGACCCCAGGAAAGGGTGGAACAAGCCACCTAGAACTGCCAGTTTTTGATACAGTCGATGAAGCAATAAGAAAAACAGGTGCCAATACCACAGTAATTTATGTCCCTCCTGCATTTGCCGCTGATGCTATTTTAGAGGCGATTGACGCGGAACTTTCATTGGTTGTTTGCATCACGGAGGGCATTCCGGTTCAGGATATGTTGCCTGTGAAAAGAGCTTTAAAAAACTCAAAGACAAGATTAATTGGCCCTAATTGTCCTGGAGTGATCACCCCAGACGAATGTAAGATTGGTATTATGCCTGGCCACATCCACAGGAAGGGTGCAATTGGTATTGTTTCGCGTTCAGGGACACTCACGTATGAAGCGGTTGCGCAGACTAGTGCTGTGGGCCTTGGACAAAGCACTTGCATTGGGATCGGAGGCGATCCAGTAAATGGAACAAACTTTGTTGAGTGTCTGGAACTGTTTCTTGCTGACCGAGAGACGGAGGCCATTGTCATGATTGGAGAAATTGGGGGTTCAGCAGAAGAGGATGCTGCCCGATACCTTAAAGAATCTAAGACAAAAAAGCCTGTCGTTGGATTTATTGCAGGTGTAACCGCACCACCGGGCCGACGCATGGGGCACGCTGGCGCTATAATTTCTGGAGGTAGGGGGGGGGCAGAAGATAAAATTGAGGCAATGAAGCTTTCTGGAGTGCATATTGCGAAAAGTCCGGCTAGTATTGGGCAAACCATTTTGGAAGCGTTGAAGTAGCGTGTATATAAGTGTTTAGAACAGGAGGCGCGTGAGAAGCGTAATTTTTGCCAATGGATTCTATCGACCCCAAAGAGTTTTTGTACTCGGGCAATCAGGTCTATATTGCGGAATTGTATGAAAGGTATCTAGATGATCCGGGTTCCGTTGATTATCGGTGGCAGGAATTTTTTGGGGATTTAGCGGACACTCCAAAGCAGTTAGGTCGAGAACGCCAGGGTGCTACCTGGTCGGCTTCTGACGCTGGAATTCTTGGGCAGGGAAGTTTGTCAACTCTTTCTGAACAGATGACCCGGGAGCATCTGGATAAGCAGATTGAGGCAGCTGAATTTCGCCATGGAAGACAAGATAGAAACAAAATTCAAGAAGCGACGCGTGATTCTATTCGAGCATTAATGCTAATTCGCTCGTACCGTGTGCGCGGACACCTCGGTGCAGCTCTAGACCCGCTAGGTCTTGATGTTCCGAAAGAGCATCCGGAACTTGATCCTTTTACTTACGGTTTTACAGAAAATGACTTAGACCGTGAAATTTTTATAAATTATGTGTTAGGTCTTGAGACGGCCACTCTTCGTGAGATTCTTACTATTTTGAAAAAAACTTATTGTGGCTCTATAGGTGTCGAATTTATGCATATGCAAGACCCTGAAGAGAAAGTGTGGATCCAGGAACGTATTGAACGTATTCGTAATCAGCCAGAATTTACTGAAAACGGTAAACGTGCAATTCTGAACCGCCTTATAGAAACGGAAGGTTTTGAGCATTATCTTGATAAGAAATTTACAGGCACAAAACGTTTCGGATTAGACGGTGGGGAAAGTCTAGTTCCAGCCATGGAGCAGATTTTTAAACGTGGGGGGCAGCTTGGAATTGAGGAAGTGATAATCGGAATGCCTCATCGTGGACGCCTAAACGTTTTAGCAAATGTTATGGGAAAACCATTTCAGGCAATTTTCCACGAATTTCAGGGGGGATCATCAAACCCTAGTGATGTGGGTGGCTCAGGTGACGTAAAGTACCATCTTGGCTCTTCGTCAGACCGTGTCTTTGATGGGAAAAGCATACATTTGTCGCTGACGGCAAATCCATCACATCTTGAACTCGTCAATACGGTTTGCTTAGGCAAAGTTAGGGCAAAACAGCACCAACAGAATGACGCCGATCGTGAAAAAGTTATGGCACTTTTGCTGCACGGGGATGCTGCATTCTCTGGGCAAGGGCTTGTGTGTGAGGCTTTAGATTTGTCACATTTAGTTGGTTATTCCACCGGTGGTACAATCCATCTAATAGTTAATAACCAGATTGGGTTTACAACAGCCCCACGTTTTTCGCGATCATCACCCTATTGCTCTGATCCGGCAAAAGTTGTGATGGCCCCAATATTTCACGTTAATGCGGATAATGCAGAGGCAGTTGTGCATTGTGCTCGTATTGCAATTGAATATCGTCAAAAATTTAAAAAGGATGCTGTTATCGATATGATTTGTTATCGGCGCCATGGACATAATGAAGGCGATGAACCAATGTTCACGCAACCGTTGATGTACAAAAAAATTGCTAGTCACCCTACAACGTTGCAAATCTATAGTGACAAATTAATTCATGAAAAAGTCACGACCGGAGAGGAAATTATTAAACAAAAAGAGGAATTTAAAAAAACACTAGATCAGGAATTTGAGGCAGCACCAAGCTATAAGGTCAACAAAGCGGACTGGCTAGATGGAGTTTGGTCGAACCTTTCTATAGCGCATGGCGACAGTCGTCGCGGCCGCACAGGTGTGCCGTTAGAGCGGCTTAAGGAAGTTGGAGAAGGAATTTCGCGTGCGCCAGGAAATTTTAATATTCACTCGCGGATCAAAAGGCAACTTGATATAAAGCGGCAGATGTTTGAGGGAACTGTTGGTCTTGACTGGGCAACAGCCGAAGCGTTGGCATTTGGAACGCTGCTTCTTGAAGGCCACCCTGTTCGGTTGTCAGGCCAGGATTCCGGACGAGGGACTTTCTCTCAGCGTCATTCTGTTCTCAGGGACCAGGAAACTGAAGAAATATATGTGCCTTTGAATAATCTCAGATTTGGGCAGGCACCATTTGAGGTCATAGATAGTCCCTTGTCTGAGGCAGGAGTTCTTGGTTTTGAATATGGATATAGCTTGGCCGAACCAGGCATGTTAACTCTATGGGAAGCACAATTTGGAGATTTTGCTAACGGTGCTCAGGCAATCTTTGATCAATTTGTATCTTCAGGGGAAGATAAATGGCTTAGGATGTCGGGATTGGTAACTCTTCTCCCTCATGGGTTTGAGGGTCAAGGCCCTGAACATAGTTCCGCGCGCTTAGAGCGCTACTTGCAACTTTGTGCTGAAGACAACTGGCAAGTATGTTATTGCACGACGCCTGCCAACTACTTCCATGTACTGCGTCGACAGATTCACCGGGAATTTAGAAAACCATTGGTTTTGATGACACCAAAATCTTTGCTTCGTCATAAGGAGTGCACATCAAAACTCGAGGACATGGGAGAGGGAACTAGTTTCCATAGAGTATTATGGGATCATGGAGAATTGGTCTCCGACAATAAAGTTAGACGGGTCATTCTTTGTGCCGGAAAAGTATATTTTGACCTTTATGAAGAACGCAAGAATCGTAATATTGACGATATTTATCTTATGCGTATAGAGCAGCTATACCCCTTTCCTTTTTCTGTCTTAGAGGAAGAGCTAAAGCGGTTCCCTCGGGCGGAAATTGTATGGTGCCAGGAAGAACCTCGAAATATGGGAGCATGGCACTTTATACGTGAGCATATTGAAAATGTTTTTGAGCATTTAGGCCGGGGGGATGAAAAAGCGACCTATGTTGGACGTGAACCATCAGCTTCTCCAGCAACAGGACTTATAAAAAAGCATACTGAAGAGCTTCAACAATTTCTGTCAAAGGCATTTGAGGGATCTCTAAAGAAAGATCCACCTAACGGGAAAAAACATCGAAAATCGAAACGGGGTACGAAAACTTAAAGTATTCCAACTATAATATATTGCTAACTTAGGAACTACTGCTATGGCTATTGAGTTAAAAGTACCGACCTTGGGTGAATCAGTTACTGAAGCCACTGTCTCTAAGTGGTTTAAGACTGCTGGCGACCCTGTTGAGTTAGATGAACCAATAGTTGAATTAGAAACTGACAAGGTAACGGTAGAAGTTAATGCACCTGTGTCAGGGGCATTGGAAAGTATTGCTGTTGACGAAGGCACCGATGTTGAAGTCGGGGCACTTTTAGGTATCTTGGTTGAGGGAAAAGGTCGCGCTCAACCCTTAACTGATAAGCCGATCCCAGAACCTGCTTCCAACTTACCTCCGGATCAGTCATTTGTTGCAACTCCTCCTCAAGAACTAACAGCGGATAAGAAAAATTATTTAGGTGATAAAGTTCCTAAGCCTTTATTCCTTTCGCCGGCAGTGCGGAAGTTAGTAGAGGAAAACGGCTTAGATCCCAATGCAATTTTGGGAACTGGAAAAGGTGGGCGGCTAACGAAGAAAGATGTTTTGCTTGAGATGGAAAGCAGAGCGGAACAACCAAGCTTGAAATCGCCAGCAGAACTTGCCCCAGAGAGTTCTTTGCGGTCGAGTTTAGAGGAGCGCCGATCCGATCCTCGCGAGGAACGGGTTCGTATGACGAAGCTTAGAAAGGTCATCGCAGCGCGTCTTAAGGAAGCTCAGAACACAGCTGCGATGTTAACTACGTGGAACGAGATTGATTTAGGTTCAGTTATGGATCTTCGCTCTTTTTATAAGGAGAAATTTGAACAAAAGCACAGGGCAAAGCTTGGCTTTATGTCATTTTTTGTACGGGCCTGCTGCATCGCGCTTCGAGAATGGCCCTCCATAAATGCAGAAGTATATGGGGATGAATTAATTTATAAGAATTATTATAATATTGGAGTTGCTGTTGGCACTCCGCAAGGTTTGGTTGTTCCAATTCTCAAAGACGCAGATCAAATGAGGTTCTCAGATATAGAATCTAAGATAGCCGACTTTGGGCGACGGGCGCGAGATGGTAAATTAAGTATGGACGAGATGACAGGAGGGACTTTTACAATTTCAAATGGAGGTGTCTTTGGGTCTTTAAACTCAATGCCTATTCTTAATGTTCCTCAATCCGCGATCTTGGGTATGCACAAAATTCAGAAACGCCCTGTGGTGGTAGATAATGAAATTGTTATTCGACCGATGATGTATTTGGCGTTGTCCTATGACCATCGTATTGTGGATGGTCGTGAAGCAGTTAGCTTTTTAGTTCGTGTCAAAGAGTGCATAGAGGACCCACAGCGTATAATGTTGGATGTGTAGAGTGTGCATTGGCTGATAAGGCTCGGATTAAATTGTAAATCAAATGCTGATGGTACGTGAGTGAGAAAAATTTATGAATGAACCTTATGATCTTATTGTAATTGGGGGAGGACCAGGGGGTTACGTAGCTGCTATTAGAGCTGCTCAGTTAGGCATGAAAACGGCTATTATAGAAAAACGTGGTGCACTTGGGGGAACGTGTTTAAATGTTGGATGCATCCCATCCAAAACTTTGTTGCAGTCATCCCACTTCTATGAAATGGCTTCTCGGGAGTTTTTGGAGCATGGCATTGATATTGCTGGCTTAAGCCTTGATCTCAATAAAATGATGTCGCGTAAACAAAAAGTTATTGATGAGCTTAGGGTTGGAATAGAATTTCTAATGAAAAAAAACAAAGTAACGTACTTCGTTGGTGTAGGTAAGGTTCAAGCTAAAGGTAAGGTGCTTGTTGAACAAAAAGGAAAAAAGAAAAGTGAGGTATTAGCTGCTGATAATATTTTAATTGCTACTGGCTCTGAAGTGATTCCATTAAAGAATGTAGAACTTGATGAGAAGCTGGTCCTGTCATCTACTGGTGCACTGGAATTATCTAAAGTGCCAGAAACTATGGTTGTAATTGGGGCTGGTGTTATTGGTCTAGAATTAGGTTCTGTGTGGAGACGGCTAGGTTCACGGGTGACCGTTGTAGAATTCCTTACTAGCGTTTTACCTGGTATGGATCTCGAGATTTCAAAACAGATGAAACGTATTCTGGAAAAACAAGGTATTCATTTTGAGCTTGATACCAAAGTTTTAGACATTCAAAAGAAAAAATCAGGAGTTACATTGATAGTGCAAAAAAAATCCTCTGAAAAAGAGGAAAAAATTAAGGCAGATGTTGTTTTAGTGTCTATTGGTCGTCGCCCGCACACTTTAGAGCTAGGACTTGAAAATGTTGGAGTAGGGATTAATAAGCAGGGTTTCATTTCTGTCGATGAAGATTTTCAGACATCAGTTGAAGGGATTTTTGCAATTGGCGATGTTATTGGAGGAGCAATGCTGGCGCATAAAGCAGAAGAAGAGGCTGTCGCATGTGTTGAAGTCATCGCAGGGCAAGCGGGGCACGTCAATTATAGTTATGTTCCTGCAATTGTATATACATGGCCAGAGGTAGCTGCTGTTGGGAAAACAGAAGAGCAATTGAAGTCAGATGGAATTGACTTTACGGTTGGTAAGTTCCCATTTTTAGCTAATTCTCGGGCAAAATGTAATGGGGATACAGAGGGGTTTGTAAAATTTTTGTGTGATTCAAAAACGGATAGGATCCTAGGCTGCCATATAATTGGCCCTGCTGCAGGAGATCTCATTCAAGAGGTAATTAATGTAATGGAATTTGGAGGTGCATCAGAAGACCTGGCCCGGATCTGCCATGGGCACCCGGGGCTCCCAGAAGCAGTTAAAGAGGCCGCGTTGGCAGTTTCTGGGGGTGCAATACATAGCTAAAAAGGCGGTCGTGCCAAACGCTGAAATTTTCTTTAAATAAGACAATCAAGCAAGAGTTTGCTTCAGCGATTCAGTTCCTTGACGATGTTGTTATTTGCGTTTTTTGAAAAGCCAGGTAGTAATTCTATTCTAATGCAACCTTAAATTTGAAATAAATAAGGAAAAAGCAGCTAGTTTGTTTGGTATAGTAACCTCTAAGTAGATTCTAACCCCCAGAGGCAGTTTATGCCACCTTATATCCTTATTACCCTAGTGTGTTTGGCGGAAGTTTTCAGTTTACTAGGTATTGCTACATTCCCATCACTTCAATCAATATTAGTTGATAGCTGGTCATTGACAAACACTGATGTTGGATGGATTAACGGGATCTATTTCTTGGGATACCTTGTCTTTGTTCCTATTTTAGTTAGCCTAACTGATAGACTTTCTCCAAAACTGATATTTTTGACGGGCACTATAATTGCGGCAGGGTCGGGGTTTGGGTTTGCATATTTAGGGCAAGGGTTTTGGTCCGCTATGTTTTTTCGTTTTCTTGCAGGGGTTGGTTTGGCTGGTACTTATATGCCAGGGCTAAAGATGTTAACGGATCAATTAGAATCGCTCAACCCTTCTGGAGAACATTCTCGAGCAATTGCTTTTTATACGGCCAGTTTTGGCGTTGGTTCTGCTCTATCTTATTTTATTGCAGGTGAGACCGAACGTTTTTTTGGTTGGGAAAATGCTTTTTTGATTTCTAGTATAGGGGCTATGTTTGCTTTTATCATTGTTTTATGCGCGGTTCCGCGAGTCAATTTGCTTTCTAATGTCAAATCATCGCATTTTTTAGATTTTAGGCCAATTGTTAGGAACCCAGAGATAATGGGTTATGTTTTTGCGTATGCAATACACAACTTTGAATTATTTGCATATCGTTCATGGGTAGTAAGTTATCTGTTATTTGTGGCGTCAATGTCCCCTGCCAGTGCTATAGGAATTAGTGCGACCTTGATTGCTGCAGCAACAAATATTGTTGGCCTCCCATCGAGTGTAATAGGGAATGAACTTGCACGTCGATTGGGCAGGCATCGGGTAATTACAGCAGTAATGTTGCTGTCAGCGGTTTTAGCGTGCTTTTTAGGGCTTGCTGCCTTGCTTCCGTTTTGGCTAGTTATAACGTTCTGTATTTTGTATGGGATTACAGTGACCGGTGAGTCATCATCTATTACAGCCGGCGTTGTTGCAGCAAGCCAATTTGAATATAAGGGGGCGACCATGGCAGTATATTCTTCAATTGGTTTTGTCGGTTCATTTCTTGGTCCCCTGTTTTTTGGTATTATGCTCGATATTTCATCTATGATAGGCTTTGAAAGCAAAACAATATGGCCATGGGTATTAGCATTTTCAATGACCGGGTTAATTGCCTCACTTGGTCCCGTGGGGTTAGCGATCGCCAGAAGTGCAAGAAAAAATAACCTTTAGTTATCTGCAAATAGAAGATTTGACCTGTAAGTCTATTCTCGCTTTGCCCTAGGGTGAGCAGCATCATAAACGGAGGTGAGCTTGGTAGTCTCAATTTTTGTATAGCGTTGGGTTGTTGATAGTGAGGAATGTCCAAGAAGTTCTTGGATGGTTCTTAGATCCCCGCCACCGGCGAGCAAATGAGTAGCAAAACTGTGTCTTAATGAGTGGGGTGTTGCTGTTTCTGGTAAGCTCAATAATGCACGAACTTTGCGCATGCATCGTTGTGCTACCCCTGGGTTAAGAGGTTGGCCACGTTGGCCGACAAACAGAGAATTTTTTTCAAAAAGATCATACGGGCATTCCAAAATGTATTCTTGAATAGAATCATAGACTATTGGTAAAATTGGCACCAAACGCTGTTTCCCACCTTTTCCGCGCACTATTATCTTATCCTTTTCGGATAACTGGTTTGTTCTAATTGAAAGTGCTTCTCCAATCCTAAGACCACCTCCATAAAGGAGCAGAAATAATGCGTGGTCGCGTTTACCAATCCAGGTGCTCATAGTTATTTTTTTTGTGGTATTTATAACTTCCAGAGCATCTTTTATTGTAAGAGCTTTAGGCACTAGTTGTTTGGCACGTGGTCTTTTTAGGATATCGATCGCACAATTTTCGATATTATAATTTTCTTTTAAAAACCTAAACAAACTTCTTATAGAGGAGATCGCACGAGCAATAGAGCTCCCTGTTAGCCCATCAGATTTTCTTTTTGATAGAAACGCTCTAAAATTCCGTGCTTTAAGAGTTTGCAGGTCTTGCATTCCAGGCTTAAATCCAAAATGCTCGGTTAAGAAAGAAAAGAATGATCGAACATCTCTTCCATACCCATCAACTGTATTTGTAGATATTTTTCGCTCATGAAGAAGCCAGTCAAGCCATTCATTAGTAACCATCTTTAAATCTGGTTGGGCACAATTATTAATCATTTAGACTGCCAAAATCGAAGGAGGCAGGATTGAAGCACTCTAGCAAGGAATACTATTAGCTCTGTTCCTTGGTTGGCGTTGAATAGTTTCTTTCTTGATCCTAACATCAAAATTCCTGAAGGGAAACACCCTCCGAGGCGGAGCCTCGCAAAACCCGCTGATTCAATCTGATTGATTTTTGGGTCGAGCTTGAGAGTCTGCTTGTCCAGTTCACCGTATAGCTCTGCATCTAGATTGCTGTCAATGAGTTGATTAATGGTGCCAGGCTTTATTTTCTTAATTTTAGGATGTTCAAACAAGAAAGTTTTTTTGTTAGTTGATTCAAAGCCAATCAGTACCTTATTAACATCGAGTAACGTAGGAAGGTCATCAACAACCACTTGAATCAGTTGGTCAATATCTGTTACTTGAATTAACGCAAGTGCTGCCGCATGAGTTCTTGTCTGGGCATCCATGTTATAGCGGCTCGTCTCAATTATGTTGTCTGCGCAGCTCCTTAGCTCACCGATTTCCGCGGTGCGTTTCTCTAATTGGTATATTTGAAAATCTACAACGCTCGTTGTTTGATTTTCGAGAGCGCTTGGAAGGGTTAAGCTAGTAAGGAGCTCTGGCTGTGAAACAAAAAAATCGGGGTTGGCTTGAAGGAAAGTTGATACGTCATGCGCTTTAACGGCATTTCTACGGTTATTTGAGCTATCGGCAGTTTTAGTCTTAATCTTTTTTCTGGCCATAATAACATAACTGAATATTGTGAGAATAGCGAATCGCCTTATTATAAACGGATAAAGCGTTAATAAATAAGAAAAATTACGAAAAATATCGAGGTAATAACAAGAATAACAAAGAAAAGCATGGAGCACCGCAGAATTATAAAAAATTTTACTCCAGGAAATCGTGTCGCGGTTTTTCTGCCGATACCATCGACGTGTAAATTTGATTATTTGGTTCCGGCTGGTCTATCCCTTCGGGTAGGAGACCTGGTCAAGGTTTCTTTTAGAGGGCGGCGATTAATTGGAGTTATTTGGGGTAATGCGGTATCGAATTTAACTGAATCACGCCTAAAGCGAATCGATGAAAAGATAGAATCGCTGAGATTACGGGAAGACCAGTGTAGGTTTGTTGATTGGGTTGCTGAGTATACAATTAGCTCTCCTGGTGCAGTTTTGCGTATGGTTTTAAATGTACCCTCTGTTTTCCAAAAGTTACCAGAAAAGACGGTATTTTTTTTAAAAAATATTAATCCTGATATTGCTTTGACAAAAACAGGACTTCGCATTATTGCAATTCTTTCAGATGGGCTGGCACGGTCAGGGGGACAATTATCAAGTGAGGCAGAATGTTCGCGTGGGGCTATCAAAAGGCTTGTTGACAAAGGTATAATAGGTAAGCGGAAAAGTGTGAACTGTTTAAAATTCGAATCCCCGGATTACACGCGCTCTGGTTTTCGTCTAAATAGTCAACAAGAGTGTGTGGCAGAAAACCTAAAGAGAAATATAAATCAGGGCTTTAACGTAACACTTGTTGACGGCGTTCCTGGAGCGGGAAAAACGGAAGTATATTTTGAAGCGTTAGGTGAGGCGTTAAAACATAATTATCAAGTTTTAGTTTTACTGCCAGAAATTGCATTAGGCGCACAGTGGATGGAGCGCTTTCAAAGGCGATTTGGCTGTTTTCCAGGGCAATGGCATTCAGATGTGACTAAATCGCGACGTCGGGATACATGGAGGGCAGTTTCGCATGGTGAGGTTTCTGTTATTGTGGGGGCTCGTTCAGCATTGTTTTTGCCATTCAAAAACTTAGGGCTGATTATTGTTGATGAGGAGCACGAACAATCCTACAAGCAAGAGGACGGGGTGATTTATAATGCCCGTGATATGGCCATTGTTAGAGCGAGGCTTGGGAATTTTTCAGTAATCCTTGTATCGGGAACGCCATCACTTGAAACAACTATAAATGTTAAGCGTGGTCGGTATAACGTGCAGCACTTACGGCTTAGGCATGGAAATTTGTTGCCACCTTCAATTCAGCTTGTAGACCTCCGTAAATCACCCCCTAAACACGGGAACTG
The DNA here is from genome assembly GCA_002722175.1 of Magnetovibrio sp. GTDB lineage: Bacteria > Pseudomonadota > Alphaproteobacteria > Rhodospirillales > Casp-alpha2. Next base: position 28,580 of record PBKU01000050.1, read on the forward strand.
GTTATCTCCGGTCATGGAAAAATCTCTTACGAAAACGTTTATGGCACGTGAGCAAGCAGTGCTATTTATTAATAGACGTGGTTATGCACCGTTAACGTTGTGCAAATCATGTGGTTACCGGTTTCATTGTCCGGATTGCGCTGCTTGGCTAGTGGAACATCGTTGGGCCAACCGGTTGCAATGCCACTATTGTGGCTACAAAATAAAATTGCCGTCTGTCTGTCCTTCGTGTGGTGCATTAGAAAGTCTAACATCCTGCGGCCCCGGAGTGGAGCGTTTAGCAGAAGAAGTCGAAGAGAGGTTTCCAAACATTCGGTATATTGTTGCCACAAGCGACACAATAAACAGTCCGCGAACAGCGATCGACTTGGTTCGTAAGATTGAAGATTATGAAGTAGACCTAATAATTGGAACGCAAATTATAGCTAAAGGCTATCATTTTCCTCTGATAACATTTGTTGGGGTGGTCGACGCTGATTTAGGTTTGTCTGGTGGTGATTTACGCGCAGCTGAAAGAACGTACCAGTTGCTGTATCAAGTCGTTGGCCGTGCAGGTCGTGGCGAGCGTTCCGGTAAAGCATTGCTGCAGACATATTTACCGGACCATCCAATCATGGTTGCCTTGGCAAATGGGAATCGAGAAGAATTTTTAAATGCTGAATCTGTGTCGCGACGTTTAAATGGGATGCCGCCGTTTGGTAGATTAGTATCCTTTATTGTTTCTGGAAGAGATGAACAAGCTGTCGACTCTACAGCTCGGTATCTCGGACACGCCGCACCTCAAAATGAAAAAATAAGGGTTCTTGGGCCTGCACCGGCACCGATTTCGCTGCTTCGAGGCCGTCACCGCAGGCGACTTTTATTAATAGCCTCAAGAGATACATTTGTTCAACCGTTAGTAGCAAGGTGGTTTGAAGGCATATCAATTCCAAACAAGGTTCGTATTCAGATTGATGTCGACCCATATAGTTTTTTGTAAAAGTGAATAGCTTAAATCTAGAGACCAAAGAGCGAGGTTATATAGCGAGGAGTATCCTGAATTATCATGCAAACATTAAATCGTTCATTCACTTGCATTTGTAAATGAACTAAGTTAGGCAGCCATACTATTTCATATGATTACAGGAGGAGACCAGCTATAGATCCGGTGATGCATGTCGCAAGTGTTCCAGAGATAATTGCCTTTCCACTCAATGCGGTGATTTCAGCTCGTCGCTCCGGAGCCATTGCCGTAAGCCCGCCGATCATAATACCTGCGCTACCAAAATTGGCAAAGCCGCATAATCCATAGGTCATAACCATTCTTGAACGTTCCGATAGAGTTTTTCCTGTGTTTCCAGCAAGTTCGTTAAAAGCGAGAAATTCATTAAGTATAATTTTTATTCCCATCAGGCGCCCTGCTTCAAAAGATTCATTCCATGGAATTCCCATTAACCAAACTATGGGAGCCATCAGCCATCCAAGAATTCTTTGTAAAGTTAAAGTTTCTCCAGCGACAGGAGGCACCAAAGAAAGAATATTATTTGTTAGGGCAACTAAAGAAACCGCGACTATTAGCATGGCAATTACATTGATCAGCAACCTAACCCCTTCGGTTGTACCCTGGGTTATAGCATCTATAGAACTTGAAGTTTCCGGATATGTGACACTACCCTGTGTTTTTTTTTCATCGGGTATCATCAGTTTGGCAATCATAACGGCAGCGGGTGCACTGATTAATGATGCTGTTAATAGGTGACTAATAGCATTAGGTACAGCTTTCCCGATCAGACTGGCGTAAAGTATAAGTACGGTGCCCGCAATAGTTGCCATTCCAGCCGTCATAACAGTAAATAGTTCTCCTCGACTCAACCGACACAAATGAGGCTTAATTAAAATAGGGGATTCAACCATTCCGATGAAAATATTAGCAGCAGTCGCAAGGCTGACCGAGCCACCGATTCCAAAGATACTTTTGAGAGACCAGGATAACCCCCGAATAACCGCAGGAAGGACCCCCCAATGAAATAATAATGAAGATAAAGCACTAACGATTAGTATCAGAGGTAATGCTTGAAACGCCAAGATGAAGCTTGCCCCAGGGAAATTTTCCATGAAGGGTAAGGGTGCACCACCTAAGTAACCAAAAACAAAAGAAGTCCCGACTTTGGTTGCATTTTGGATTGAAAGAACGGCATCATTAATTAAAAGAAATATCATTTCAGAAGTTGGGAGTTTTAAAAGAATAGCTGCTAAGAACAACTGAAATCCAACTCCGATGATTATTACACGCCAAGAAACATGTTTTGGCCTCTCGCTGATTGCTACAGCTAGCAATATAAATACAATGATTCCCAATGCCCCTTGCAAAACCATAATGCCCTTTCCACCTTATGTTATGAATTAATATATGATATAGAGAATAAAGCAAAACAGTGGAGTAAGCGATAGTACAACATATGTAGTAGTTTATTTAATAGAGTTAATTATGTCACAGCTCAAAATAATTGTTGCCCCAGACCCACGTCTTAAACGTAATGCAAACCCTGTAGTTAATGTGGATTCTGTTGTTCAAAAACTTATGGACGACATGTTGGAAACTATGTATATGGCGAATGGAATCGGGCTTGCTGCGCCTCAAGTTGGTATTTTGGATCGGGTGATTGTAATTGATATTGCTAATAAAAAAGGGGGGGAAAAACCTTGCCCTATTCTCATGGCTAATCCGGAAATTATAGGCATTGCAGATGAGGATGACACTCATGAAGAAGGTTGTCTGTCATTTCCGTCGTATTTTGCCAATGTTTCGCGACCAAAATGGATTCATGTGCGTTATGTCGATCAGAAAAATAGACGACAAGAACTCCGAGCCGAGGGGTTAACCGCAGTTTGTTTGCAGCATGAAATGGATCATTTAGATGGTATATTATTTATTGATTATTTATCGAGTTTAAAACGAAATATGAGTATTCGAAAATTAGTTAAATTTAAGCGCAAGAATGTTCACGCGTAATCTTAAATGATTCAACAAAAGGTACCAAAAGAACCGAGGCTCAGAATTGCATTTATGGGTAGCCCTAATTTTGCTGTTTTGTCATTAGCATCAATAGTTGGGGCTGGTTATGAAGTGGTCAGAGTTTATTCTCAGCCGCCTCGCCGTGCCGGACGAGGACAGAAAGAAACGCGGTCGCCTGTTCATCAATTTGCATTAGAAAAAGGACTTAAGGTTTGTATTCCTAGAACACTTGAAAATGCAGCTGAATTGAAAAAATTTAATGCTCTAGCATTAGATGTGGCGGTAGTTGCAGCCTATGGATTAATATTGCCAAGCCAGATGCTAGATATTCCCACATTTGGTTGTATTAATATACATGCGTCGTTATTGCCGCGATGGCGGGGGGCTGCACCGATTCAGCGTGCTATTCAGTTTGGTGATAAAGAAACAGGCATATCAATTATGAAAATGACTGAAAAGTTAGATGCGGGGCCAGTTTTTTCTTCAGCAATCGAGGGCATTACAATGGAGACTACTACAGAGAATTTGGAACGAAAACTTGCATATCTTGGTGGTAAAACTCTATTAAATGTGCTCGAAAAGCTGAAGAAAGGAAATGCAAGTTTGAAACCACAGTCAAAAGACGGTGTAACATATGCGAGAAAGGTGCTTAAATCAGAAGCACGCATTAATTGGTCTATTCATGCAATAGAAATTGAGCGATTAGTTAGGGCTTTATGTCCTTGGCCTGGGGCCTGGTTTGAGCTAAATGGAGAGCGCATAAAAATTTTAGCTGCTAAAGTAGAAAAATCAGAAGGGCCGATTGGACAAGTGCTGGATAATAGGTTGCTAGTAGCTTGTGGAGAAGGGGCTATTCGCATTAGAAAGCTGCAGCGTTCAGGGAAAAGAGCGTTAAGTGCTGATGAATTTTTGCGTGGGAAGAGCGTTGAAAAAGGTACTACGCTAACCTAGCGTTTGGGAAATTTTTACATTTAAGGTTAATTAAGTTGCCTCGGTGAAAATTGGTAGAATTCATTAGGGTAAAAAGAAAAAAATTTCATGTGCTAAAAAACACATCTAATTCTTGGTAGTTTTGTATAGGAATGTTTCGCCTGTTTTTGTTTGGTCCTTAAGAGGAAAAAATTGTGCCTCGTTATCGAATGATAATTGAATATGATGGGCGGAGCTTTTCTGGTTGGCAGCGGCAGGAGAGGGTTCTAAGTGCACAGGGGGCAATCGAAGACGCTATTTTAAAATTTTCCGGTGAAACGACCAGAGTGTTTGGCGGAGGGCGAACTGATGCAGGTGTTCATGCATTAGGGCAGGTAGCCCATGCAGATATCCGAAAACAGTTTTCTTCTTGCATTGTTAGAGACGCGATTAATAGTTATCTTCGCCCATTGCCTATATCAATTCTCGAAGTAAAAAAGGCAGGGGAAGAATTTCACGCGCGGTTTTCAGCTGTTGAACGTTCGTATCTGTATAGAATTCGGAACCGCCGTTCACCCTTGACTTTTGAAAGGGGGCTTATTTGGTGGGTCCCATCATTTCTTGATGTTGATGCCATGGGTGAGGCGGCTCTTGCATTAATTGGACACCATGATTTTTCTACTTTTCGGTCTTCTAAATGTCAGGCAAAGACCCCTAAAAAAACATTGAACACTCTAACGGTGCAGGCTCGGGAGAATGGACTGATAGAAGTAAAGCTGACTGCAAAATCGTTCCTTTATCGGCAGGTAAGAAATATAGTAGGAACCCTTCGTTTAGTGGGTCAGGGTAAATGGTCGCGGTTGCGATTGGAAAAGGCGCTTGCTGCGCGCGATCGAAAAGCCGGAGGCCCAACAGCACCCCCTGACGGTTTGTATTTGACGGGTATTCGTTACGATAAAGAATTTTCATCATAGTTTGTTAATGAGGTGTTTAACTGTAGGATATCGCCAAAAGCAATATGCCTAGGAGGATCCGATATACGGCGAAGGGGGTATATGATGATTTTTGGAGCCAAAGCATTAAGATCCAAATTGTTATTAAGGCCGATAAAAATGCAAGGCATCCGGCTATAAGAGCCGTGATGGTTATGGTGTCATTACCAGTCATGTAAAGATCCCAACCCTTTAAGGAGCCCGCTCCTAAGATCACAGGAATCGCGAGAAGCATAGAGAATCTAGCACACTCTTTCCTCTCAAACCCAGAAATACGGGCTATTGTGATTGTGATGCCGGCTCGGCTAGTGCCTGGTATCAGCGCCAGAACTTGTGCGCAGCCAATGAGTATAGAATCAAGTATAGTTAAATGTTCAAGTCGCCGAATGGTCATTCCAACTTTATCTGAAATATACAATATAATCCCAAAGAGTAGAGTTGCCCAACCAAGTAGTTCAAGGTTTCTGATTCCGTTTGGAAATTCTTTATTTAGGAAGTATCCAGCGACCACTATAGGTATTGTTGAAATTAGCAAAAAACCCAATATTCTGCCGTGGGGAGTAATTTTTCCCTTAAACGCTGCCACAAGGCCCAGCATCATATGAAGCAGGTCGCGCCAGCAATATATTATCACAGCGGCTAGGCTGCCAACATGAACGGCAACATCAATAATTAGGCCCTGGTCTGGCCACCCAGTAAACAAAGGAACTAACAAAAGGTGCCCAGACGAGCTTATTGGCAAAAATTCAGTTATCCCTTGGACAAGTGCTAATACAAAAAGCTGAAGTGTAGGCATGATAATCTTTTTCTTTACTTACTGTGATGAGTACATAGCGGAAAGTTACAATAATTACCAGACGACTATTAGTACTATATTTGTACTAAATTAGGGAAGCGGAAGCCCTAATTTGTGCGGGTGTTGCTTAATATATCAGAAAGGATTATATTTTTCTATAAAATGACAATTATACTGACTTAAATATGAGTAATTCCTTTATTAACTTTAATAAATCTATTAAACTAGATGGAATAAGAGTATCTGGAGAAAACGTCAAATGGATGTTATGCAGCAGTTTTTAAATATCCCATATTCCATGCCTGAAAAAAGATGTAAAGCGGAACGTTCAAATGATTTTACGGAAATTTACAAAAAATTCCCGTTAGACAAAGCGACGGGCCAAGCTTCTCGTTGTGAGCAATGTGGGATACCATTTTGTCAAATCCATTGTCCTTTAAATAATAACATACCGGACTGGCTTAGGTTTGTTGCTGAAGGTCGAATAGAAGAAGCTTACCGAATCTCTCAAGCAACAAATACATTTCCAGAGATATGTGGACGTATTTGCCCACAGGATAGATTGTGTGAGGGTACGTGTGTTTTAGAGCAATCCAACCACAAGACTGTTACTATTGGGGCAATTGAGAGTTATATTACAGACACTGCGTGGGAACAGGGGTGGGTCAAGGGGCCGCTCCCCGTTTCTGACTACGCGCAAAGTGTAGGAATTATTGGTGCTGGCCCAGCTGGTTTAGCTGCTGCTGATAAACTTCGCGCGTATGGCTTTAAAGTTCACGTATATGACCGCCAGGATCGGATGGGGGGACTATTAATCTATGGAATACCGAATTTTAAGCTAGAAAAAGAAATTGTCGAAAAACGGACGAACTTACTGGAAGCAAGCGGGGTTAATTTTAATAAAAATACGGAAGTTGGGGATGAAATCTCTTTTTCCGAGCTGAGGGAACGTCATGACGCGGTCTTGATTGCTACTGGTGTTTACAAAGCTAGAGAAATCCTGATTCCCGGGGTAAACCAGGAAGGTATTTATCCTGCAATGGATTATCTAAAGGCGTCTAATCGAAAGGGTCTCGGTGACTCTGTAGAGGAATTTGATTCTGGCAATATGAATGCGTATGGAAAAGACGTTATAGTTGTTGGGGGGGGTGATACGGCAATGGATTGTGTACGTACAGCAGTACGACAGGGCGCAAGTTCAGTGAAATGTGTTTATCGGCGCGACCGTGAAAATATGCCAGGTTCACGGCGAGAGGTTGCTCATGCTGAAGAAGAGGGCGTTAAATTTATTTGGTTGTCAGAACCCGAAGTGTTTCATGGTAAGGCAAGTGTTAATGCGATCCAACTTCATAAGATGCATCTTGGGATCCCAGATGTGACCGGACGGCAAACACCCAAAAAACTGCCCGGTACCAAGAGCACTTTAAAGGCAGATATGGTAATAACAGCGCTTGGATTTGAGCCAGAAGATATTCCCATGCTTTTTGGCGAACCTCGTCTTGCGACAACTCATTGGGGGACAATAAAAGTCCAAGAGCCATATAAAATGACTAGTATTCCGGGTGTATTTGCCGCGGGTGACATAATGCGTGGTGCATCTTTAGTAGTATGGGCAATTCGAGATGGCCGTGATGCGGCTGACGAGATTTTTCAGTATTTGAAACCAGACGATGCTAAGCTAAACGAACAAGGTCTGGGATTAACCAAATGAGTAATACTAAATCAACCCTCGATCAACAATCGTTCAAAAACGACAAATGCTTTGTCGAGACATATCAAAAAGAAGTGTCGCGTCTTGCAGAAAAGGGGCTCTACGATCCCGCTCAGGAACACGATAGTTGTGGCGTCGGGTTGATAACGACCCTAAATGGCAAGCCCAGTCGGCGTGTCGTTGAAAGTGCAATTGAGGCATTAAAAAGAGTCTGGCATCGTGGTGCTGTAGATGCAGACGGGAAAACAGGAGATGGAGCAGGTATCCATGTCCAAATCCCGTGGGAATTTTTTAAGGAACATATCCGACGGACAGGTCATAATCCTGGGAACGAGCGTCTAGCTGTCGGGATGCTTTTTTTGCCAAGGACTGATCTGAGTGCGCAGGAATTATGCCGAACAATTGTTGAAACAGAAATAATCAAAGCCGGGTATTCCATTATTGGTTGGCGTCAAGTCCCTATTAATGTTGACGTAATTGGTGAAAAGGCAAATGCCACTCGACCCGAAATCGAACAGATAATGATTGCTACGGCACCTAATTTTCAAAAAGCAAATTTTGAGCGTGACCTATTTATTATCCGCCGGAGAATTGAAAATCAGGTGCAGCTATCAAATATCAATGAATTCTACATTTGCTCGTTTTCGTGTCGCTCTATTATCTATAAGGGAATGTTTCTTGCCGAGCAGTTGAGCTCATTTTTTCCAGATCTCCAGGATGTTCGATTCGTCTCAAATTTTGCAATATACCACCAACGCTATTCGACCAATACGTTTCCGACGTGGCCATTGGCACAACCTTTTCGCATGTTAGCGCATAACGGGGAAATAAATACTTTAACGGGAAATATTCGGCTTACGCAAGCACATGAGCCGAAAATCTCATCCCCCATTTTTGGTGCCAATATTAGTGATCTAAAACCAATTATAAAACCCGGCAGCTCGGACTCGGCTGCTTTAGATAGTGTTTTTGAGCTATTATGTCGTGCTGGCCGGTCCGCACCTTTGGTTAAGACCATGATGATTCCAGAATCTATTGGGCAAAATAAGGAGATGCCTAAACACCATTCGGCGTTTTTTTCATACTGCAATGCCATACTTGAACCGTGGGATGGACCGGCTGCTATATGTGCGACGGATGGAGAATGGGCTGTTGCAGGTCTTGACAGAAATGGGCTCCGGCCAATGCGGTATTTAATCACGAATGATGAACTTTTTGCTGTGGGCTCCGAGACGGGGATGGTTGAGATACCTGAGGCAAGTATTATTGAAAAAGGCAGGATTGGCCCTGGGGGTTTAATTGCAATAAGCCTTAACACCGGCAAATTTTACTCTGATACATCTATAAAGGACTTTTTAGCACAAGAACACCCGTATTCTGATTGGGTTGAAAACGTCTCTTTTCTAGGACAAGATCAAATAGAAGGCGACAATGATTCACTATCTATTGACCCAGAGGAATTAGCTCGAAGACAACACTGCTTTGGGCTTTCGATGGAGGATATAGAAATGCTGCTCCGCCCAATGATAGAGGACGGAAGTGAAGCAGTAGGCTCAATGGGGGATGATGCACCTTTGGCTGTATTGTCTGACCGTTATAGAGGTCTCCATCACTTTTTCAGACAAACTTTTAGTCAAGTAACAAACCCTCCTATAGACTCTTTAAGAGAACGGGAGGTCATGTCCCTTAAAACGCGGTTAGGTAACCTTGGAAATATACTTGAAGATGGTCCAAAACAGTGCGACTTACTTCAGCTTGATTCTCCAGTTCTAACCAATACTGCGTTCGATTCCATGTATGATTATTTTGGAGCTACAGTTGCTCAGATTGATTGTACATTTGAAACCGGAAGCGGTATAGGATCGCTAAGGAATGCCCTGAAAAAGATACAAAAAGATGCTGAGGAAGCCGTTCGAGGCGGCAAAACTCATATCGTTTTGTCTGATTTAAATTTTGACCAAGGCTCAGCTCCCGTACCTATGATATTAGCTACAGCAGCAGTGCACTCACATCTTATACGGGAAGAATTAAGGACTTTCACATCCCTTAATATCAGGTCCGGTGAATGTTTGGATGTCCATTATTTTGCAGTTCTAATTGGTGTTGGCGCAACAACGGTCAACGCTTACTTAGCGGAAGAGATTATTCGTGATCGTAGCCGCCGAGGCCTTTTGAATGACCTAAGTGTTGGGGTGGCAATAAAAAATTACAAAGCGGCTATCGATAAAGGCCTTTTAAAGATCATGTCAAAAATGGGGATAAGTATTGTCAGCTCTTATCGAGGAGGGTACTGTTTTGAAGCTTTAGGTTTAAGTCGCTCCCTAGTTGCCCAGTATTTTCCGGGGATGTCATCAAGGCTTTCAGGCATAGGTTTATCGGGAATAGAAGGGAAGGTGGTGGAAATGCACTGGCAGGCATTTCGCCAGGGAATAGTGCCCTTGCCAGTAGGTGGCATGTATAAATATCGTACAAGCGGTGAGCGTCACGGCCACGATGGCAACCTAATTCATACTTTGCAGTCAGCAGTTTCAAGCGAATCGTATAAAATGTATAAACGTTATAGTAAAGGAGTTCGTAATAGAGCGCCAATTTATTTGAGAGATCTACTGGACTTTCAATCTGATCGAAAGCCACTGCGATTAGGTACACCACAAAGTGTAACCGAGATTCGCAAAAAATTGGTGGCTCCGGGAATTTCGCTTGGAGCTCTTAGTCCGGAAGCGCATGAAACTTTGTCGATAGCCATGAATAGGATTGGGGCCAAGTCGGATTCAGGAGAAGGAGGAGAAGATCCCGAGCGCTACAAACCAAGGCCAAATGGCGATAACCCATCAAGTGCAATTAAACAAATTGCATCTGGAAGATTTGGGGTAACAGCCGAATATTTAAATAATTGTAAGGAAATAGAAATCAAAATAGCACAAGGTGCAAAACCTGGTGAAGGTGGCCAGCTTCCAGGCTTAAAGGTAACGGAGGTTATAGCGCGGCTTAGGTATTCAACGCCAGGGGTAACACTAATCTCGCCACCACCACATCACGATATTTATTCTATAGAGGACCTAGCTCAACTAATTTATGATCTGAAACAAATTAACCCTGAAGCTTATGTTTGTGTCAAACTAGTGGCTCGCTCTGGGGTAGGAACTATCGCTGCAGGAGTAGCAAAGGCTAAGGCGGATGTAATCCTAATCTCTGGACATGATGGGGGTACTGGCGCCAGTCCGCAAAGTTCAATTAAATATGTTGGTATTCCGTGGGAAATGGGGCTAGCCGAAGCCAACCAAGTATTAACGTTAAACCAATTAAGGCATAATGTGAAGCTTCGAGTAGATGGAGGATTTAAGACAGGGCGAGATGTTGTAATAGCTGCAATGTTAGGTGCAGATGAATATGGGATTGGGACCACCTCTCTCGTTGCAATGGGGTGTATTATGGTTCGCCAATGCCATTCAAATACTTGTCCAGTAGGGGTTTGTTCGCAAGACCCTGTATTGCGAGAAAAGTTTTTAGGAACGCCAGAAAAGGTTGTTAATTTGTTTACGTTCATTGCGGAAGAAGTAACGGAAATATTAGCAAAATTAGGATATGGATCGATTGAAGAAATAATTGGTAGAACAGATTTACTAGTACAAGTTAGCCGTGGTGCAAAGCATTTGGATGATCTAGATCTCAATCCGATGTTGCAACAGGCTGACTCAAAAGGCCTGCCGAGACATTACATTGCAGAAAAGCGAAACGAAGTTCCGGATAGTTTGGATTCACAAATTTTAGCCGATGCTAAGGCTACATTTGAGCATGGCGAAAAGATGCAACTTACCTACTCTGTGCGCAATACGCATCGAGCAGTAGGAACAAGAACTAGCTCTTTGATTACGCGACGCTTTGGAATGGATGGGTTAGCACCAAACCATTTAACAATTCGGTTAAGGGGGTCTGCCGGACAATCTCTTGGGGCCTTTGCAGTTAAGGGGTTAACCCTAGAGGTGTTGGGTGATGCAAACGATTATGTTGGGAAAGGTTTGTCGGGAGGAACAATAGTTATTAAGCCTACGATTTCTAGCCCATTGCAAAGTGAAAAAAATACAATAATTGGAAATACCGTCTTATATGGGGCAACAGCTGGGCGTCTATATGCTGCGGGGCAGGCTGGAGAACGGTTCTGTGTGCGGAATTCTGGTGCTCATGCTGTAGTTGAAGGATGTGGCTCAAACGCTTGTGAATATATGACGGGTGGTGTAGTTGCTGTCCTTGGTTCTGTTGGAAGTAATTTTGGTGCAGGGATGACAGGTGGGATGGCATTTGTTTATGATCCTGAAGGAAAATTTGAGTTAAGAGCGAATTCCCAAACTATTTTCTGGCATACATTAGAAACAGAATATTGGAAAGATGTGCTAAAAGTGTTGGTGCAGCAACATGTAAAACGCACTAATTCTGTATTTGGCATTAAGCTATTAAATACTTGGGAGCATGAGGAGTCTAGTTTTTGGCAAATTGTTCCAAAAGAAATGAAAGATAAATTGGAGCATCCCACTACTCTGAAAGGTGAACCATCAATCCAAAAAGAAGGGTTCTGAGATGGTTGGCGCCCAATTTTCTTTTAGCAAAATCCATAGTTTTCATGAGGTAGGAATTTTGAATCCATTTTTGATTCAGTTGCTAACAAAAGATATAAAGCGTTTTTTTGGAGCAAACACGTTCTTCCATCAAATTGCGGCTTTTTTGATGGCCTGTGGAGCATTTTGAGAAAAATCAAAGTTTTTAGAACTAATCAGTTGGAAAAATCATGTTGCATTCTGATAGGCACCGTGCTCGAGATACTTTTTTTTCTGCCAATGGGTTGAGCGGCGCAAAAATTGAGCCTTTACCAAATGATGCATCGTTTCGTAAGTATTTTAGGCTAAGTATTAAAGGTCGGAAGTTCTTGCTAATGGATGCTCCCCCTGAAAAAGAAAATATAGTTTCTTATATAAGAATCTCGAAGCATCTAGCTTTGCTCGGTTTAAAGGCACCTGCTGTTTTTCAACGTGATTTGGAAAATGGATTTTTAATAGTTGAAGATTTTGGTGACAGTAGTTTAAGTGCTCTACTAAATGCTGGGGCAGACCCTATTCCGCTTTATTATGATGCTATTGACGCTCTCGTTCATTTGCATCGTCACCCTTTAGCTTCATCTATTGATATTCCTTCATATGATATGAGTAACTTGTTGGACGAGGCAGTTCTTTTAACTGATTGGCATTGGCCTGAAGTATTAGGGAGTCAATGTAGTGAGGATGTGCGAAACGACTATATTCAGGCTTGGATTGATGTTTTGAAAAACTTACCAACAACAAGAAATACGTTAGTTTTGCGCGATTATCACGTTGGAAATTTAATGCACCTTCCAAAGGGTAATGGGCTTAAGAGATTAGGAATTCTCGATTTTCAAGATGCATTAATCGGGCCTACAGCTTATGATTTGGTGTCTTTGATTGAAGATGCGAGAAGAGATAATTTTAGCCTTACTGAAAAGCTTTTAGAGCGTTACTTCGAGAGGATTGGAATTGAAGAGGAAAATAGCTTCAAGCGTTGGTATAATGTTTTGGGTGCCCATCGCCATGCGAAATGCGCTGGGATTTTTGTTCGATTGTGGCGTCGTGATGGCAAAAAGGGGTATCTAAAATATGTTTCACACGTAGTAAATATGCTCAGCGAACATTTGCGTTCGGACGACCTAGCTCCGCTAGCAGCTTGGTTTTATCAATATTACCCTAAATTTAAAGAAGCAGTTTTCTGAAGGTAGGTTATAGTAACTTTTTACTGCAGAAACTTTTCTTCTGAGGTCACTTAGATAGTGTTCTTTCTATTGCGTATTTCCATCCTAGATACTTTTTCTCCTGGTCGTGGATTTTTGTGCTTGGCATGAATCTGCGGTCTACTCTTCAATTTTTGCTGAAGACTTTATAATCCGGATAAAAGCCACAATGCATGCCAGACAATTGTGCGGCACCTAATGCAGTCGTCTCTAAATTATAAGGACGGTCTACTGGGATATTCAGCAAATCAGCTAAGAACTGCATGGTCCAGTCTGAGTTTGCCATCCCACCATCTGCACGCAGCATCTTATTGGCTTTAGTTTGCCAACTGGAAATAGATTCCATTAAGTCCTTAACTTGGAAGCACACACTCTCCAGAGAAGCGCGCACGAGTTCAGGTCGTCCTGTATTTCGTTCTATTCCAAATATAGAATCTCTGCAATCTGGGTCCCAGTGCGGCGCGCCCAATCCAACAAAAGCAGGGACAAAAAAGATGTTTTGGCATGGGTCAGCTTTGGTTGCTAGTTTATCGCATTCCGTTACATTTTCAATTAGACGTAAACTATCACGAAGCCATTGCAGAACTGTGCCAGCTGAAAAAATAGATCCTTCAATAGCATAAACTGGTCTACCGTTAAGTTGATAGGCGATAGTGGTTATCAGTTTATTATCTGACATTGATGGGGTTCCCCCAGTATTTAGCAAGATAAAGCAACCGGTACCAAAGGTGACTTTAATCATGCCAGGTTCAAAGCACGCTTGGCCGAAAGCTGCTGCCTGATGATCTCCTAATACACCCGAGATTGACACAGAGCCACCAAAGATATTGTGCGTGACATTCCCAAAGGAAGAAGCCGAGTCTAACACATTAGGGAGAATGGATTTGGGAATTCTAAAAATGTCTAATAGTTCATTACTCCAAATACCTTGGTTTATATCGTATAACATTGTGCGACTTGCGTTAGTTGCGTCAGTGGCGTGAATTTTGCCTTCCGTAAATTTCCAGAGCAGGAAAGTATCGACGGTGCCAAAAGCAAGGTACCCTTTTTCTGCCGTCTTCCTTGCACCAGGGACATTATCAAGAATCCATGCAATCTTTGTCGCTGAGAAATAAGGGTCGAATACTAGACCGGTTTGCAGCTTTATAAGTTTTTCAGTGCTAGCGACTTTTAAAGCCTCACAATATTGTGAAGTGCGACGGTCTTGCCATACTATAGCCGGATAGATAGGTTTTCCATCTCTTCGGTTCCAGATAATTGTTGTTCCACGCTGATTTGTTATCCCAATGGTTGCAATATTCTTTGGGCTTGCATTAGCTTTTTCCAGGGCACCTTTACATGCTAGGACTACACTTTTCCAGATATCTTCAGGTTGATGCTCTACCCAACCAGGTTTCGGGAAATGTTGGTCAAAAGTGACTTGAAACGTTGCACATACTTTGTGATTTGAATCAAATAAAAATTCTTTAGTCGATGACGTGCTTTTGTCGACTGCCAAAACATACCTGGTCTTGAATTATATTCCTTTTTCTTCGTTGCGTGTATTTGTTAACTAATGAAACTTGACAAATTTTAAGTCCTAGGGTCAGTGTATTTCCATTAACAAATGAATTTGTTCGATTCTATTCTGAAGATACTTCAAAATGTAGAAAACCTGGCCTTGGCTTGCTATATTTATAGTTTAGGCAATGATATTTGATCTTTCATTGTTAGTTATGCTTAAATTTTTGGGTTGCAATGACTGAAGGGGAATAACGATATGACGGATACTGCCTCAGATACACTGGCAAAAAAGGATATGTCCGGAAATATGATTTCGGGCGGGCGCCTTGTTGCGAAAGCCTTAAAGGCCGAGGGTGTTGATACTATATTCACTCTATGCGGTGGACACATCATTGATATTTATGACGGCTGTATTGATGAGGGTATTCGAATTATTGATGTTCGGCATGAACAAACGGCGGCGCATGCAGCTGATGGGTATGCCCGTCAAACTGGGAAACTGGGTTGTGTGGTTACTACAGCTGGGCCTGGCTGCACTAATGCTGTGACAGGGATTGCAACGGCCTTAAGGTCAGAAAGCCCGGTTCTTCATATTGGAGGGCAGAGTTCCCTGGCACAGCATAAAATGGGATCATTGCAAGATTTACCCCACGTTGATTTAATGGCCCCAATTACAAAATTTTCGGCGGGTGTTATGTCAACAGAACGAGTGGCTGACATGGTATCGATGGCGGCCAGAGAATGCTTTGCTGGAGCTTTTGGTCCAAGCTACCTTGAGATTCCAAGGGACGTGTTGGATCGAGAAATACCGGTTGAAGATGCAATTATACCGAAAGAAAATAAGTATAGGGCCTCAGTTAATACAATTGGTGACGAAAATGACATCAATTCTTTAGCCAATATTTTGATGAAAGCAAAAAAACCAGCCATGTTGGTTGGATCGCAGGTATTTATGGCTAGGGGGCACGAGCCAGCAATTACCTTAGCTCGTACTATTAATATTCCGTTATACATGAATGGCGCGTGCCGAGGGATCTTACCGCCGGGAGATCCCCATTATTTTAACCGGACCCGACGTCAAGCGTTTAATAGTGCAGACGTTATCGTAATTGTTGGTACTCCATTTGATTTTCGTATGGGTTATGGGAAACGCATCCGTGAAGAAGCTATCTTGGTACAAATAGACCAAGACTACCGTACAGTTGGCAAAAACAGAGATATTTCTCTTGGCTTAGTTGGGGATCCTGGAGCAATTTTTCGTGCTGTATTGAAGCAGATAAAAGATCAATCAAACAATGGGTTTGAGCAACGTGAAAAGTGGTTGCATGAATTAAGGAAGTCTGAGGAGGCGGCAACCGAAAAATTGATGCCAATGTTTTTAAATGACTCTTCCCCTATTCACCCTTATCGCTTGGCGTGGGAAATAAATGAGTTTTTAGATGAAGATACTATTTATATTGGAGATGGGGGAGATATTGTAACGATATCGGCGCAAGCAGTGCAGCCACGATCTCCAGGCCATTGGATGGACCCAGGTGCACTTGGTTCGCTTGGCGTTGGCACAGGATTCTCTATGGCAGCTAAGTTGGCACATCCTGATAAAGAGGTCCTATGCCTTTACGGTGACGGTTCATTTGGGATGACAGCTTTTGATATTGAAACTGCAAATCGATTTAAGGCACCGTTTATAGCAGTTGTTGGAAATAACTCACATATGAATCAGATACGCTATGGACAAATTTCTAAGTACGGTGAACAAAGAGGAAATGTAGGGAACAAGCTAGGGGATGTACGTTTTTCAGAATTTGCTCGAATGCTTGACGGGTATGGTGAGGAAGTAAACTCTCCTATGGAGATTCAACCCGCCCTGAGGCGAGCCCGTGAAGCTGTCAAACGGGACGGTAAGTCCTCCGTTATCAATGTTTGGGTAGATGAAAACGAATATGCACCAGGCACCAAGGCGCAGACAATGTACAAATAAAAGTGAAACGGCAAATCAGAAGGCCAGTAAATAGATAATTGTGTTGATAGAAATTATAGTTTTCAGAGAGGTTTGTTGAATGGAGCAAGCATTAAAAGGTATTAAGATATTAGATATGACGCATGTCCAATCGGGCCCCACGTGCACGCAACTGTTAGCTTGGTTTGGTGCCGATGTAATTAAGGTTGAAAGGCCAGGGGGTGGAGATGCAACTAGAGGCCAACTAAGAGACCTTCCAGATGTTGATAGTCTTTATTTTACAATGTTAAATCATAATAAGCGCAGTATTACGTTGAATACAAAATCTGAGGCTGGGAAAAAAATTTTTTCAAAATTAGTTGCCCATTGTGATGCCTTGGTTGAAAACTTTGCGCCGGGGGCACTCGATCGCATGGGCTTTTCTTGGGCACAGATACAGCGTATTAATCCAAGAATTGTTTACGCTTCAATTAAAGGCTTTGGCCCAGGTCCATATGAAGACTGCAAAGTTTATGAAAATGTTGCGCAATGCACAGGGGGATCAGCTTCAACGACAGGGGTAATTGATGGCTTCCCAATGGTTACGGGTGCCCAGATAGGTGATTCGGGAACCGGGCTACATCTTGCGCTAGGCATTGTAACTGCACTGTACCAGCGAACAGTTTCAGGGAAAGGGCAACGTGTCGAATGCGCTATGCAGGATGGAGTTCTTAATTTGTGCCGCGTTAAATTGCGTGATCAACAGCGTTTAAAGAACGGTCCGTTAAAAGAATATCCCCAGTTTCCAAATGGTGAATTTGGGAATGCAGTTCCAAGAGCAGGCAATGCGTCTGGCGGCGGTCAACCAGGTTGGATCGTTAGGTGCAAAGACTGGGAGAATGATCCAGACTCCTATATTTACGTTATTGCTCAAGAAGGTGCATTCCCTGGATTGGCAAATGCAATTGGCCATGATGACTGGTTGAATGACCCAGAGTGGAACACCCCAGAAGCGCGCCTTCCCAAGCTTGATGAAATGTTTTCTGAAATTGAAAGATGGACTCTAACCAAAACAAAATTTGAGGTTATGGATATTTTAAATCGGCTAAATGTTCCCTGTGGCCCAATTTTAAGTATGGAAGAGTTGGCAAATGAAAAAAGCCTGCGCGAAACGGGGACCGTCGTAGAAGTTGATCATCCAGAACGCGGTAAATATTTGACAGTTGGGAATCCAATAAAACTGTCAGATAGTTATGTTGATGTAAGTCGCTCACCATTATTAGGCGAGCATACGGACGAAATACTATCGGAACTAGGCCTAGATATAGAGGAAATACGGCAGGCAAAAGAACATGGTGCAGTATAACTGGTTTTGCCTATTGGGCGGGAGAAAGATATGCGTTTAGTTGTTATGGGACAGCAAGGCTTTGGAAAAGCGTGTTTGGAAGCAATATTAGAAAAAGGGAAGGATGAGGTGGTAGGTGTATACTGTGCCCCTGACCTGAAAGAAAAACCAATTGATCCTATTAAAGAGGCTGCCATTGAGAACAGCCTGCCATTTTATCAACCGGCTAATTTTAAGACGGAAGAGACTGTTTCACAACTTCTAGAGTTGAAGCCAGACCTTTGCGTTATGGCTTATGTAACTATTTTTGTACCCGAGAAGGTGAGACGTATTCCAAGGTATGGTTCCATTTGTTTCCATCCATCATTATTACCAAAACACAGAGGTCCTAGTTCCATAAATTGGCCAATTATTTTAGGGGCTAAGAAAACCGGTCTGTCCATATTTTGGCCAAACGATGGCTTAGATGAAGGGGAAATACTGCTGCAGAAAGAGGTTGTAATTGAACCAGATGATACGCTGGGCGATATTTATTTTGGAAAAATATTTCCACTGGGCGTTGAGGCTATTCTAGAATCTATAGAGCTTATTTCTCACGGCAATGCCAACAAAACACCACAGGATCATGCCCAGGCAACTTATGAAAGTTGGTGTCGACATGAAGACGCAGAAATTAATTGGTCTGAACCGACAGAGAAAATTTATAATTTGATTCGTGGCACCAATCCTCAACCCGGTGCATGGACAACCTTGGATGGGGCTCAGCTTAAAATTTTTGATTGTGCACTTACAAAGAAGTGTAAAGGCAACCCTGGAGAGATCGTTCAAATACGTAGCGAGGGCTTTGTTGTTTCAACGTTTGGCGAGGGAATTTTAGTTAAGCGTGTAAAGCCTGAAAATGAGAAAAAAATATCTGCAGGTGAATTTGCCAAAAGAGTTAACCTAAAACCAGGTACTTCCTTTAGGTAGGGCTTTTTTTTATTGCGTTTTGGGTGGTAGTTTATTTTCAATCAATTAGAAATGGCTTTTTAGCGCATGATAAATGGATTTTGGGTAGCGCCTCCTGTGGATACCCAAACAGTTTTAGATTGGAGATATTCGTGGATAGCGTTTTGCCCATTTTCTTTTCCGAGACCGGATTTTTTATAACCTCCAAAAGGGGCCATATAGCTGACTGCTCGATAGGTGTTAACCCATACAGTTCCTGAACGGATTTGTCTTGGTATATTGATTGATCTTGCTACTGACCCTGTCCAAACGCCAGCACCCAGTCCGTACGCGTTGTCATTAGCTATTTCTACAGCTTCATCATCATCATCAAAAGGAATCACCGAAAGTACTGGGCCAAAAATTTCTTCTTGCGCAATTTTCATTTGATTATTTACTCCTGTAAAGATAGTTGGTTCAACAAACCAGCCGGTACCGCACTCGGGTCTAGTTGCACGGACTCCTCCTAGAAGACAGTCGGCGCCCTCGTTTTTTCCCACCTCCATATATTCGATAATTTTTTTCATTTGTGGTAAAGTCGTGACAGGTCCGACTTGGGTGTCGTTTGACATTGGGTCGCCCATCCGAGCCGATTTAGCAAGTTTTATTAATTTTTCGACAAATTCATCGTGAATTGAACGTTGGAGTAATAGTCTGGAGCCTGCGATACAGGTCTGCCCTGTAGCTGCAAAGATTGCAGAAATAGCTCCGTTGATGGCATTCTCAATATTGCAGTCATCAAAAACGATGTTAGGTGACTTTCCGCCGAGTTCAAGACTAACCCGTTTTAAGCCTCTAGCGGCTTTTTGATAGATATTGATTCCAGTTTCTGAACCACCGGTAAATGCAATTTTAGCAATATCAGGGTGTGTAACAAGAGCTTCACCTGCTTCTGACCCAAAACCAGCAACCACATTTACGACACCAGGAGGAAACCCGGCTTGGTGAACCAATTTTACAAATTCAAATGATGAGGCAGAGGTGAATTCGGATGGTTTTATTACGGTTGTATTTCCTGCAGCCAATGCAGGCGCCAACTTCCAGGTAAGAAGCAAAAGTGGGGAATTCCAAGCGGTAATCATACCAATAACCCCAAGGGGTTCATGTAAAGTGTATGCAAAATGTTCAGGCTTGTCTATAGGAAGAACGCTGCCTTCAATTTTATCGGCAAGGCCGCCAAAGTAGTAATACCATTGGGGAAGGTAATTTATTTGCATACGCATTTCAGCAATTAATTTTCCATTCTCTTGAACTTCTAATTTAGCTAGCCTTTCAGAATTCTCTGCTACAAGGTCGCCAAGTTTTCTTAGTAATTTCCCGCGTTCTGTTGGGGTAAGCTTCGGCCAGTCACCTTCAAGAAAAGCTTTTTTTGCGGTTTGAACTGCATGGTTAATATCCTCAGCTGTCCCCCGTCCCACCATTGCCCATGGCTTTCCGCTAAACGGATTATAACTTTCAAAATATTCACCAGATGCAGGCGGTATAGTTTTTCCAGATATAGTGAAATCAAGTTTTTCTAACTTTTGCATCTGTATTTCCTTCTTAGTAGTTTTTAGATAATTGGTTTCAGCTTTCTTGCTTAAAGCAACGCAGCTTGAAAACGATTTTTTAACTTAACACCATCCTTAGGAGGAAGTACAAAGGGCAAGCTTTCAGCTTTTACCTTTATCACTCTTAATAGGGGGCCAGGGCCCCTAACAATTTCGGGAATCTGTTCATGTAATTGTCGATTTGTAGAGATGGACCCTGCATTGTTAATGCCTAAGCCTTTGGCTGTTAAAGCGAGGTCACATTTATAGGAGGTAGCTGTTTTTTGCATGCCTGTTTCGCCATAGTGACCATTATCAAAAATACAAATTGATAAGTTCTTCGGTTTGATAATTCCGACTGTTGCAAGAGCCCCTATTCCCATCAGCATCTCGCCATCCCCGGTTATCACAACTACATGCCGGTCTTTTTTTGAAATAGCTATACCTAGTCCGATCGGTGTTGCACTTCCCATTGCACCCCAGAGGGGGAACGTCAGGTCACGATCTTTAGTCGCTGCAAAATCCCAAGTGGTAGACCCTAATCCTGTCACAAGAAGAATATCACTTCGGGCTGCTAAAATTTTTTTTGCCACTAATCTGCGGTTTAACAGGAATACCTTATTTTTGGTATTTTGGTTAACCATCGTTATCTATTCTCCAAATGTTTTTCTCGGCGTGAGCCTTTGATGTAGCAATAAAGCAGCAGCCGTATCAGAAGTGAAAGCTTGATGTAACATTTCCTCACTCTTTGCTCCAACCTTCGTTGCATGTGAAACAGTATTTACAGAAAAGCCCATTGTTTTTAATAATTTACCAGCATTTTTCCCCATAGGCCTTTGCCAAGGGTTAAATTCATTCCATTGGCCCCGCATTGTGACAAAGCAGGCAAAAGGAAACTTACATTCAGTTATTAAAGAAAACATATTAATGCAATTCCCTACGCCTGACGATTGCATTAACATGGCTCCACGTTGCCCACCTAACCAAGCTCCAGCAAGCACCGCGACCCCTTCCTCTTCGGTAGTGACGGGTATAGAAACAATCGCTGAATCACTCTCACATGCGCTAATTAACCACTTATGGCCAGCATCTGGTACATAAGCTATTTGGAGCACGTTAGCACGTTTCAAAGCGCAAAAAATGTCTTTTGCCCAGTTTTTCATTTAGCTATCCTATTGGTCTTGTTGGTCCAGGGGACCCATGCAAGACTTACTTTCTATTATTTTAATTCTTCCACAAAACTTGTGCATCAATATTCAAGGCTATGTTTAAGATTTGATGTAGCGATATTTAGAAAAAACAATGGAGTAGAGAAGGAAGAACAAGTAACTAGTAGAACAAGGAAAGGGTCTGCTTCTTTTTTGCTCTGAAATTGAAAAGAGAACTACGGGTGAGTTAATGGTGTTAAATAAGAGAAAGAACATTGGTGTATTACTTTAGTTTTAAATTTTAGTAATTAGAAAAATCTGATACATGTTTAGTTGTCCAATCGTGTGGAGAGCTGTTTCATTCCCGTTAATCGAATTTCACAGTTTGTGCCTGTATACTTTATATCAACCATCGCTGTGTCAAGAAATCGTAGCAAGGCTAGTCGAAAAGCCAATTAGATAAGAGGAGTTAGTGCATGCGAAATATGGAATTGCCATGTCGATCTCCGGTCCATGCACCATCTGGGATGGTTGCGACCTCAAGTAGTTTAGCGAGTCTGACAGGAATCAATATCTTACAACGAGGTGGAAACGCAATGGACGCTGCTATCGCGGCATGTGCTGTGCAATGTGTTGTCGAGCCAGCATCGACAGGGATTGGGGGCGATTGTTTTTGCTTGTACTCTCCTTCAGGATCCCGGGAAATTATAGCGTTCAATGGATCAGGCACGGCCCCGGCTTCTGCTACAGCAGACTGGTATGCCATGCACCAGATAAAAAAAATTGAAAGGCAATCACCCCATTCCGTTGTAATCCCTGGAGCTGTAGATGCATGGTGTCAGCTCAATAAAGACCATGGGCGCTTGCCTTTGGATGAACTGTTAGGCCCTGCGATCCACTATGCCGAAAATGGTTACCCCATTGCTTCACGTGTAGCGCTTGACCTATTGGCACAGAAAAGCGTTGTAATGGGTGATGAGAACCTCAGACGTGTTTTTATGCCGACGGGAAGTCTCCCGAATGTTGGAGAAATGCACCATCAGCCAGAGTTGGCAGAATCCTTGAGGAAAATTGTGCGGGACGGTCGAGATGCATTTTATAGTGGGGATATAGCTGATGATATTGTCACTTATCTGCAATCTAAGGGGGGCCTTCACACTCTTGCGGACTTTCAAGGTTATTCTGGTGAATACGTAGTCCCAATTTCAACAAAATTTAGAAATTTTGAAATATTTGAATGCCCACCGAATGGGCAGGGTGTTATAGCTTTGATGCTTATGAATATTATGAATCTTATGGATCCAGGGCATATGAGACTTAACTCTATTGAACATTACCATTTAGAGATTGAAGCTGGAAAATTAGCATATCGTGATCGTGACCTTTACATTTCGGATCCAGCATATAACGAAGTGCCTGTAAAGTCACTGCTGTCTGCAGAGTATGCAAAAGAGCTACTTACACAAATTAACCCCACTAAAGCTAATACTGAATTGCCACTAATTAATGGCTCGGCACACCCAGATACTGTTTATATTTCGGTTGTTGATGAAGAACGCAATTGTTGCAGTTTTATCAATACATTATTTGAAGGTTTTGGCAGTGGTTTAATGTCTCCAAAATCTGGTATTGTCTTAACTAATCGTGCCCAAGGATTTGTCTTGGATCCTATGCACCCAAACTGCATTGGACCTAAAAAGCGTCCTCTCCATACAATCATTCCTGGCATGGTTTCTAAGGATGGTAAGGTGGTAATGTCATTTGGTGTTATGGGCGGCCAATATCAAGCTTTTGGTCATATGAATTTTTTAACACGGTTTATCGATTATAAATTAGATATTCAAGAAGCCCAAGATAGCCCCAGGCTATTTCCAGATCCAGAAAATGGGATTGTTGAGGTTGAATCGGGAATTCCAGGTGATGTTATCGAAGGCCTAAAATTTTTGGGGCATAAAGTTGTACAAGCGACTAAACCGATTGGTGGTTCGCAGGCTATTTGGGTGGATTGGGAGGCTGGAATTTTGACAGGGGGATCGGAGCCCAGAAAGGATGGTTGTGCAATAGGATATTAATTTCTGTTTTCATGTTTGATGCGCGATTATGGGAGAAATACAACAAAAATTTAACAAAATTAGGAAGTAACATATTATTTACCTGAATGTTCCTGCAAAACTATTCCGCTGCTGCAGATAAAGATTTTTGTGCGTTAAAGGGACGATCATGTCGTAATGCTGGGATCATATTTCGGGCACGGGATACTTCGTCCAAATTGATTTTTGCCACTACAAAGCCTTCTTCACTACCGCCATCAGCTAGTATTTCTCCCCATGGGTTCACAATTAATGAATGTCCAAATGTTTCTCCTTTGCCGTGAACTCCGGGCATGCAAGCGGAAATGACAAAGGCACCGCACTCTATTGCTCGTGCTCGATTAAGAATGTGCCAATGTGCTTCACCGGTTTTTTTTGTAAACGCCGCTGGTATAGTTAAAAGTTCTGCACCAGCTTGGGCGAGGGTTCGGTACAAATGTGGGAAACGAATATCGTAGCAAATTGTCATACCTAGCTTTCCCCAAGGGGTAGACGCAACCGTGGTTTTGTCCCCTGGCTTCACTTGCCGAGACTCTCGATAGGAATTATTTTTTCCCAAGTCAACGTCGAACAGATGAATTTTTGGATAGCGGGCAATGATTGTTCCTGATGTATTAAGCATATAGGAACAATTGTAAAAAAGACCTTTTTCTGCTTTAATGGTTATTGACCCTAACAATATCCACTTAGACAACTCGTCTGCTAGCGACTGAAAGTGCTTAAGTGCTGGGTGACTTTTTTCGGAGTGTGGTTTTGTTATAAGGCCTTCTTTCTGTATATCCAAGCAGCTAAAAAATTCAGGCAATGTAATCAAGTCAGCACCAGCGGCAGCAGACTCCCGTACTAATTCTTCCGATCTTGAAAGGTTTTCAGTAATATTTTCTGAAGCGTCATTTTGTACGCATGCAGCATGAAATGTATTTTCCATTCTATTCCCCTTTCTTAATCATATATTACTATAGCTTTAATTTTTAAGTATTGAAGAATAAAATTTGTATCTACCATGCAATAAAGAATATTAAAGGAATTAATAATAAATGTTATAGGAGAGTATAAGTTTTTGGCTTGGGGGTTATGTAGTAAACTTGATGGCCTCATCAAGAGATGTCGTGCCATTCCCAAAACGTTTATTCGATAACACAAAGCTTTGTATTACGTGAACGGGCAAGAAAATGATGGGGGACAAGATGGGGTTTTTTTTGTACAAAAAAGTAGCTCTCGTGACTGGTGCATCATCTGGACTGGGACGGCACTTTGCCAAGATTTTAGCTAAAGCAGGGGCTAAAGTATGTATCTCTGCTCGTAGAAAGAACCTAATTAAAGAACTTGAAGAGGAAATCAGAGACAGCGGAGGAGAGGCTTTAGCGATAACGATGGATGTTACAAAAAGAAAGCAAATATCTGAGGGATTGGCTAGCCTTGAGGATCATTTTGGGATACCAACAGTTTTAGTAAATAATGCCGGAGTTGTTGGGACAGGTTTGTCTTTAGATGTTGAAGAAAAAGAATGGGATAGGGTTCTTGATACAAATCTGAAGGGCGCTTGGCGTGTTGCACAAGAAGTAGCACGGAAATTATCGTCAAATAATGTGGAGGGGAGTATAATCAATATAGCATCTATTTTAGCTTTTGGGGTGTCTCCAGGAGTTGCTCCATATTCTATATCAAAAGCTGGGGTTGTACAGATGACGAAGGTGTTGGCTCTGGAGTGGGCACGGTATGGTATACGCGTTAATGCCCTTGCTCCAGGATATATTTCAACCGATTTAAATCGCAAGTGGCTTGCAAGCAGGCAGGGGAAAGCAATGATTAAATCTTTGCCGCAAAGACGCTGCGGTAAGCTTGGTGATCTGAGTGGACCATTGCTGTTATTAGCATCAGAACAGTCTAGTTACATAACCGGGGTGACTATTCCAGTAGATGGGGGTCACCTCATAAAGGGACTTTGATTTGCGTGAGGTTGTAGTGATACGGATATTGTTTTAATTTTTTTCATTAAACATGACATATTTTAGTAATCACCAAAAAAAAATATCAGCATTATTTATTGCTTTAAGTATTCTATCTACAATTGGATTGTGCGAGGTGCTATTAGTTATCTTTAGCCCTGTTGCAATGGTAACTTCAGGATACAAATTAACTGAAAATGGGCAAAAATATGGTTGGGGATTTGATCCTTTCCAACTTGTGCGCGTAGTCAATCCTGATACTGGCGTTAGTTACCAGGACCGAGTAAATGCCCAAGGTTGGCGTGATGTTGAGCACAATATCATAAATACCAATAAGAGTTTCCGGATCCTTGTTCTGGGGGATTCAAATACTTATGGTTATATTGTTCCTCGAGACGCACTCTACACCCGGGTCCTAGAAAAAAAACTAAATGAACTTGGTTACAATGTAGAGATTATATCAATGGGTTATTCCGGTTGGGGTACGGACCAACAGCTCGAGGCCTTGAAGAAGGAAGGGTTAAGATACCGACCAGATCTAGTAATCTTTCAAATCACTTCGAATGACCTTGATGACAATTTTTTTTGGCGGAAAAAGGGTAAGTTTGGAACACGGAAGCCATTTTATTATAAACTTAATGACCGTGGTGAGGTGGTTAGGCATACTAACAAGCGTTTTTTTAATCATCTAAGCAAAGTCAGCCGAAACTACATTATCTCTCGCTCCCAAATATTGATGCGAGCTGAATTAATCAAAGAAAAATTAAGGGTAGCTTTGTGTGACCCATTTGCTTTTGGGCCAGCTCAGGTACAACAATTTTATCTAGAAACCGGGGAATCTTTGCCGCTAGATTTTATCGCTTCTTCCCGTAGGAGAGGGAAGTGCGGTTTTACTTTGGATCAACTGGACCATCTCCTAGACAAGTCAGGACTACAGAGTAAACGAAAATTAATTGTCAATATAGCTTCGTGGCCTCGCTTTGATGAAATTATTTCCAAGACTAGATATCAAATGGAGGATATGGATTATAATAATGAGAAATGGGACTTGCTTTTTGCTCTTATCGGCCAAGCTTCAGCTTTGGTCCAGCAATCAGGGGGTAAGCTTGCACTTATCTCTGACCAAGAGGAAGGCCATTATAATTGGTTGCGGTATTGGCACCGAATCAGCGGGGATCCAATAACAAAAAAGCGTTATTATATGCATGTTGATCATCTTCGAGAGTTTGCTCAGGCTAACAACATTGGTTTTGTCGAGAGCAGACGCAAAATTCAGCGTGCACTTCGTGACCCTCATCCGGATATAATAGGGAATATCGCGATGGCGGAAAATATTCTTGAATTTGTTCTTTCTAATTTTTCAGAAAGGCTTGGTCAAAAAATGTTGTAAAGGATTAGAATTAATGGATTTTAAACTGGATCCCGAAATTGAAAAACTTCGATTAAATATACGAAAATTCGTTGCCGACAGAATTTTGCCTGTCGAAACTGATTCCAACAATTTTGATTCTTATGAAAATATTCGTGAGGATTTGTTGGAAGAACTGCGTCAAGAAGCTCGGTCAAGAGGGCTTTGGGCGATATCAATGCCAGTTGAACGGGGGGGGTCTGGGATAGGCCATGTTGGAATGGCGGCCTGCTATGAAGAAATGAACCGTTCAATTTTTGGCCCAGTAGTATTTAATGCAGCAGCTCCAGATGACGGGAATATGTATCTCCTCAATAAAGTTGCAACATCCCTCCAAAAAGAAAAATGGCTCCAGCCAATTGTTGATGGAAAAGTGCGCTCATCAATTGTGATGACTGAGCCGGCTCCAGGTGGAGGATCTGACCCTTCTGGAATGATGATGACGCGTGCTGAAAAAAAGGGAGATAAATGGGTTGTCTATGGCCGGAAGTGGTTTATTACAGGAGCTAGTGTTGCTAGCCACTTTATATTGTTAGCTCGTACTTCTGATGAATCTCGACAAAACTTAACAGCCTTTTTGTTCCACAAGGATGACCCTGGTTGGGAGATAGTGCGTCGTATTCCAATAATGGGCCCAGAAGAGCACGGTGGACACTGTGAACTGGCTTTTGATGGTTTAGAAATTCCTGATGAAAATCGATTAATGGAAGTTGGCGAGGGTATGAAGTGTGTGCAAATTAGACTGGGGACCGCTCGCCTTACCCATTGCATGCGATGGCTTGGGCTTGCGAAAAGGGCCCTTGAAATTGCTTGTGAATATGTCGAGGAAAGGGATGCTTTTGGATCTAAGTTGGCGGAAAGGGAAAGTATACAGATTTGTTTGGGGAATGCAGCAACTTCGATCCATACTGGTCGACTGCTTACGATGTATGCGGCATGGCAATTAGACCAAGGCAGGCGAGCGCGAAAGGCTGTTTCTATTGCAAAAACCCATGTGGCTGATGCTCTCCACCAAGTGATCGATACTGCGATACAACTGTGTGGTGCAAAAGGTTATTCAAAGGATATTCCGTTAGAGTGGATGTATCGCTATGCGCGTCAGGCGAGATTAGTTGATGGAGCTTCCGAAGTTCACATGATGATTCTTGCTAAGAGCTTTCGAAAAGAGGGGTCCAATTTTTGGCAATGGAATTGATAACTAGAGAGACACAAGCGCACCTAGAGAGGGTCATAGCAGAAAGATTGGGTGGTGTTACTCATATTAAGGATGTGGCGCCACTATCGGGGGGAGCAATACAGGAAAATTGGGTAATAAACATTAAATCAGAAGGAGGTATTCTAGAAGGAATTCGTGAGCTGGTTCTGAGAAAAAACTCTCTTTCACGCATCCCTTTAAGCCGACCAAGGGGCGAAGAATTTTTATTATTAAGAACAGCCTATAAATCTAACGTCAAAGTTCCAAGACCTTACTTTTACTGCAGTGACCCCAGTATTGTCGGTTCACCTTTTTTTCTAATGGAAAAGGTTGATGGGCTTGCTGCTGGCCATGCTTTAGCAAGACAGCCGGTCAATGAAAACCTAGTGAGAGAGTTAGGCCGAAATTTGGCCCGCATTCATGCCATTCCTTATGAAAGTGTTGAGCTCTCGTTCTTGCAAAAATTACAAAATACACATACGTTAGAGACTATTTTTGAATATCGCCAGCAATTGGACCTTCTGCCAGATGCTCACCCTATCCTCGAATGGGGGCTTAGCTGGCTAGAAAGAAACGCCCCAGGCAATCAAAATATTGTGCTTTGTCACCGCGACTATCGTACGGGAAACCTTATGATTGACGGGACCCGGCTTTCAGGTGTCCTTGACTGGGAGTTTGCAGGGCTTAGTGCCCCTGAAGAAGATCTTGGTTGGTTTTGCGCGAAGTGTTGGCGATTTGGAGCTATTGAGCGTGAAGCAGGTGGCTTGGGGTCACGGAGGGCTTTTTACGGGGGGTACGAGTCAGAAACTGGTGTTAGTATTGATTCTGATATAGTATTTTACTGGGAAATTATGGCTCATGTTCGATGGGCAGTTATTGCTCTTCACCAGGCAAACCGTTTTGTTTCTGGCGGCGAACGAAACCTTGAGCTTGCATTAACAGCACATGTTGTGCCTGAGTTAGAATTAGAAATTATGCGTATGACGGGGACTTGTTAAGTTTGACCCCATGGTGGAAGAGTTTGGCAGTCCCGCACACAATCGAGTTTGGTGACTTTATGAGAAAAAAACCCTCACTTGCTGACTTGCTTGATATCGCTCACGAGACGATCAGTAAAAAATTGACCCCTAACCTTACAGGAGAAGCCCGTTACAATGCGTTAATGGTTGGAAATGCAATTAGCATTGTAAAACGTCAAATTATTTCTCAGGAACAGAATTTCTCGGATGATTTTGCTGAGCTATTTGAGTTGTTAGATGCAAATGATGCGGAACAATTTTATTGCCAGCTCGCAAAAGAGATTAGAGCTGGATTGCACGAACCAGGGATTTCAACCTTCAAGCTGGTTCAGGAAAGCTTGTTGAAGAGTGTAAAAGCGAGTGTAGCTGAGAGCAATCCAAATTATTTCCATAGAGACAAAAAAGAGTCTATCCGATAGAAAAGCACTGTGTTAAGTGCTACCTCTAATATTAGCCCACCCAGCCATATTTTTTTTTAAATCATTTGACAGTTCTGGCCATCACGTCATCTTTTGTTAAAATTTTACGTTGCTCCAAAGTGTAGTTTGTGATCTGAGCCTAGGGTCTATATTGAATTTTATTAAGTCCAATGCTTAACTTTATATTGGGTCATCTAAATGATACCTACGATAATTGGAAGGATTAGTTTATATTAGTGTTTATAACTAAAAGGTTTTTTTAATGGTTAAGCCTAAATTTTACAATTTTGACACGCTCAGTTTGCATGCAGGCCAACAACCTGATTCAAAAAATGGGGCACGTGCGGTTCCAATCTATCAAACAACATCCTTTGTGTTTCATGATACTGAGCATGCAGCTGCGCTATATAATCTAGAAAGTCCAGGACATATATACACAAGACTTTCAAACCCGACGACTGCCGTATTGGAAGAACGTATAGCAGCATTGGAAGGGGGTGTCGGTGCAGTTGCAACAGCGAGTGGAATGGCGGCGCTGCACCTAGCAATAGCAACTTTAATGGGTTCAGGCTCACATATAGTTTCCTCAGGCTCACTTTACGGCGGGTCCCACAATTTGTTTAGCTACACTCTCCCGCGATTTGGAATAGAGACTACTTTTGTTGATGTTTGTAAGGCAAATGCCTTTAAAGAAGCAATTCAACCAAATACAAAGCTACTTTATGGTGAGACTCTTGGTAATCCAGGCATTGAAGTTATGGATATTGCAGCGATTGCCAGTATAGCGCATGATGCAGGGCTACCTCTTTTAATAGATAGCACTTTTACCACGCCTTACCTTATGAAACCGTTCGAGCAAGGGGCAGATATTGTAATACATTCATTGACAAAGTTTCTAGGTGGACATGGAACAGCAATTGGAGGGGCAATAGTTGATAGTGGTAATTTTGACTGGGAAAAGAGCGGTAAGTTTCCAACTTTAACTGAACCGTACGAAGGCTATCATGGTCTTGATTTTTCTGAAGAGTTTGGTCCAATGGCGTTTTGCATGCGCCTTAGGTCGGAAGGGCTTAAAGATTTTGGCGCTTGCTTAAGCCCTACCAACGCATTTCATATTCTTCAGGGTATTGAAACATTACCTCTTCGAATGCAGAGACACGTGGATAATGCAAAAACGGTAGCTAAATTTTTGTCGGAATCTAAAGAAGTCAGTTGGGTAAATTATCCGGGCCTTCCAAGTCATTCGGACTATAAGCTAGCAAAAAAAGTGCTGCCAAGAGGCTGCGGAGCAATGATAAGCTTTGGCATAAAAGGTGGGCGTAAGGCAGGGCAGAAATTCATCGAGTCAGTTCAACTGGCATCTCACCTTGCGAACGTCGGTGATGCAAAAACATTGGTTATTCATCCTGGTAGTACGACACATCAGCAAATGAGTTCACAGGCATTGCAAGCAGCGGGGATTGGGGAAGAAATGATTAGGTTGTCAGTAGGGATAGAAAATATAGATGATATTATTACAGATCTCAGGGTAGCATTAAAAATATCGCAGAAGCCATAAATATGAATGTAAGTGTCAATGGCTGCCAGATTCACTATTCTACTGGAGGTCGTGAACCCAAGGCAGATGAGCCGGTTATCCTATTAATTCATGGTGCAGGCATGGATAGTACGGTTTGGCAATTGCAAACCCGATGGCTAGCCTTTAAAGGGTATAGAGTAATTGCGTTAGACCTCCCCGGCCATGGACGGTCAAAAGGAAAAATTCTTAGGAATATTGCTTCCATGGCGGACTGGGTGGCTTCTTTTCTGAACGCGGTTGGGATTTCGGGTTGTACAGTAGTTGGCCATTCCATGGGAGGGTTGGTTGGATTGGAGTTCGTTTCTCGTTATCCGGGATACGTTCGCTCTATTGGTTTGCTTGGGGTCTCAACTCGGATGGTGGTACACCCGGATCTATTGAAAGCGGCAAAAAAAAACAAAAAAATTGCATCGGCTCTTATCTGCGATTGGGGATATTCAGCCCGACTTCATATTGGCGGAAACCCAACCATAGGGGCCTGGGCAATTGAAGGTGGGAGAAGAATAATTGAAAGAGCGTCGCCAGGTGTCCTAGCTTCAGATTTACTGGCTTGTGATTCCTATAAAGATGCTGAAAAAGCTGCTCGCAATATATCCTGCAAGACATTGTTCTTGCTTGGACGAGATGACAAAATGGTTTCGAAAAAACAATTAGAGCCATTATCAGAGGCAATTAAGGGATCGAAAGTTCTGGTTCTTGAGGAGGCAGGCCATATGATGATGTTCGAAGCTCCTGTCTTGACCAATAAAGCGTTACTGCGAATCGTCTAGGCTAGGGTGGTTTAGCTTCCATTTTCTGATCAAATAAGCAGAGCATAGAGGCTAACACCTGCGGCAAAGGTCCCTACAAACAAATTACGGGTAATGTTAAGATAAACAACCAACCCAACAGAGACAGCCACTAGTCGTTCTACTACGGTGGTTTCAGCTAGCAATCCAACCGGGAAAACTAAGATGCGCGAGATTAACCCGGCGAGGAGGCCATATGCTACGCAGTTGACCCACTTTGATGTTTCACTCTTAGGAGTTATTTTTGAAGCAAAATAAGTGCCGGAAGCACGCCAAAAATAAGTCACAAACATTGCAACAGATAGAGCTGTAATTATGTCGATGCTATCCATACATTTTTCCCAATATACGATCCGCAGAAAACCCGATGCTTCCCGCTAATATTCCAACTATAGGCAAACCCCAGTCCGGCAGAATTACATGCATTAAAGGTCCCAATATGCAACCGGCTAGCACTGAATATTTGAGGGCACGGCCTTGGGCGTCGAGAAAAACAAGGACAAAATAAACTGGGTTTAAAAAGACCAGGGCAGCTGTTAGAGAAAAGGGCAGTAGATCGGTAATGTGAAATCCTATAATTGTACCTAGAACACCTCCTGTCATACAAACAAGAGAAAACCCAATGTAATAATATGAACGATATTCTGGATCTAGGTGAACAGCTTGATGCTGGATGCCTACCCAGGTATTTACAGACATGAAGTGAACCAACACATACCGCCAACGCCACCCAAGCACGTCATTACGAAATAAAGGTATCATCGATATAGCCATAGGGAGAAAGCGCATATTGGCCATTGCAACGGAAATTGCGAGCACGCTAAAAGGAGCCCCAATTGCAAGTGCTTCGACCATTGAAATCTGGCCAGGTAATCCCCAGATAAAGAGCGTAGACAATATCGCAACACTTATTCCTAAATCGGTGGTTTTTGCTAGTGCACCAAAGCCAACCATAGTTGTGAACACAATGAGTGAGGGGGTAGATAATCCATCAATACCGCCCTTTAAAAAAGTGGAATGTTTTACGGATCTGTTCTGCACGTGAGGTTCCTGAATTGTTTTGGCTCTTATTTTTTTGTTAAAGAACAGCTCTTGTCAAAAAGGTTAATTTTTCACCAAGGAGCACGAGTGGCCATTATTGCTAGTAATTACCTTGTTGCCGATAAGATTGAATTTCTACATTTTAATGATTATAGAGGCCAGTCTATTATTCTTTTTCAAACATTAAACGGTATTGCACAGATGCAAAGACTCAGGATAATGTTTAAGGTGTGTGAGGTTAATCCTTTATATAAACGTAAATAAAATTAATTATTTATAGTTAATTTTTTAACATTTTGGATCAAGGACTTATAAAAGTTATGAACACATTGCCGTCACAGAATAACCAAGAAGAAATTATAGTTAGCAGGCTGATAGAAAAAGGTCGGGCCGCTATGGCTAGGTTTGGAAAAGTTGATCAAGAAGGTGTTGATCTGGCTGTTACGGCGTTAGCATGGTCAATTTACCGTCCAGATAGAGCCCGTGAATTAGCGGAGCTCGCAGTCAAAAATACAGGCCTAGGAAATGTTGATAGCAAAATTTTGAAAAATCAGCGGAAAACATTTGGAGCGCTGCGTGACTTAATGCGAGTTAAGACGGTTGGTATTATTGAAGAAGATTCCGAAAAAGGCTTAGTTAAATATGCCAAGCCGGTTGGTGTAGTAGGAGCCATTTGCCCTTCTACGAATCCCGCAGCCACGCCCGTCAATAAGGCGATGTTCGCAATAAAAGGGCGAAATAGTGTTATTATCGCCCCATCGCCAAGTGGTTTGACTACAACAACAAAGACTGTTGATTACATGAGAATGGAACTTGACAAGATAGGAATGCCGGAAGACCTGGTTCAAGTTCTTCCTGCTCCTGTCAACAAACTGCTAACCCAAGAATTAATGAAACAATCAGACTTAGTTGTTGTTACCGGTTCTCAAAACAATGTCAGGCGAGCCTATTCCTCCGGAACACCAGCAATAGGCGTTGGTGCTGGCAACGTAACCGTGATAATCGACGAGTCGGCAGATCTAATAGACGCAGCAGGGAAAATTTGTGCGTCAAAGACGTTTGATAACTCCACATCGTGTTCATCGGAAAACCAACTGATTATCTTGGAATCCATATATGATGAAGCAATAGAAGCACTTAAGGAAATGGGAGGATATTTGTGCAGCAAAGTTGAGAAAGAACAATTACGTGATCATCTTTGGATTAATGGAAAATTGAACAGAGAAATTATAGCTAAAGATGCGAATGTTTTGGCCGGGATATTCAAGTTTGCTGGTAAGGCTGAAAATGCGAAATTTTTTATGGTTGAAGATGAAAGGCCAGGACCTGGAAATCTGTTTGCCGATGAAAAACTATCCTTAGTTTTGACTATTTATAAAGCCAAGAATTTTAGGGAGTCCTTAAAAAAGGTAGATTCAATCATGGATGTATGTGGCCGAGGTCACTCGGTTGGGATTCATACAAAAGATATGAGGCATGCGGAACAGTTAGCTGAAGAACTGGAAGTTGTTCGGGTCTTGGTTAATCAAGCCCATACGTATGGAAATGGGGGCGGCTTTGATAATGGCCTTAATTTTACTCTCTCTATGGGATGTGGGACCTGGGGTGGAAACTCAATTAGTGAAAACCTAAGCTACAAACACTTCATTAATACGACTTACCTTGTTAGGACAATTCCAGAAGACAAACCTACAGAAAAAGAGCTATTTGGCGATTATTGGGAACGGTATGGGTCAGAATAGGGGCGTTGGAGTTTTGTGATCAGGTATAGTTCTATAACCATCTTTTCTTCAATCCCTTTCTGGAAAAGGCTTCGGGATGAATTTTAATGAACATGTAGGTAAAAGTTTGCTGGCGGTATATGGTATACCCGTTCCAGTTGGTGAGGTAGTTGAAACTGTCCAAGATGCAGTAGCTGCTGCAGCGAAAATTGGACCGGTAGTTGTTAAAGCGCAGGTCCCAATAGGGAAACGTGGAAAATCCGGAGGGGTCAGAGTAGCAGATACATCGGAAGAAGCAAAAATCGCTAGCGATTCTATTTTGGGAATGGCGATAGGCGAAAATATTGTCAAACAATTATTGATTGAAGAAAAAAAACCAATTGATCGCGAGTTCTATGCTGCAATTCTAACTGACGCAACAAGTAAGGGCCCAATGGTTCTTTTTTCCCCTTACGGAGGTGTTGATGTGGAGAGTGTAGAGGGGGAAAAAGAGTCTCCAATGAAAAGCATTAATGTTGATATCCGGCAGGGTTTATCTTCTGTTTCAGTGTTGAAAATGCTGGCAGAGCTCGATTTAGGAGGAATTGAAAAGGAAATTGCTGATATTATTTTAAAGCTTTATGAGGCGTATTTAGCAGTTGATGCAGAGCTTCTAGAAATAAATCCATTGGGGCTCTGTGGCAAACAGTTAGTGGCATTGGATTGCAAATTTACAATGGATGATTCGAGTGCAAAACGCCAAAAAGAGCTGGCGACCCAATGTTCGCCTGAACAGTTAACGGATTTAGAAAAAAAAGCGAAGCTGCTCGGATTAAACTATATTGAACTTGATGGCGATGTTGGCGTATTGGCGAATGGTGCGGGCTTAACAATGACAACTATGGATGTGGTTCGTAATTATGGAGGAAAACCATGTAATTTTCTTGAAATCGGTGGTGAGGCCTACATAAAAAGTAAGGAGGCACTGACTTTTGTTTTGAAAAACAGGAAAATCAAGAGCTTAGTGATTAATTTCTGTGGTGCTTTCGCTCGGACAGATGTCATGACAGAAGGCATTATAAATGCTATCGATGAACTGAGGCCAGATCTACCGATTTTTTGGTCTGTTCATGGAACCGGTGATAAAGAAGCGACTAAAATGTTGAAGAAAAGGTTAGGAGTAGAACCTCTTTCTACAATGGATGCTGCTTGCAAAGCGGCTGTTGTCGCAGCCAGTAAATACTAGCGGGAAGGTTAGATAGAAGGTTTTAATCATCGATTAAATTGTTTTAGAAAACCAGAATAGTAACAGCCTTGGGATACGTTGTTAACTGAGGTAAGGACATTCTTAAGTATCAAGATAACCTATGATAGTCAGAAAAACAGATCGTATTATTATACAGGGCATAACGGGGAAGCAGGGGACTTTCTGGACCGAGCGCATGCAGGAGTATGGCAGCAATATTGTCGGGGGTGTCAATCCAAAAAAACCAGGTATAGTTCACTGCGGTGTTCCCGTAGTTGAGTCGGCAAAGAGTGCCCAGGAAGATATAGGTTTTGATATATCAGTCTTATTTATACCCCCTCTTGGTGTGAAGGACGCTGCACTTGATGCAATTCACGCTGGTGCAAAAGGGCTTGTTATATTAACCGAGCACGTTCCGGTGAAGGACGTGATGTACGTTCTTTCAGCAGCAAGGGAGAGGGGGGTCAAGGTATTAGGCCCTAACACCGCCGGGACCGTCACGCCACAAGAATGTTTTTGTGGATTCATGCCAGCCTTTAACGAAAAGATTTTTCTGAAGGGGAGTGTTGGAGTGGTGTCCCGTTCGGGAAGCCTCGGGACACTGGTCTGCCTTAACATTGTGCAATCAGGTTTTGGAATATCTGCGTTTATTGGAATAGGGGGTGACCCGATTATTGGTACGACAACGTTGGATGCTGTTAAAGAGCTATATGAATTTGAAACGACCGATGCAATTGTTATAGTCGGTGAGATCGGAGGAGATATGGAGGAAAGGGCAGCTGATTATATTGCGAACTTATCGAAACCGATTTGTGCATTTATTGCCGGTGCTGCTGCGCCTAAGGGGAAGAAGATGGGCCATGCGGGAGCAATAGTGATGGGCAACAAAGGAACTTATATCTCTAAAAAACGTTCCCTTGAAAAAGCGGGAGCCTTCGTTATGTCGACACCAGATCAGGTTGGTGCCACATTAAAAGAACATTTGAAAGTTTAATAATATAGAGAATTTTTTTTAAATAATCCTAGGTACGGTTTGGGAAACTTTCGTATGGAAAATACTCTCTTTGAGTTACTGTCGATTCAAAAATTTTCTAACCACAGTTTCAGCGTCTCTAGTTGTGGTTGAGCATTCCTGTTATTTAAAGGAGATATGTAATAGTGTTTGGCTTAAGTGCCGAAGTGCTTATGTTGGTCGGCGTAGCATTAATAGCCGGTGGGATCGTGAAGGGCGTTACAGGCCTTGCACTGCCAATTGTTAGCCTAGCGATCACCATTAATTTTCTAGCGCCAAAGACAACTATCGCCCTCCTTGTGTTTCCAATACTTGTTACAAATTGCTGGCAGGCATTCCGAACAGGACTTTCTTTTAGCTTGTTTAGGAGATTCCGATTGTTGATAGTTCTGTTTATTATTTTTCTTGTTTTTTCTGCGACCATTGTGGTTGATTTAAAGACAGATATTCTTTTTCTGTGTTTGGGCGCAGCAGTTACTATTTTTGCTGTCAGTAACCTAGTCAAACCTCAAAGAAAGTCTTTAAGCCAGTATTATGAA
Organism: Magnetovibrio sp.; assembly: GCA_002722175.1. Classification (GTDB taxonomy): domain Bacteria; phylum Pseudomonadota; class Alphaproteobacteria; order Rhodospirillales; family Casp-alpha2. The sequence continues at coordinate 66,213 of PBKU01000050.1, forward strand.
AAAATAATTGGTCCCATTGCTGGCGTGTGTGGTGGTTTGCTTGGGGGGGTTTCGACAATGTGGGGGCCACCGATAACGATGTTTTTAGTGCTTTTGAATCTCGATAAAGATGAATGGGTGAGAGTTGTCGCCCTTATCTGGTTTGTCGGCTCCATACCCTTGACAATTACATATTTAAGCAATGGTATCCTGAATATTGAAACAATACCTCTATCAATTTATGCGTGCATCCCAGGAATGATCGGTATTTTTATTGGCGAAAATCTTCGAAAAAGAGTTGAGCAGGAAAAGTTTCGGAAAATCTTGTTATGTCTATTGTTTGCAATTGGATTAGACCTTATCAGGAGGGCCTTTATTTGATTGCTGATAATAAGGCCTGCATCAAGCTTGGAACGCTGCTGAGGAAGTTTATTTATTTGATTCTTGAAAAAACGTTATAGCGGTCACTGTTTCCCAGCAATTTTAATATAACGGTCATGAAGAAATTTCTGCCGGTCAATAGCTGCTTGATCAAGGTTTATAGATGCTGGGGTGTCATTTTCAAAATTCCCATACTTATCTTCCCCACGAACAAGAAGGGCAGAGTCAGAATCGTGTTTTGTTTGGTACACGTGAGGTGCTAAAAATTGGGCATTTAATCCAATGCGTCGACCCCGGCTATTGTTTGGCCCCGAGCTATGCAACGTCAGGCCATGATGAAAAGAAGCTTCACCTGGCCCAAGCTCACAATAAACAGCGGATTTATTTTGAACGCTCTTCACTGTCTGTCCCTGTAGTAATATATTCTTAGTATCATGTATCTTATGGTGTTTTTTTCGTCCAAATTTGTGCGATCCTGGAATCATTTTCATACAACCACTTTTGATCGAAGCAGGCGAAAGTGCTAGCCAGAGTGAGACCTGATCATCGTGACTCAACCCCCAGTAAGTTAAGTCTTGATGCCAGCTGACATGCGAACGATCGTTGGCTTCCTTGATGATATAAGTAACGTTGTAGAGCAAAATATTAGGCCCGATTATGCGTTCAACAATATTAAGTACTGTAGGTAAAGTTACCAGCTTAAATGGCGAGGTTAAAACTGTATGAATTTTGCTGCGATAATGCATCTTACCAACAATTGCTTCTGCATCTTCAAGGGCCTTCCGGTGTTGGTCAGCTTCCAAGCTGGAGAGCAAGCGAATAGGTGAAGCAAAACCGTTAACTTTGTATTGTGAAGCAATTGCATCCAAATCTGGAACTGACACCGATGTTTTCTCTTGCAAGTTATATTTGCACCCTATGACGGTAGCAGAAATATTTTGGATAATAAAAGAAAAAGTCATTTACCCTAATGTTGCTCGACTTTGATTAGCTACTTTAAGTCTTTTCCCTTAGGGCGAAAAGTGTATGCTATGCTTTAGGGTCACTGGCCGGAGACATGGATCAGCCAGCTTAGAGGAAATAGGAAGTTTCCTTTTTTGAGACGCTCGGAGGCAAAGGACCAAGCGAAATGAACCAAAATCCAGCAATAATGATTTGTGGTCATGGAAGCCGAGACCAGGCAGCTGTTAATGAGTTCAACTCTCTAGCACGCCATATTAGGGAACGGTTGCCTGAGCATGAAATTGAAAGTGGTTTTTTGGAATTTGCTACTCCAGTTATCCGTACAGGTCTAGCAAAGCTAGTCGATAAAGGGGCTCAGCATATTGTGTGCTTGCCGGGGATGTTATTTGCTGCCGGCCATGTAAAAAACGATTTGCCATCAGAGATCAACAGCTTTTCCCTGGAATACCCTGGCATAGAAATATCTTATGGTCGAGAGCTGGCAATTGATATTCGCCTTTTGGAGGCTTGCAAAAAACGTATAGTAGAAGCAGAAAGAAAGGCGCAGAAACAAAGAAAACTAGGCAGAAAAGACACTTTGTTGATGGTCGTGGGTAGAGGAACCAGCGATCCAGATGCAAACTCCAATATTTCCAAAATCGGCCGTATGCTTTGGGAAGGAATGGGGTTTGGCTGGGGTGAAGTTAGTTTTTCAGGCGTGGCCTACCCTCTGGTTGACCAGGGCTTGCATCGATCATCCTTACTTGGCTTTAAGCGTATCATAGTTTTTCCGTACTTTTTGTTTACTGGAATCTTGGTCCGCCGAATTTATTCGTGGACTGACAAACTATCAAAAGAATATCCGGAAATCCAGTTTGTGAAGGCGGGATACCTTAATGCCCAGGAGCATGTCATTGATACCTTTGTGGAACGATATCAGGAAACCTTAACCGGTGAAAATAATATGAATTGCCAGCTATGTAAGTATCGAGAAAAAATTATTGGTTATGAAGGTGATCAGGGCGCACCCCAGGCAGGTCACCACCATCACGTTAGAGGTATTGGAACGGACGGGTTAGACGCACATGATCATGGCATCCATCATGGACACCATCATTTTCACGATACTGATGATGGAGGCGCAGATGAAGGGATATAACTTGACCCTTAATCCGGATGAAATCTATCAGCGCTCTTTTTCTATTATTCGGGCTGAAGCATGTCTCGAAGGCTTGACCGCCACGATGGAAAACCTTGTCGTCCGTATCATACATTCTTGTGGGATAGTTGAGGTGGCGGATAGGTTGGTTTTTTCTGAAAGGGCAGCCGAATTAGGATCTCTAGCCTTAGAAGGGGGGGCTAACATTCTTGTCGACACAGAAATGGTTGAAAAGGGAATAATTCGTGGCAGGTTGCCCATGGGAAATAACGTTATCTGCACTTTGAACAACCAGCATGTGCGAAAAGTAGCCCGAAAAAATCTCACAACAAGGTCTGCCGCTGCTGTCGAGTTATGGTCAGAGCATCTTGAAGGAGCGGTTGTGGCTATTGGAAATGCACCGACTGCACTATTCCATCTACTAGAGATGATTGGGGCCGGGGCGCCAAAACCTTCCCTGATATTGGGCTTTCCGGTCGGATTTGTTGGCGCGGCTGAATCGAAGCAGGCATTAGCGGAAAACTCTTTTGGGCTATCTTATATTACACTCCCGGGCCGACTGGGAGGAAGTGCCATGGCTGCGGCTTCAGTTAATGCCCTTACTGAATGTTAATTGATGACTCTTCAGCCAAGTATCACAGTCATTGGTATTGGTGAAGATGGCCTTGATGGCTTGGATAGCGCTGCGCAAAAGCGCATACGAGAAGCACGGCTTTTAGTCGGAGGAAAACGCCATCTGGATCTGATATCGAAATCCAGCAATCAGTCGCGCTTAATATGGGGGGCTGATTTCTCAAGCGCCTTACCGCGTTTAAAAGAAGCAAAACCGAAGGATAGAATTGTGATTTTAGCAACAGGAGATCCTTTGTGGTTTGGTGTAGCAGAGCGGTTGATTAAGGAACTAAGCTCAAAGGTCATTGAAATTCTTCCAAACGTGAACGCTTTTTCTCTTGCAGCTGCTCGAATGCGATGGAGTTTGTCGGACCCGATGGTGAGAACGGTCTCAGTACATAGCCGGCCATTTTCTGGTATTAATTCGGAAATTTTTCATGGGCATTGTTTACTTGTCCTTTCAAAAAACAAGAAAAGCCCTGCTGAACTGGCTGCTTTACTTTCTATGCGTGGTTTTGGGAAAAGCCGAATGACCGTCTTAGAGAAAATGGGTGGATTGAACGAACGCCAAACAACCGGATTAGCGAGGGATAATTGGGATGCTCATAGATTTACCAATTTAAATGTTGTTGCGATCCATTGTGAAAAGGGAAAAAACGTTGAAGAGTGGTCACTTTCTCCGGGCCTGCCGGAGGAGGCTTATAACCATGACGGAAAAATAACGAAAAGTGAAATACGCTCTGTTACTTTATCTGCTCTGAGGCCAATGCCTGGTGAAACCTTCTGGGATATCGGTTCTGGTTCTGGGTCAGTTTCAATTGAATGGTTAAGACTGTATCCATCGGTGCATGCATTTGCATTTGAAAAGGATAAGAGGCAACTTGCTCGGATTAAATCAAACGCACAAAAGCTTGGGGTCCCTCGTTTAAAAATTATTGATGGCAATGTCCCGGGGGCATTGGAAAAAGTTGATGCCAACCCAAACAAAATTTTTATTGGCGGTGGTATCTCAGAGCCTGGAGTAATAGGAGAATGCATCAATCGGTTGGTTGTTAATGGCCGTTTGGTTGTAAACGCTGTGACAATTGAGAGCAAACATCAATTGCTAACAACCTGGAAAAGATATGGGGGCGACCTGGTGAACATTTCGACCGCCTATGCGGGTCAAATCGGGCGGTTAAATGCATTTCGCCCATCCATGGAGGTAACCCAGTGGCGTTGGAAAAAAAATTAACAGGCACGCTTTATGGCGTCGGAGTGGGGCCAGGAGATCCAGAGCTTATCACGCTCAAGGCGGTGAGGTTAATTAGAAGCGCAAAAGTTATTGCTTATCCTAAACTAACTGGGGGGGGGCCAAGTTTGGCCAGATCAATTGCAGCGGAACATATCTCAACTGACAAAATTGAAATTTCAATCGAAACTCCGATGCTTCCAGAAAAATTTCCTGATCCAAATGTATATGATCGATGTTCGGATGTTATTTCGGGTCACTTGGAAAACGGTCAGGATGTCGCTGTTCTTTGTGAGGGTGACCCGTTTTTCTACGGCTCTTTTATTTATATTTTTGAGCGGCTCGCTCCAAAATATATTACCAAGGTGATAGCAGGCGTTTCATCATTGGGTGCATGTGCCGGTGCGGCCGGTATACCGTTAGTATCAGGAAATCAGAGGTTCGAGGTAATCCCTGCGCCTATTGGGGAGTCACTTCTCGAGAAGCGTTTAATGGCAGCAGAATCTGTCGCTGTAATCAAGATAGGGCGACATTTAGAGAAAGTGAAACGGATTCTATTTCGGCTTGATTTGTTAGACAAAGCCATTTTTATTGAGCGCGCAACTATGAAGAACCAAAAAATAAAACGAGTTTCCGATCCAACGTTAAAAAAATCAGCGTATTTTTCGATGATATTGATCTGTAAGTACAATCAGGGCTTCCAATAATGAAATCTATTCCTCACGGAGCAGCAGTAGTTGTTATTGATAAAAAGGGTTTTGATATTGGACAAGAGATAGCAAGCTTCCTTCCGGCCGCAGAAGTGCACGAGCTGTATGGAAAAACAGAAAATAATAGCGTTAAATTTTCTGATACAATAAGTCATTTGCAGCAGTTGTTCAGGGAAGGGCATCCAATTATTGGTATTTTTGCAACTGGTATATTAGTGCGTGCACTGGGACCATTGTTAGGTTCAAAGTTTAAGGATCCACCTATTTTATCCGTGGCCAATGACGGTTCAGTAGTAGTGCCGGTGCTGGGCGGGCATCGAGGTGCAAATTTGATGTCGCGTTATATTGCTAAAAAACTAGGGGGAGTAGCTGCTGTTACCAATGCAAGTGAGACTATTTTAGGTTTTGCGCTAGATGCCCCCCCTGCCGGTTGGGTAGTGGAGGGTATTGAAAGAGCGAAAGAAATAACGGCAGCAATCTTGGATGATGTTCCTGTGAAACTCAATATAAACGCTGGGACGGCAACGTGGTTGAAAAACGCAAATATACCATTTGCAGAAACCGCAGATTTAGAAATTATTGTAACGGACAGAAAAAATATTCCGAGGGACAGCTTTTGCCTTAGACCGCCTGTTTTGTCTTTAGGAGTAGGTTGCGTGCGAAATTGTAAGCCTGGCGAACTTATCTCCCTTGTCATAAAAACGATCGCAGATGCAGGGTTATCTAAATTATCAGTCGGCTGTGTTGTCTCTGTTGACATAAAATCGAACGAGGCTGCGGTTCATCGATTGGCTGAATATCTTGCTGTGCCGGCACGCTTTTTTCCCGTGGATACCTTGGAGCTGGAAACGCCACGTTTAAAGAACCCATCGAAAGAAGTATATTCTGAAATTGGCTGTCATGGGGTTGCGGAAGCTGCAGCGCTTGCGGCTGTTGGGCTAGCAGGAGAGCTTCTCGTTAGCAAAAAAAAGTCACAGAATGCAACGTGCGCAATTGGCCGTTCGTCGGGTGAAATTGACCCGGAAAAAGTAGGGAAACCACGGGGGCGATTGGCGATTGTCGGTATTGGTCCAGGGAAAAAAGAATGGCGAACAATGGAAGCTATTTCAGAACTCAGAGAATGCAGTGAGATTGTAGGTTACGGTTTGTACATTGACCTTATAGGGGATCTAGTTAGAGAAAAAAACCATTATTCATTTGAGCTTACGCAAGAAGAGGGCCGGGCTAGATTTGCACTTGATCTTGCGATTAAAGGGAAAAATGTGGCCCTGGTAAGTTCAGGTGACGCAGGTATTTATGCGATGGCAGCGCTTGTTTTTGAATTGTTAGAAAGTGAAAAGAGGTCTGATTGGGACCGGCTCGATATTGTTGTTATTCCTGGTGTTTCTGCTCTTCAGGCGGCTGCAGCCAAGATTGGTGCACCGATAGGGCACGATTTTTGTACTATTTCTCTATCTGATTTGTTAACGCCATGGGACGTAATTGAAAATCGAATTCAATCAGCAGCTAAGGGTGACTTTGTTATCGCATTTTACAACCCTGTTTCGAAAAAGCGCAGATTTCAGATGTCAAGAGCTCTCAATATCCTTCTCAAATATAGAGCTTCTTCAACGCCAGTTATTTTAGCTCATAATCTTGGCCGTAAAGAAGAAAAAATTACAGTGAAAACACTTGGAGAAGTTTCAATTAATGAAATAAATATGCTTACAATTGTGTTGATTGGGAGCTCTAACAGTCGTTTTTTTCAACAAGGAATTAGCGACAGGGTATATACACCGCGTGGATACAGAATGTGAGTAGATATTTAAATAAATTTTCATATAACAAACTTGTCTATTAAGCGGGAACGAAAATGACTGTTCACTTTATCGGGGCAGGCCCCGGAGCGGCAGACCTAATTACGTTACGAGGGCTGCGGCTAATACAAAAAGCTCCAGTAATCTTATTTGCCGGGTCTTTGGTGCCAAAGGAAATTCTTTCTGAGGCTGATCCTAATGCCCAAGTCCTTGATACTGCTCCCATGCATCTCGATGAAATCATAAGAGAGATAGAGAAAGCACATATGGAAAGCAAAGACGTGGCGCGGGTGCATTCGGGGGACCCTTCTGTTTATGGTGCTGTAGCAGAGCAAATGCGGCGGCTTGACAATTTGGGTATTGACTATGACGTTACCCCGGGAGTAGCAGCCTATTCAGCCGTTGCAGCGGCTCTCAAACTGGAATTAACATTACCTAGTATAAGTCAAACAATAATCCTCACTCGGACTTCAGTAAGGAGTTCCGCGATGCCGGTTGACGAGAAACTAGTTGACCTTGGTCGGACGGGAGCTACGTTAGCAATTCATTTGTCCATCAATAATCTGGCTAAGGTTGTTCGCGACTTGACCCCTGTTTACGGAGAGGACTGCCCGGTCATAATTGCATATAGGGTAAGTTGGCCAGATGAAACATTTGTGTTTGGGACCCTTCTAGATATTCGTGAAAAGGTAAAGAAAGCACGGATCACCCGGACAGCTTTGATATTGGTTGGTAGAGTTTTTGCAAACCAGAGTTTTACCGACAGCTGCCTATATTCTTCTGGTCATAGTCATATTTTGAGGCGATCAGAATAATTCAAAGCCGGGAGAAAAGTAGGGTGCTAATCTATATTTTCTGCAGTTAAAGCGTTCCTAATTGCGTTCTTGTCAAAGCCAGCTTCTCCAATAATTACCAGGCTTGTGTGACGTTCTTCGTCAGATTTCCATGGGCGGTCGAAATAAGTTTCTATTCGTGGCCCTACAGCTTGAATTACACTTCGCATCGATTTGTCAGGAATATCAATGAAACCTTTTATTCGCAGAATTCTATGTGATTGAGTCAAGTCGCGTAAAAGCGAAATAAACTGTTCTGGGTCCTGAATTGAATTTAGTGTTACAATCAAACTGTCAAAATCATCATGATCATGCTCTTCTTCACCGTCATGGTGCGATCGGCGGTTTTTCAAATCGTTTTCAGCATTAGCCTGAAGGCCAAGAAGTATCAACGGATTTACTCGTCCTTTGACAGCAGGTACTATCTTTGCGGCCGGGTGGGATTCCCTTTCAACAATTGCCTTGACTTTTTCAAGTTCCGCTCTGCTGATCAGGTCGGTCTTGTTGAGAATAATCATATCGGCTGAGAGAAGTTGGTCCTCAAATACTTCATCTAAGGGGGATTCATGCTCTAAATTTTCATCTGCCTCTCGTTGAGTTTGGACTGCATCTGGATCATGCGCAAACTGCCCGTTTGATACTGCCGGGCTATCCACCACAGTGATTACTCCGTCGACAGTTACTCTTGAACGGATTTCTGGCCAGTTAAACGCCTTTATTAGGGGCTTTGGTATAGCAAGCCCTGAGGTTTCTATAAGAATATGTTCAGGCGCATCATTATTTGACAACAAACTTTCAATTGCTGGTACAAAATCATCAGCGACTGTACAGCAAATACAACCATTCGTGAGCTCTATAATTCCATCCTCCTTACAACTTTCTATATCGCATCCCTTTATTACTTCCAGGTCAATCCCCAGATCGCCAAACTCGTTGATTAAAAGCGCAATGCGACAATCCTTAACATTCTCGAGCAAATGACGGATTATTGTTGTTTTTCCAGCACCTAAGAAACCTGTAATTACTGTCGTTGGTATTTTCATCTTTAAGCCCTTCAGTTTATGTTGCCTTTTAGGATATTCGGAATTCCTGCTGATATGAAAATAACAGTGTCTGCCGTCCGAGCAACGGCCTGGTTCGTTAGACCAGCTATGTCGCAAAACTCACGTGCAGCTCGGTTGTCTGGGACTATGGAAAGGCCTACTTCATTTGAAACAAAAACAACCTGACCTTTTGCCGACTGGGCAGCTGCAATGACTATAGGTAATTCATTAATGCTATCTCTCCCTGCGAGCATCATGTTGGAGATCCAAAGAGTTAAACAGTCAACGAGAATAGGGCGAAGAGGGTTTGATTCACGGGATATGACCTCTGCAATATCTAAAGGTTCTTCAACTAAATCCCAATTCTTTCCTCTCCTGGATTTGTGGCGTCGAATTCGTTCAGACATCTCATCGTCGCTTTCCTCCGCAGTTGCAAGATACAAACCGCGTCCTCGCTCATTGATTAGTGTTTCAGCATAACGGCTTTTCCCGGAGCGAGCTCCGCCGAGGACCAGGCAAATATGGGGAAGTGGAGAAGGTCTATTCAATTTGATTCATCCGCTACGGGAAGATTAACGCCTGTCACTCGCCAAGCACTGCCTTTCCCTCTCAATATCCCTCCTTTTATATATTCGGTTTTTGTCAGAGAAAGCGTATCGATTTTAAATGCCATTCCACTCTCAGGAGAAAGATTTAGGCTAAAGGTTAGTGCTGCTCTAATTGTTCCACCATGACAAACAGCTATAATATTCTTTCCTTCATATTTCTGGGTATAGTATTTCAAGAGTTTACCGACGCGCTCGACTTGGTCAGTAAAGCTTTCTCCGCCAGGTGGCCGTTGACGAACAGGATCTTCCCAGAACCGGTGATATTTTTCTGGTGACATTGATTCCATTTCAGCCCAAGAATACCCCTGCCAATCACCAAAACTCTGTTCATTAAGGTCATTTTCTGTAAAAGTTTTTTCAGTCTGGAGGCCGTTATTGCAGATTTCATTGAAAGTTTTTTTTGTACGTCCAAGACCACTTGTTAAGCATAAAGCGTTGTTTGGAAGAACATCAGCTAAGGCCTTAAACGCAGAAGTGTTTGTTATATCACATTCAATCTCACTACTCCCGTAAAGTATCCCGTCAACGTTAATTACGGGTGCGTGTCGAACCCACCACCAATGTGTTGTCATATTGTTGTTATCTACCAAGGCCTTACCATCCTGCGATTAAAACTAGCACAGCTGCTTCGGTTAACTGTTGCATAGTACCTAGAACATCACCCGTAAAACCCCCAAGTTTCTTTTGTGCTATAAACATCAAGGCAACAAGAATTGCAAAGCATAATATGATAATTAGGCAGGCCTGATGAAATGTAAAAAAGAAAAAAAGTGGAACGACCCCAATTAAGATGGCTGTAGTAGCAGCTGATATTTCTGGTTTTCCTGCACTTGCCCCAAGCCCATTTTCATGGGCTGGCATTAAAAAAATCATTGGAATTGGCACAAATGACCTAGAGCAAAGCCCAGCTGCAATCAGTGCAAGCAATATCTCTGATGCGGGAATACTAGCTAACGCCGAAACACGAAATCCAACTGAAAATATAAGAGCCAAAACGCCAAAGGTTCCAATGCGTGGATCACGCATTATTGCCAGGCATTGCTGCCGGTCTTTTCCGCCACCAAGCCCATCGGTAAAATCAGCAAGCCCATCTTCGTGTAACGCTCCAGTGATAAGTATTTGAGACGTAATAGCGCCTAATGCACAAAGGAGTGGAGGAAAATTGGCATTTAACAAAAGATACATTATTAATCCGCTGATTAGGCCAACAAAGGCGCCAACAATAGGGAAGGCCCGGATAGCAGTAGTTAACCCTTTCTCCCACATATCGTGTGGGACAGGGACCGGTACTCTCAGCAAAAATGTTGCGGCGACCTTTATATCTTTTGGCCATCCGGTTAAAAACTTTTGGATCATGCTGTAATCTGAATGATTTTTTAGTATGATGAAATCCCTTTGGCTAAATTAGGTATTCGGTTATAGGGGAGGTTATGCTCTAATGAAAAGCGAAATATTTTAAAACTAATAACTATTGCCGGATGATTTTTTATGGAGATAGCTGATATAACTTCCTTGGAAGAATTAACAGAACTTTTAACTATTTTACCAGAACCCCATACGGAAAGTGGAATGATAGCCGAGCTTCATGAAGAAAAGCTCACAAAACCCCTAGGTGCTTTGGGTAGATTGGAATCCATCATTGTTTGGCTAGCGCATTGGCAAGGTTGCTATCCGCCTAAGATTGAAAATCCATCTTGTAACATTTTTGCAGGAAACCACGGGGTTGTAGAACAAGGGGTGTCGGCCTATCCGGCTGAAGTGACGGCGCAGATGGTACAAAACTTTGAAGCCGGTGGTGCAGCAATCAACCAAATGTGCGCTTATTCGGATGTTTCTTTACAAGTAATACCGATCAGATTGGAACATCCAACTAGAAATATAACTGAAGGCCCTGCAATGACGGATAGTGAATTTATTGCTGCATTCAAGATTGGTGCTTTATCAGTCAAGGCTGATACAGACTTGCTGTGTGTTGGTGAAATGGGGATTGGGAATACAACCTCAGCAGCTGCCATATCAAACGCGCTTTTTGGAGGGAAGGCAAAAGATTGGACTGGTCCAGGTACAGGGGTCGATCGTAATGTATTAGGCAGTAAGGTTAAGTCAGTTGCAATTGCAGTGGAAAAGAATATTTGTCATAAGAAAAATGCTTTAGAAATTGCCGTTTGCCTTGGTGGTCGAGAATTAAGTGCTATAGCAGGTGCCGTTATTTATGCCCGGAAAAACCGGATTCCGGTTTTGTTTGATGGATTCGTGGCGACCGCAGCGCTAGCACCGTTTGAAATAACAGCACCTGGTTCATTAGACCACTGCATGGCAGCACATCTCTCTGCTGAGCCGGCACATGGGAAATTGTTAAAAGAATTAGACAAAAAACCTATTCTTGATTTAGGAATGCGACTTGGTGAAGGTTCAGGCGCAGTATTGGCTGTTCCAATATTGCGTCAAGCTGTTTTGTGCCATACAGGAATGGCAACTTTTGTTGATGCAGGGGTTTCTGAAAAAATATAAGATAGAAGAGTAATTCACAGTAAATGAATTAGCTAAAGTTGCGATATAAGGATATTCGCTCTTTGCCATACTATGTATGGGGACTTATGCTTGCTCGCGAGCAATTCTGGTATCCTTTTCGTTGCCTGAAAAGAGGACAGTTAATAAGAAAACTATATACTTATTTGATTGACCTTAGAACGGTCATTCCACGAAACTAGCTTAGGTAGATTTTGTTGTTAATTTTGGATTTTTTGAACTTTGGAAAATAATATTAGTGAATGTGAGCCGTCATACTTCTCTACACGAGAGTTGGTTGGTCGATTAGTTCGTGAAAGTTTGCGCCCTTACCTAGGCTTTTTGTCTCTAGCTATATTTTTTATGGCGGTGATGGCAGGTTCTACGGGACTCAGCGCTTGGTTGATGAAACCTGTGGTGAATGAGATTTTTATTGCCCAGAACCAAGATATGTTATGGGTTATTGGTTTTGCGGTTTTAGTGACATTCTTTGTTAAAGGGGCTTCAAATTATGCGCAGTCAGTTCTAATGTCACACATAGGGTACCGTATCGTAACTGACAATCAAAACCGCCTATATCGCCACCTAATAAATATGGATGTGAGCTTTCACAATACAATCCCACCTGGTCGGCTTGTTTCTAGGTTTTTAGTTGATATTAACCATATGCGTATAGCTGTGTCCAATGCGTTAACTGGCTTTGGCAAAGACCTTCTTTCTCTTATAAGTCTTGTTTTTGTAATGTTTCTTCAAGACTGGGAGCTTGCGCTGATTTCATTTTTTGCATTTCCAATTGCAATTCTACCAATATCACGACTTGGAAAACGAATGCGCAAGGTGACCGTAGACAATCAAGAAGAACAAGGGTTGCTAACAGCAATTCTCGGAGAAAGCTTTGAAGGTATAAGGGTGGTTAAATCATATAGCATGCAAGATTATGAAAAGAAACGGGTCTTTTCATTGCTTGAGCGCATACGACTTCTAAATATGAAATCAGCTAGAACACGCTCTCTTTCAAGCCCGATCATGGAAACTCTTGGGGGTGCGGCGGTTGCTGTAGTGATTGTTTATGGCGGGCTAAGAGTAATTGAATCACAAACCGATGCGGGTTCGTTTTTTTCTTTTATCACAGCTTTGTTGCTTGCATATGAGCCTATGAAGCGTCTTGCCAACCTAAACAATAGTCTGCAGGAGGGGTTGGCGGGCGCCCAAAGGATGTTTCAGTTGTTAGATAAAAAGCCGGTCATTAAAGATACCTTAAATGCAAAATCATTAGGGCGAGCCGATGGGAAGATAAATTTTGATAGCGTCAGTTTTTCTTATAATTCAGAGGCGCTCGCTTTAAACAATATCTCTTTTGACGTTCCAGCAGGGAAACGGGTTGCTTTAATAGGGCCTTCCGGCGCGGGAAAATCGACAATATTAAATCTAATTCCCCGCTTTTATGAAGCAACTTTAGGTCGGGTGCTTATCGATGATGAAGATATTCGTAATATTACAATTAAGAGTTTACGCCAAAATATCGCATTGGTAAGTCAAGAGGTGACTTTATTTGATGATACTATTAGGGCCAATATTGCGTACGGAAAGGTTGAATCAACTGACGCTGATATAGAGAATGCTGCCCAGAATGCGGCTGCGCTAGACTTTATAAAAGAGCTTCCGGGAGGCTTCAATACGATAGTAGGCCAAAGAGGAGTTAGGCTTTCTGGCGGGCAAAGGCAGCGTTTAGCTATAGCTCGCGCTATGATCAAGAATTCTCCCATCTTGCTTCTTGATGAAGCAACGTCAGCATTAGATACTGAATCAGAGCTTCAGATTCAAAACGCACTCGGAAAACTTATGAAAAATCGAACCACATTGGTTATAGCCCATCGTTTATCGACGGTTTTAGATGCAGACCTGATTTACGTTATTATTGGTGGAAGGGTTGTGGAAAGTGGAACGCATTTAGATCTCTTAGCAGAAGGAGGTGACTATAAGCGACTTTATAATCTTCAATTTTCTGATCAGTTATCTGCGGGCAAAAAAAGATAAAAGTGGGGCATTAATTAGTGAAGCGGATACTCAAGTATCTTTTTAATCAGGAAAAAATCCAACAAACCCTATGCTTGCTTGGGGCAATGTACATTCGTATTGTCCGTTATACTGGGTTTTGGTCTGTTGTGCGTGGCAACATACCTAAAAGCTATTGGGATGCCCACAAGCCATTTATTGCGGCTATCTGGCATGGTCGTATATTAATGATGCCCTATTGTTGGGCTACTAGAAAAAAAGGCTATATGTTAGTATCAAAACATCGAGATGGTCAGTTAATTAGTAGCATCATAAAAAAATTTGGATTTCAAACTATTGAGGCTTCAACAAATAAGGGAGGGGAAGTTGGTCTCCGTGTTATACTTAACGTACTTGGAGAAGGGGGGTACGTTGGGATTACGCCGGACGGACCACGTGGGCCTTGTATGCAGGCGTCAATAGGAATTGTGCGGGTGGCGCGAATGGCAGGTGTCCCCATTATTCCAGTCAGTTTTAGTGTTCGCCAGGGAAAGCAGCTAGGAACTTGGGACAACTTTTTACTCCCATGGCCCTTCTCATCCGGCGTAATTGTTTGGGGAAAACCAATTGAGGTATCAAAGGATTTAGATGCAAATGATATAGAAAAGAAGCGATTTGAGGTTGAAAAAGGCCTTAATGCTATTGTGAAAGAAGCAGACCAAATAACTGGCCGTAAATCAATCCCGACTACGGCTAGTTGATGTGACTGTTCGAGGGAACCGTTAAAAATGCTTACATTCTATCGTTTGCTTACAGTTTTAGGGGAGCCGTTCATACGGCTATATTTGATTTGCCGCCTCTCCCAAGGAAAGGAACCAAAATATCGTTTTAGTGAGCGTTTAGGTGTTTCTAATATTTTGCGCCCAAAGGGGGGCTTGGTCTGGCTGCATGGCGCAAGTATTGGGGAATCTCTTTCCATGCTACCGGTTATTGAGCAGATCAACAAAGAATTTCCTTCACTAAATTTTTTGGTTACCACTGGAACGGTGAGCTCTGCCGAAGTAGTGAAAACAAAGCTGCCAGTCAATGCTATTCACCAATTTATGCCGGTTGACCGTCCGATTGGAGTTGAAAGATTTTTGAACTATTGGCGCCCAGACATCGCACTTTGGTGGGAAAGTGAGTTTTGGCCGAATACTCTTAGCCAAGCTAAAGCAAGGGGTATTCCAATAGTTTTAATGAATGGGAGAATATCATTACGATCATATGATTTTTGGAAACGTTGTCCGCTGATGATTAAGGAGATACTTTCTGGGTTCCGTATATGCTTCACACAAACCTATGTAGATGCTGAGCGCTTGACTTGCCTTGGAGCGACGAAGGTTGAATGCTTAGGAAATTTGAAGTTAGCCTCACCTCAGCTTTTAGTTGATGAAAAAGAGTTTTCCAGAGTCGCGGAGGCCTTTTCGTTGAGGCCATGTTGGCTCGCTGCGAGCACCCATCCGGGAGAGGAAGAAATTATTTGGCATGTTCATCAGCTTTTGGAAAAAAAATTTACAAACCTGATTACCACGATTATACCGAGGCATCCTGAACGGGGCTGCAGGATAGCTGAGGACTTAAATGGCCAGGGTGCAAGTGTATTACTGAGATCAAAAAATGGAAAAATCAGTTCATCCACGCAGATTTATATAGCGGATACGCTTGGGGAAATGGGTATTTTTTTTCGTCTTTCGCCGGTTGTGTTTATGGGAAAATCCTTAACGGTAAAAGGGGGGCAGAACCCAATTGAGCCGGCTCGATTCGGCTGCGCGATTTTAGCTGGACCGCATATGGAAAATTTTACCGAAATAGTAGATAAGTTGAAAGAAATAGATATTCTTAGCGAAGTTAAAGATGCACATACCTTGGCAAGCGCGATTGAGAAAAATCTAGATAATCCTTTATTTCAGAAAAAGGCAGTCAATAATGCAGAAAAAGTAGCATCAATAGAAGCAGAGATACTCGAACGAGTAATGCTAAGGCTAAGGCCATTTTTTGAGCAGGTTCCGAATCCTGTTAAATCTATATGAAAGCACCAAGATTCTGGCATAACGATGGTTTAATCCCACTTTTGTTTTCCCCTTTAGGCGTTATGTATGGGAAGGCATGCCAGTACTATTTTAGCTGTATTACGCCATGGAAACCTCCTATACCTGTGATTTGTGTAGGTAATATTGTTGCGGGAGGTGCAGGAAAAACGCCAATAGCAATGGATATTGGCCAGCGCTTGGCGAGTCAAGGTGTCACAACTCATTTTCTTTCACGGGGTTATGGTGGGCACCTAAAAGGTCCAGTTTTAGTTGATCCAGCGCGTCATTCAGCAAGGGAGGTTGGGGACGAGCCACTGAATCTTGCTCGTTTTGCGCCGACGTGGATATCGCGAAAACGTATTCTTGGCGTTAAAGCAGCAGCTAATGCAGGGGCTGAGGCCGTTGTCATGGATGACGGATTCCAAAATCCCTATTTAGAAAAAAACCTCTCTTTGTTAGTCATTGATGCGGAATACGGTGTAGGGAATGGCAGAGTCATTCCTGCAGGTCCAATGCGGGAACCTCTATCTGCCGCGTTAGAGAGAGCTGATGTGCTAGTAGTTTTAGGAAAAATAAGAAAGCTACCTGCATGGTTAAATGCAGATAAGCCCATACATAGAGCGGTTATTATTCCTGGGCCCGAATTTAAGAATTTTAGAGGCAAACGTGTGCTTGCTTTTTCGGGGATTGGGCGGCCCAAAAAATTTTTCAATTTGTTACGCTCGTGTGGCGCAAATGTAGTTGCTTCTTTCGAGTTTCCTGACCATCACTTTTTTTCTGAATCAGAAATTGTATGGTTAAAACGAAGAGCCAGTGATTTGAAAGCTATCTTGGTCTCAACAGAAAAAGATGTAGCTAGACTATCGCCATCAGATAAAAAAGAAATTGAGGTATTAACGGTTTCAATATTTTGGCATGATGAGATGGCCATTGAGGAATTATTGGTAAGACAGTGTGTTGGCGGAAAATGTTAAATATAAAGAAGTTGTTTAAAAGCACCGTAGCATATCCAATGCAAGCGCTTGTGGCTGTATTGCTGTATTGTGTCTTACGGATGCTTCCGATGATGTGGGCATCCAATGTAGTGAGCTCAGTCACTCGTGTTATAGGCCCGGCTCTCCCAATTAGCAATCGGGCACGCTCTAATATTTCTCGGGCAATGCCTGAACTAAGTCCCGTAAAAATTGAAGAAATTGTTCAAGAGATGTGGGAAAATCTAGGCCGTACAATCGGGGAATTCCCTCACGTTCATAGCATTGACGTGTATGACCCCAATGGCCCGATAACCGCAACAGGTGCAGAATGGGTTGACGTATTGCGGGAAGATGGAAAACCTGGATTTTTTTTTTCAGGGCATATTGGAAATTGGGAACTTCTCCCATTGGTGACCTCTCAGCGTGGAGTTCCAATCGATGTGATCTATCGCCAGCCAAACAACTATTTTGTTGAATGGTTATACCGCCTTGGACACTCTACGGGAAAAGGTCAACTAATCCCAAAGGGTCCTAAGGGTGTACCATTGTTAATAAAGGCGGTTCGCACAGGTAGGCATGTTGGTGTTCTTGTCGATCAAAAAATGAACGATGGTATTTCTGTACCGTTTTTTGGAATTGAAGCTAAAACAGCACCTGCTATTGCGCAATTAGCAATCAAATATGATTGCCCCCTTGTTCCGGTCAGGTTAATACGGCTAAAAGGGGCTACCTTTCAATTAGAAGTATTTCCGCCAGTAGAGTTGGCTAATACTGGTGATCGAAATGCAGATATTGTTGAGACGATGCGCCGGGTCAATACGATAATTGAGGGGTGGATACGAGAATATCCAGGGCAATGGCTATGGTTGCATAATCGGTGGCCAGATAATTGATGATTTTTCCTAAGCTGTTTTACACAGAATAAGAACGTTTATTTATGACTGTCGAGGAGATTTGATAACGTTAGCAATCTCAAATAGGTTAGGAAGACGATTTTAGGACTAGTTAATTATAGTCCCTCGCAACTCATTAAAAATTAATCTTGCAATTTTTGCAGAACCCGACGGAGTTGTATGAATGCCATCGTAATAATCTGTAGAAACAAATTTTATTTTTTGTGCTAAGTCTATACATATCCCATCAAGTTTTTTACATATTCTCATAGCTGTCTTATTGTGTTCAAATAATGTAGCATAATCCCGAATATCAGTATTGTTGACCGCGCCGTTTATTACACGCCCCATTACATTCCCATCGCCGTCGACTTTGAAGACGCTTGCAATTTGAGTGACAATAATTGGTTCCGCTCCCATTTTACGAATGTGGCCTATTAAAGTGCTTAGTCTTTGAGCGTAAGACTCTAGTGCTTTGGAAATTATTGACAAGTGAGCATTCATATCGAATTTCGTATCAGGATATCCATACACAAAGTCTCTCGGATTATCGCTTCCATGAATCAGGTTTGCGTTACGGGCTAGAATCATGCCTCGAAAATTTCTATACATATTGTAGATTGCAGAGTGATTTTTGAAAAATTGGCGAAATGGTTGGCGGGTGTTTTCGAGATAGTCTGGCTTCCTAGCTGGGTATCCATTTGCCAGTGCGCTGTCATTTATTCCAACATATAATAAGACATACTGTGGTTTTAAACCTGGGATTAAGTTAAACCAAAGCTCAAAATTCTTTATATGACCAATTGTTGTTTGACCATCAACGCCAGCATTTGCGACATAAATATCTTTTCCAGCGTCGCGGAAGTGTTGTGCTAGAAGATCAGACCATGTTTTCCCTTCGGTTATGAATAATTCATTTGTTGTGCTCCCTCCAACGGTCAAGATGTTTATGTTTCTAGTTGCACCATAGTTACCGCGGAGGCCATATTGATCACGGATGAAGATACTCTTATTGCCATGGTATAAATTGGATACATCGAATTCCTGCGTAATGCTCTTTGGGATCATTAACCTCCCATAAGAGACGCCGGAAATCCATGTCCCCATTAAAAGCTCAATGACTATCAATCCGGGAAAAATTAATATGAAATTGACTAGAAATACTTTTATCCATTTAGATGTAGAAATTATCATGGCTCAAAAAAGATTCTGCTCATAGACTCAACTGCAAGTTTAGGATCCAGTTTTATGCGACCTAATCGAAGTTCCCAATGAAGATGGGGTCCTGTGGTGCGACCAGTTCTTCCTATGGCGCCTATATCGTCACCTTTATTTACAAGATCTCCTAATTTCACTGTAATATTATCTAAATGTATGTAAACCGAAGCCAAGTTCAGGCCATGATCAATAATTACAGTTTTCCCATTGAAAAACATTCCTTCATGGACAAACAGGATTTTGCCGCTAGCTGCAGCGTGAACAATTGTTCCGACCGGGTTTGCAATATCAACCGCGAGATGCGCTTTTTTCGGAACACCATTTAATACACGGCTAGTTCCATATGAACCTGTAATAGTTCCCTCTGTTGGCCATGAGAACTTAATATCTTTCATTAACCTAGTTTTACTTAACCGTGCAAATGCCTTTCTGAGAGCAATATTTTCTTTTTTAATACGTTTAAGGTCAAATGGAGTGGGGAGCACTTTTCTTTTTGAAAGCCCTTCAATATACTGTGTATGGTAATCACGTTGCTTAATATTTAACATATATTCTGCAGTTTTGCCCGAAGGGAAGGTAGCTTTTAAAACCTGGTTTGGTTTTGCTGTATGCGTAAAACCAAGAAAAAATTGTCCTTTTGGGGAAACTAGAATATTTTTATCATTGAGCTTGATTTTAGTTCCAATAGGAGATTTCCCTACGACTAGCCCCCCTTGACTGAGATCACCTTTAACGGAGAGGTTTTTCTCGGAAGACAACACTGAGAAACTACAAAGCATTGTTGTTAAGCATATAAAAAAAAATCTCAAAGCAAACTTCCTTGTGATCCACCGTCCTTTTTCTTGGGTTTTTTCTTTTTGGGTAGCG
Organism: Magnetovibrio sp.; assembly: GCA_002722175.1. Classification (GTDB taxonomy): domain Bacteria; phylum Pseudomonadota; class Alphaproteobacteria; order Rhodospirillales; family Casp-alpha2. Next base: position 86,034 of record PBKU01000050.1, read on the forward strand.
GTGGTAATTTTGTAGCGATTGCTGAAATTGTGCCGTCATGAAAGGCAATATTAACGTTTTGCTGTGCCCGTATTTTTCTGGCGGAACTTATGGTTCTATTTTCATCGTCAGAGATTACAGCAAAACCACGTTCTAATATACGTTCATATGAATAACTTTCCATCAGGTCATTCAAGTGCTTCAAAGTCTTATGACAATTCCTTACGATAGCAGTAATAGCTTTAGCCATGTTTTGGTTTTCATAATTAAGGCGCTCTCTGTTTCGATCTATAAGCTGACCGGGGCGTGGAATAATTATTTTTAATTGTTCAGATTTGCGGGCTATCTCTTGTTTTAAATTGATATCTAAACGTTCAGAAAAGGTATCAACTCGTTGTACAGCCTCTTCAACTTCTCGCCGGGGTTCGGGAAGAATTCTAGCTAGCCCTGAAATGTTTTGAGCGAGTAATTGCAACTTTTTATTTATAGCATTGTCGATACGTTCCGAATGAATTTTTAATTTTGACAGCACTTCAACCCTGACGGGCACGGCTAATTCTGCTGCGGCTGTGGGCGTAGGCGCACGCACGTCCGCTACTAGATCAATCAATGTCCAATCTGTTTCATGCCCGACAGCAGATATTATAGGGATTCGACTATTTGCTGCAGCTCGGACAACACTTTCTTCGTTGAATGTCCATAAGTCTTCTAAACTTCCGCCTCCACGCGCAACGATTATCAAGTCTGGTTTGTTAACTGCCAAGGTATTGAGACCATGAATAGCGGCTGCAATCTCTGCAGCGGAGCCCTCACCTTGTACTTTTACAGGCCACAACAGAGTGCGCCTCGGAAATCGTTCAGATAATCGGTGCAAGATGTCTTTAATAACTGCGCCAGTAGGTGATGTTACAATTCCAATGGATTCAGGTATAAAGGGAATCTTATGTTTTTTCCCCTCATCAAACAGCCCTTCGTTAGCAAGTTTACGTTTTCTGTCCTCCAATAATTTGAGAAGAGCTCCCTCTCCTGCTAATTCTAGGCTCTCAACGATTATCTGGTATTTGCTGCGGCCCGAAAATGTAGTTATTCGTCCAGTCACAACTACTTCCATTCCGTCTTCAGGGGCAATGCCAAGGCGGGCAGCAGTGCCACGCCAACAAACGCTATCTAGCGTGGCATTTTCATCTTTTAAAGAGAAATAAAGGTGCCCTGAGGCAGCTTCCTTGAAACCAAAAACTTCACCACGAATTTTTACTCGTGTAAAAGTTTTTTCAACTATTATTTTTAATGCGCTAGAGAGCTCACTAACCGAATATTCACGTAAGTTGTGATCGAAAACAGGCTCAGTTGTTTCTTTGTTAAATTTGCTAGTTGGATTTTCAGCCATAACTATTTTAGTATATTAGATAATAACCATTATATCCGTACAGAGTTTTTCGGAAACAAAAAATTTTGGAATTGGGAGGGCGGAGAATGAATGTCCTTGTTGTTGGTGGCGGTGGGCGGGAGCATGCACTTTGTTGGAAACTCGCTCAATCTGAAAAAATTAATAAACTCTATTGTGCGCCAGGCAACGCGGGTACCGCACAGATATCGCAAAGACTAGATATTTTGCCTGAGAACCATATTGCTATATTGGAAGCGTGTAAAATACACAGGATAGAGCTAGTCATAGTGGGGCCAGAGGGACCTTTAGTGGAGGGGCTTACTGATGTTCTTGAGAGGAGTGGTATCAAAACGTTTGGGCCAAAGAAACAAGCTGCGATGATTGAAGGGTCAAAGATTCTTATGAAAGAGCTCTTAAGAAAGTATAATATCCCAACAGCTCCTTTTCAGCATTTCTGTGAGCCACGTGAGGCTATACATTTTATTAAGACCCAAGGTGTACCAATTGTCGTAAAAGCAGATGGTTTAGCAGGAGGGAAAGGGGTTATTGTTGCTAAAACTGAAGAAGAAGCCATTGAGGCGGTTGAAAAGATTATGACTCAATTATCGTTTGGCAACGCTGGGAAAAAAATAATTATCGAGAAGTTTTTAAACGGACAAGAAGTAAGTTTTTTTGCATTGGTTGATGGGGCGAATACTGTGTCTATGGCCACCGCCCAAGACCATAAAACTGCGCTCGATGGAGACAAAGGTCAGAATACTGGAGGAATGGGGGCGTATTCACCGGCTTTGTTGGTTGACAAGGCTATGGATGACCGAGTGATGGAAGAAATTATTAACCCCGTAGCAAAAGCCATGGTAGCTGAGAAGCGGCCTTATAGAGGAGTTCTATTTGCAGGTCTCATGCTAGATAATGAAGGGCCAAAGGTCATTGAATTTAATTGTCGATTTGGTGACCCAGAGTGTCAGGCAATAATTCCGCGCTTGAAGTCCGACCTTTTCGAGGTGATTTGTGCAACAGTTGAAGGCAATTTAGGTGAGGTAAGCCTTGAATGGGACAAAAGAGCAGCGTTATCCGTTATAATGGCAGCACGCGGATATCCCGGGAGTTACAAAAAGAATACAAAAATAAATGGGGTTGATATCGCAGAGCAAGCCGATGGCGTGTTGGTTTTCCATTCGGGAACAGAAATTGATAAATTTGGTGAGCTTCGTGCAGCCGGAGGACGGGTCCTTGGGGTTGTCGGTCTGGGCTCAACAATAAAACAAGCACAGAAATTAGCTTATGAAGGGGTTGAATTAATAGACTGGGATGATGGGTTCTACCGCAGGGATATTGGTTGGAGAGCTATTTGAACGAAATAGCACTTTTTTCTAATTAAGCTGAATTTATCGTAAGAATAAGGAAAATATGATATGGATGAAAAAATACTGATTGAGATCCAAGCAAATGCATTTCGAGGATTAGTGAAACATCTTCGTGAACGAAATGATGCGCAAAATATTGATATTATGAACCTAGCAGGGTTTTGCAGAAATTGTTTGTCAAAGTGGTTGGTTGCAGGTGCAGAAGCTCGAGGGGTGGAGTTAAGTTTAGACGAGGCCCGAGAAATGATTTATGGTATGCCTTACGATCACTGGAAAGCACAATATCAGACAAAGGCAACTGAGAATCAAAAATTAAAGTACGAGAAAACAAAACGTCTGCATGCAAAAATTACCGGGAACAATAAGTAAACGTAATTAACAGCAAGTATTTTCTTTTGGCTGCAATTGGGTTTTAGTGATTGGCAAAATTTGCTGACTTTCGATTCAGCAAACGGAATTTAGATATCTAGTAATAATGAAAAATTTTTGGAAAAATTGTGGTCATTCGCTACTTGCCCTAGATGCTAATGGGCAAATGCGAGTGACGGATAGCTTTATAAATTCTTACCTAGATAGACCGGAGATAATACCAGTCTCTGAGTCCTGTGAGAGCGAAAGGACTCTACATTATGAACTGAAGAAAAATCCGCGCAAGCCAGTATCTGCGAGCTGCATATCAGAGCTAAAAAATCCAGAAGGTCGGGAAAATTATCGCCATCTCATTGATTTCCGTAATCGTTTAATACGTTTGAACACTATCGAAGCTTGTTATCTTAATACCTTTAAAAATAAAGGCGTTGATATCCCACCTGTTTTCCTCAATGAGATGGTTCAAATAATTTTACGGCAGGTTCTTAATTGCTCTGAAGATGCAATGCAGTTGCGCGCAGCAGAGATTTTTTTTCGTGAGCAACAAGTTATTATCGAGGACGGCTCGATAATGTTGGGCGACGCGTCAATTGTGAAGCTTTTGTCGAGTACAGCGGGATTGGGCAGTCTTGGCGAATTGCTCCTTAGAACCGGTAATCAGCCAAAGAAAATTGAACTTGATGTATTGCGTCGAGAAGCGTCGGAAATCTATTGGGAACGAGATGAAAAATTTGATATGGTGCTGGATATTACTTTTGGAAGAGCAGGAGTGGATGCCCTTTGTCGTGTCATGGAAGGTTGGATAAAGCATATGCTAGGGGTAGATGCAGTGATTCAGCCTGTACAAAAAATAAGTGACGAAAGGTGGACTTGGCATATAGGGCTTGATGTAGAATCGACATCGCTTTTAAATGACCTTTACGAAGATAATTCAGTAACAGATGAAAGGATGGCAGATCTTTTGTCACTATTTTGTTTGGAGTTCACAAATCCAACTCTTGTCGATCCAAGAATTTCTGGGCGACCTGTCTATCTAGGGCTTTGCCGTCGAAGAGATGGGTTATTGCGCTTTAAACCCCAAAACTTGCTCGTTAACTTACCTCTTGCAAGCAAGAGCTGATTGTTGCGGAAATGCAAAACATCAAACTACAATGCTTGAAAAGGGTCGGTCAGATAATGCAGTTATCAATAGCAATTTCTTGTTAAATAAAAATGATATCACTCGCTGAGTTTATCAATAATTCTCTTTAGAGTATTTTGGGCAGAATTAGACCGGGGGGACCAAAGCCCGCGTTCTTGGGCCTCTAGGAGTCTGCGAACAATATCACCAAGCGCGTTGTCATTATTGTCATAAAGAAAGTCATAAACTGACTTGTCTTCAACGTACGCTTTGAAAACTAAATCAAAGTGATGGTTTGCGACACAACGCGAAGTAGTTGCAAAAGCAAATAAATAGTCGACCGTAGCAGCCATTTCAAATGCTCCTTTATATCCATGGCGCATTACACCGGAAATCCATTTTGGATTTACAACACGAGCTCGAACAACTCGTGCTATCTCTTCTTCAAGAGTACGGATTTTAGGATTTTCTGGTGTGGAATGATCATTATGGTAAATTGTTGGCTGTGCTCCAGAAACCATTCTGACAGAAGCAGCAAGGCCACCTTCAAACTGATAATAATCATCTGAGTCCAGGAGGTCATGCTCTTGGTTGTCTTGATTATGGCAAACTACATCTATTGTTTTTAAACGTTCTCGAAATAGTTTATGGGCATCTTCGCCCTCTTTCCCTCCACCATATGCAAATCCGCTCCAAGCTATGTATGCTTCAGATAAATCTTCTTCAGTATCCCACCCTTTTTCGTCTATCAATGCTTGTAACCCAGCTCCATAGGTACCGGGTTTTGAGCCAAAAACTCGAAAACTAGCAGATCGCTTTGCTTCTTCGGCTGAAATACCCTGTCCGATTAATATTTGAGTTTCTTTTTTGACCCGTGCAGCTAGCGGGTTTTTTGATTCTGGTTCTTCAAGTGCAGCGATAGATTGTGTGGCGGAATCTACTAATTCGATTAAATTTTGGAAAGAATCACGGAAAAAACCAGATATCCGAAGAGTAACGTCAACGCGAGGGCGGTCTAACACTGATATTGGCAAGATCTCGAAACCTGTGACGCGACCATTCATGCTGTCCCACGTAGGTTTTACACCCATCAGTGCTAGCACTTGGGCTATATCTTCTCCGCCAGTTCGCATGTTCGACGTTCCCCAGACAGAAAGGGCAAGTGCCTTTGGCCATTCGCCGTTATCTTGAACGTAACGTTCAATAAGTAAAGAAGTAGACCTCCAACCTAGGGTCCACGCAGCAGAAGTCGGAACTGTTCGAGTATCAACAGAGTAAAAATTACGCCCGGTAGGCAGAACGTCTGGCCTTCCTCGAGTGGGCGCGCCGGATGGGCCAGGTTGAACAAATTCCCCATTAAGGCCAGAAATTAAGCTAGAGATCTCGTTTGGACCACTTTTAATAATTAAGGGGCGTAATTCTTGTTCGACCCATCCCAAAACCTCTCTTGTTCTTGTGAATTCAGACGCTAGTTTAAGTTTTCTAGAGATCAGAGCATTTGCAAATAACTCTAGCCGCTCAATGGTATCGCTATTTGTTCGCCATTGGTCCTGCGAAAAATCTTGTAATACCTTAGGTTTCGGACCTGCCCAACAGTCGGTTAATTCACAGGTTAAGGGGTCAAAATCGAGCTTCAGATCGTCTGCCATCGCTCTGTGTAATGATGAATTTAAGCCTTTACCATCTCCGCGTTGTGGCCTAGCAAGACAGACAATTAGTTTTGTTAATTGTTCTTCAGCAGGAGATAACCCTAAAACGTGCAGCCCGTCGCGGATTTGTGTTTCTTTTAGTTCACATAAGTAGTTATCAATTTTAGAGAGCGCAAGCTCATCAGTATCGGAAATATTAACTGCGCAATCAACGTCGATTCCAGAAGAACTGCACAGTGATAGTATTTCTTTTCGTAGAATTTCTGTTCGAGCCGGGTGTGTTCCGGCTGCCTCATAATATTCGTCTACTAACTGTTCTAGGTGACGCAACGGGCCATAGCTCTCAGCCCGGGTTAAAGGTGGGGTCATATGGTCGATTATAATGGCTTGGGCACGACGTTTTGCTTGGGCTCCTTCACCCGGGTCATTGACAATAAATGGATATAGGTGTGGGATTGGACCCAACGCTACTTCAGGAAAACAGTCTTTTGATAAGGCCAGAGCTTTTCCTGGGAGCCATTCGAGATTCCCATGTTTGCCCATATGGATTATAGCATGGGTTCTAAACTCTGCCTGTAACCAGCAATAAAATGCCAGATATGCATGCGGCGGTATTAAGTCAGGATCATGAAATGTTTTGATTGGATCAATATTGTAACCACGGGCAGGCTGAAGACAAATCGCAATTTCACCCTGTAGATACGCCGGTATCGCAAAAAAACCTTCTTCTAAGAAATATGGATCGTTCTCAGGGAGTCCCCATTGGTTTCGAAGTTTTTCCTTTGTTGTATTTGAGAGGCCTGACAGCCAGGCTTGATAAACCTTTATTGAAAGTTTAATGCCGACCTGTCGATTCTTTAAATCTTTAAAGTTGTTAGTGGGGCCAGATTTTAATGTTTTTATAATTTCAGAGGAGCTCTTTGGCAATTTTCCATTTTTGTATCCAGCTTTTTGCATTGCTTTCAGAACTTCCAAAGTGCTTTCAGGCGTATCTAACCCAACACCGTTGCCTAAACGCGCATCTTTGTTAGGGTAATTAGCTAGGATTATTGCAATCCGCCTTTTTTCAGGGGCGACTCTTCGGAGCTTGACCCAGTTTGCCGCTAATTCTGAGATAAATCTTACTCTGTCTGGCACTGGTTCATGTCGTATAATATTAAATTCAGTATTTCGGTCATATTTTGCTACAGACTTAAAAGATACTGCTCTCGAGAAAAGCCGACCATCAATTTCTGTTAAGGCGACGTTCATTGTTATATCCCGCCCAGAAAGTCCCCGTGTTCTTGATGCCCAATCCTGTTCACTTGAACTTGAAAAACCCACTTGAATAATCGGGCAACCAATACTATCTAGCGGGCCAGGGTTCCATTCTCTACCTGGAGTTGAAACAGCAAACCCCACAGTAGTAAGAATAACTTCAGGTTTTTCATTGGAAATTATTGCTTCAACTATACCTCCAGCTATCGGGTCTTTAAGGCTCTGTGTAAATATTGGAAGTGGATTTAGCTTCAGCTTTTTTAATTCATGGATGGTGTAATCCACGCTTGTTAGCATGTCTGATTGAACTAAAGCTCTATAGAAAACAAAGGCTGCTATGGAACGGTTTGGCTTCCAGAAAGATCTAAGTTGTTCAATACTGGTTATATGTTGACCAGGCCAATAAAGCCCGGATTTAACTATTGGAATTGGATCGAGCCATTCATTGCTGAAACCAATTAATGTTCCTGCGTACTTTAGAAAATTTTCGGCATTCCTTTTCCCTCCGTGGATATTGTATTGCCAAAGTCTTTGAACGATTTCGATCGGAAGAGAGGAGAAGGAAAATAATTCTGTATCCGGCTGATCGTCGCCTGGTAAGAAAGCGACAGGGATATTGCAGGTTGTACAGGCCTGAGTGATTTCATCAACACCATATTTCCAATAATTCCGGCCACCAAGGAGACGAACAATGACTAGCTTTGCTTTTTTTATTACCTGCTCGACGTAGAGATCAACTGACATGTTATGGCTCAGTTGAAGCAAGTTTGCCAACCGAAGGGTTGGTAGGATTCTTCTATTTTTGTTATATTCCCTAGCAAATAAAGCCAGTTCAGTGTCTGCGGAGGATATTACTATAACTTCTCCTGGTGTTTGTTGGAGATCGATAGCTTCGGGATCGTCGCTAATTATTCCTGGTTTTGTAGCTAAGAGATGCATATTTGAGAGTTAATCTACTCAATCAGTTGAGGCAAGAGAGAAACTTTATTTTAAGATCGCATTATCAAGCCAGCTTAGGGCTTCAGGAACTGTTTTTGCAATTTGGCCGGTTGGGGGAAGAGGGCGGTTTATCATAATTGTTGGAATACTAAGATTACGAGCCGCGGCAATTTTACTGTAGGCTCCATGACCGCCGGCATTCTTTGCAACCAACACATCCACTTCTTTATTTTTCATCAATAACTCATCGTCTTCAATTTTGTAAGGAGGGTTAGATATTATGGTTTCATATTGTGTAAGTGGCAGTGGTCTTTCCGATTTTTCTATCATGCGGACGATAAAATGCATATTAGAAATATTGGAAAAGGAGGTAACACTTCTTTTCCCGATTGTAAGAAAACATATTCGGCCAAAAGTTGGAAGTATAGAGGCCGCTGCCATTGTATTGTCTACCTCGATCCAGTGATCGCCAGGGATAGCTTTCCAAGCGGGTCGCCTTAGCACTAGCCTATCAACATCACTTGAGCTACACGCGTCTACTGCGTGCGATGAAATGCGGCTAGCAAACGGGTGGGTTGCATCAATAAGAAAATCGATTTTATTCTCATTTAGATAGCTTCTTAAACCGTCTGCCCCCCCAAATCCCCCTGTCCGGCCTGAACCAGCAGCTCTTTTGGGGGCTTTGGTGGCCCCGGAAAGTGATGTTGATACAAACAAATGGTTGCCGAATATACTAACGGCTTGGTCAGCTAAAAGTCTTGCTTCAGAGGTTCCTCCAAGAATTAATAGACGCTTAATCATAATATTTAAATCCTGCATGCCCCACTTGGTTTCCCTGACGATCTGCAATTATCACTTCAACATCAGTGCCTCCTGATAGTATTGAAAGCGCAAGTCCCCTAGAACGAGCCGCAATTATATCAGCAAGAGGCAAATGAGCCTCTCTAGCTAATTCGAGAACTTCCAGGGCGGTATTAGCAACTGCCGCTCGTTCAACTATAGTTATACTGGCACCTAGCCTCGCTAACTCATTAGATAGAAACTTAAAATTTATGAATGAGCGAGATGAATGAAGATCCATAGCACCGTTTGCAAATTTAGTTAATTTTCCAAACCCTCCACCTAAAGTTAATTTTTCCACTGGATTTTTCCGTAAATACTTTAGAAGCCCACCCGCAAAGTCCCCCATATCAATTGCCGCTTGCTCTGATAAAGATGGATATGCAGTAGATAGAGTTTTTCCAGAAGTCGTGCCTGTTGCTGCGAGAATGTGCTCTAATCCGGCAGCTCTAGCGACATCGACGCCTCTATGTATTGAGTGGACCCAAGATGCACAAGAGTAGGGAATGACAATTCCAGTTGTCCCGAGGATTGAAAGACCTCCCTTAATCCCTAGTTTTGCATTCATTGTTTTTTTTGCTAAGGTTTCACCGTCTGGGATCGAGATTGTGACTTCAACGTCTGCAGGGCCCTTTTTCGATTCTGCAAGTTTGTTAATGATAGATTTAATCATTTTTCGTGGCGTTGGATTTATCGCGGGTTCTCCCACAGGAATAGGTAATCCTGGAAGAGTGACGATGCCAACACCGGAACCTGCCTTAAAAATGATACCGGCATTAACGCTCTTTACTTGCACAGCAACCTCAATTTCAGCACCATGAGTGACATCAGGGTCATCTCCTGCATCCTTAATAATTGAGGCGATAGCGCGGTTGCCTCTTAGCACTTTTTTCGCTAGTTTGAATGAAGGTTGTTGTCCACCTGGTAAAGAAATAGTAACGGGATCTGGGAATTTACCTGTGGCAAGCGCTTCGCACGCCGCAGCTGTAGCCGCAGCTGCGCAGGTGCCTGTAGTCCAACCCCTACGTAACTTGCTATTTACATTTGATCCAGTCATTTTCTACAATTTACATTCAAAAAGAAAGTATCCAGTTTTGTCACGTTTTTTTTACCAGTGTCTTAACAATCTGCTGCTGCTCATTATCATAAAAGAAAGTAAGGGAACTTATGATGGATGAAAAAAGTAAAGTGTCTGAGAAAAAGAAAACTACAAACCGAAAAAACGTTAAGTCTAAAGCACCTGAAAAGTCGGAAAAAAAAGATTTACCTAAATCTCTAGTCGTTTGGCTATCAGTCGTTTTTATATTGTCAGGAACATTATTGATCGCTGGGTATAACATCCTCATTGCCCCAAGTCCAATGTTGGAAAGCAAGAAAAATTCTAACCAGGGTATGGATATAGGTGGGCCATTTACTGCCATAAGCCACAATGGTTATGCTGTTACAGAAAAGGATTTCTTAGGAAAATTCTTACTTGTTTATTTTGGATATACCTATTGCCCTGATGTTTGTCCGACGGGCTTAACTGAAATTAGCACAGCAATTGATATGATTGGGGGTGAAGCCGACTCAGTTGTACCTATTTTTGTTACGGTAGATCCAGAACGAGATACACCAGAATATCTTAAGGAGTATATTTCTTATTTTCATCCAAGAATGGTTGGCTTATCGGGGACAATGAAACAAATATCAAAAATCGCAAAAGCATATAAGGTTTATTTTTCCAAGGGAGATCAGGCGAGTGCTGGCCCAGATGATTATATAATCAATCATAGCGCCTTTGCTTATTTGATGGGAAAGGATGGTAAATACTTGACGCACTTTAGCTATGGGGTTTCTGCTGAAGAAATAGCAAGAAGGGTTAGGGAGTACCTTTGATACCCAATGGGAATAATTCAGGTTTTGGAAAGGGGATAATTATTTGTGCCCCTTCTTCAGGAAGCGGGAAAACTCTGTTGACACTTGGGTTGCTGCGTTATTTGCGTAATAGCGGAGTGCGCGTTGTATCTGGGAAAGTAGGACCTGATTACATTGATGCAGCATTTCATGTTGCCGCAAGTGGGGCCCAATGCAAAAATCTAGACCCATGGGCCATGCGACCTTCTACGCTCTCTAGGTTTGTAAGTGATTTAGCAATTTCTTCCGAAATAGTGATTATTGAAGGTGTAATGGGGTTGTTCGATGGTGTTGGGCTTCCATGTGACCCCAATGACGGATCTTCGGCAGCACTGGCTGCAATGATCAACTTACCGGTCGTTTTAGTTATTGATGCGTCAGGTCAAGCGGAGTCAGCGGCTGTCGTTCTTAAAGCTTTTGCAAACGAAAGAAAGTCAGTCAAAATTAAGGGAGTTATTTTTAATTTTGTTGGAAGTAAACGACACGCTGATATTTTGAGTGAAGCGGTGCGGCATTATGCACCAGGAATAAAAGTATTGGGGGCCTTACCTAAAAATAGGGAAATGGTTTTACCTGAAAGGCATTTAGGTTTGGTACAAGCACTGGAGCACCCCTCACTCAATGCATTTTTGGACAAAGCAGCTTCGTGGGTAGGAGAAAATATTGATGTTTCGAGTCTTTGTAATTTTGCGCGAACATCTTCAAAAATGACATCAAACAAAGCTGAAATATTACTGAGTCCACTGGGGCAGCATATTGCTGTAGCTAGAGATGCAGCTTTTAGTTTTACTTATGATAGTATACTAGATGGCTGGAGGTCGGCGGGTGCTGAAGTTTCGTTTTTTTCACCAGTATCTGATGAAGGGCCAAGCAAAAATGCAGATGCGATCTTTATGCCAGGAGGGTACCCGGAATTGCATTTAGGTGTGTTGTCTAGCAATGAAAATTTCTTATCCGGAGTTAGAAGAGCCGCTTCGAGAGGCGTTGTCGTATATGGTGAATGTGGCGGATACATGGTTCTTGGTGAGGGGGTTGTTGATAATAATGGTGAGCGGTACCCAATGTTAGGCTTATTGGGGTTAGAAGCAACTGTTGAAGCACCTAAATTACATCTAGGGTATCGTCAAGTATCCTTAATAAAAAACGGAGTTCTAGGAGAGATTAAAAAGAGGTTTCGTGGACATGAGTTTCATTTTGCATCTTTTTTCGAACAAAGGGCAGACGCTTCATTATTTAATGTTGAGGATGCCAACGGGCGTAACTTAAATAAACAGGGGCTTGAAAGAAAAAACGTTTTTGGTTCATTCATTCACTTGATTGATTCTGTAGACTAAGGTGCTGATTTGATACCTAGGCGCTGTTCCCTAAACCAGAGAATGAAGTCAATCATTAGGTGTTTTAAGGAAATATCGATATATAATGTTTTGGAAAACTAAATCCTTGAATCAAATGACCCGAGCTGAATGGGAGTCTTTATGCGATGGTTGCGGTAAATGTTGTCTTAGCAAACTAGAGGATGACGAGACCAGAGAGATATATTTTACGAACGTTGCTTGCCGCTTATTAGATCTCCATACTTGTCGTTGCGTGAGTTACAGCGATAGAAAGCGTTTTGTTCCAGACTGCCAAACACTATCGCCAAAAAATCTTGATAAACTTTCATGGCTCCCAGAAACTTGTGCATATCGTCTTTTATCAAAGGGTGAGGACTTGAAGTGGTGGCATCCCCTAGTGTCAGGAGATTCAGAGACAGTTCATCAAGCATCAGTTTCGGTTCGTGGGCGTGCTGTATCAGAACGAGAAACAAAAAACTTAGACGATTATATTGTTAGCTGGCCAGAACGATAGAAACAAATAACTGTAATGGAAATATTTGAACGGACAATATGTATTGGGGGGAAGCCTACTCCGTTATTGATCAGACGCAACAAAAATGCTCGGCGTGTAATTCTTCGTGTGAGTGAAAAGCATAATGGTTTGATTGTAACATTACCGCCATTAGGAACATTAGATGATGTGCGCGATATAGTTACAAAACAAGAAAAATGGGTGCAATCACGATTAGCTCAGGTTTTAGTTCACATACCTTTTGAAGCGGGGGTAGAGATCCCCATATTTGGGGTGTCACATAAAATTTGCCATTTTCCTAATGACTACGGCGGTGTTTGGCGAGCATCGGGAAAACTCTGCGTTACTGGACGCACAGAGCACGTAGCGCGTCGGATTCGTGATTGGTTTCGAAGAGAAGCGCAAGGTTCAGATTCGGCCTATTGCTGAAGCAAAAGCTCGGATATTAAGATCAAATATAGGGCGAGTCACAATCAAAGATACAAGAACTCGGTGGGGGTCTTGTTCTGCAAAAGGCAATTTAAACTTTTCGTGGCGAATACTTTTGATGCCAAAAAAGGTTTTTGAGTACATTATAATTCATGAAGTGGCCCATTTACGTGAACAAAACCATGGGAAAGAGTTTTGGAAACTAGTCCAGTTCATGCATCCGAATTTTGACCATTCAAGGCTTTGGTTGAAAAAATATGGTGAAAAACTTCACAGAATTGGCTGAGTATTGAAAGAACAAAGATAATTTAATTCGACATGTAAATTGCGAGCAAATCAAAAAAGTAAAAGTACCAGGTTTAGGATTCGATTTATCTTTTGTTTAATTGTAGGGTTGAAGAAAATATGTACAAGCTTTGTGGATGATCTATCTAATCCGGATAACCGCCTGTTTTCCGACCATACAAAAGCCAATATAATCAGTGACCCAGTTGTATTTTTTACGGGCTTCTTGGAATGCTTTATATTCATCGGATTGCCACGTGGGGTTTATTAAATATTCATCAAAAACCAAAATAGTGCCATTTTTTATGCGCGGAGCTAATAGATTGAGTATAATTTTTGTAGAAGAGTAGAGGTCACAGTCAATGTTAGCGAAAGCAATTGTCTCGGTGAAGCGGTCAAGGAAGGGCGGAAGTGTTTTTTCAAAGCTTCCAACATGAATATCGACATTTTTTGGAAGGTCGGGAACCACAGCATTTGTGGAGTAAACCCCAATTTGTTCGTCACCCCAAGCTTCGGGTAAGCCCAGAAAGGAGTCAAAACCGTGTATTTTTCGCGTAGTCATTCCGGCTATAAATCGGATTGAAGTACCGTGGCGGACACCAAATTCACAGATTAGCCCTTCGTTAGGTGAAATATCAAAGGCATAACTTAAAGTACTAAAGGTGTCTGATATCATTCTTGTATTTTTCGTTCGGTTCTTTCTTACATATTCCCAGCTACTAAGTCGCTCACGATCCACAGTATCTGTATTATCTAGTTTTGAGAATACCTCGACGGCTTGGCCTATATTTCCACTTTCCTCTAAAGCGACGCCTAAATAGAATCGGGCCAGGCTATGGGCTGGATTGACAGTGATAGCATGAGAAAGTGTTTTTGCAGCTTCTTCAAGGCTAACTGTAAACAAGGTTAGACCGAGATTGCACAGTGCATCGCAGTGATTTGGGGAGAGGCTGAGTACCTGGAGATAAGCTTTTATGGCACGACTGTAGTGACCTTGCTCGCGGATGGCATTTGCTAAATTATAGTGGGCGTCAATATATTCGGGGCAGAGTTTTATTGCATGAAGAGCTTTTTCTTCTGCTTCTTGGTAAAGGCCTAATTCAGAAAGTATTGAGGCAAGATTAGAATAGGGTTGAGGTAAAGTTGGATCAAGCTTTATGGCAAAGCGATACGTCTCGACGGCACTATTTATGTCATTTATTTGGCACAAAGAATTAGCTAAATTATAATGTGTTACGGCATTTGAAGGATTGATTTTAATCGCTGTTCTATGCGCTGCAATAGATTCACCGAAGCGGCCTAATGCATGCAAGGCATTTCCTCGATTTGAATGTGCATCTGGGGAAGCAGGGTCTAATTCAATGTATTGATCTAAAAGCTTTAAGGCTTTTTCTGGTTGCTTTTTTTCAAGATAAAGAGCGGCTAACAAGTGTATTGCATTAGAGTGGGTTGCATTTCTACCTAAGATATCATGGCAGTATTTTTCTGCTTTTGAGGGGAATCCTGCATTTTGTGCAGTAACAGCTTTTTTCCACAAAAGTTCAATACTCATAAGGTAAATACTCTAGATTGAATTTTCTGATCTTATCTTTTTGGCAATAATAACTTAAGTAGGCTATCTATCATTAATTTTTTTGTAGCGTTAGACACGGGGTTACTTCCTTTGAAGGTTGCGATTGGTCTGAAAAGTGGTTAAAGAGTACCTGTTTTATAGCAGAAATAGGCAACAGTAATTTTTAGTTTTTAATTAAATATCCTCACTTCACGTTTAATATTTACAGATTCAAGGTTAGTTGCATATTGTGTAAGGCCTGAAAGTTATTTTTTTCGGGTGATTAACACTTGGTTTTTTAGAGATATTTCCTTTTTTGAAACAAAATTTTTGTGGCGTAATTTTTTGTTACGTTGAGTGACTGTTTATCGGTAAAATCCATCAATGGTGTTATTAGAGGAATCACCTAAATTATGTTCTTAAATAAAGAGGGTCATTGACTTTAATAGAAATATTGAAAAGAAAAAGAAGAAGAAGCTTCTAATTTTATCTGATAGTAGTTAATTCATTAAGGCGAATCATGACGTTGGAATAAATAACCATTATTTTAGAAAATATATTTTACGAGATTGCTAATTATGCAAATAGTGCGAAGAATTAAGGACTTTAAAAGGGCCCTGTTAGAATGGCGTAAAGAAGAATTACGGGTTGCTTTGGTTCCAACTATGGGGGCTCTTCATGATGGGCATTTATCTCTAGTTGATAAGGCCAAGACGCGGAGTGACCGAGTTATTGGCACCTCATTTGTAAATCCAAAGCAATTTTCTCCTGATGAAGACTTAAAGATTTATCCGAGAGATGAAGTCTCAGATAAGATTAAATTTGAAAAAGCCGGAGCATCATTGCTCTTTGTCCCGTCTGTTGCTGAAATGTATCCTTCCGGATATCTAACCAAGGTATACGTTAAAGGGATTAGCGATATTTTAGAAGGCAAATATCGTCCTCATTATCTTTCAGGAGTAGCTACAATTGTCTCAAAATTATTAATATTGGCAAAGCCGGATATTGCCATATTTGGTGAAAAAGATTATCAACAGCTTTGCTTGGTTCGGACGCTGGTTCGAGATTTGAATCTAGAAGTAGAAATTTTGGGTGTCCCTACCGTTCGTGAACTTGATGGTTTAGCGATGTCATCACGCAACACTTATCTTTCTTCTTCCCAAAGAAAAATTGCTCCTAATCTTTTTGAAGAGCTGCGTGGCATTTGTGAAATTGCAAGAAAAAACGGTGATATTGATAGAGCGTGCATTAGCGCAACACAAAAATTGTTAAAAAAAGGATACGACAAAGTTGATTATATTGTTTGCCGGGACTCCCATACTCTTTCTAAATATGACCCCAGAAAAAATTCTGGGCGCGTTTTAGGGGCCGCGTGGCTTGGTAAAACTCGCCTGATTGACAATTTAGAGATCTCCAGTCGTCGGGTGGAAAGCTAGAAAACTAAATTACATGAGATTTCTAAATTGGAAAGTACAATTCCTTAATTGCAGATGAAGAAAAGTTCCTCACTGCACAGAAATGGCCAAAATAGCTACTACAATTGTTTGATGTTTTGAAGAAGTAACCCTGCTAAGCCGGTATGCCGGCCTAGCAGGGCTGTGAATTATTATTCTACTTTTTATAGGCTTCCACGTTTCATTTGCTTTGCAATATAGTCAGCCTGCCGCATTGCGAGTGCGACAATTGTAAGAGTTGGGTTTTCCGCCGCGCCAGTAGTAAACTGACTCCCATCAGAAACAAATAAATTTCTAACATCGTGCGTACGGCCCCATTTATTAACAACACCGTCTCGCGCCTTTGCACTCATTCTATTTGTACCAAGGTTATGTGTCGATGGATAGGGTGGTGTTGGAAAGGTGCGAGTGGCACCAACTACATCATAAACAGCTGCACCCTGTTGGAATGCATGGTTACGCATGGCAGTGTCATTAGGGTGATCATCAAAATGGACATTTGGCACTGGGAGCCCATATTGATCCTTTTCGGATGGATGCAGTGTAACGCCATTTTTTTCTTGAGGCATATCCTCTCCTACAAGCCACATACCTGCCATATGATCATACATATCCATTGCAGTCGTAAAATCTCGGCCCCAGGCTCCAGGGTTAAGAAAAGCCCCCATAAAGGGGACACCTAACGCAAGGGTTTCCATTTCGTAACCGCCAACAAATCCGCGTTTAGGATCATTGATCGACTCATCGGTGATGATTCCAGCCATTGTTGTTCCGCGATACATATTAACAGGTTTATCAAACACTGCGTAAACCGACCCCGTCATGTGCCGCATATAGTTTTTTCCGACTTGTCCAGAGGAATTGGCAAGCCCATCTGGGAATTGAGAGGATGCAGAGTTTAGCAAAAGACGCGGGCTCTCAAAGGAATTCCCTGCAATACAGACAACTCGTGCCTTTTGTACATGCTGCTTTCCATCTTTGTCAGCGTAAAGAACACCCGTGGCTTTCCCAGCTTTATTGTGCTCTATTTTTAGAACCTGAGAATTTGCCCTAACTTCAAGTTTTCCTGTTTTTTCCCCTCTTGGAATATCAACATATAAGGTCGACCACTTTGCAGCAGATTTGCAGCCTTGAAAGCAAAATCCAATTTGTTGACATGCGCCACGTCCATGACGTGGTTTTGAATTGATCGCCATTCGTCCAGTATGGCAATCTTTGTACCCAAGCTTATCTGCTCCGGCTTTCATAACTTTAAAGTTGTTATTACCGGGCAAACCAGGAATATCATTAGTTCGGGTAACACCTAGGTTGCTTTCTGCTTTTGCATACCATGGGGCCATGTCTTTTGCATCAATTGGCCAATCCAAAAGGCTTGCACCAGGGATATTACCATAATGGGTAGCTACTTTCCATTCGTGTTCTTGAAAACGTAACGATGCACCTGCCCAGTGGATAGTTGAACCTCCGACTGCCTTGACAATCCAGGCTGGAAGTCCGGAAAAATCTCTAGCAACACGCCAATTTCCCGAGGTTGTTCTTTTATCTAGCCAGGAAATTTGTCCAAACATACCCCACTCGTCATTGCTGAAGTCAGGAATTTCGTGGCGATCACCGGCCTCAAGGATTACAGTTTTTACACCATGCTGTGCCAATTCGGGACCAAGAGTTCCGCCCCCGGCACCCGAGCCTACAATGACAACAACGCTATCATCATTTAAGTCAAATTTAGTCATATTTATCTCCCTTTAGGCTCTACTAAAGCCAATCAATGTCATCAAAGCCACGATTAATATAGCCTCCCTTTGAAGCACTTGGCCCTTCATAACCAAATGTTGGCCAAACATCAGGGTTCCCATAAAGACCCCCAACTAGTGCGCCGCGTACCCGTTGGAAAAAAGGATCCTTTTCCATCTTCCGCAATATTTCAACGCGCTCTGATTCCCAGGCAACCTCTCCATAGGGAACTTTATGTTTTCTCATTGCTGCACTATTCAAGGCAGCAACCCCTTCTTCGAACGCACTTTTGTCGGCTTTATCTTTTGCTGCAGCGTCATCAAATCCCGCTACAACTTTAGCGTAATACTTATCCGCAATTTTATCATGTGGATAAATATCTCGTGCCATTTGCACTAGTGTAGCAAAAGTATCCGCAGTAAGTCCCTTCGCACTCGCAGCCCATGCTTTTCCTGCACCAACAATTGTACCATTTGGCATGACTGTAAATGCGACCAAGGATGCTGTTCCAGCGCCCAAAACACTTCTTCTGGTCACTTTTGGTTTCTTGTCTATAACACGCATATAGTTTCCTCCTTCTGAAGTTTTACAAAATTACTATTAACTGCAATCAAAATACTATTGTCCTTAGGACTACCACCTTTTGTTGTTTCGACTATTATTAACAGGAAGGTGAACCTTTTGACCATTTTTGTTATTTTACAGACAAAATATCTCAAAATTTAATAACATGAAAATGATCACGAATTTCTCCAATCAAATTTCATCTTGCAAATATATGGCTTTTGCCATTCGATACCTCCTTTAACTACTTGGGTTAGAACTCAAAAACTTGATAATTTGTTGGCGTATCTTTGCGTCTTTCTCACTGTACATCATGTAGCTATCTGGAACCATGCCTTGTGGATTTTCAAGCCAACGATCGAGAGTTTTGGCAGACCATTGCCAGTCTGCAGATCTCAGTCCATCGGAGTATGGAAAATCCTTGATAGAACCTGCTTTACGGCCAATTATCTGATTCAGCGGAGGACCTTGCCTTCTAGCGGCACTAGGCGATAATGTGTGGCACACTCCGCAATTTTTTAAATAAACTTCCCTATCCCCTGCAAATCCATAGGGACATAGCATAAACGGAGTTACGCTGAGTATTATTAAGGTGATCATTGTATTTTTCTGAGGATTTCTTTTCTTCATCCTCTTTCTCGCAGCCGGTTCATTTTCTTTTCCAGTTTGGGACCTCAACTAATAGGCTTAACCTAACAGTTCATTATTCAGTGCTATCATCTTAACGGGGTACCTACAATCGGGCAAGAATTGACTACACCTTAGAAAAAAAAATATTAGGAGTATTTATGGAATGACTATTTATCTTCTCTATATTTTTTAACATTAAGATCCCTCCAATTAGGAAAAAAAGCCAATCTGAACTAGCCCATTAATGCTAAATATTTTTCTAATTTATTTGCAAGCAGATAAGAATGCCTGGAATAGGCGCAAATTGGGTCCTTCCACATTTATGAAAAACTCAGGATGCCACTGTACACCAATTGCAAAACGATATTGTTGAAGTTCAACTCCCTCAACGATACCGTCTGGAGCCCTCGCATTGACCATAACAGTCTCCGGTATTGTTTTTAAAGCCTCGTTATGTGCCGTATTAACTGTCATGCGCTCGACCTTGAGAACTTCATGTAGAAGAGTATAGGGCTCAATCTTAACGGGATGTGCAAGCTTTTCAGCCGGTTTCTCATTAAGGTGGTCATAAATTGTTTCCACTTCATCCTGAAGGGATGCGTGGAGAAGCGCCCCTTCTGAAGCAGCTAAAACCTGCATCCCAGCACAGATACCGAGAACTGGCATATTTTTCTTTAATGCAGCCCGAACAAGATCGCTTTCAAAAGAGTACCGTGGATGGATTAGTTGTTCTTTTTTCTGTAGCCGTTTATATAGAAATGGTGGAAATGAATAAAATCCTCCCGGAATAAGAAGTCCGCTAATACAATTCAAATACTTATCGATAGAGTCCTTTAAATATGGAAGGCCAACTGGCAATCCCCCAGCAATGTTTATTGCTTCAAAATAGGCGCATCGCAGGGCAAGATGCGGCCTAGAAGAAAAACTACCGCTATCTTCATAATCAAGTACGACCCCAATAATCGGCCTTTGAATCATTTTTCTCACTTCAATTACTAATAACTTGAAACCTAGCATCTTGCTGTCGTTACGGAAACATAGCTGATGTAACTAATATGATTTTTTTGAAAAATAAACTAGATTGGGATAAAATATAAACTAAAAGTGATTCACCAGTGACATGCTGTTCTCAAGTAGAAATTTAATTTTGGTAGATGAACTTATATGTGGTTAAAAGCAACAAAGTTGCAAGATTTCTATTGTAGTAACATTGGGAAAGTTGCTCAACGGATCATTGGTGCTAAATTAAGGACTTTGCTACCCGATGTAAAAGGCCAGAGGATTCTAGGCCTTGGTTTTGCTAACCCATACCTAGAGATTTTTGGCGACGACGCTGGTCAGATTCTTGCTGCAGTACCATATTGTTCGGGAATTACCTGTTGGCGGCCAGAAGGGTCTACAATGACAATTTCAGCCTCTGAACTTGAGCTGCCATTTTTAGATTTGTCATTAGATATTGTAGTTATAATCCATGCACTAGAATATACGGGCGATACGAGAATTATGTTGCGTGAAGTTTGGCGTGTGCTATCAGATACAGGGAGGCTAGTTGTCGTAGTGCCTAACCGCCATGGACTTTGGTCACGGGTTAATAAAACACCGTTTGGGTATGGGCGCCCTTTTTCAAAAGCACAGATTTTACAAGTTTTGGATGAAAGTTTATTTACTCCAATCCGTACGTTTCAATCGCTTTTCGTTCCTCCTTTTGAATCAAGATTATTCTTATCATCATCAAATGCGATCGAGGTTGTAGGGCAATATTTAGCTTTTGGAGTTTCCGGCGTGATAATAAGTTATGCTACTAAACAAATTTACTCAGCAACTCTGCTACCCGAGATGACATCTAAACGAAAGTATGCAGCAATTGTTGAGTGAACTTGCGAATAACTAATTAAGATTAAACGCTATTTTAATACTGTACCATTCGGAAAGTTAGGTTTATCCGAATTCCAATGTTTTTCTTTGTTTTCGGCACTTTATGAAACCAATTTTCTTGGGTTTTACCCTTCATCAATAATAGGCTGCCTGGGTCAAGGGTTAGGCAAAACGGTTTTGATGAGTTGTCTCTTCGTTTGAATAGAAAATTTCTGGCAGCACCAAAACTAACAGAAGCAATCACAGGGTCTTTCCCCAACTCGGGTTCATTATCGGAGTGCCATCCCATTGAATCTGAGCCATCCCGATAAAGATTTAAGAGTACACCGTTAAAGTTTTCCCCAGTTATTTTTTTTACACGCCGCACAATGGGTAATAATTGGCTAGGATATGGTATAGACTTATGGATTAGCCCTGAATAAGAATAAGTTTTTTCACCAAACCAGCAAGAAAGTCTCGGTTCGGGTATCTGCTGACCAAACAACGTTATTTTGTTTTGCTTCCATTTAATACGTTTTTCCAATATTTTCAGATGCGTAGAGGCTTCAGTTGCCGAAAAACTTTTTTCACAATAATAAACTTCAGCTCCAGAAATTGGTGCTCTTTTGAAATTATAGGACTTAGATTCACTCATCAAATGACTGTTTAACTGAACTAAATTGCTCAAAATGGTTTTAGACGTTGAAGCGAAATAATACTATATCACCATCCTTGACTTTATAATTGCGCCCTTCTAGCCGGATCTTTCCAGCTTCCTTGCAACCTTGATCCCCATTAAATGCGATAAAATCGTCGTAAGAGACTGTTTCAGCACAAATAAAACCTCTCTCGAAGTCTGTGTGGATGACACCAGCGGCGTTTACAGTAGAGGCCCCGTCCTTAACAGTCCAGGCACGGACTTCTTTTTTACCTTGTGTGAAAAAAGTAATTAATCTGAGAAGCTTGTAACCATTCTTAATGATTTTAGCGAGGCCTGTTTCACGGACCCCTAATGTTTCCAAAAATTCTTGTTTTTCGGAACTATCCTTGAACTGTGCTAACTCTTCTTCAATTTTTGCAGAGACAATTATCGACTGGGCTCCTAAGTCTTTTGCCTTCAAACCAATCTGCCTTTTTATTTCTGTCTCTTCTTTAATTGCGTTTTCCTCTTCATTACAGATATACAGCACAGGTTTTGCGCTTAAAAACTGCAACGCATGGAAGTGGGGTATTTCTTCTTCTTCTATTTCAAGCATTCGAACGGGAGTACCTTTTTCCAATAAATCCAATGAACGCTCTGCTATATGCAGTTTTGCCCTTGCATCTTTATCGTTGCTCCGGACTTTTTTTGTTAATTTTTCAATTCGGGTTTCAATATTTTCTATATCTGCTAGCATTAGCTCTGTTTCCACAATTTCTATATCACGGAGTGGATCAATACTATTCTCAACATGTATAATTTCGTTATTCGAAAAACATCGCACTACATGACAAATGGCGTCCACTTCCCGGATATTTGCTAAGAATTGATTACCTAAACCCTCTCCTTTGCTAGCACCACGGACCAAGCCCGCAATATCAACAAACTCTATGCTTGTCGGTACGATTTTTTCCGGCTTTGAAATCTCTGCTATAGCATTCAAGCGATTATCTGGAACGGGTACGCGCCCAATATTAGGCTCAATTGTGCAGAAGGGAAAATTTCTTGCTTCAGCACGTGACGATTGGGAAAGAGCGTTAAAAAGTGTTGATTTTCCTACATTTGGGAGGCCAACTATGCCGCACTTAAAGCCCATTTAATCTTCTTTCTTAAGAAGGGAGTTAACATGTTTTGTAGTAAATTGTTGTACTTGTTGTTGAAACTTTGAGTCCTCACCGTTTATTATTAGACCTATGAATTTAGCTGTATTCGCAATTAAGGGGTGCACCCAGTGAGTCTCAGTTTTAGAAAAATCAGTTAACACATGATTTATAATTTCGCCCTTTTCCTGGGGACGTCCAATACCCACACGTATTCGAGCATAATTTGACCCTATATAAGAATGGATATTCTTTAGACCGTTGTGTCCCGCATGACCGCCACCTCTTTTAATTTGTAATTTTCCACAAGGAAAGTCGAGTTCGTCATGTATAACGATCACATTTTTTGAAGAAATATTAAAAAAAGATTTAGCTTCGTATATTGATTGTCCTGATCTATTCATGTAAGTCATTGGTTTTAAAGCAAGAATTTTTTTGTTTTCAATTTTGCCTAATCCAATTTGACCATGAAATTTTTTGCGCCAATTGCCGAGAGAATGGTGCTTAAAAATTTCGTCGATCGCTAAAAACCCTATGTTATGTCTATTATTTTTATGCGTCGGACCAGGGTTCCCGAGGCCGACAATTAGAATCATAAAGTACTTCTCCTGGATTATATTGACTAACGCTCTTCTTTTGATTCATTGTTTTCTGGGCTCTCCGGGGCTTCAGAAGCACTTTCCTCATCAATGGCAACGTCTTCCTCTGGTTCAGCCTCTGTTTCCTCAACGACGATCGTTGGAGCTGCAATTGTTGCGATCGTGAAGTCACGATCCGTTATTGCAGTTGAAACACCGTCTGGTAATTTAATGGCACTAATGTGAATAGCGTCACCAATTTCTAGGTCAGTAAGGTCGACTGAAAGCGTTTCAGGTATTGAGTCAGGGCGGCACTTCAGTTCAACAGAATGTCTCACAACATTAAGGACTCCACCACGCTTTAACCCGGGGCTTTTTTCTTCATTTTTGAATACGACAGATACATCGATTGTTAGGATTGTACGTGAGCTGAAGCGCATGAAATCAATATGAGTAGGCTGGTCTGTTACAGGGTCAAGTTTCAAATCGCGAGCTAGGACCTGGTGTTTTTCTCCAGCAGCTTCAATTTCAAAAATCCGAGCAAAAAACCCTGGTTTATAAAGTTCTTTATTCAAGTGCAACGGATCAATCGATATTAGAACGGGTTCTAGCTTATTTCCATATATTATTCCTGGTACACGACCCGAATTTCTTAATTTTCGAGTTTCACGTTTACCAGCTTGATTCCGAATTTCGGCTTCTAGAGGAGTTGAGTTTCTTGTCATATAAGTTCTCCTTAGTGGAAAATATGCTTTATGTGCAGTCTATCCGTAATTCATACGTGCGAGGGGTAAACAGTCTTAGCCAAATAGGCTTGAAACAGAGGTTTCCTTGCTAATTCGGCTCATTGCCTCCCCAATAAGAGAAGCCACCGACAATTGTTCTATATTCTTCGCTAAACGAACGGGTTCAGTTGCCATTATACTATCTGTGATTACTAATTTTTCGAGGGGAGATGAAGCAACCCGCGCTACTGCACCCCCAGACAATACACCATGAGTTACATATGCCGATACTGAAGTAGCACCTGCATCCTTTAAAGCTACAGCTGCATTGCAAAGGGTTCCCGCAGAGTCAACAATGTCATCTACAAGGATCGCATCTCTGCCTTTTACTTCTCCAATAATATTCATAACTTCTGATACACCGGCATGTTCCCTTCTTTTGTCAATTATTGCCAGGTCACTGCCTATCCGCTTTGCTAGTGCTCTTGCGCGCACCACACCTCCAACATCTGGTGAGATAATCACTAGCTGTTTTTGGGCAAGGTGTTCCTCAATATTAACGGCTAGGACTGGTTCAGCGTAGAGATTGTCGGTTGGTATATCAAAAAAGCCTTGTATTTGCCCTGCATGTAAGTCCATGGTTAGCACCCGATCAGCTCCCGCCTCTGTAATCAAATTAGCAACTAACTTTGCCGAAATTGGTGTTCTCGGGCCTGATTTTCGATCTTGCCTTGCATAACCGAAATACGGCATTACCGCAGTTATTCGACGTGCTGACGCACGTCTAAGAGCATCCAAGGCTACCAAAAGTTCCATCAAATTGTCATTGGCCGGATACGAAGTTGACTGAATCACAAATACATCTTCACCTCGAATGTTTTCTTCAAGCTCTACAAACACCTCCATATCCGAAAACCGCCGTATACTTGCTTTTGTTAGTGGCAGATTCACATAAGTGGAAATTGCTTCTGCTAGCGGTCTATTGCTGTTGCACGCTAGAATTTTCATCTCAAATTGTCGATCATTAAGGAGAAAAGTCGGCCGGAATGTACCAATGTCCGTTGCATACGTAAAGCCTTTATAAAAGATATTTGTAAATTTCTTTTTTGTGTAACCGCCATTTTAAAAATAATTTGATTATTAATTAATTCAGCAAGCTAGTTGGTCCAGCGTTTGTATCCCTCGTATCACAAAGTTTTTTGATCCCTTGTACCGCAGCTTCAGAGATTAAGTCAGCGATTTTAGACCAACCATTATGCAAGCTTTCTTCTAAAACAGAATTTTCCTGTATCGCTTTCCCGAGTTCACGTCCATTATTATTGCTAACAGTCCAGACTATTCTTATATCTTGTTTGTTTTGTTTTGTGGAGCTTATATGGACAATTCCTTGGACTGAGAAATTAGCATCCTTAACCGTATCTGCAATAAGATTATCGCGTTGTTGCAATGCAAGCTTTAAGGCTGTGGTTAGAACAACATTTCCGTTTCCGGTAGCTCCAGAAACAGGATAAACGAAAAAGCTTAAGGAACCTACTTTATTAGGGTAATATTTTTTGTATTCGCTATTATTTTGACGTTTAGTATAAGGGGCAGAGTGCATTAATTGGGGAGAGGCTCCCAGGGACCGTTTTTTGGAAATGTGCGTGTCCGCTAATTTTCTAGCGGAATCTGCAGGTCGGTTTTCATCGTTTTGTGAATTTTGTTCACTAGTTTCTTCAAGATATTCCCGGACTAGCATTATAACGTCTGGGCTAGTAGCGTCTATTACCAAGTTAACGGCCTCCGGGGTAGAATCTTTCCAATGCCTAGAATCAACAACAACTTGCCGAGAACGTCTTGACAATTTTTCGCCAGATAATTCACGTAGTTCCCAATCAAACTTAAGCCACAAAATATCGCTTCGCTTTTCTGAAACAGAAACTTCTCCAGCTAACATTATTTTTGGTGGGAATTTATTTAGGGTAGAGGTGGCTAAATATTTGTTTTCCCTTAAAATCTTTTTCATAGCTTTTCTGATGATAATTTGTGTGGTTTTAGGGAGGCCTTTCAGTTTAAGGGTTTCAACTAGGTCATATACACTAGTGCTTAGGGGGTGAGGTGCAGAATTATTAGTCATAGGCGAGGTGAGTGGCTTGACTGCAAGTGAAGGCTCAGTTTCCAAAGACTGGGTTGTCTCAAAAAATGGGACTGAGGCTAATGAATGATCATTTCTTTTTCCAGATTCGCAACTGCTAATAACCAGAATGGCCAAGCAACTGATTCCAACACCGGCAAGCAGAGTAATGATTTTTTGCAGATATGAGCGCATAGGTTTTGCGAGCTATTTCATTCTTAAGTACTGTACTAACTTAATTGTTAAATTTTTGTTGGAATGCCATCAGCAGAATTAAACTTAATGTTTATAGGGTTGTTCTGTCATCAGAATTTGGTTCCAGTAAACCTTGTTCTGGCAAGGGCTTTTGGTAGGGGTTCTGTTGATAGCGTTTAATATCTTTTTGGTTTGCAATTTGAATAAGATTTCGAATTCCGTTAACTGCTGACTCGGCAATAATGGCTGCAACGGGACCCCAGTTTTGATTAAAACTGCCCGTAAGTACAGTATTTTTTTGAACGGCGGTTCCTATTTCTTCTCCTGTGCTTTCAGCTAGTTTCCAGACCATTTCAACTTGCTGGCTGTCGTTAATTGGTGAGGATACCTTAAAATTACCAGAGAGCAGGTAGTGGGCACTTTTTCTTGTTTCAGAAATTAGAAGTCCATTTTGAATTAGTGCTGCGATAATAGCTCTTCGTAGTACGTGACTGCCATTCTTTATATTGGATTGGATAGGTGTAACCCATATGCTGCTCTCCCTTTTATAACTGTCAGTCCTGAGATCGGGAAAATCTAGTAGCCTTCTGCCATCTAATGCTTTGATAACCTTGTTAACAATATCGTCCGATAGTATGGATATTAGATTCGGTGAGCCCTGGTCCCATTGCCACGAAGGGACAGAAAAATTTTGTTTGAAATTAAGCTTGGTGCTTTTCTCACTTTCGGCTAACTCCCAATTAATCGCCAGTTCGTATTTAACGTTAGGTCCGATAAGGCGATTATTTTTTTCGATCTTAGCGCGTCCGTTTAGTGCGAACCGAGGAGGGGCATGATTCTCTACTTTATTAGTGCCTTGTGAAAAGTGAGCTGGCAAATATTTGTCCTGAAGCTGTTCTGCAATAGCTATCGGTATCAATCGATTCATAGGAGCTGTAATGCCGAGAATTGTTGAAACTTGAATGCTATGTTTTAAAGGCTTTGCATTGGCTAAAAGTAGCTGATGTACGAGCATATTATTATTTTTATCAAGGCTAAACGGTCGAGGAATCTCACTGCATGAAGCAAGGAACAGTGCAACAGCTATAAATTTTATTGCCACTAGGCGCTGTTTCATCTTGGGCTGTTGCATAATAAACTTTCCCCGAATAATAAAGTAAGTTCCCCAAAAGTGAAGCCAAGTTTTAGAGTTAAAAAATTTTGAACAGTTTTTAAAAAACTAAGGCTGTATTTTTCAGAGGTAGGCAAATTAAAACGCTTCCTCAACTTTAATTTTTGGGGAGACTTCTCAATTAAAACTACATGTAACAAAAGATTGATCTCTTTGATTGGGGAACAGCTAAAAGACGATTTTCGCAAAATCAGGTATAGGGCCCTGCTTAACTGGACTGGCTAGTTATTACCCTTCCATTTTCTGGGCCTTGGGTACTGCAATAGAGCTCGGTCGCGGCTCCCTTTTCGGGATCACTCATCTAGGGTGCCTGCTAACACGGTATCTTACTATTTTGATCAGACTATTCAATTATATTAAGAAATTTAATAGTGGCCAGTTGATCGTCTATTCTATTGACCTACAATAATTTTTTTGAGACCCGCGGGCGAGAAGATCTCCACCCAATAACCATCTGGGTCTTTTATAAAAGCTAACCCTTTCATTGAGCCATCATCGGGGCGTTTAACAAATTCTATGCCAAGCTCTTCGAATCGTTCGCAGGCCGCATATACATCTGGGACCGAAACACAGATATGGCCAAACCCTTGGGGCGTACTGTTGCCATCATGGTAGCCACTAAAGTCAGCGTCAGATTCCGTACCATAGTTGTGTGTCAACTCCAAAACCCCAGATTGACTAGCTAGCCACATAATCCGCTCTCCCCGATCCTCGGGCATAGGGCCTTCAAGGCCGGCATCGAAACCAAGAAAATATAGAGAGAAATTCATATTCTCAAAATCAAATCGTTCGAGCAAGCGGGCACCGAGAACTTCAGTATAGAAGGTCAATGAAACCTCAGGGTCTTTAACTCGAAGCATGCAGTGGTTTAGTTTATTTCCCGTATTTTCCAAAATTACTTTCCTTCTTCAGTTTAACTCAACCCATCCCATCCCATCCAGCTAAGTAATGCCCAACAAACACTGATTATGATAGCGCTAAGATACTGCAAGATTAATTAACGAGATCAGTTAGCAGTAAAACGATTTAAACAAAAATTACCATAAAAATAGCGATATAACCAACAAATTATTTTTTTTGAACTCTAAGAGTTGTCTAATGATTTCGAATATTTTTAGGCAGAGCGACGTATTCTATGATTGACTGTACAATTGCGCTATATTTTTTTCGACGGCGTTCTGTTATTTATAAACCGCTACAAACTTTTCTGTTATGAAAAAGAAACAGGCTCAGGCACCTTATGATATTCTCTATGTATCCAGGCAAAGGTTTCTATCTCTGGAGCAGTGGCATTATGCATCGGGATTTCTATCTATAATAGCTATCACAGACATATTCCGACCATAGTCACTTTTACCTTCATGAGTTGACCTGCGACAGCTAAAGAATCGTTTTTTCTCGTTGTATGTGTCAATGCCAATATTTTCAACTTTAGTTATACCCAAATGATTTAGTGTAGAGCAAATAAACGCAGGTAAATCAAAAAAAAATTTGCCGCTACTTTGTATCGGTGAAAAATACGTTTGATTTCTTTTGTCTTCAGTAACAAAGGTATTATGAAACTCAGGGCCGACCTCATAAGATGACTTAGCAATAGTCGGCCCTATTGCAGCTACGATATTTTCCCTTTTGGAGCCAAGCTTCTCCATTGACAATAGAATGGAGCTGATGATGCCAGCCTTTGCACCTTTCCATCCGGCATGAGCAGCACCAATTATATTTGCCGTACTATCGGCAAAAAGCACTGGTGCGCAATCTGCGGTGAGTACGCCTAGAACTATATTTTGTTCATTAGTTACTATTGCGTCTGCAGAAGGTCGATTATTATAGTCCCACAACCTATTGACTATAACGGCATCAGATGAGTGCTTTTGCTTAAGAGTGGCAAGGCTATTTTCCGTAGATCCAATTGCATGAAGTACTCTGTCACGATTTTCTTTCACAGCAGCTAAATTGTCTTTAGAGCCTAAGCCACAATTAAGTGATTTATAAATACCTTGGCTGACTCCTCCTTGGCGTCCAAAAAATGCGTGGCAAATTTTTTTCCCTTCTGTGAGAAATGTTGATTTTAGATAAAAAGGGTGCTTATACATCATGCTCAGAAATGTCAGGGGTTAGTTAGTACAATCAAGACAAAAAGGATATTTTCCTTATCGAAATAAAAAAACTTAGCGATCCAGTGTATTAAGGTTTTTAGATATTATCAACTCAAGCTTCGCCACATAAAGCCTGGGAGGGGGAGTGCGGGCGAAGAAATTGATAAAACTTGAAACAACCGGCCCATGGAATCATCAGAAGTAAGACGTTTTTCTGCCATACGGATGTCAAGAGTTTGACTGGGAGAAGCGTGTTCTATGAGTGTTTTCATTCTCAAAGATATACCAAGGCGATTGAGAAATGTCCCTTGTGGAATCGGCCCATGGGAGGCTGCTCCCCAATCATTTGCTTTCTTTGCATACACTTCAAAGTCTACGTGGGCAGTGAGATCATTTTCACCTGGATTTTTCAATAGATCAACATACCTATGACTCTTGACAGCTTGTAATGTAGAACCATATTTATTTTTGGTACGAGCGTAATCAATTAAAAGGGCAGCTCCTAAATTACACGAAAATCTTTTGGAAATTACTTTAATATTGTTAAGTGCTGTAGGCGAAGTTTCAAAAATATCATTATATCTAGGTTTTGGCATTGTTTCGGGCAGCTCAAAACTTGTAGGAATATTTTTTGAGGTAACAAACTTCAATCTGTTTTCTCGAATGCTAATGAGTCTTTCTCGCCATCCAAGCTTTGTCATTATATATTGGTTTATAGGTAAAGAATCAAAAAACTCGTTTGCGATTAGCAGAGTGGGTCCGTTTGGAACTTCGGAAATATGATCCCACCATTCAGGATTCAAGGAAGAATTTAAGTTGTGGATGTTTCTAGCTTGAATATTTTTCAGTACGGGACTGGTTTCAACTAAATGGATTCTAGAGGACAAAATGAAATTTTCTGCCTTCGATACTGACCGCAACGCATCTACCATTAGAGTGCCACGTCCGGGTCCAAGTTCAATTAGGATAATCGGGTTAGGTTTTCCCATAATCTTCCATGTCTCACACATCCAGGCACCAAGAAGCTCGCCAAACATTTGGCTTATTTCGGGAGCAGTCGTAAAATCCCCCGAGCGACCGAACGGGTCTCGAGTCATATAATATCCGGATTCGGGATCGTTTAGGCAAAGTTCCATATATCTTTCAACTGATATAGGTCCTTTGTTAACAATCTCTTTCGAAAGTTTATGTATGAGATTTGATGTCAATTAAGCGATTCTTTGCGCATTACATTAAAAATTAATATAGCACCGACTAGAATCATAGGTAAGGATAATAACTGCCCCATAGTAAATATACCAAAACCGAGGTAACCAATATGAAAATCTGGTTCACGGAAAAATTCTATAACACCTCGAATGATGCCGTAGCTTAAAAGAAATACACCAGTTAGCACGCCAGGCCTTTTTCGGGGGTTATAATAATTGAAGAGAAACCAAAGCAAGAAAAATAATAAAGCCCCTTCAAATATTGCTTCATAAAGCTGTGAAGGGTGCCGAGGTATATTTCCGCCATTAGGAAAGATGACGGCCCACGGTACGGAGGAAGGCCGACCAAATAATTCCCCGTTGATGAAGTTTGCGATCCTACCAAAAAACAAACCAATTGGTGCTACAACACATACCGCATCTCCAAAATTCAAAATATTTACCCTGCGTTTTTTGCAGAAAGCAATTGAACTAATTGTTACTCCGGCGAATCCTCCATGG
Source organism: Magnetovibrio sp. (assembly GCA_002722175.1). Lineage (GTDB taxonomy): Bacteria > Pseudomonadota > Alphaproteobacteria > Rhodospirillales > Casp-alpha2. The sequence continues at coordinate 117,574 of PBKU01000050.1, forward strand.
AATGACATTCCCCCATGCCAGATAGCAAAGATATTTAGCGGGTTTTGAATGTAATAATTGAGGTTATAAAATAACACATATCCAACACGGCCACCTAATAAGATCCCAAGTGTTACCCATACTAAAAAATCGTCTATAGTTTCATTGTCCTCTACTATTGGGGATATTTGATTCATATACCGCATTACCCGCCAACCAACAAAAATACCTAACAAGTAAGCTAATGCATACCAACGAATAGAGAGAGGGCCTAGTTCAAAGATAATCGGATCAATAGTTGGAAATGGTATTGCAAAAAGCATAGTCTAATTTCTTAACGATACGGGTCATCGTTTTCAAGAAAGTTTAATACATAATTTCGGACGCCGTCTTCAAGAGTAGTAGGTGCAGGGTCCCAACCAGCCTTTTTAAGTCTATCCATATTGGCTTCGGTAAAATATTGATATTTGTCTCTAATGTTGCTTGGAGTTGGGATGTAAGTGATTTTTGTTTCTTTATCTAGAGCTTCATAAACCGCATTTGCGAGTTCTTTAAAACTACGGGCTTTTCCTGAGCCAAAGTTAAAAAGCCCTGAAACTTTATTGTTTTTTAACAACCAGATAATAGCGTTTGAACAGTCATCAACGTAGACAAAATCACGTAACTGGCCACCATCTTCATAACCTAAGTCATGTGACTGAAATAATTTGCACGGTGAATTGGATTTAGCAGATGGGTAGATTTGCGCAACAACACTCTTCATAGAATCTTTGTGATATTCGTTTGGGCCATAAACGTTGAAAAATTTCAAGCCAACCCATTGAGGGGGAGCTAGTTTGTCGGCCTCTATGTTCGCAGAAACCCAACTGTCAAATAAGTGTTTGCTCCACGCGTAGGGATTTAGTGGTTTGAGTTTTTTTAAAGCACTAGATGAAAAGTCGTCAATAAATCCCTGTCCACCAGCACCATACGTTGCTGCTGAAGAAGCAAAGATAAATGGAACCTCATTTTTTGATGCCCAATTCCAGAGGTCACGTGAAAATCGGAAATTATTATTTATGATTTTATCAACATCTTTCTCAATTGTTGATGAAATAGCCCCCATATGGATGATGGCCTCAATATTTAATGTGTTGTCTTTTAGAAATTCGATCAAATTGTCAGGGTGAACAATATCTTGAATATTTCTTTTCGCAATATTGCGCCATTTCTCTGAATTGCCAAGAGAATCGCAAATGATAATTTCAGCTTTTTTCCACTTTTCTAGTGCAAATACAATATTTGATCCAATAAATCCTGCACCACCAGTAACCAAGTACATTAACTGCTCCTAGCTATAAACAACTTTCTTATAAGAGCACCAGGGTGCGGTGGCAAGTGTTTGGAGTGTCATTGATTTTAATTAAGAACAATTGCTGCAAGAAAAATTGCAAGTACAAAATTGTTATTTTTGAACATAGTTGTTAGTTCGGAATTTTGTTGCACTTTGCAAATTATTAAGGCGGGGCCAAGGCCCTGTGCAAGGGTCACTATTTTTTTGTATATTGATTGACCTTTTTTTTCTCCACTCTTTCCCGTTAGGGTGATTGCTTTAAAAATCGCAACCTAGATTTTGGCTGTTTAAGAAATTTATGAAAAGGCAATTGGTTGCATCCTGCCGGGGCTACGGTGGTATTTTGGAAATTATGAAAGCAGTTTGATATTAAAATCCTATCACTAGAACACAAAAGTAATTTGCATTACAATAAAAAAGCTAGTTTGACTTAGTTCGCAGAAAACTTTCTTTAGAACGCTAATAAGGGAGTAAAGGGTAATGATGAAAGGCCAATTATTAGATGATGCAGCTCGAGTTGCAGTTGGGGTTATGTCAACCCTATCCGGGGCGAAGCACGAACTCGACTCGTTAATTCGGTACCGAATAGAACGTTTGCTAACGAAGCTTGACCTTGTATCACGTGATGAATTCAATGTTTTCAGGGACATTGCATCTAGGGCTATTGAAGAGCAAGACGAGTTGGAAAGGAGAATTAGCGAAATTGAAAAACGCCTCAATTCCGCGACAGGCCCAGTCAAGGGGAGAGGTCAGTCTAAGGGCAAAAGCATAACGCCGAAGAAATTGAAAAAAGAGCCACCTTCAGTTTGGGAGAGTTCTTCCAGGAAACCTGTAGCAGCGAAAAAAAATTTACGGAAACGCTTCTCCGGAAAGATCTAGACAATCGAGAGAGAGGGAATAACGTCATGTCAAGAAAATTGGCCCTAGAACTATGGAAGTATAAATAACGCTCTGAAAGGTCATGGTGATTAATTTTCCACATATCTTAGTGATTGACGACGATGATCGTTTGCGCAATTTATTGTGTAGGTTCCTCCGTGAAAATGGTTTTTTGGTAACCACTGCTCCAAGCGCCGACGGTGCCAGGGAAAAAATGGCCCTAGTTAGTTTTGACTTGCTGATACTTGACCTCATGATGCCAGGTGAAAGCGGTTTGGAGTTTGCACAGCAAATAAGAATGCAGAACAACGTTCCCATTTTGATGTTAACGGCTATGGGCGAGCTTGAAGATCGAATAGTTGGGCTTGAAAAGGGTGCGGACGACTACATGGTAAAGCCGTTTGAGCCAAGGGAATTATTGTTACGAGTCCGAAGTATTCTGCGCCGAACGAAACAAGAAAAAGAATATGTTATTGATAAAGTTACATTAGGCTCTGTTGTTTTTACAATATCTAGAGGTGAATTAGAACGTGATGGAGCTCCAATCCATCTTACAGAATCAGAAGCAACACTTTTGGTTGCACTTGCAGAACGGCCTGGTCAGGTGGTGACACGTGAACGGTTGATTGAATTAACGGATATATCGAGCAGTTTTCGTGCTATCGATGTTCAGGTTACCCGCCTTCGGCGGAAAATTGAGGCTGATTCAAAGTTGCCACGCTACCTGCAAACTGTTCGAGGTAAAGGTTATATGTTGAGGCCAGATTAAGAATGATAACATTATTAAAACAGGTAATGCCAAAAAGTTTGCTTGGCCGGTCTTTGATGATCATTATCACGCCTCTGATTTTATTACAAATAATAGCAGCAGGGATTTTTTTTGAGAGCCATTGGGATAAAGTAACATATCGGTTGGCTCGGGGTGTTGCTGGGGATGTGTCATCTATAATCAAATTGCTCAAACATTTTAGCAAAGAAAGAGAGGGGTTTTTCTGGGTTCAGAACCATGCTGCAGGTACTCTAGGGTTGATTATAGAACTTGAGCCCGGAAAATTTGTTCCAACACGCGCTCAAACAGGAAATAATAATCTTGAGCGAATGTTGATCCGAGCACTTCACGATATTCTTGATGCCCCGTTTAAAATCGATAATGAGACTTTAAAACGAGATGTTTTGATAGACGTACAATTTGTTAATAATACGTTACGGATAAAAGTACCCCGTAAGAGACTTTTTAGTTCCACAACGTATGTTTTTGTACTGTGGATGGTTGGCTCTTCATTAATACTATTTGTGGTTGCGATGATTTTTATGAGGAACCAAGTGAAGCCTATACGGCGACTGGCTGATGCAGCAGACGACTTTGGGAAAGGACGTTCTGTTAAGGAGTTTAAGCTTGAAGGCGCAAATGAAGTGCGCCAAGCGGGAGCGGCTTTTGTGGCGATGCGAGACAGGATATTAAGGCAAATTAGTCAACGCACTGATATGTTAACAGGAGTATCCCATGATCTAAGGACACCACTTACCCGTATGCGTTTGCAGCTTGAAATGATGGGTGACCTAGAAGGTATTACTGATTTGCAAAAAGATGTTGGTGAGATGGAAAGAATGCTAGACGGTTATTTAGCGTTTGCTCGCGGGGAAGGAAATGAGAAGGAAAAAAACGTAAACCTGCTCGATTCTGTTACCAATATTGCGGAGCAGTTTAAACGGCAGGGAAAATCTATAGAAATTTTGATAGATGATAATTTTTGTGTCAAACTTGCCCCTAATGCGTTTCGTCGTGCAATAACTAATCTAATTGAAAATGCCTCTCGGTTTGCAGAAAATATTTATGTTTGTGCACGGAAAAGGAGCGGAGGGGCTGAAATATTGATAGATGATGATGGTCCTGGAATTCCCGTTGCAGAACGGGCGAAGGTGTTTCGTCCATTTTACAGGATAGAACAATCGCGCAATCCTGGAACAGGTGGCGTTGGTCTTGGGATGGCGATAGCACGTGATTTTGTCCAAGGTCATGGAGGTGAAATTAAGATTCTAGATTCCCCAAGAGGTGGTGCTCAGATAAAAATCGTTCTTCCGACTTAAAGGGATTAAAAAAATGAGTTATACATTGGCAGAATTCATAAATAAGTGCAGGTTCAGTCTGACAGATTGCCTAAACGAACAAGGGCAAGATGAGGTTCTCAAATTAGTAAAGTCGGTTATCTTTGACAAAAAACTAATTTCTGAATGCTTCCCAATGGGAGTTTCTGATGAAAGGCGAGTGCTTTTTGAAGATCCAGAACTTGGCTTTTGTGTCTGTAGTCACGTTTATGAAAATAAAAAAGGATTCCCTCATGACCACGGCCCTACATGGGCTATTTATGGTCAAGTTTCAGGAAACACAGAAATGATGGATTGGGAAAGAGTTGGTGCCCAAGGCTCTGATGGGTCATTCAATGCAAAGATGTCTCGCAATTATACGTTGAGGCCAGGGGATGTATATTTGTACAGGGTCGGGGACATTCATTCTGCAAGCTGTAGCGCGCTTAGTGAGGTTATTCGGATTGAAGGGGAAAATACGGATAAAATTAAAAGGTCGGTAATAAACGTTTTTCAATAAATAAGAAAGCCTAAATACATTTTCCTGTCTCTTGGGGTAACAAACTGAGGGTTATTTGGGGTGCGAATAAGAGCAAGGTAGACTAAAATTTTAAAAATGTTTTATAGAAATATCTCGAACAAGATAATAGCAGGCTGTTTTTTTGGGGGAGCTTGTATTTATAAAAATTTCAACAAAAATTGATCTATTCGTTGAATTAATACATACGTACAGAAAGTGGAACTGGCTTATCAGGACTGACTAAAATGACCTCACCGTTTTTGTCCGGCACCCCTAACACAAGAACTTCTGACAGAAATTTGCCGATTTGACGGGGAGGTAAATTAGTTACAGCTAAAATTTGTCGGCCAACAACGCTATCGCAATCGTAATTATATGTGATTTGTGCTGAAGACTTCCGTTCGCCTATTTCAGGGCCAAAGTCAATCCAAAGTTTAATTGCAGGTTTAATAGCTTCAGTGAACGGCTCTGCACGCAATATTTTACCTACCCGTATTTCTATTTTTAAAAAATCATTAATGTTAATATTCATGCAAGTCTCCTTTAGAAATCTGCATATACGGCTTTATTTGGTTAGTTATTATACTTTGACTAAAGATTTTGATGAATTTGTAAAACAATGTATTTTCTAGGGTGCCGAGCCGTTATTTGAGAAATTTGGCTAATTTTTCAGCTTCGCATAGTGCACGATCAAGGGTTGCCATAGTTTTTGACAAATCCTCAGTATCGTCATGTTTCCAGCTATTAAGCGTAAAAAGGTATATTACCCCTAATGCTTTAACCTGTAAATTTTTAGCCAATCCCGTACTTGTTGCTCCAGAAACATCTAAAAACCAGGTCAGCATTTGTAAAAATTTAGTGCTAAAGATAGCTAGGTTAAGTGGGTCTTTATAGAGGTGGTTTATAATGGCTAGAAATCCGCCACGAGTAGTTTGGATTGTATCAAAGTGTCTCATCATTAATTCAAAAAGCTTCTCACGGACTTCATCCCCTTCAAGCGGGTTAAGATTTAGGCTCTCCAATATTTGCTTGTCAATCGAGTTAAACAGGCCAGAAAGAAGGTGTGTTACGCTAGGATACAAATAAATAGCGTCCCCTAATGGAACGCCCCCAACCTCTGCAGCACGAGAGATCGTAATGGCAGTGTATCCTTCATTTTCAGCAATTCCAAGAGCAGCAGAATGCAGTTTTTTGGCAATCACTTCAACATCTTTATCTTTTGTTTTTTTGTTCGCTTTTTGTGTGTTCACAACACTCTCCAACTCAGAGTGGCAGTATACTCTTATGTTACCTATAGGTGTAAATATTAGAAAGCCGTAATCTTTTAATTGGCTAATTCTCTAGAGCGCTGTGTGGCAGCAGAAATAGCTTTAGTCAACAATCTTTCCAGCGCATTATCTTTGGTTAGTACTTTAATAGCTTCAGCGGTCGTTCCTCCAGGGCTTGTCACATTCAATCGAAGCTGCAAGGGAGAATCTTGAGTTTGATTTAGTAATTCACCTGCACCAGAGACAGTTTCTATTGCTAGTTCTGCAGCAAGGTCTTTTGGGAGTCCGGCAGCGATACCGGCTTTTTCAAGACACTCTGCCAAAAGAAATACATAAGCGGGGCCACCGCCTGAAAGCGCAGTTGCTGGGTCAAGAACCGCTTCGTCATTAGCCCAAGTAATTTTCCCTAATGGGTTTAAAAGATTAGTGCATAGATTTATTTGATCTATATTGGTGTATTTATTTGCATATGCTACTGTTATACCTCGGCCAATTGCAGCAGGTGTGTTTGGCATGGTACGTATAATCGCCTCCTGACCTAAATGTTTTTCTAGATAACCAATTGTTTTTCCAGCTACAATAGATAGAAACAAGCAATTGGAATTTACAAATTGCCGAGCATCTTCGATAACCATATCGATAACTTGAGGTTTAATTGCGAGTACAATTGCGCTAGGTTTAACTTTTAAGTCAATTTGGGCCACATCGGTTTTGAATGTTACAGTTTCAAGATCTTTAAACCGACGATAGCTATCTATTTGCGGGTCAACAACTATAACGTCATTTTTACTGCTATTTTTGGAAAGCCAACCCCTTAGCATGGCTCCACCCATCTTTCCACATCCGATTAGGATCAAAGGTTCAGGCTTGATAATTAGGCTTCTCCGAACGTTTTAATCATTGCTGCTTTCATTGCATAATTTGGCGATTTTCCTTCCCCAATTACATATTGAAACGCAGGAAAAAATCTATCACATTCATAGAGTGCTGTATCTACCAGGTCTTCCATTTGTTCAATAGTTGGCATAGTATTACCGCGAAACGGGATAGCATGCCGAAACATAGGAACACCTCCATTTCTCCACATGCCAAAATACCCTAGCCACAACTGTTCGTTTATATTTGCTAATAATTCATATATCAAATGTTGCCTTCTTTCTGGCACACGCATGTCAAATGCACACGAGAGATGCAAAGCGGAAATGGTGCTGTTCCAGGTAAAATAAAGATTGTATTCAGACCAGTTGCCTGGAACTTGGACAGAGATTTCGCAATCATTCCGGCGGTCAAATACCCAATTGTTGTATTCTATGATCTGTTCTATGAGATCAAGGGGATTACAAAGGTTATCATCATGAAACTCTATAACTGTCATTCCACTCTCCCCCCCATAATTAAGTCTAGCGTAAGTGATTTAAATAAATCTATACACCTACAATATATAGTTGATACTACTACACCTTGTGCCTTTTCCATACAAGATAGACAAATTGTAGCCTGCCTGATTGTCCCGCAACGTGCAAGTGGAGATTTTATGATGTGGTGAAAAGTTTGATTTTGTGCAACTATGTCTGGGGTTGGTATCGCCAAATTTGTGAATCTTAAGCCTGTCAGGTTTAAGAGTATCGTCCGATTCGCTGGGGTTTGGTCAAGTGAATCGTTTCTAGAAACCTTTTCTAAGTATCTAAAATCGGTACATTTGAACCTTTCTTTAAAAATTACGTTAAATTGCTACTTATTAATTAGATTCTTTAAAATCGTTGCGACCCAGAGAGTTAATATTGTTCAGAGTTTTCGATTGCATGGTCAATTGGTGTTTCGTCTTGAATGTCAATAAAATTTTGTAGCACCGTGCAGAAACCTTCCACAGCATCAACTCCAGCATGGCGGAACGCTTGAGCAATTTTTTCTAATTGGGGTTCGGTTAGCATATTTTCAAGAGATTCACCCTTTGGTGTTAAGAAAAGCTTTTTGCGGCGACGGTCAATCAAATCTGTTTTTTGGTAAAGAAAACCACCGACCAATAGCTCATTCATAACACGTGAAAGGCTTTGTTTAGTGATTTGGAGCAACGTTAATAACTCACCAACTATAATGCCTGGCTTTGCGGCAACAAAATAAATTACCCGGTGGTGCGCATGGCCAAAACCGAAGTCAGCAAGCACTTGGTCGGATTCACTAGTGAAGTTGCGGTATGCAAAAAGAAGTAACTCTTTAGCCTCACGGAGCTCCTTCTCGCGCAAAAAAAGGGGATTAAGTTTAAATTTCTTTCTTGTAGGTTTACCTGGCATATATAATCTCCATTCTACAAGTCTTATTGTTGCGATTGATTGAAAAATATTAGTTACTATTAGTGCGTAATTCGTGTTGGTTGCATGATATGTATTTGCTTCACAAAAAAATCCTAACTATCTTAGTTCCAATTGACCACTGAAAGAAAGAGTATAGTAATGAATGAATTCTCCTTTGATAATCGCGATGGCGTAATATGGGTGAATGGCGAGATGATTCCCTGGCGGGATGCCAATTTACATATTCTTTCACACGGGCTTCACTACGGTTCAGGAGTTTTTGAGGGTGAACGTATGTACGGTGGTAAAATTTTTAAATTAGAAGAGCACACCGAACGTTTTTTTAATTCAGCAAGAATTCTAGGGTTTGAAATTCCATATTCTATGGGGGATATCAATTCAGCATCGGTGAAAGCGTGCGAGGCTAACAATATTATTGATGGTTATATTAGGCCAATTGCGTGGCGTGGCTCAGAAATGATGGGTGTGTCTGCACAAAAAAATCGTATTAATGTAGCCATAGCAGCATGGGGGTGGCCTAGCTATTTTTCGCCCGAGGCTTTAATGAAGGGGATTGGCCTGATGACTGCGCAATGGAGGAGACCAGACCCTGCGACTGCACCTGTCCATGCAAAGGCAACAGGTCTATATATGATCTGTACATTGTCAAAGCATGAGGCAGAAAAACAAGGATTTGAAGACGCTCTAATGCTTGATTGGAGGGGGCTTGTTGCTGAGGCTACAGGCGCCAACATTTTTTTTTCTTTTGATGACGGAAAACTGCATACTCCGGTGCCGGATTGTTTTTTGGATGGTATAACTAGAAAAACTGTAATTGAAATAGCTAAAAGTGAAGGTTTAGAGGTTGTTGAGCGGTCTATAAAACCAGATGAGCTCCATGGAGCAAACGAAGTTTTTATAACAGGCACTGCGGCAGAGGTGACCCCAGTTGGAAAAATTGACAATATGCACTTTGTGCCTGGACAAATTTGCCGACGGATGATGGCTGCATATGAACATGCAGTAGGAAAAGGTAAATAAAGTAATACTTAGATTTGCTCAAGAAAAAGTTTAGGAAAATTGTTATGCTCTAAAAACACAGGGGCTAGAAAGGATTTTTACCTGAAGTATTAGGACTTATTGGGTTTTGTAGCTAAAATGAACGCAAATAAGGGGCCAGTTAGCAAAAGGTAGAAAAGTACAATAAAACGTAAATGCTAAACTTGCTTTGGGTGTTTCCAGTTTGCTACAGCTGTTTCATCAGAATCACGTGCTGCGACCCAAGAATTTCCGTCTTGTGTTTCTTCAAGTTTCCAAAATGGTGCTCTCGTTTTTAGGAAGTCTATTAAAAAGTGACAAGCTTCAAATGTAACTTCACGGTGAGCAGAGGCAGCTGCTACAAGAACTATTTGTTCACCGGGTTTTAATCGACCAAACCGATGGATGATCAGTGTCGAATGGAGTGACCAACGTTGAAGTGCTTCGTTTTCGATTTTTTTTATCACCTTTTCTGTCATTCCAGGGTACTGCTCGAGGGTCATGGCTGAAAGCTTTTTATTTTCAGCCATTTCGCGAACTAGCCCAATGAAAGAGCAAATGCCACCTATTGAGTGATTATTACCCTTTAAAGCCTCCAATTCGGCTTTGACATCAAAGTTCTTTTGTTGAATTTTTATCATTTTTTGCAGATCTTGTTTTCTATAGGTGTTACATTGTATTTAGCTAGGCTATCGTCCACCCGTAACTGGCGGAAAGAAAGCAATCTCATCATTTGCTTCAATGGGGTGATCTTGGGATGAATATTCTTGATTAATGGCCACGCGAATAATTTTTGGGTCGCTAAAAGCATCAGTAAAACCACTGCCACGGAGTTTTTGCCATTCAATTAGGTCGGCAACAGTCTTCACATTATCTGGCAATTTTTCAAGTACTTCCTCCGAAATTCCAGTCTTTTCACGAACCCATGCAAAATAAACAATTTTCATCGAAAAATATCCTCGAAAGAAAGAAAATTGACTGTATCCCCCCGGGTTATACCAGTTGAATTTTCGGTTAGCTCAACTAGGCCATCAGCATTTACCATTGAAGTTAAGATCCCAGCTCCTGACCCAACTGGCTTCAACCCGATAATAGGCATGTTTTCTTCTTGAGACAAGCTTACACGGATCCATTCTCTGCGCCCTAATTTTTTTTTATAGTCAAAATCCGCAATTATTTTGTGGCGGGGGGGGGATTCACTGGCTCGACCAGACATTTTCAGGATTATTGGGCGGGCAATTAGCATGAAAGTTACCATAGCTGCAACGGGATTTCCAGGAAGACCTATAAAGGCACATTTGTTTACTTGGCCTAGAGTAATTGGCCGGCCAGGCTTGATAGCAAGACGCCAAAAATTTATATGACCTATCGATTCAACAGCTTTTTTGACGTGGTCCTCTTCACCAGTGGAGACCCCCCCCGAGGTGATCAGCAAGTCATTTTTTTTAGCTGCTTGTCCTAATGAAGCGCAAATTATTTTTTGATTATCGGGTAAAATCCCCATATCAGTAACTGTTGCACCTAGATTTTGCAACAATCCATAAATCGAAAATCGATTAGCATCAAAAACAGAGCTATCTGAGATTTCTTGATATGGGTCACAGATTTCTTCACCCGTTGAAAATATAGCAACTTTTAAAGCTTTAAATACTTCTAATTTTCGTCGACCAATTGATGCAGCAAGGCCTATTTCTTGGGGCCTAAGAAGAATTCCTGTTGAGGCCACTGTAGAATTTTTCGTGAGATCCTCCCCAGCAAAACGATAGTTTGCATAGCGTTTGAGTCCTGGTGGTAAAACAATATGGTTTCCATCTAACTTGCAGTCTTCCTGCATAAAAATAGTATCTAGTGATTTGGGTACTGGTGCGCCAGTAAAAATTCTGAAAGCCTCTTTTGGCTTAACGGTATTGGTAGGAACATCACCCGCAGCAATACGACCTGCTACCCTAAGGCGAGTATTTGTAGTGTTGTTTAAGTCGTTATACCTTACAGCATACCCGTCTACAGCACTGTTATCATGGGGAGGAACATTCCGTGGGGAAACAACGTCTTCGGCCAATACTCTGTTAATAGCTTGGTTTAAACTTACCCGTTCTTTCCCCACTACAGTATGTAAGCGTTTATCAATTTCAGCTAAAGCATCAGAAAATAATGTTAGTTTGTTGTCAAAGGCAAAACAGTCATCATTAAGTTGTGTCACTGGAGCCCCTCTTGTTAAATCCAAGATGTGATATAACGAATTCTGTAATCATTGGAACATTATCAATATCTAAAACAGGTAAATTAATTTGAGGGAGGGCCTGCTCATCTGTTGCAATAGCAACTATTGTTTTGTCTTTAGCAGCAATCATTGGTTTTCCAATCTTTGGGCGAAAAATTTCTAATTTAGGGTGTAAATAGCGTTTGAAGCCTTCCACCAAGACTATATCAACAAATTCCATTCTATCTAGAAGGGTTTGCATATCGGGTTCCTGAGACCCTCTTAGTTCCCGCATTAGAGCCCACCGCTTAGCTCCAGTTAACATTACTTCGTGAGCCCCCGCATGCCGGTGCTCAAAACTATCTTTACCGGGTCGGTCGACATCAACGCTATGATGAGTATGTTTGATCGTAGACACTTTAAACCCGCGTTTGATTAAATCTTCTAGAAGCTTAACCATCAACGTTGTCTTTCCACTTCCGCTCCAACCTGTTATCCCAAAAATTTTCATTTTTATCCTTTAGATCTTAAGTGATACTTTAACTAAAATATTTGTATGATTTCCAAAAATTAATTTGATTTTCTAAAATTTTAGGGATCACCCTCAGAAATTAGCTGGCGCATTCCAACAATCATGTAGTCATAGCCTGTGAAAATTGTTAGTGCTGCGGCTCCCCAAAGCCCATATATGCCGATTTCCGTTGTTGATAGCGAACCAAATTGCGGGCCAGCGGGGCCGACGAGAAGAAAGCCAATTGCTACCATTTGGATGCTTGTTTTCCATTTTGCCAGTTTTGTCACTGGCACTGATACTTTTATTTGCGCTAAAAATTCACGAAGTCCAGAGACAATGATCTCGCGGCAAAGAATTACGGAAGCCGGTAAAACCGTTAGTCCACCCATGCGATCAATTCCCATTAATGTGAGCAAAACAGAGGCGACTAAAAGTTTATCAGCAATAGGGTCGAGAAATGTTCCGAGGATAGATTCCTGCTTCATTTCACGTGCTAAATAACCGTCAAAAAAATCAGTGATGCATGCGTAAACATAAATGGCAAAGGCGAGCCAGCTTCCTAGCGGATCTAAAACAAACATTAAAAGGCAAATTAAAATCGGAATGGCCGCTATTCTGGAAATTGTCAACAAATTTGGAAGAATTTTCACCATATTGTTTCGCCCCGATAGAAACTACTTAATCTGTTTTTTAATTTAATCACTAGCATGGAACCAATCATATATGCGTATCGCAAAGAACCGATCAATTCCATCAACGTCTTCAAGGTCTTTAACACTCGCCTCTGCCACGGCTTTTGGTGACCCAAAGTGGTGTAGAAGTGATTTTTTTCGTTTTGGCCCAACCCCTGGAATGCGGTCTAGGATTGAAGTGCGTATCCCTTTTTTTCGACGAGTACGATGTGCCCCAATAGCAAATCGGTGAGCTTCGTCACGCAAACGTTGGATAAGATAAAGAACAGGATTGTTCGGTTCAAGAAATAGGGGTTTCTTATCAAGCAACAATATGCGATCATTCGCTGAATTACGATTAGGTCCTTTAGCAATTGCGGCTAGAGGAATTTCTGCAATGTTAAGATTTCTTAAGACGCTGTGCGCCATTGAAAGTTGCCCTTTGCCCCCATCAATAATAATCAAATCTGGCCATTGTTTTGTCTCTCTATTTGGGTCTTCTTTTAGGCACCGCTTAAATCGGCGGGTTAAAACTTCTCGGATCATCGCATAATCATCACCTGGGCTCATTTCTGTTCTAATATTAAATTTCCGATAAGCCTTTTTGACAAAACCTTCCGGTCCAGCAACAACCATCCCTCCGACGGGCCGTGTTCCAGAAATATGGGAGTTATCATAAATCTCTATGCGTTCCGGTATCTTTGGCAAGGCTAGTAATATAGCCAAATTTCTAAATAACTCTAGTTGTGTTTTGTTTTCTAGCATGCGACGTTTTAGAGATTCGCAAGCGTTCATTATAGCAAGTTTCGTAAGTTTTGACTTTTCCCCCCGTTTTGGAACACAAAAATTCACATTATAACCTGCCCTTAGTTCAAGCATTTTTTTTACTAGAGACGGGTTTACTACTTGGTGACTGATTAATATTTGTCTTGCAGGCAGCAATTTTGCATAAAATTGGCCGATGAATGCTTCAATAACTTCGTCTAGAGAACAGTCTTTGTTATGCAATGGGAAATAGGCACGGTTGCCGTAATTCCGGCTTGAGCGAAAAAAAAATACCTGAATACATGTTTTTCCACCAACTTGATAGGCTCCAATTATATCAGCATCTTTAATGCCCTTTGGGGCAACACCATTTTGCAATTGAATTTTTGAAAGTGCCTTAATTCGGTCGCGATATTGTGCTGCTACCTCAAACTTTTCAGCGTCACTTGCTTCCTGCATTCGCTTGGCAAAGCTTTTTTGGATTTTATGATCATTCCCCGAAAGAAACGATCGGGCCTCACCCACTAAATTTGAGTAGGCTGATTTGCTAATTTTGCCAACACAGGGGGCTGAACAGCGCTTAATTTGATATAGTAGACAGGGCCGAGTTCGATTGGCAAAGATGTTGTCAGAACAGGTTCGTAGTAAAAAAGCACGTTGCAGGAGATTGATAGTCTCGTTAACAGCCCATACAGAAGTAAAAGGGCCAAAGTATTCTCCTTTTCTTCTTTTCGTGCCTCGGTGCTTTACGAGTTGTGCAAAACCATGATCACTAGTTAACAAAATCATTGGAAATGATTTATCATCGCGGAGTAATATATTGTATCGTGGTTGATAACGTTTTATTAGGTCAGCTTCTAGCAGTAAGGCTTCAACTTCAGTATCTGTTTTAACTATTTCTATATCTTTCGTTTGTGAAATCATTCGCTGAATGCGAATGCTATGCCTTTTGGGGCGGGTATATGCAGCTAGCCGATTTTTTAAGTTTTTTGCTTTTCCAACATATAAGACTTCGCCTGCAAAATTTAGCATTCGGTATACTCCCGGTGATTCAGGCATCTTTATTTGTAGGTGTGTAATTGCTTGGGCGCCTGATATATTTTGTTTGGGGTGTTTTGTTACTAGCTTTTCCATGGCATGTTTGCAGGGAGGTTCAAGTTAAATTCGGTGAATATTCTTGACTAGAAACAATAACAATATGATCCTAACGCTTGTGGATAACTTTGTTGAAAACTGTAATATCATTAATTTTCACAAAATAATATTTAGCTTTCGCTCATCTTGTGCCAATAGGGTTATAATTTTTAAGTGATTGAAATAATTAAATAATATTATATTTTGATCCCTTTTTTCTTTTTTTTCTTTTTATCCATAATGGGCAAGTTACAAAATTAGGCAGAAAAACTGTTGTGTACAACTTAATATTGGGGAGAAAGCCTGATTAAATAACATAAAAGTGTTTATTATCTAGGCTTTATCTATAATATCTTGATTATATCGTTCAATTTCGACACCTACGCTTCCAGCGTGTTTTAAGACGTCTAATTTTTCTACCTTTACCTGTACTATTTGAACGGACGTAAATGTCAAGCACATATCAGCAATACGCTCCGCTAAGGTTTCAACCAGGTTGATATGTCCTTTAGTTGCAATTTTTGCAATACCAGAGGTTATTTCAGCGTAGCAAACGGTATTCTGAATGCTATCATTTAAAGCTTCTTCTGACCCTTGTAAAGTAAGGTCCAAATTAATTCTAACTCTTTGGGGATTTGTTTTTTCCCTTTTGTAAACGCCAATACTACATTTTATAACCAAGTCTCGTACAAAAATCTTGAGCAGCTTTTTTGACATTTGTTGGTTTGTTAGTGACCTAGTCATTTTTAGCGGTTCTGCATTCATGTTCTGTCTCAAAAGGTCTTACTCTATTGCTTTTCCATTTGAACTTGGGGACCAACCTAGATGCTCCCCTGAATCAAGAGCAATCATCTGCCCGGTCATTGCTTTCGCGTCAAGTATGTATCGTACTCCTGCTGCTATCTCCTCTGGTGTTATGCGGCGAGATAAGGGTAATTGAGCCCACTGGTTTTTGAAATCAGTATTAGTTTGCCGTTTGCTGGGATAAACCGGCCCCGGGCCAATAGCGTTCACTCTTATGCACGGCGCTAGCGCCATGGCTAAAGTTTGGGTTAAATTCCAAAGAGACATTTTTGAGAGCGTATAGCTAATGAAGTCTGGTGTTGGGTTCCACACTCGTTGATCGATTATGTTAATTACATTTCCTTTAGTATTCCTTGGAAGCTGCCGTGCCATTCTTTGGATCAATAGAAATGGTGCACGAAGATTTACTGTCATATGTAAATTCCAAAGTAGCTGTGTTGATGTTTTTATATCATCATACTCAAAGATTGAGGCGTTGTTTACTAGGCATGTAATAGGGCCAAACGATTTGTTTACTGAGTCAACAAGTTTCAAAATATTATTTTCAACAGCGAGATCAGCCTGGAACATGGCAGCTTGTCCTCCTGTTGATTGAATTTCTTCAACAAGTATTTTTGCATTCTCTGCCGACGTATTGTAATGAATAGCAACCGCCCAACCGTTGTTGCCAAACATTTGAGCGATAACTCTACCGATACGTTGGGCAGCTCCAGTGATAAGCGCTGTTCCGCAAGGTGAATTCTTTTTTTGCAAGATTATCTGACTCTTTTAAATTCTGAGTATTAGATTTAAGAGTATTCTATGATTCAGAATATCCAATTATAACTATTTTTGTGCCATTCTTTTAGATAAACTGCAAGTGGTCTTGATATTTTTTGTAATTATTTCAAATGCTTTGGTTTTTTAAATATACAAAAAACTTCTTTTCTAAGCGTTCATAAATGGTTTGTTTAAAGGGAACAGCCAGTTTTATTGCCTCTGAAAAATCAACCCACTTCCACTCTACAAATTCTGGGGAACCATCAATTTGTAGGTTGATTTCGTTATCAAACCCCAGGAAGGTACATAAAAACCATTTCTGCTTTTGCCCTTTGTACTTTCCTTCCCAGATGCTGTCAGCAATACTTTTTGGCAAATCATAATATAACCATTCAGGGAACACGGTTACGATTTTAATAGATGTTACGCCGGTTTCTTCAGCCAATTCCCTAACCGCAGCTTTTTCTGGCGATTCACCCTTTTCAATTCCACCTTGAGGGAATTGCCACGGCTGCGAAAGCTTTTGGTTGAGTTTAGGGGCCCGTTTCCCAATAAAAACCTGTCCATTTTTATTGGAAAGAACAATACCGACACCTCTACGGTAAGCAAGTTGCGCGGTTTCCTTCAAAGGACTCACTTCCCCATTCTAGATTTAATAATATGGGATGCAGGTGCTAATGAAATTCCTTTTTTCCGCAAGCTGTCAAGCCAACTTGATAGCACACTAAGTGTAATGGGGACTGGGTAAGCAAGACCTAATGCCGAGCCATTTTGCACCGCTAATTCTTCTAACTTATTCAAGTTTTCTATTATTTTTTGTTTTCCCATCAACGGGTCGATCAAAACATCAACGGGGCTGAACGTCAGTTCAACTTTTAAGGCAACTTCTGCCATTTTAGATTGAGATTGACTAGCATCAATAAATGCTAGACCTTTACTTTTTAGAGTTGCCAAAATTGGCTCCAGTTTTTCTACTTCTTGGTTAAATTGGCTCCCCATGTGGGTTACTGTTCCAACATATCCGGTAAAAGAGGCGAGTAGGCGTTCAAGGGTGCTTGAGGTTTCCTCAGGTGTTAGCTTTGATGTGAGAGCTAATGGTCCTGGATCCTCTTTAGGAAAAAGATTGCTTTCCATAGGCATAGATAGAAATACCTCATGTCCAGCTTGTCTAGCCGTGACGCTCCAATTATTTAGGTCTTTCCCATATGGGCTAAGTACTATTGTTACTTCAGGCGGCGTTTTTTGTATCGCAGCTAAAGTCATTGTTGTGTTAAGTCCAGCGTTAGCCAATAAAACTCCTAGAATTGGGCGATTTTTACTGTCATGGGTCCGTGCGTAGGTTTTCCACGCCTCGCTCCCATCTTCAGCTATTTTAGGTAAAGATCCCTTGACCCCTTCTTTTTCTTCAAGTAACGCTGAAACCGGAGCGTCCGGCAAAGCCTCTTTTTTACTCAAAGAACGTTTGTTATCTGGAATAGAAACAAATGCATTTGACAAAAAAGCAGGTATAGTCAAACCAGCAAGTGGATCTGCTGCCTCTCCGATGTTTTCCAGGGACTTAACCTGAGCTTTCTGTTCACTAACAATAGCATTTAGGGAGGTTGGTTCTTCAGATTCTTCTCCGGCCTCTGTCACCTTGTTCTCCAAATTAATAGGAGATTCTGCGTTAGCGGTATTTTTGTTGTTTGGTTCTGCACTTTCAGTAACAGCTTCATCGCTCTGAGCTATAACGTTTAACGATTTTGTTCCCTTTGGTGGGGGCATGCGTATTTCTACTAAAACGTTGTTATCACTAATTACTTTATCACTTTTCCCTTCATCTTCCCCCAAAAAGTACCACCAGGCGACCCCAATAGAAACCACGAGAAGGAATGAAAGGCCACCTATTACCGCAAATAGTATTTTTCTGCGTTTTGAAGCATTTTGTTTTTCTGTTTGCTCATCAGTATTACTATCAATGTCGGTGCTTGGCGTGGGTTTTTGGTCATCTTTTCCAGGTTCGTCAGTTTTTTCCGGATCGCCTTCTGGTGAGGGTTTCGGTTCATCTTTTCCAGGTTCGTCAGTTTTTTCAGGATCGCCTTCTGGCGTGGGTTTTTGGTCATCTTTTCCAGGTTCGTCAGTTTTTTCAGGATCGCCTTCTGGTGAGGGTTTCGGTTCATCTTTTCCAGGCTCGTCAGTTTTTTCAGGATCGCCTTCTGGTGAGGGTTTCGGTTCATCTTTTCCAGGCTCATCGGTTTTTTCAGGATCGCCTTCTGGTGCGACCTCCGGGGTATTTTCCTTGGTGTCGCCCGTCTTAGAACTGCTATTTCCAGATCGGTTTTCTTGAGCTTCGGGGTCAGTAGTCAAAGGCTTTGCCACTCCAGTCTCAGACGTTATTGTTGGGCACAAGGTTTATGTTTCTAGCATTTGTATTCATCAGGCAACTTTTAGAACTTTATATTTTTAAAACTTGCTTTTTGTGATCCCTTGCCGGCTCGCAGCTACATTTATCTGCGTTAATAATAGATGTCGATATATTAAATTTTAGTTTCAAATAGTTTAGGGAAAGAATATTGCACGAAAGTTTTTATCAAAGGTTGATTATATCTTCGTTTATTTACTGATCGCTGTGGTCATTTTCGAATACAAAGAAAGACCCCTGATAAGATCTAGTGCTCTCAGGAGTTGGTAATCGTTAGGAGTTACACTCTTGTGCTTTTTCTGTGGTCGTTTTTTGGTGTCTTCCAATACAGCAGGGCCTGCTTTTTCCTCTGTCACTTTATCTAAAGCACCTCGTAAGTCTTTTTCACGGCGATCGCGAGTTTTTTCTACATTTTGTATGCTCGCAGGGGAAACGATAATATCAGGAGTGATCCCTTTAGCTTGGATGGAACGTCCGGAAGGTGTGTAGTAACGGGCTGTAGTGAGACGCATGGCTCCATGCCCAGGCAGCGGCATAATGGTCTGTACCGACCCTTTACCGAAAGATTGGGTTCCCAGAAGGATAGCACGATTATGGTCTTGTAGCGCACCAGCCACAATTTCTGACGCAGATGCAGATCCGCCGTTAATTAGGATCACTAAAGGTAATCCATCGGTTAAGTCGCCAGGGCGAGCTGCATGCCGTTCTGTGTCCTCCGGGCTTCGTGCGCGTGTTGAAACTATCTCACCCCTCTCCAAAAATGAATCGGAAACATTTATTGCTTGGTCAAGGAGTCCCCCCGGGTTGTTACGGAGGTCTAAAACATAACCTTCAATTTTTGGACCGATTTTTTTTTTCAAACTTGAAATGCCTTTTTTTAAGCCTTCATGAGTTTGTTCAGTAAACGACGTAATCCGTATATACCCAACATTTTCCTCCGCACGGGTCCGAACCGAGGTAAGCTTAATTACGGCGCGAGTTATAGTAAGGTCAAAAGGCTCCTCCCCAGTGCGGAAGATAGTTAATTTTATATCACTTCCAGCTTTTCCGCGCATTTTCTCAACGGCTAGCGAAAGGGTCATTCCCTGGACAGACTCACCATCTAGGTGAGTGATAATATCGCCAGCCTCCACGCCAGCCCGGTGTGCTGGGGTATCATCAATAGGGGAGATAACTTTAATAACTCCGCCTTCCATGGTCACTTGAATTCCTAGGCCGCCGAACTGCCCTTTCGTATTAACCCGCATTTCTTGAAAGTTTTTTTTATTTAAGTAGCTTGAGTGAGGGTCAAGGGCCATCAACATCCCACTTATAGCAGCTTCAATTATTTCTTCATCTTTTGGCTTTTCTACATAATCGGATCTGACTCGCTCAAAAACTTCACCAAAAAGGTTGAGCAATTTATAGGTATCTGCATTAATTTGCTGATTTTCTGCAGCCAGGGTAATTTTATTGGCCGGAAAAATTAGCAAAAAGGTGAGCAGCCATCTCGTGTAAATAAAACGTATCATCCTTCTACCTCTTCTTTGTCTCTACTTCCCGATATAAGCCATGGTACAAGATTAATTGGTTGACCATTTTTTCGAAACTCAGCGTACAAACTCGGTTTTTTACTATTCAATTTTGCCATTATACCTACTGGATCACCGATTGTTAATGTAGCACCTGGGTCAACAGTAATTTTTTCCATCCCAGCTAAAAGACTATGATATCCGTCCCCGTGTTCAATTATCAATAACAACCCATAGCCCCGAAATTCCCCTGTGAAAACAACCCGCCCGTGATATGTTGCGATCACTGGGGATCTTGGTTCAGTTTCTATAGTTATCCCTTTTTGGATTATTCCAGAGTTGTTCTTTTGACCAAACCGTGAAGTCAATTTTCCAACGACTGGGAAAAGAAATTTGCCTTTCGCAGCTGCTACCGGTTGCACTTTACTCCAAGTTGCATTTCTTTTTCTACTTTTTTTTGTATTTTTCGATACTGTAAACCTTTTTTTTGATGTAAGCTCTTTAAGAAGGTCTTTTAAGGTTTTTGCTTTTTTGGCGAGGAGTGATAGGCGCTCATTTTCTTGAAAAATTCTTGAGTCTGTTCGACGCTTCAATATTTCCTTTCTTGATAATAACGCAGAAAAATGCCGTTTTTGTTTATCCAAACTAGATAATAATAGTTTTATTTTATTTTTTTTGTGGGCGATTTCCTCTTTTCTTTTTGAAAGCGTTTTTAGCGTGTTAGCAAGGAAGTTAGCTCTTTCTTTTATATGGCCTAAACTAGTGCGCAGTAGAAGCGAACTACGTACGGAGTCTATCGGGCTACTCGGGAGGGCTATTGAAGCTTCGGGTGGAATCTTAGCCAGTCTGTACAACGCAACAAACAAATATTCGAATCGGTTTCGATCACTCTCTAACTCTAGCAAACTATTTTGTTGGGAATAGTTTAATTTTTCTAGGTCTCTGCGAGCTAACTTTATTTGCTTTTGATTCTTTCTAATAGCGCTAACGGTCGAGACAAGTTTGTGGCGAAGTTTTTTAGCTTCTTCTTCTAGGGCCTCCTTCCGTTTACTAAGACTTGAGCGGTTTTTTATTCCCCTAGCAATATTTTGTTCAATTGCTTTTAACTCTTGCAAAGGGGAAGTCTGGCTTTGTGACGGTTGAAGAGCGGATAGAGTGCAACCAATCACAAGTGAGAGTTTGAGCAGATTTGTTGCAATTTTCATTCTGCTGCTACGAGAGCTTGGGCGGCTGGACCCCGTAACAGTGATTTTCCAGTCATAGACTTAGGCTTATTGATATTTAAAAGTGCCAACAATGTTGGCGCGACGTCTGAAAGGCGGCCGTTTTTTAGACCTGTAATACCTTCTGGGGCTCCGACTAAAATTATTGGAACAGGGTTCATGGTATGAGATGTATGTGGTTGGTCATTCGTAAAATCAACCATTGATTCACAATTACCATGATCTGCCGTTATTAACATAAGACCTCCTGATTTGGATAGAGCTTGTTCAATCCGTCCCAAGCAATGGTCTATAGTTTCCACCGCACTCTTTGCTGCTCTTAAAACACCAGTGTGCCCTACCATATCTCCATTCGCAAAATTAACTACAATTAAATCATATGACTTTTCAGCGATAGCGGAAACCAGACTATTTGTTACGTCAGCAGCAGACATGTCAGGTTTTTGATCATAAGTACTAACATTTGGTGACGGGATCATTATACGTTTCTCTCCGTCAAAGGGTAGTTCTCGACCCCCGTTAAAAAAAAATGTTACGTGAGCGTATTTTTCTGTTTCCGCAACTCTGAGCTGAGATAAACCAGCCTTAGATACTATTTCCCCGAGAGTATTTTCGAGATTGACTGTTGGAAATAAAGAGCTCAGTACTTTATCCAGTTTATCAGAGTATGGTACCATCCCGTAATGCTCTAAAAAACGGGCATGGTCGGGCCTTGAAAATTCACAAAAATTAGGATCTGTCAGTGCAGTAAGGATTTCCCTTATTCGATCTGCACGAAAATTTGCAACCAATAGGCTATCAACACTTTTTACACCTGAATATCCTTTAACAACGGTTGGTAGAAAAAACTCATCTGTTATCTTAGCGGCATATGATAAACGAATAGCTTCAACGATATCTGGTGAAAGATTTCCTTTTGCCATCTGGATTGCTTGCCATGCTTTTTGAATTCGGTCCCATCGCTTATCTCGATCCATTGCATAATACCTTCCGGTAACGCTTCCAATCGAAAAAGTTGAATGTTTTGAAAATTTGGAAAGGAAAACCTTTACATCATTGATGGCTTGCTTTGGCGGAGTATCACGTCCATCTAAGATGGCATGTAAGATAACCGGAACGTCTGATGACAGTATTGTATTGGCAAGGGCTGAAATATGATTTTGGTGGCTATGTACACCTCCAGATGATAATAACCCAAGTAAATGGCAGCTTCCTCCGGATTTTTTTAGGGTATTGATGAGCTTAATAAGTTCCGGAGTTTTGCCTAAAGTATTGTTTCTAATCGACTCGTTAATTCGAGTTAAACCTTGCGGCACAATCCTACCTGCTCCGATAGTTGCATGGCCAACCTCAGAATTTCCAACTTGACCTTTTGGTAGCCCGACTTCAGATTCAGAGGTATTGAGCACCGCTTTTGGCCAACGATTTTTCAATCGATCAAAAACGGGGGTTCTAGCCATAGCGATAGCATTATTCGTATCGTCCTTGCCTTCCCCCCACCCATCTAGTATGCACAGAATCAAAGGCTTTTTATTGTTAGTTTTGCTATTTGGCAATGATCATTCCTCAGCATGCACTTTGCAAATTAGCGTTAGAGTTTGCTGTATTATCATAGTTTTTTGCCTTTTGTAATAAAAGCTGAAGGTAACTTTGTTGCTTTACTTAACCACGGTGGTAAGGGTGTCCCAACAAAATACATTGAGCGCGATATATTTGTTCAACTAACATGGTTCGGATAAGCATATGCGGCCATGTCATGACTCCAAAAGATATAACAAAATGTGCCCGGGAAAGAATAGCATCATCAAGGCCGTTTGAACCACCAATTAAAAATGTCACCTTATTAACGCCATCATCGCGCCAACGGCTAAGTTGAGACGCAAAGTTTGGACTAGAAAGCTGTTTTCCAGTAGGATCAAGTGCTACAAGAAAAACTGTATTTTTTATGTGGGAAAGTAGCAAGGATCCTTCTTTTTTTATCCGCTGGCTTCCTGACAATGGTGCCTTGATCACTAATTCATGAAGCTCTATAGGCCAATTAATTCGAGAAACATATTGATCAAACACCGAAGTTAATGGACCTTTTTTTGTGCGGCCGATAGCTAAGATAGTAAGAAACATTTATGCTCCATAAGTGGCAATTTTCAAGTTTATCAAGCTATTATTGATGGTTTGATCCCTCTACAATTTTAGATTGCGGTGTCATCCAGATTTTTTCTAATTTGTAAAAGTCGCGGATTTCTGGCCTAAAAAGGTGAATAATTATGTCACCTGCATCAAGCAAGACCCAGTCGCATTCAGCACCCCCTTCTACAGAAATTTTTTTTATCCCAGTAGATTTTATTGTTTTTTGCAAGTGTTCTGCCATCGCAATGATTTTTCGTCTTGAAGACCCAGAGGTTATTACCATGTAATCAGCAATATTAGTCTTCCCGTTTAAATCAATTGCAACTGTATTTTCAGCTTTATCATTTTTAAGCGTTTCCAAAATTAAGCTAAGAAAGTGATTCTTGGGCAATGAACTTGTTTTTGATCTAGGTATGGCGCTTCCTTCCTTTTTTTAAGATTCCTTTTATAATTTGCTTTATAAGAAATCAATCTATCTTTTTGACCACGCAGCCTGTCTTATCTGTGTTGCTGATAGACTTTTTTGAGGTACTAGCAGGAAGGTCCAGATTGGTGGTTTCATTTTTGCTAGCTTAATCGCTTTTTGGGCTGGAATGCGTTGATCCGCAAATATATTTGCAGCCACGCTATTCAGTGCCTGTAAAGAATACGTAGGTCGCGCAAAAACAGCGACAGGCATAGTATAAAATATTGAGGCCCAACGTTCCCATTCCGAAATCTGTGAGAGGTTATCAGCGCCCATTAACCAAATAAATCTAAATTTTGGGTATTGTTTTATTATATGTTTCAATGTGTCAGCTGTATACTTTGTATTTATGATATCCTCGATCTCAGTTACGAGTATTCTAGGTTTATTTCTAGTCAAGTTTCTGGCTACCTCTATGCGTTCCTTTAGGGGAGCCATCTCTGTTAACAGTTTCATTGGATTTTGGGGCGTTATGAGCCACCATACACGATTTAACCTTAAACGCCTTAAGGCCTGTTCACTAATATTCACGTGTCCTTCATGTGCTGGGTTGAAAGACCCTCCCAAAAGGCCAACTCGGTAATTCTGGTAACTCAATTTAGCTTACGGCCTCACTTGGCCGCTTCCTCGTACAAGATATTTCATGCTAGTGAGTTGTTGCAGGCCAACGGGGCCCCGTGCATGCAGTTTTCCGGTTCCTATGCCTATCTCTGCGCCCATTCCAAATTCTCCACCATCAGCAAATTGTGTTGACGTATTTACCATAACTATAGCGCTATCCACGCGCTTAAGAAAAGTTTCTGCTACCGTTTTGTTAGATGCGATAATGGAATCTGTATGCTGAGA
This sequence comes from Magnetovibrio sp., assembly GCA_002722175.1. Taxonomy (GTDB): domain Bacteria; phylum Pseudomonadota; class Alphaproteobacteria; order Rhodospirillales; family Casp-alpha2. The sequence continues at coordinate 142,388 of PBKU01000050.1, forward strand.
ACCGTGTTTTTCAATATGCAAAAGCGCCTGTTCAATGCCGTCAACCTGGCGAACTGAGATGATATTGTCTAAGTACTCAGTATTCCAATCGCTATTCGTGGCTACCTTAATTCTAGAATCAAGTTTTGAGGTCATTATGTCTCCCCGGACTTCACACCCGGCTTCAATTAAGTCATCAAAAATCGAGGGTAAAACAGCTTTAGCAATAGATTTATCAACTAACAAGGTTTCGGTAGCCCCGCAAATCCCAGGTCGGCGCATTTTAGCATTGAACGTAACTGAGCGAGCAATTTTTTGGTCTGCACTTTCATGGATGTATGTATGACATAGTCCCTCAAGGTGCTTGAGTAGGGGTATTTTGCAATTAGAAGAAATTTTTTTTATAAGGGATTTGCCCCCGCGTGGTATCACAAGATCAATATAACAGTCTAAGCCCAATATCTCGTCAATTGCCAGGCGATCTTGTGTCGGCACCAGTTGGATTGAGTGTTCAGGGAGGCGAACGTTTTTCAACGCAGAGTCAAAGCTTTTCATTATAGCATTACAGGAATGAAAGCTTTCAGTTCCACAACGAAGGATAGTCGCATTTCCAGCTTTAAGCCCTAATGCAGCAGCATCGACCGTAACATTTGGTCGTGACTCAAAAATCACACTGATAACACCTATTGGCGCTCGAACACATTGTATTGATAGGCCATTGGGTCGATCCCATTTTTCGATAATAGTGCCAACTGGATCGGTTAATTCTGCTATTTTAGTCAGGGTATTTGACATATCTATGATTCTGCTCTCATCTAAATACAAGCGATCGAGCATTGCGCCTGAAAGACCTCGCTTTTTTGCAGCGTTCATATCTTTAGCATTCTCAGCAAAAATGTATTTTTTGTTTTCATCAATGTAAGTTGCAGCTAATTCTAAAACACGATTTTTTTCTTCGGTCGGGCTGCTGGCAAGCTTGATCGACGAGGTTTTCGCTTGTTTACCAATTAATTTAATTAGTGTTGGGATTTCAGATTTTTTATATTTAGACATGAATTATTCCTTGCTATCCATTAGGACCATATCATCTCGATGGATTAGTTCATCTCTCCCTCGGTAGCTTAGAAAAGCCTCAATCTGATGCGTTTTGTGTCCTTTAATAAGCTGAGCATCAGAGGAAGAATATGCAATTAAACCTCTTGCCAATTCCCCCCCGTTCATGGAGACAATAACTACAGCATCGCCTTTTTGAAAGTTCCCATCAATCGATAGTACCCCCGCAGGTAACAGACTTTTTCCCAGTCTAAGAGCCCTCTCTGCTCCTTCATCAACTTTTATGATTCCCATTGGTTTTAGGGCCCCGGCAATCCAATTTTTACGCGCCCTTTTGGGATTTTGAGTTGGCGTAAACCACGTTCCTACATCTGGTTTTTCGAGTTTTTTTAGGGGGTTCATTTGATTGCCATTAGAAATCACCATTTTGGTTCCTGCACTCATACTAATGCGTGCGGCCTGAAGTTTTGTAACCATCCCCCCAGAGCCCTCTCTCGACGGCGTTTTGCTTGCCATAGCTTCAATTTTTTCTGAAATGTGCCCTTTAACGAGCTCAATTTTCTTTGCATTGGGGTTTATGCGTGGGTCCTCAGAAAATAATCCTGAAACGTTTGATAACAATACAAGAATATCAGCAGATACCATGGCTGAAACCCGGGCAGCTAAACGATCGTTGTCTCCAAAGCGAATTTCATCTGTTGCAACTGTATCATTTTCGTTAATCAATGGCACAGCGCCCAAGCGAAGAAGTGAATTCAAAGTATTTTTAGCGTTAATATACCGTCTGCGACTCTCAGAGTCTGAAAGTGTTAGAAGGATTTGAGCTACGGTTAGATTATGTTTTTCTAACACTTCTTGATAGGCGTGTGCCAATCTAATCATACCGATCGCGGCTGCTGCCTGCTTTTCGTCCAAGCGAAGTCGCATTTTTTGCATCGCCAAATATCGTTTTCCTAGGGCAATTGCTCCAGATGATACGATAATAACTTCCTGTCCTCGTTCTTTCATCCTAGAAACATCTTGAGCAAATTTTTCTAACCAACTTTTGTATAGTTTTCCATCTTCTTCATCTACCAATAATGCAGAGCCAACTTTAACTACCACTCGCTTCGCCGAGAGAATGTTTGTTGAATTATCCATGGCCCGTCTGTTCAATGTTAGCAGATATTTTTTTTAAGCACTCAGCACTCTTGTTACATATTATCTTATACGTTTCCCGGATTAGTGTATCTAGTCCTGTTTGGGAAAAAGAAGATAACATTATTACCCTTTTCCCAGTAGCTTCCTGAAGAGATATTTTTTTTTCAATTGAGGTGTTTTTTGTTAGAGCGTCACATTTACTGATTGCGATTATTTCTTTTTTTTCCGGCACTCCTGCGCCATATCCCGCTAGTTCATCCCGTACAACATAATAAGCTTGAATTATATCATTGTTTGTACCATCGACTAAATGAATAAGGACATTGCAACGTTCCGCGTGCCCAAGAAAACGGGTGCCAAGACCATATCCAGCACTTGCACCTTCGATAATTCCTGGAAGGTCCGCAATCAAAAATTCATTGTCTTGGAAAAATGCAACACCTAAATTAGGGTGCAGCGTTGTAAAGGGATAATCGCCAATTTTTGGGTGGGCCCGGCTAACCATTGAAAGCAACGTGGATTTCCCAGCGTTTGGGAAACCAATAATTCCAGCGTCAGCAATTAACTTCAACCTCAGCCATACCCAGAGTTCCTTTCCAGGGAAACCTGGTTTAGCCTTACGTGGAGCTTGGTTGATGGAAGATTTGAAATGGGAGTTCCCAAAACCTCCTGCTCCTCCGTTCAACAAGATTAATTTTTGACCCACTTCCGTAAAATCAAGTAAAACGCTTTTCTTATCTTCATCAAGGATTTGGGTGCCAACTGGAATCTTAATTAACTGATCTGCTCCCCGAGGCCCAGAGCGATTCCTTCCCATTCCATCGGTTCCGCGTTTTGCTTTAAAGTGTTGTTTGTATCGGAAATCAATTAAAGTATTCAAGCCATCAACACATTCAAAAATTATATCTCCGCCACGTCCACCATCCCCCCCATCTGGACCACCAAACTCAACAAATTTTTCTCTTCGGAAGCCTATGCACCCATCACCTCCGTCGCCACTTTTTAAATAGATTTTTGCTTCATCAAGAAATTTCATTTTATTTCAGTCAAACAAAACAGGGGAATGGATAGCCATTCCCCTACATGCAAGACATATCAACCCTGTTTTCTAATTTTTGGGCTCAACCGAAACAAACATTCGACCGCCGGCTTTCTTTCTAAATTTAACAGTTCCCTCAATTTTGGCAAATATTGTGTGGTCTTTTCCAATGCCCACTCCATTGCCTGGATGCGATTTAGTGCCACGTTGACGAATAATAATATTACCAGGGGTCACAGATTCACCGCCAAACCTCTTAACACCCAACCTTCGGCCAGCTGAATCACGGCCATTTCTTGAACTTCCCCCTGCCTTTTTATGGGCCACAGATATTACTCCTCATTTTTACTCTTCTTATTCGGTTGTTTCCCTTTAGGAAGTTTTTTTACTGAAGACTTTTGCGCGGGCTTAGTGTTTTTTGTCGCTGTTTTTTTGTCTATAGTCCTGCTCTTAGGCGAGGCTTTAGGTGTTGTAGCCCCAGTAACTGTTTTACCAGATGGTGGCAATTGGCGAGAAGTAGCTTTTCCCTTTGAAGTTTTTATTTTTTCTGTTTTTTTCGGGTGACCTTGCTTTTTAGCCTTATTTGAATGAGGCTTCTCGTGTTGGGTTTCTTTCTTTTTTATAACTGCACCTGTGGGGCTCACGCCTACGATTTTTAGTACACTATAGTCTTGGCAATGCCCTTTTTTACGCCTGTAATTTTTCCGCCTGAGTTTTTTAAAAACAATTATTTTTTTACCGCGGGTTTGTTTTAATATTTCAGCAAATACTTTAGCTTTTTCAATATTTGGCCTGCCAATGGTTGTATTTTTTTTGTCATCGCCAATAACAAGAACATCGGTTAGTGCAATAGTATCACCTGGTGATCCAACTAACTTTTCAACAGTAATAATTGAATCTTTCTCGACTCGGTATTGTTTTCCGCCGGTTTTTACTATTGCAAACATATTCGTTCCAAACTTAATATCTTCAACTTAATCAAGCGACCACGTAATCAATAGAGTAAAAAGGATTCTTTGAGAGCCGGAAATATACTATCCGTTTCCTTGTTGTCAACGTTCGAGAATCTGTTTTATGAGCTATCCAAATAAATATGCATAGAAGTAAACGAGCGTTATTTCTATATTTTAGTTTTTTCGGCCACTGTAAATCGATATTTCTTGTGGCGGCAGCCAAACAGCACTAGGGGGCTCCCCCGTTTGATAAAATATATCTATGGGTATGCCCCCCCGTGGGTACCAGTACCCGCCTATTCGTAGCCAATGAGGTTCCATTTCACGTGTGAGCCGTTTTGCAATCTTGACCGTACAATCTTCATGGAAGGCCGCATAATTTCTAAAGGAATTAAGGTAAAGTTTTAGCGATTTGCTTTCTACGATTGTTTTTTCAGGTATATAATCAATTATAAAACAAGCAAAATCAGGTTGGCCTGTAACTGGGCATAATGACGTAAATTCTGGGCAGGTGAATCTGATTAGATACTTTCGATCTGAATGAGGGTTAACAACAAATTCTAAAGATGCTTCATCTGGCGAGGAGGGGAGTGTTGATTGCCCTCCTAGTTTAGTTAGAGTTTTATAATTTTCTTCTTTCACAGCATGTTCCTTCAACTGTTTGGTTGGTGTGCAAAATGGGTTCCTCCAACACATCATTTTTCAAAAGATAAAATTCTTGTAGCTTTAACGTTTATCTCTTAGTTCTATAATTTGACTTGAATTCGGCTTCAAAATTTGAAAATTCTTTAGCTTCAATAGCTTTGCGCATGCCACACATAAGTTCTTGGTAGTAGTGCAGGTTGTGCTGGCTTAGTAAGACTGCTCCTAGTATTTCTTTTGTTATTGCCAGGTGGTGCAGGTAGGCACGACAAAAATTTTGGCAAGTGTAACAAATACAATGAGGGTCGAGTGGGTTTGAATCTGATCGATGACGGGCATTGCGCAAATTTACTTCACCCATGCGGGTAAAAGCCTGGTTGGTCCTTCCTGATCTAGTAGGGAGAACGCAGTCAAACATATCAATTCCCCGCTTCACAGCACCAATTAAGTCTTCAGGCTTTCCTACTCCCATTAGATACCGTGGTTTCTCTGGAGGCATTAGAGGTCCAAGTTTCTCGACTAAACTAAACATGTTTTTTTGCCCCTCGCCAACAGCTAGGCCTCCGATTGCATAACCATCAAAGCCTATGGATGTTAATTCAGCAAGTGATTGTTTCCTTAGGTCTAGGTATATACCGCCTTGAATGATTCCAAAAAGAGCATAGCCTTTTCGTTCTGTGAAAGCTTCTCGTGAACGCTGCGCCCAACGCATCGAAAGTCGCATGGATTGCGCAGCTTCTTCTTTTGGTACTGGGAATGAGGTGCATTCGTCCAATACCATTGATATATCAGAATTCAGCATGCGCTGTATCTCGATAGTTTTTTCGGGAGTTAACGAATGCTTTGAGCCGTCTATATGTGACTTAAAAGTGATACCTTCTTCAGAAACCGTGGAAAGCTTTTTTAATGACATTGCTTGAAATCCACCAGAGTCTGTGAGGATCGGCCCATCCCAATTCATAAATTTGTGAAGTCCCCCTAGCATTTCTATCCGTTCAGGCCCTGGTCGAAGCATTAAGTGATAGGTATTACTTAAAATACACTCTGTTCCGGTTGCACGAACATCATCTGGTTTTACTGCCTTAACTGTTGCAGCTGTACCAACTGCCATAAAAGCGGGAGTTTCGAATGTTCCGTGGGCTGTGGTTATTTTCCCGCGACGGGCTGCTCGATCGTTTTTATTTAGCTGAAAATTAAAATTAGCCATTTTTGATTATTGAAGTTGCATTTTCAATTAGGCAACAATCACCATAAGAATAGAAACGATAGTTATTATATTTAGCATATTTATAGGCATGTTTAATACGTTCAAGTCCGGCAAATGCTGCAACCAAAATGAACAATGTAGATTTTGGTTGATGAAAATTTGTTAGCAGCATATCAACAATTTTAAATTGGTAGCCTGGGGTAATAAAAAGTTGCGTTTTCCCTTCAAAGGGCCTGACAGTGCTATTTGCGTGCGCTGCACTTTCAAGCAATCTTAGAACTGTTGTTCCACAAGCAATAATTCTGTTACCGCGTCTTTTTACATCATTTATCATCTTAGCGATCTCAGGTAAAAGCTGTCCCCATTCAGAATGCATGGAGTGTGCAGTTGTGTCTTGTGCTTTTATTGGAAGAAAAGTACCAGCTCCTACGTGCAGCGTTAGTTCTCCAACGAGCACTCCCCGTTTTTTTAATGCTTCCATTGTTTCTTTTGTAAAATGGAGCCCGGCTGTAGGAGCTGCAATAGCGCCATCATATGATGCAAATATTGTTTGATAGTCAGTTAAATCTGTTGAATTTTTCATATGCTTACGTTTTATGTAAGGGGGCAAGGGGGCACCTCCATGTGTTGCAATATTTCTTTTTAGCTCATCGTTGCTGCAAGCAAATGCAAGATCAACTTCACCACCAGCCCTTTTTGATTTAACTAAGGCTGCAAAATTTGAAGCAAAGTTTATCTGATCACCAGATTTAATCTTTTTTGCTGGTTTTATGAATGCCCTCCAACAAGTTGATGAAATTTGCTGATGCAGGGTCGCTTCAATATGAGCTTTTTGGGGAATATTACCTAGCTGATCCCTCAATCTATATCCGGTCAAGCGCGTTGGCACTACTCTTGTGTTGTTAAAAACAATCAGGTCGCCCGGAGCCAGGAGCTCTGGGAGATTTTTAAATTCAAAATCGCTTAATGATATTTTTCTTTCAGCTGTTATATGCAGCAATCTTGAACTGTCTCGAGGGTTGGCAGGTTTCTGGGCAATATATTTGCTTGGTAGATCAAAATCAAATAACGATACTTGCATTACTTCCTCTGGTGTCGTTTGGTTTAAGTATTGATATTGCACCGTATATCTTTCCTCAAAAATCGATAACTGATTGCAGGCCATTGATCCTGCACAAGCTTTATTGCTTGCCAATATTTCTTAATGGGAAAATGGTTTTCATTCATACTTTTTATTTGTAAAGAAATTAATTGTAAAGAAACGATAGTTGCTATGTGGCAGAGAAAAGCTTCATGGTACTTTGGATTGGGGAACAAGTATGAAAATCATGCCACCTGTAGCTAGAAAAAAGAAATATAACAGCACTTTTCATGGTGACGGCCGAACAGACAACTATGCTTGGTTGAAGGGTGAAAACTGGCACTCAATTATCAACAATCCGTCAAGCTTAAAACCAGACATTCGAGAATACCTGATTGCAGAGAATGTGTATACAGATCAGATGATGTCAGATACTGAGCAATTGCAATCTAACATATATAAAGAGATCAGGTCCCGAATAAAAGAAAATGACGTTACGGTGCCAGTTATTGATGGGGACTACAGTTACTATCAGCGCTATGAAGAAGGAGGGGAGCACCCGATATATTGTCAGCAAGAGAATGAGACTGGAATTGAGACAATCCTCCTTGATGGGAATGAAGAAGCCCAGGGAACTGATTTCTTTGATATAGGCTTTTGTCACTATTCGCCAAATCACAAGTTTGTCGCATTTGGGGTTGATGTGAAAGGTTCGGAAAAATTTTCTCTTCGAGCACGTGAAATTGAAACGGGAGAAGAGATCATCGCGCGATTAGAAAATGTTGGATCGGATTTAGTTTGGTTACCAGATTCAAAATCGTTCCTTTACGTATGCGTTGATCAGAACCATCGACCAGCAAGTATATGGCAATGTTTTCTGGGGGGCGCTGGTGAAAAACATAAGAAATTGTACGAAGAAACTAACCCGCAATATTTTTTAGAAATGAGATTGACCGAGGACCGTCGTTTCATAGTGATTAATAGTTATGATCACGTTACATCAGAGATAAGTTTGCTTAATACAGGCCACCCTGAAAATGGGCTTTCTTTAATTTTTCCACGTGAAACAGGAACAAAATATATAGTTTCAACTCACGCAGAGCACTTAATTGCATTAACAAATTGTGATGGGGCAGAAGACTTTAAGATCATTCAGGTCCCAATTAGTAAGGATAATTTTACAAGAAGTAGTGATCTAGTCCCGCACGAAAGTGGTCGGTTGATTCTAAAAATGCAGTTATTTCAGAAATTTCTTGTTAGGCTTGAATATTGGAATGCTCTTCCCCGGGTAATTGTAAGAGAGTGGGAAACTGGGGAAGAGTTTGAGCTAGAAGTTTCTGGGGAAGCATATTCACTTGAGTTAAATATTACCAGCCAATATTTTTCAAATATATTGCGTTTTTCATATTCTTCTCCAAGCATACCAACGGAGATATTTGACTTCGACATGCATACGCGACTGAAGACCATTAGGAAAACTCAAGAAATTCCATGTGGATATAACAAAAAAAACTATAGCACGAGACGTCTTTTTGCGCAGGCGGATGACGGTGAGTTAATCCCTGTTACGTTACTCTATCGGAATGATGCTCCGCGAGATGGTAGTGCGCCATTACTTTTATACGCTTATGGGGCTTATGGTCTTGATGTACCTGCTTCTTTTTCAGCTAAAAGAATCTCGTTAATTGACCGAGGCTTTATTTTTGCAATTGCTCATGTCAGAGGAGGCATAGAAAAGGGGTATCGATGGTATAAGGAGGGCAAATTAGATAAAAAGCATAACACTTTCAGTGACTTTATTTCAGTAGCCAATATGCTTATAAAAAGGGGATTTACACGGTATGGTTATATCACAGCACACGGTGGGAGTGCTGGTGGTATGTTGATAGGAGTGACACTTAATCAGAATCCGGATATTTTGAAAGCAGCTATTGCGGAAGTTCCTTTTGTAGATGTTTTAAACACTATGTGTGATGCCTCGTTACCTCTTACCCCGATAGAATGGAAAGAGTGGGGTGATCCAATTAACAAAACAGCAGACTATTTTCGGTTGTTAGGCTACTCGCCATATGAAAACGTGCGACAAAAAAATTACCCTAATATATTGGTTACTGCCGGGCTAACTGATCCGCGTGTTACATATTGGGAGCCTGCGAAGTGGGTTGCAAAACTTCGGGCTTTTAAGCGCGACAGAAACATATTAATTCTTAAGACGAATATGGCCGCAGGCCATTCTGGTTCGCCCGGTCGCTTTGACCGATTGAAAGAGACAGCGTTTAACTATGCATTTCTATTGAAGATATATGGGAAAATGAAAGACGGCGATTGTTGCTAATAATTAAAACAAAAATATCTTTCTTTTTAAATTGATATTATAAAGGCGGCTTTAATTAGTTGCATTGACTTTTGCTAGGTTTCTCCTAATTATGCCTGTAATACCTTACTGGCGTTGGTTTTAGGTGGAGAGTGTTTAGGAGGTGTCTAGGAATACTCTAATCCATTCAGGAGAATGCCTGTGACCCGTATGTCTATTTTTGATAGTCCACTTCTGTTAGGTTTTGATCATTTTGAGAGAGTGCTCGATCGTGCAACAAAAAATTCGGCGGAAGGTTACCCTCCCTATAACATTGAGCAAACTAGCGAAAATTCACTAAGAATTACTCTTGCTGTAGCTGGCTTTGTGATGGAAGACCTTAGTGTTGCTGTTGAAGATAACCAACTAGTTATTCGCGGGAAAAATATAGATAACAAGGATAATCGGGTTTTTATTCATCGGGGTATAGCTACCCGTCAATTTCAACGCAGCTTTGTTTTGGCCGAGGGGATAGAGGTCATTTGTGCCAATCTTGATAATGGGCTTCTCAATGTTGATTTAGAGCGCACCGTTCCAGAACCAGAAATCAAGAAAATTGAGATACAAACGACCAATGCAAAAGAAAAGGGTAGAAAAGCGGTAGAAACGATAGATGTTGAGCCAGGAGATTAGGCAAGATAAACTAGGCGGCTTGATATTCCTGGGGGGTTGTCAGGATGGCAAATATTCCGTCTGCACTCTCAGTGCCGCGAAGTTTCTTGCAAATGTCTTGATCACGAAGCAAGCGTGCAACGAGTGCCAATGCCTTTAGGTGGTCCGTTCCAGCATGAATAGGAGCCAATAGCATGAATATCAAATCGACAGGCTGCTGGTCAATTGCTTGAAAATCTATTGGACGGCCTAACCTTGCAAATAGGCCGTGCAAACTATTCAATTGGGGTACTTTCCCATGGGGGATCGCAATAAAATTACCAACACCCGTAGTCCCAAGTCGTTCACGTTCCATAATTGTTTCAAAGACGACCCGCTCCTTAATGCCTGTTATATTTTCCGCGAGGCGAGACAGTTCCTGTAAAGCCTGTTTCTTGCTAGTGACTTTCAGGTTTTCTATAATTCCTTCAGTGGCTAAGAGATCGGAGATCTCCATTGCATACCTCGTCTTTGTTCTTAAAAATTTCTAGTTGTTAGCCTTGTTCTGAATATCTGGTGAAGCTATTGTACTGATAAGGACACGTCTATAGATTGTTTAATATGTAAAATCAAAACCTGCGTCTCGTCATTTCAGGGTGCGGAAACTAGAATTCTAACGAACTTAAGTCAAGGGGGCTTTCGTACAGGCGTAACGCTGAACAAAAAATCATTAAGATCCATATCTACGGAGTGTTAGATTTTTGGCGTCTGCGTTGCACTGATGACCCTATCCTCATTGATTCTCTATACTTAGCTACCGTGCGTCGAGCGATGTCAACGCCGCTTTTCTTAAGAATTGAAACCAATTTGTCATCAGATAGGATATTTGTGATTTCTTCACATTCGATTAGTTCTTTGATTTGGTGTCTAACCGCCTCGGCAGAATGCATCTCTCCATTCTGAGTAGAGGAAATAGCAGTAGTAAAGAAATACTTCATTTCGAGTACACCGCGTGGAGTTGCGATAAACTTATTAGACGTAACACGACTTACAGTGCTTTCGTGCATTTCTATTGCATCAGCTATGTCGCGCAGTATTAGAGGTTTTAAATATTTGACTCCTTTTTTGAAAAAAAACTCTTGGCGCTGCACTATCTCGCTTGCGACTTTAAGGATCGTGTTTGCTCTTTGATCGACCGCTTTAACCAACCAGTTTGCTGATTGGGCTTGTTCCATAACATATGATTTATCCTCCTTGCTTTCCATTTTATTACTAACATGAAAGCAATATGTATTATTTACTAGAACTCTAGGCAAGGTGTCTGGATTAAGTTCAATGTTCCATCCACCGGATGAGGATTCATTCATTAGTACATCAGGCTCAATGGTTCTTAGGATTTCATGATCAAAATCTTGTGCTGGTTTTGGATTTAACGCCCGCACTTCTGCTATCATGTCTTGAAGGTCGTCGCAATTGACACCGCAAATAGTTTCTAATTGGCTTAAACTTCCTGACGCGAGTAAGTCCAAATTTTCGATTAAGAGCTGCATTGCAGGATCTAATCGGTTGCGGTCTTGGAGTTGCAAGGCGAGACAGTCTGCTAGGTCACGAGCAAATACTCCCGGTGGATCAAACTTGCGCAGTTTTTTTAGAACAAGCTCCAAATATTGTTCTTCACACCCCAAGATATTAGCAATTTCCAATAGCGGATTCCGCAAGTACCCAGCGTCGTCAAGTGAATCGATCAAGAATCCACCAATTAAGCGATCACTGAGATCACTTACTTCAACGGCAAGTTGTTCTAAAAGATGTTCGCGCAGTGTTTTTTGCTTTGATAGTGTTTCCTCGAGATTTGGCAATTCGTCAGTAAAATTCGCTTGGCCTGAGTTTAAACTAAATGGACTAGGAGGACCCTCAGGCCGCAGCAAACTTTCATTGCCATTAGAGTTATTATAGATATTATCGTAGTCGACATCTAATGTCTGATCGTTGGGAATCTCGACAGGTGCTAATGTATCTAACTTTATTGCGTTAAGAGGTTCGGCATTAATGCCAATGTCATCATCGTAATCCTCCTGATCAGGCGATTCGACATCAATTACCTCGCCCTCATCTCTTTCTAACATTGGATTGCGTTCTAGCTCTTGTTCAATAAATGCACGAAGTTCTAGGTTTGACATTTGTAGAAGCTTAATTGCTTGTTGCAGCTGGGGTGTCATAACCAACGTTTGTGTTTGTCGTTGGTCTATGCGCGGCGCCATTACCATATTGGGCCTTTCAGAGGTTAATCAAAGATCAAACCTACCATCTAAATATTTAATCAAAGATTAAATCTATCACCTAAATAGACACGCCTCACATCTTCATTCCCTATGATATCTGATGGTGCTCCGTCCATTAGCATCATACCGTCGTGAATAATGTATGCGCGATCAATAACATCTAATGTTTCGCGAACGTTATGATCAGTGATTAACACGCCGATCCCTCGATCTTTGAGGTGTGCCACCAAATCTCTTATATCTCCAACAGCAATTGGATCGATCCCGGCAAAAGGTTCATCAAGCAATATGAAATGTGGGTTCGCAGCTAGTGCGCGTGCGATTTCTACTCTTCGCCGCTCACCCCCTGACAGGGTCATTGCAGAAGTTCGTCGCAAATGTGAAATAGAAAATTCCGCAAGCAAAGTATCCAAAATTGTTTCTCTGCGTTCTCGGCTTTTCTCGACTACTTCTAATACAGCGCGGATATTATTTTCAACAGAAAGGCCACGAAAAATTGAAGCTTCCTGAGGAAGATAACCGATTCCAAGCCGAGCTCTACGATACATTGGGAGGTCCGTGATATCAGTCCCGTCAAGAATTATATTACCGTAGTCAGGGGATATGAGCCCAATTATCATATAAAAACAGGTTGTCTTTCCTGCTCCATTTGGCCCTAATAAGCCAATGGCTTCACCTCGTTGCACTTCAAGGGTCACGCTGCGCACAACTGGGCGCTTTTTGAATTGTTTTCCTAAATCACGGGCTGTTAATCCAAGGTTTTTCTGCGTTATAAGCCGGGGGGGCGTATCTTGGTCATCTCCCGTGTCCTGTTTTGTTGCAAGGTAGCGATCGTTCAAAACTTTTCTCCAGACTTATAAGTTATCATTGTAATTTTTATTTTGCTTTTTTGGTTGGGACTAGAGTTCCAGACACTCTGTTTGTTGAACTATTCCCGCACCCAAATAAATGGCTTATTCCTGTATTTAGATTGACTTCAGCGCGACAGCCTTGCAATAAATTATCCGCTCGTTTGAGTTTAACCGATCCTACCAATGTGGCAATACCACTTTCAACGTTGTATATACCACGGTCAGCTGTAGCTGTTTCTTCAGAGGTTACAATACGCACTTTATCAAAGGCATCAACCCTATAAACCGCAGTTTTACCTTTTTTATCTTGTCTGGTATGCGCTACCAGAACATCTGCCCAAAGCTTTTTCTTTTCGCGAACCACTGAAGCATTGCCGCGGGCAACGGCCATATTCTTGTCTTCCCAATACTCCAATTGCTTTTCTGCACTGATAGTATCCTTACCTGATACTAACCGGACATTATTGCCATCTAACACCAAGACGCGTTGGTCAGCACTATAAATAGCATGATCACCGTAAGCTGTTTCGCTTGGAGACTCTATTCGCACTTTTCCAAACGCATCGAGTCTCCAGATTTCTGTTTGGTTAGTATTATTTTTCCGATAATAGGCTCTTAACTCGTCTGCAAAAATTCGTATGTCACCACGAACAGCTTTGGCATTACCTCTTGCAAAAAAAACGGAGTTTTGCTGTTGCCATTCGATCCCGTCGGTAGCTGAGACTTCAATTGGTGTATTGTCACCATTACCCCCCAGACTGAGGCTCTGAGCTGCGGTATTCTGCGTCAAAAAGCCATAGGTAATGATTAATGCTAAACAAAAAATAGTGCTTGAAGAGAACCCAAGAAAGTATTTTTTTACGTTAAAAACATTGTTCATTGTTCACTCAATTCTGCATTTGGAAATATAACAATTTTACTGGTTCCAGTGAAGAAAATTACTTTCCCTTTTTCAATAAAGCGAAATCCTTGTGCCTCTACAACCCCAAAGGGTCCTTGTCCATGAACTCGGACGTTGCTTTCTGCTACATTTGTATCTAGATAAATTTTGGCCTTGTCAGTTTGAAATTCGTAGCCGGAATCATGGTAAAGATTCACTTTTCCTTCTAACTCCAATTCTTTTTTGATCCTGGCAAAAACACCACGGTTTGCTGAAAGGGCAAGCCAAGAACCGTTTTTTATAGAAAGGTCGGCTTTGGGCATTGTGAGCTCAAACAAACTGTCCGATTGCTTCATTGTTTTCGCAATTTCAGCAGTGATTGTAAATGGTTGTTCTTCATTGTCAGTTCCAATATATCGAGGGTTTACCATCGCGGGGTCATTTGATCCATCAATGTCTAATGACGCAAAACCAATATGGAAGTCCATTTGTTCTGTTTCTAGCATGGGCCATGATAAAATCAAGGTTACAACCCCTAGAGCGACAAGGGGCAGTGCGTACTTCACAATTCTAACAAAAACAGTATATCGCTTTACCGATATAAAAGAGGGATTTGATCGGGTGCTAAATGAGTCAGAATGTTTACCGTCATGTTTTGGGGGTGGTCCGTGTGCGTCGTTTGGCATGATTGCCGCGTCTTCCCCCTCTCATTAGACTATACCAACACTTATGCAGTCATGAATATGCACAACTCCAATTGGAATATTGTCTTTCACTACAAAGAAATTTGTTATTTTTTCAGAGTTCATTCTATTTAACGCTTCGCTTGCGAGTATGTCAGAATTAATGGTTTTTGCGTCTGGTGTCATGATCTCATCTACACGGGACTGCAATATGCTATCTCCCATATGTCGGCGAAGGTCCCCGTCAGTAATTACCCCAATTAGTTTTTTGTTTTCCTCAATAACACCAATACAGCCAAGTCGTTTTGAGGTCATTTCAATGATTGCTTCAGACATCAAGGCATTTCTATTAATAAGTGGTATTTTGTCACCAACATGCATGATATCTCGAACTTTTAGTAGTTGTTGGCCCAACTTTCCCCCTGGATGAAAAGTTTGAAATTTCTCGGGAGTAAAATTTTTTCGCTCAAGTAAAGCGATTGCGATAGCATCCCCGAGAGCTAATGCCATGGTTGTTGACGTTGTTGGGGCTAAGCCCATAGAGCATGCCTCAACATTTTTTGGAAGTATTATGCTAATGTTTGCTGCGTTACCTAGTTCACTTTTTTTCCTACTGGTGACCGCAATAAGCGGGATTTTCAATTGTGTTGCGTAACTTATCAAATCAGTTAGCTCCGGAGTATTACCGGAGTTAGAGATTGCAAAAAGGGCATCGTTTTTTGTAATCATCCCCAGATCGCCATGAGAGGCCTCTGCCGGGTGAACAAAGAAAGCAGGTGTTCCAGTTGATGCTAGTGTGGCAGCAATTTTACGAGCAACATGCCCACTTTTCCCGATTCCGGTAACAGCAACACGACCTGTTATTTCCGTCAAAATATCTAATGCGGAAATCAATTCTTCGCCTAAAGCTTCACTAAGGGCTTTGAGACCTTCTATTTCCAAGCTTATTACTTTACGTGCAAGAACTAAATCTTTGCTTTTATAGGTCTGATCAAAAACCGAAACGACGGTGTTATCATTCATGCTACGATACCCGTTAAATCTCGTTCAGGAGGGGCTTTTACAACAAGAACACTGATTTTGAGTATGCCTTGTTTCCCATGGAAATTCAACTAGTGGTTAAGGAGAATAAAAATGTTCCTAGTGAGAAAATATATCAGTGTGCCCCCACCCGGTTAGATCTAACATTGCTTGCGTTGGCAGAAATTTAAAGCAATCCTCTGCAAGGTTGTTCCTTTTTTCTCTTTCCAGCATCAAGTCAAGATGGTGTTTAATGATATGGAGATTAAGGACATCAATTGCGGCATAATTTTTCTGTGCATCCGTTAGATCATTTCTTGCCCAATCAGAAGATTGCTGCTCTTTTTAAATATCAATTCCTAGTAATTCTTTTGTTAAATCTTTTAGGCCATGCCGTTCAGTATAAGTCCGAACAAGTTTTGAGGCAACTTTAGTGCAATATACTGGGGTGCACAGAGTATTTAGGTTTTGTTTGATTATTGCCAAATCAAATCGAGCAAAATGGAATAGTTTTACAACATTGGGATTCTTTAAAAGTTTTTTTAGATTAGGTGCATTAAAAGTTTTTCTAGTGAATTGCACCAAGTGGCAATGGCCATCTCCCGCAGACAGCTGCATCAGGCATAGGCGATCGCGCAAGGGATTAAGACCTTGGGTTTCTGTATCAATAGCTACCGATCCACTGAAACCTAACGAGTTTGGTATGTCTCCGTCATGCATGTGAATTGATATAGGCTTATTCCGTGGTTGGAAAGACACTTTCATATTCTCCTTGCTAGCTCGACTACCTGCTACTACCCTGCCATCTAATGACAATGGTGCCCAGGAGAAGACTCGAACTTCCACGACCCAAAGGTCACAGGTACCTGAAACCTGCGCGTCTACCAATTCCGCCACCTGGGCATCCAATGGTTTAGCTAGAACGGAGATTCGATAGACTTTGAAGGATTAATTGTCAACCATACAATTTTTTCTAAGCTTGACGGAAGCACGTCATAGGGTTAATCCGTTGCTATTGTGGGTGTCTAAGAAGGATCTTTATGACTAGGAAATTTATAACAGTCTTTGGGGGTTCTGGTTTTATCGGTAGACATTTGGTAAATCACCTGGCAACCGAAGGCTGGTTAGTAAGGGTGGCTGTTCGAGATATTGAAGCAGCTGCATTTCTTAAGCCCTTAGGGAAGCCAGGTCAAATCACACCATGGCCCGTTGATGTATTAGATCTGTCCCAAGTGATATTATCTTTGAATGATAGTTATGCTGCAGTAAATTTAGTTGGAGCACTTTTAGAAAAAGATAGATATACATTTGAGAATCTTCATGCAGAGGGTGCAAAAAATATCGCGCTTGCAGTGAAAGAAACCGGTTGTAGACGCTTAATACATATCTCTGCTCTTGGTGCAAGCGAGAATTCTAATGCCAAGTACTCGAGGACAAAAGCGCAAGGTGAACTGATAACGTCGCGTATTTTTCCTGATTCAACAATTGTGAGGCCTAGCGTTGTTTTTGGCCCGCAGGATAAATTTTTTAATTTATTCGCCGGGTTAATGCGCTTTTTGCCGGCAATGTTTGTAGTTGGGGCACCTTTTTTGCCTAAGTTAGTGATTTCAGAAACTGGGGACATAAAAATTGATATTTTGGGTGACGGTGGGCCGAAGTTTCAGCCTGTTTATGTAGGCGATGTTGTTTCTGCAATATTGGCTATTTTGAAGAACTTTGAAACAGCAGGAAAAATTTATGAGTTAGGGGGGCCAACGCAATACTCCTTTGCTGAAATATTTCAACTTGTTCTTAAAATAACGGGTCGAAAGCGAATACTCCTGCCAATGCCATTTTGGTTGGCCAAATTTCAGGCTTACCTGCTTTCATTGCTTCCGGAGCCAATTTTGACGGGTGACCAGGTAGAGTTGATGAAAACAGATAATTTAGTTTCTAATGATGCATTAGGATTAATTGATCTAGGTGTTGAGCTAACTCCAGCGGAAGCAATCTTGCCAACATATTTATACAAATACGGCTTAAAAGCAAATCGGGGGCTTTACCGTGACTGATGATTTTTTCCGTAAAGCCAATTTCAGGCTACGTTTTGTCAATACTGCAGCGGAAGATGGAATTCTTTGCGAGTGAGAAATTCCACTCGTACTGTAGCTGGCAAGGCTTGGGTGTTATATCCTTTGCTAGCAGCTTTTTGCTCTCGCACTTACTAGGGTAACTTTATTTACTTGGGTGTAAAATAATTTTCGAACGCGTTAAAGAAGGTTCGAAGGCCCATAGCCTCGCCCCCTTCAGGCCTTCCCGGTCGCTGTGTGGAATTCCACCCCATGAGATCAACGTGACACCACGGAATTTGTTTTTTTATAAATCGTTCCAAAAACAAGCTTGCTGTGATAGCGCCCCCATATGGACTCTTAGGTTCGTTTGTAATATCAGCATTTGGGCTCATTAGCAATTCGTTATATCCATGCCACAAAGGCAATCGCCAAAGCCTATCGGAAGCAGCCTCTCCTTCATCTAACAGAAGTTTTGCCCACTCTTCACTGTTAGTAAAAAGTGCTGGTATATCAGTCCCAAGCGCAATGCGAGCCGCCCCAGTGAGGGTTGCAAAATCACAGATCAGGTCCGGATCTTCCTCTGACGCTAGCGCTAATGCATCAGCTAAAATGACACGGCCTTCAGCATCAGTATGGCCAATTTCTATGGTGATACCATTTCGTGCTTTTATAACGTCAAGAGGCTTCAAAGACCGAGGGCCTACTGCATTGTCGACAGCAGGTATTAACGTGCGCAAACGGACAGGGAGATTGGACTTCATGATTGCCATAGATAGTCCGAGTGCATGAGCAGCCCCACCCATATCTTTTTTCATAAGTTTCATGTTGTGGGCTGTTTTAAGATTTAAACCGCCAGTATCAAAACATACTCCTTTGCCAATTAGGGTCAACTTAGGTGCATCTATATCCCCCCATGTTAAGTCGATAAGCAGTGGATCTCTATGTGAACTAGCGCCAACCGCATAAATGGCTGGGAAGCCTTGAGATAAAAGCTCTTCTCCAACGATTGTACTACAATCCCCATTAAAGTTTTTCGCCAGATCAGCTGCATTCCCTGCCAACTCTTCCGGCCCGAGATCTTTGGCCGGTGTATTAATTAAGTCTCGAACCAGGTAAATAGCATCTAAAATGTTCTCAATCGCTAGTTTATTAACCCCTGGAGGGAAAACCAGTTCAATGTGCTGGCAGTTATGAGTTTTGTATTGATCAAAAATATAGTTCCCAAGACCCCAGCCGATTGTGGCGAGGTCTAAATTTTTCCCCTGTAAAAGGCCTGCAATATCATCCAGGAAATATGTTCCAGCAGGTAGTGTTTTTGGAAGCTCAGCCATGCCCCAGATATATTCGTGAGGCGCTATTCCAAAAAGAATTCTTGACAATTTTCCGTCATCTCCAGGGATCATAGCCAATTGACCGGCTTTTGCAGAAAAATCAATACTTTTCAACCAGGATTGAACTTTGTGATCTTTGCTAGCTATAAAGCTCTTCAAAGCCGACTTTGTTACTGGTGTTATGGGGGTAGGGTTACCTTGTGGGGTATTGATGAAGTGCATGGGCTAATAGTATACAATAATGATTTTTTCAGATCAAATTCTTGCAGATTAAAGTAATGAATTATGTATCAACGCACGGATTTACAAAAATCGAGTAGTTTTGTTAACAGGCTTTTCTTGTTAAACTCTATGTGTGAACATCCGCTAAAAAAATAAGATATATAAAAGAAGTCTAGTTTCAAGAAATCGATGAGTGCTGAATAGACATTGGTTGCTTATACGCCTAGCTTAAAACAAATGTAAAGTTTACAATAATAGTAGATCTGGTCTCTAAAAAAAATTAATAAGCACAGATATTATTGGGTAAATTGATACTTTTACATTGAAAGCGGAACGGTTTCTTTTGTTGAACGCCCTAAAAAAAATTTTAAGAAATAGTAGGGGTCGCCAATTGAGCAAAGATGTGGCTATCATTATTAATAATTCAATAAAAGCGGAAAAAGCTGAGACTTTAGAATTGATAGCAAAACTTACCGCTAATCATATTGCCGAGGTACACCAACGTAGCATTTTTAATCCAAAGTTTTATGATCAAGGGTTACGCCAGTTGGAGAGCAAAAATGGGAAAGCCAAAGTTGAAAACGATCAGTCTGGTTGGACAGCTGGCGTTCTAGCAGTTATTTTTCTCAAATCTGAACAATTGGGTGAGGAAGGAGAGGGCGCCACGCAAGCTATTTGCAACTTCATAAGAAGTTATGACATTGATAGTTATAATATACTTACCGGGAAAAAAAGGCTGTAATTTTATTTTTGAAATCCGTTTAGAATACTTTCAAGGGAGTTTATGTCGTCGATTATATTGTCAGCGTATGCCTCAAGTTCAATTAGACTTGAGTTTCCTGACGAGACACCTATTAATTGACCGGCGCCACCACGTCTTCCCATCTCTAGGTCCTGCGGATTGTCGCCAACTACAGCTACTTCTTGTGGGTTAATTTTTACTGTTTTACAGAATGCTGTGAACATTCCAGGCCCGGGTTTTCCTCCATATCCGCTATCAAACCCAGCAACAAAGTCAACCTTAGCAGTGCCAAGAAGAGAGGTCATGGTTTGCACCGCACTATTCTCGCTATCATTCGTAGCAACACCTAGCTTTAGCCCTAGGCTAGAGAGGTAGAGAAAAAAATTTTCGGTATCAGCGATTTCGACAGCATTTGTAACAGCTCCCTCTTCAAGCAAGGAGTCTATTTCTTTCTTTAAGTCTGCTTGGGTGTAATGGGGCAGGAATCTACTCCATAATTTGGCAATTTCATTATTGGTACCAGCTGCAAGTGTTGAGCCTGCGATAAAAGTAGTATTATCTTTGTGGAGCCCTGAGCCATGAAGAATATCTTTTGCGAGTTTGGGGTTGCCGTTGGAAAGGGTTAATGCAGCAGCTTGGTATGTTGGAACCCAAGTCTGCTCAAAATTGATTAAAGTTCCGTCTTTGTCAAAGAGGACCCCTTTTATTTTTCTCATTATGCCTTAACTTCCCTTTTTGTACTGATGGATATCGTGTTACTATTTTTTGATAGTTAAATATAAGAAAGGTGTTTTTTTAAACTTACTATCCTTTTGAATAGTTATCCAAGATTTATCAATAAATGTTGAAGGGTCGCCACTGTGGTTGCAGCCAAATTCTTTGATTATATTATTGTGGGTGCCGGGTCAGCAGGCTGTGTTTTGGCTGATCGATTATCCGAAAATGGGAAAAGCACAGTTTTGCTTCTAGAATTTGGGGGATATGATAATAGCCCCTTGATTCAGATGCCGGCAGCACTTTCAATTCCTATGAATAACCCAAAGTATAATTGGGAGTTTTGGACAGAACCTGAACCAGGGTTAAATGGACGTCGAATCCATCAGGCAAGAGGAAAAGTAATTGGTGGCTCTTCTTCAATTAACGGAATGGTATACGTACGAGGACACAGTGTTGATTTTGATGAATGGGAAGAACTTGGAGCTTTGGGATGGGGTTATAAGCACTGCCTTCCCTATTTTAAAAGAGCTGAAGGGGCTATTTATCCGCCTTGCGAATATAGGGGATTTAGTGGGCCTGTCAGCATTTGTAACGGCAATAATATGAAAAATCCCCTTTATCGTGCGTTTGTTGAAGCGGGTGTTCAGGCTGGTTATATGGAAACAAAAGACTATAACGGATACCAACAGGAAGGTTTCGGCCGGATGGATATGACGGTGAAAAATGGAACCCGTTGCTCAGCTGCTAAAGCTTATCTTAAGCCAGCATTGAAACGTTCAAACTTAACCTTGGAAACGAAGGCATTAGTAAAAAAGCTGATATTTGATGGCCGCCAGTGCATTGGCGTTATTTACTGTAAGGATGGGGTAGATTTTTGTGCTAGGGCAGCGTCTGAAGTGATTTTGTCCGCAGGGGCGTTTGGTTCTCCGCAAATCTTAATGCTATCTGGGATTGGGCCCCCTTCCCATTTACAGGATATCGGTATTTCAGTAATAAATGCGCTTCCAGGCGTTGGGGAAAATTTGCAAGACCATCTGGAAGTTTGGATACAGCAAGCTTGCCTTCAACCAATTACACTTGCGGGAAAGCTTAATCCGGTTTCAAAATTATTAATTGGTATTCAGTGGGCACTATTTAAGAAAGGCCTTGGCGCAACAAACCATTTTGAGTCATGTGGTTTTGTTAAAAGCAAGCCTGACGCGACACACCCGGATATTCAATACCATTTTCTTCCGGCAGCTGTGGCTTATGACGGTAGGTTTAGCGTGAAGCAACACGGGTACCAGGTTCATGTGGGCCACAATAAACCGAAGAGTAGAGGACAGGTCACACTTAGATCAAAGAATCCTATGGAAAAACCAAAATTATTTTTTAATTATTTAGATCACGAAAATGATCGTATTGGCTTTAGAGCTTGTGTGCGCCTTACCCGGAAGATTTTTTCCCAGGCGGCGTTTAATCTTTATCGTGGTCGCGAAATTGCCCCAGGCTCAGAAATTCAGAGTGATGATCAGATTGATCACTGGGTGGCAGAAAATGCTGAGACAGCTTATCATCCAGCAGGTAGCTGCAAGATGGGTACTGACGCAATGGCTGTGGTAGATCCGAAGTGCTGCGTCCATGGAATAAAAGGGCTTCGAATTGTTGATAGTTCGATTATGCCTACTGTGACAAATGGAAACTTAAACGCACCTACTATCATGATTGGCGAAAAAGCATCCGACCTTATTTTAGGGCGTAATCCGTTAGCTCCAGAAAATCTAAGATCTTTTGCATAGCGAATGCCAATAGTTACTCGCTGACACTACAATTTTTTTAGCAAGAAAATCTGCATGTTAAAATAGTTGCTTAATGCAATTCAGATCGCAGTTTTTGTCGGAGTACATCTATGGGGACCTTTTTCCCTTCAACGTCGATATGCCAAAATGTCCAACCATTGCATGCTGGCGCATTTTGGACGTGTGCTCCAGCTTTATGAATTGATCCTACAAATCCATTAGTAATAAGAGTTCCATCAGCTTTTACTTTGGCTGTATGGTCCCCCCCATAATCAGCAAGAACTGTTCCTGGTTCTAGAAGTCCCCTTTCGACTATCCAACCAAAAGGGATACGGGGTTGTTCTCGTTTTGATGGCGTAGACAAAAGATCATCGGATGATATTTTTTGAACTTTTGTTATCCGTTCCTTCGCCATCAACGCATATTTTTTTTCGCGATCAATCCCGATAAATTGTCGGTTAAGTTTTTTTGCTATTGCGCCCGTCGTTCCAGATCCAAAAAAAGGGTCTAAAACCGTGTCTCCGGCCAAGGTGGATGCCAAGATTATGCGATGCAGAATTGCCTCAGGTTTTTGAGTTGGGTGAGCTTTCTTTCCGCCAATCTTTATACGCTCTGACCCTGAGCAGATTGGGAACTCCCAATCTGAACGCATCTGCAAGCCATCATTTATCCCCTTCATGGCATCATAGTTAAATCGATATTTACTATTTTTCTGATGGGCACACCAGATTAGTGTTTCGTGCGCATTCGTAAAACGCCGACCTCGGAAATTCGGCATGGGATTAGATTTGCACCAAATAATGTCGTTAAGAATCCAATAACCAAGATCTTGTAGGATTGTCCCTACTCTGAAAATGTTATGATAACTGCCAATAACCCAGAGTGTACCATTTGGTTTCAAAATCTTTCGGGCCTCAGAAAGCCAAGCTTGAGTGAATTTATCGTAATGCCCAAAATTTTCAAAATGATCCCACTTATTATCGACCCCTTTAACACGTGAATAGTTATCGGGGCGTAATAGCTCATTTGAAAGTTGTAGGTTGTAGGGTGGATCGGCAAATACCATATCAACCGAGTTCTTGGGCAAGCGCTTCATTATCTTGATGCAATCGCCGACAAATATTTTCCCCCCCAAATCATTTTGTTCTTTTAGTTTCATGGTTTGTATGGTGGGTTTACTTATGCTAGTCGTCAAGAACTAAATATTATCAAGCGGTTAGACCACATGCCAAATTTATATATGTTGGGGTTGGGTCGATTCCAAACCCAATATTTTGCGAATAGGCTTAAAACTGCGTCGATGTTCCGTAGTGATTCCAAGGCGATACAGACTTTTTTTATGCTTTTCCGTGCCGTAGCCAGCATTACTTTCCCAACCATAGCCGGGAAAAAATGGCGCTAAGCCTTTCATGATATTGTCCCGACTAACTTTTGCTACAATCGACGCAGCTGCAATCGAGATGCACTTTTCGTCACCTTTAATTATACAGTGGGCCGGGCAGTCGATGATTGGTTTGTGATTCCCATCGATTAGCACAATATCGGGCTTCTGTTCTAAGCCCTCGACGGTTCTTCTCATAGCAAGTTTTGTGGCGTCAAGAATATTAGAAGCATCAATTTCGGCGACAGTAGCTATGGCAACACAGATATCCGCACATTCTCTCAATGCAATCAAGAGTTCTTCCCGTCGACCCGAGGATAGTTTTTTTGAATCATTTAGCGTATAAGCGAGCGTAGGACATAGTATTGTGCGGTCGAGCACGACCGCTGCTGCAACTACTGGTCCGGCCCAGGAGCCTCGACCGGCTTCATCAATCCCGGCTATTACATTAAACCCTTTAATTAAAAAAGTGTTTTCAAGAAAAAAGCTAGGCATGTTAGAAAGTCAATCTAGTTAGCGGACAAAAAAGCTTAAAAAAACTTACGAGGCCATTGGATATAAATCCCAGAGGTGTGAAGCTTTATTTACCAGATTTAAAAACTCTGTGTTTCTGAATACAACATATTTTTGTAATTAACAAATTTATGACGTAGTTTTTTAGAAAAAATTGATTATTGTTTTCACGAGTGCTTTTTGTTGTTTAAATAGTTATATTTACGATACGTAGTTAGGTTTCTTCCAATGAATATCGACGGTGTGCATTATAAGACGATTTGGCTTAATGATAATGGTTGGGCTGTTAATATTATCGATCAAACAAAGCTACCATTTAATTTTGTTATAGCGCGTCTGGAAACAGTGGAGGAGGTTGCAGCTGCAATCAAAAACATGCAAGTGCGGGGTGCGCCTTTAATCGGCGCAGCAGCAGCATATGGCATGGCTATCGCAATGAATTCTGATGGATCTGATAAAAATTTGCACCGCGCACATGATATTCTATTTTCATCACGACCCACAGCCGTTAATCTTCGGTGGGCTTTGGATCAAATAAAATCTGTAGTTAATAGTCTTCCCCCAGTCGAAAGGGCCGCTGCTGCTTATAAGCGGGCTGATGAAATCTGCGATGAAGACATTCAAATCTGTTCATCAATTGGGGATAATGGGGAAAAATTAATAAAGACAATCTACCAAAACAATTCAACAAGTAATCCGGTAAATATTTTAACACACTGCAATGCGGGTTGGCTGGCAACTGTTGACTGGGGGACGGCACTTGCGCCTGTTTATAAAGCCCATGATTCTGGACTTCCGGTGCATATCTGGGTTGATGAAACGAGGCCGCGTAATCAGGGCGCGAGCCTAACTGCGTGGGAGCTTGCAAAACACAATGTGCCGCATACAGTCATTACAGATAATGCGGGTGGGCATTTGATGCAAAAGGGGAAAGTCGATTTATGCATTGTAGGGACAGATAGAACAACGTTTACGGGCGATGTGTGCAACAAAATTGGAACCTACCTTAAAGCACTAGCAGCTCATGATAATAAAGTACCGTTTTATGTAGCTCTGCCTAGCCCAACGATTGACTGGAACATTGAGAATGGCGTGGAGGATATTCCCATAGAAGAACGCTCGGATGATGAGGTTAGTAGAGTTGTTGGCCGCTCGGCAGATGGTAGCTTGTTGAGTGTCCGGGTCATTAATGAAAGCAGTAGTGCGGCCAATCCAGCTTTTGATGTTACGCCATCACGCTTAATCACAGGGTTAATAACAGAACGTGGAATTTGTCAAGCTTCAGAAGAATCATTAAAAAAGCTTTTCCCTGGAAAGGCAGGGAAAGCTATTAATTCAGGAAGTAGGTAATTTTTAGAATTCTATAGTTGGAGCTTGATTTTGAAAAGCAAGTAAAACATTAAGTCGAGAGGAACAGATGGATACTAGCACCCTAAAAAAAATCATAGACAAGGCTTGGGATGAAAGGGATTCGATTGCAATTAACACAACAGGTGAGATTCGTGATGCTATTGAAGCTGTTCTCGAAATGCTTGATCAAGGTAAGGTTCGTGTTGCCGAAAAAATTGATGGTTGTTGGCGGGTAAACGAGTGGCTAAAGAAATCTGTTCTATTGTCTTTTAGAATTAACGATATGAGACAAATTGAAGGGGCTCCGGATGGGGCAGTTTGGTGGGATAAGGTGCCTTCAAAATTTCATGGAATGGGTTCTGAAGATTTTAAGAATTTGGGATTTCGTGCAGTTCCTGGAAGCGTGGTCAGACACTCAGCTTTTATTGGGCCGGGGGTTGTTCTGATGCCTTGTTTTGTAAATTTAGGAGCTTATGTAGGTTCAGGTACGATGGTGGATACCTGGGCGACTATTGGTTCATGCGCACAGATAGGGCGTAATTGCCATATATCAGGGGGCGCGGGAATAGGGGGTGTTTTAGAGCCGTTGCAGGCAGAGCCTGTGATTGTTGAAGAAAACTGCTTTATAGGAGCCCGTAGTGAGGTTGCTGAGGGAGTGATGATTGGCAAGGGGTCTGTTCTGGCAATGGGGGTATATCTTAGCGGCTCAACAAAGATAATTGATCGTGAAACAGGCGAAATCCATACGGGTTCAGTTCCGCCATATTCGGTTGTTGTCCCAGGTAGCTTGCCCAGCAAACCATCGAAGGATAGCATCAATCCAAGCCTTTACTGTGCAGTAATTGTGAAGCGCGTCGACGAACGTACACGCTCTAAGACATCCATCAACGACCTGCTTAGAGACTGACGCAAAGTTTTTTGGGGGCCTAGTGTGACTATCGATTTAGTTGAATTGTCAAAAGATTTGATCCGGTGTCCAAGTATTACCCCAAATGAAGCAGGTGCGATAGGCATTTTAGAAGAAAAGTTACTTAGTATGGGCTTTAATTGCAGGCGGCTCCCGTTTGCTGAAGAAGGCATGCCCTCAGTTGAAAATCTCTACGCCCGGATAGGTTCGGAAAGTCCGCATTTTTGTTTTGCAGGCCATACAGATGTTGTTCCACCTGGGGATAATAAAGATTGGATTTCCCCCCCCTTTGAACCAGAGGTTAGAGAGAAATTTCTATTCGGTAGAGGAGCAGCTGATATGAAATGTGCAATTGCTGCAATGGTATCAGCTGCTGAGATGTTTTTAAAATCTGAGAACAAAAAACTACAAGGATCAATTAGTTTTTTGATTACTGGCGATGAAGAAGGGCCGGCAATCAATGGGACTTCTAAGGTATTAGAATGGATGGAAAAAAGTGGGGAAGTAATTGATGCATGTATTGTTGGAGAGCCCACGAATCCTGAAAATTTAGGCGAAATGATAAAAATTGGTAGAAGAGGTTCAATGAACATTGAGTTACGCGTTGAGGGGATACAAGGGCACTCAGCGTACCCACATCTTGCAGACAATCCTATTCATCGATTAATAAATATGATGACAGGGCTTATTGCAACCCCCCTTGATGGTGGCTCGGAATTTTTTCAACCATCCGATATACAAGTTACAACTTTTGACGTTGGTAACTTAGCGACCAATGTAATCCCTGCGAGAGCAGAAGCTAGATGCAATGTTCGTTTTAATGATCTTCATTCATCGGATAGTCTGATCAAAGTTATTCGTGATAGGTTAGATGCGACAGGTATAGCATATAACCTGAACGTGCGAGTTTCAGGAGAAAGCTTTCTAACGAAGCCTGGATTGTTAAGCACAATAACTTCAGAATCTGTGAACGCATTGACTGGGATTGAACCTGTACTGTCAACTGCTGGGGGCACGTCAGATGCTCGTTTTATAAAAGAGCATTGTCCTGTTGTTGAGTTCGGGTTATGCAATGAAACGGCTCACAAAGCTAATGAATGTGTGCGCATAGACGATATTTTTACTTTAGCAGAAATTTACGAGAATATACTAGTCCGTTATTTTTCAGAAAAATCCTGACAGTTTTTTTTGTGAAAACTAAAAAAGGATGGGTCAAATTAGGCTGCCCATCTGGCCAAAGGCAAAATTCTTGCTCTAGCTTATTATGTGCGGATCAAATTTTATATCCATCAAGCCTGGTTTGTCCTTTTGACGAAATCGAGTGTTTAATTTTTTGTATAACTGTGCTCAGATGGTCAATTGGGAGGGAGAAAAAAATACTAGTTTGTATAGCTAATTTAACAAAGCTATTAATATTCCCGCTTTTTATTCAGTAAGTGTGCTGGGGATTCCCCTTTTTCAATTAGGCGAATATTTTTTGCAAGGAACGTTGCGGCTGATTCAGGTGTTGTTTGACTTGCGGTATGTGGGGTAACTATTACTTTTGGGTGGGTCCAAAAATCACTATCTTGTTGAAGTGGTTCTTGAGGAAAAACATCAAGTACGGCAGCACGCAAATGGCCCGAATCAAGCGCATTTAATACATCTGTTGGATCCATATGAGAGCCTCGGCCAGCATTAATAAAGACACCACCTTTAGGCAATTGCAAGATTGTTTCTTTGCGCACGATATTTCTAGTTTCTTGGGTTAGGGGAAGAAGGCAGACAAGAAATTCGGTTCGATTTAGAAAGGGTATTAATTCTGCAGTTCCCGCAAAACTCTTAACTTGTGGAATTTTTTTTCTAGAACGGCTCCAACCCGCAACATCAAAATTCAATTGAGCCAAATGCATTGCTGCTGCACCCCCTAGCTCGCCAAGTCCCATTATGCCAATTTTCCGATCTTCTGGGCGGCACTGCGGCAGGTATCCCCAGTGCCTTTGTTTTTGCCATTTCATGCAGCGGTCAAAGTCACGATGAAAATGTAATACCCAGTGCAGCACAAACTCGGTCATTCCCTGGGTTAGATTATGATCAATCAACCGAACAATTGGTACGTCAGGTAAATCTGGATCAGCAAGCACGCTATCTACCCCAGCAGCGATTGATAAAATTGCTTTCAAGCTAGAACATTTCTTAAGCACACCGATAGGTGGCTTCCAGGTAATTGCATAATCGAAGCCTGAAAGGTTAGTTGTTTCTTCCGCCCAAAAAACAAACTCAGCACCGGGAAACTCATTTAGCATCGCTTCCCGCCAGATATCGTCCCTTTTTGAATAAGGTTCAGTTGAAATAAACAAAAGTTTCAATTTATTTTTCCTACTAGGGAGAGATTATAAACTATACCTAATGTTACGTTGCGTCTAAATTTTTTTTGGTGGCTTAGGGAATGAATCTTGGCTAATTTTTTCTTGCAACAAGTATATTCGATGGAAAATTCAATCTAATTCGTTACCTATCTCAATATGCAAACTATAAAGCATTTAGGTTTAGTATGGTACCATTAGATTAATTGTTTCCATTAGAAGTTTGGTGCATTATAGAGCAGTTAAATAAGGCTGAGTCGTAATAAATGAATCCGGTTGTTCATGCAAAAGGCGGACGAAAGGGCGGGCGAGAGGCGCGGAAGGCATTGCGTGCTGCGCCACTGGACATAAAGGTCCGGCCCGTGCAACCTGGAATGCGTGGGGGACGCTACTCTATACTTAGCGACCTTGATATCGCTAATATACATCAAGCCGTATTGACCGTGCTTGAAAAGGTTGGTTTTGCGGATGCGATTCCTAGTTGCATGGAATCAATAAAGGGCAAAGGGGGGTTTGTTAATGATCAGGGTCGATTGTGTTTTCCTGCTGCATTAGTTGAAGATACCATCGCATCTGCCAATCGAAATTTTTTGCTCTTCGGACAAGATTCAGAGTTTGATATCGAACCATGGGGAAATAAACTTTATTTTGGTACGGGGGGTGCTGCTGTCCATATAGTTGATCCGTTAACGGGAAAATATCGTGATTCAACGCTTAAAGACCTTTTTGATGCTGCTCGTCTAGTTGATGCTATGGAGCATATACACTTTTTTCAGCGTCCAATGGTAGCACGCGACATGGTTAGCGGATTTGATTTGGATATAAATACAGCATATGCATGTATTTCAGGGACATCTAAACATGTGGGGACTAGCTTTGTTAGCGAAAGAAGTGTTAAGGCAACGCTTAAAATGCTACACAAAGTAGCCGGTAGTGAAAAAAAATGGCGTTCTCGCCCATTTGTAAGCCAGTCAAATTGTTTCGTTGTGCCACCTTTAAAATTTGCGCAGGATGCATGTCGTTGTCTTGAAGTAGCGGTACATGGCGGAATGCCCGTATTGCTATTATCGGCGGGTCAGGCCGGTGCAACAGCGCCGGCTGCATTAGCCGGCGCAGTCGTCCAAGCAGTTGCAGAGGTATTAGCGGGCTTAGTTTACATAAATGCATTGAAACCTGGTGCACCAGCTATATTTGGCACTTGGCCCTTTGTTTCTGATTTAAGGACAGGGGCGATGTCTGGAGGGAGTGGAGAGCAGACGCTTCTGATGGCTGCTTGCGGACAGATGGGCCAGTTTTACGATTTTCCAACTGGGGTTGCATCTGCAATGACAGATTCAAAAGTGCCTGATGCTCAGTCAGGCTATGAAAAAGGTTATAACCACGCCTTAGTTGGGAATTCCGGGGCAAATTTGGTTTATGAGGCAGCGGGCATGCACGCGAGTCTTCTAGCCTTTTGCAAAGAAAGTATTGTAATTGATAACGACATTATTGGGGCAGTCCAACGAACTATTCGCGGTATAGAGTGTAGCAATGATTCGCTATCCGTGGAAACCATCAGAGAGGTATGTGAGCAGGGTCCGGGGCATTACTTAGGGCACTCGCAGACGCTTGATCTGATGGAGAGGGATTATGTGTATCCAGAAGTTGGCGATCGGCTAAACCCTAAAGAATGGGCAGAACAGGGTTCGAAAACAATTCTTGATCGAGCAGTTGAAAAAACAAAGTATTTACTAAATACCTACTATCCCTCTCACATATCGCGCCAAATTGACATGGAGATACGCGCAAATTTAGATATTAAGCTACCTGTTGGTTTGATGACTAACAGCAAAGCCGTTTCTTAGAAGAAGTGCTGGCATAGGGAAGACAAGATGAGAGCGCAAGAACTACTTATGGTGAGATAATGAAAACTCATGCACGTGTCGTTATTATTGGAGGTGGAATGATGGGCGCTGGCCTATTATATCATCTGGCAAAAGAAGGTTGGACAGATGTGGTGTTAGTTGAAAAAGGTGAGCTGACGTCTGGTTCAACCTGGCATGCAGCTGGCCAATGCCCAAGTTTCATTGCTGACTACAATATGGCGAAAATCCATCATTATGGTAATGTACTTTACCCTGAATTAGAAGATATTACAGGACAGTACGTAAGTTGGCATGGGTGTGGTGGGATACGCTTTGCTTTAAATGATGTAGAGTTAGATTGGTTCCGGCATGTTGAGAGCATTTCAAAGTCAATAGGGTTTGAAGTTCATATAATTAGCCCGGATGAAGTAAAAAAATATAATCCGTACGTTGATACTAAAGGAGTGGTCGCTGGAGCTTTAACAATAGGTGACGGCCATGTCGATCCGGCTGGTTGCTGCAACGCTCTCGCTAAAGGGGCTCGTGATTTAGGTGCTACAGTTTATCGTAATAACAGAGTTTTGGATATTAACCTCAACAAAAATGGTGAGTGGGAGATTTTAACAGAGAAGGGAAGTTTATGTGCCGAGCACGTAGTAAATGCCTCAGGTTGTTATGCTCGCCAGATATCGAGCATGGTGGGTAGCGATGTCCCTATTACTAATATGGAGCACCACTACCTTGTTACAGAGACAGTTCCTGAATTTGTGGAAGAAGCCAAAGAGATGCCAGTGATGAGGGACCCATATCCGTCAGCATATTATCGCCAAGAGCAAAACTCCGCGTTGATAGGTATTTATGAAACGCATTCTGGATCGGAAGCATGGTCATATCGGGGAGGTTGGCCGGAATGGGGGTCGGAAAACGAGCTCTTTGACCCTGATTTTGAGCGAATTGCGCCATATGTTGAGAGAGTTATGGAACGAATGCCAATTTGGGCTAATACAGGAATTAAGCGTATTGTCCACGGTGCGATACCACATACACCGGACGCCAATCCACTTGTAGGCCCGGCAATGGGCCTTCGGAACTTTTGGCAGTGTTGTGGATCTGCCATCGGTATTGCTCAAGGGGCTGGGTGCGGAAAATATCTGGCCCAATGGATGGTTCATGGAGATGCTGAAATTAACATGTCTGGTTTAGACCCTCGTCGATATTGTGGGATGACCGACGAGAAATGGGTTCGCAAAAAGTCATACCAGGATTACACCCATATGTATAAATTGCATTTACCGGGAGAGGAAAGGTCTGCTGGTCGAGGTGTTAGAGTCTCTAGTTTGTTCTCGAAATTAGAGAAAAAAGGCGCTGTTTATGGTGAAACAGCTGCATGGGAGCGACCAAAATGGTTTTCTTTAGATGGCAGTCAAGAAAACCCTTCCTTTCATCATAACAACGTTTTTCAAGTGGTAGCAGCCGAATGCACCGCAGTACGTGAACGAGTTGGTATATTAGATCTTTCAAGCTTTGCGAAATTTTTAGTAAGTGGACCCAATGCATCAACGTTTTTAGACCGCATTATACCTAACACAATTCCAAGGCAGGTTGGTGGGATTATCCTTACCCATTTGCTAGGAAACAATGGAATGATTCGCGGTGAAGTTACCTTGTCGCGGGTTGAGGAGAATACGTTTTTCCTTTTATCTGGGGCATCAGCTCAACATCGTGATTTTGACCACATTGCAATGGCTGTAAAAAAGGATGAAAGTGTAACAGTAATTGATGTTACTGATGACAAAGGCGCTTTAGTGTTGGCAGGACCCTATTCTCGAGATGTGCTTTCCAGGGTGACAAAATCTGACCTCAGCAATGAAAAATTTAAATGGTTGACCTGCCAAGAGATTGAGATTTCTGGGATGCAGGTTTTAGCCCTTCGGATTAACTATCTAGGTGAGCTTGGGTGGGAACTACATTGTTCTATGAGTGACCTGCCTGAACTTTACGATGTATTGTGTTCAGCAGGAAGCAGGTTTCAAATAGCGGATGTTGGTCTTTATGCATTGAACTCATTGAGACTAGAGAAAGGATATAAAGGGTGGGGGACTGAGCTCACTAACGAAATTTCTTTAATTGAAGCTGGTATGGAGCGGTTTATTAAGTGGAATAAAGGTGACTTTGTGGGTAGATGCAAGACGTTGGAAAAGAAGAAAAGTGGAGTTACGGGGAAAATTGTTTATTGTGAACTCGAAAAGGGCGATTGCGATGTAAGCGGAGGTGAAGTTATTAGGTTGGGGTCACGCGTGATAGGGGTCGCAACTTCTGGGGGGTATGGTCACTATACAAAGAAAAGTTTATTTTTTTCTTATGTCGATAATGAGTTCTCAAGTGTTGGGACTGCTTTTGAAGTTAATGTATTAGGTGCATACCGTCAGGCTACTGTATTGAGCGACGCTGTTTGGGACCCTGAAAACAACCGGCTTTCCAAATAGTTTTTCGTATATTATTAGTAGACAGAAAGTTAAGTGCCCGAGAGTGAGAGGCTTGAGATGGGTTTCTCTCCTCACTGCAGGGTGTAATCGCAGGAATCATTTTTGCTTAGCATCATTATTCCAACTTTGAATTGTCGCAGCGATTTGACCCAGTTACTCGCCACTCTGTCTCATTGCTCTTTGCTACATGAAATTATTATTTCGGACGGGGGGTCAAATGATTCTCTGAGCGAAGTTGTTGGGGGGGCTCGTCTTATAATGGGAAAGGCGAATCGAGGTGAGCAGTTGGCCGCCGGTGCATCTAAAGCAATGGGTGCTTGGTTTTTGTTTCTTCATTGTGATTCAAAGTTACAGTCAGGATGGGAGTATATTGTTAAAAAATTTATGTTAGATCATAATAATCGATACCGAGCCGGTTATTTTAGCCTTATTTTTGACGATAGTTCGCAAAGTGCTCGTTGGGTTGAACAATTTGTTGGGTGGAGGTTAAAGACGTTAGGGCTGCCGTACGGCGACCAGGGACTTCTAATAAACCGGGCTTATTATGAATACCTGGGTGGTTTTAAGAATATTCCTCTGATGGAGGATGTTGATATTGTTCGGAGAATTGGGCGGCAGCGGTTAATGCCCTTGGCAAGTGCCGTCATTACCTCGGCAAAACGTTATCATTGTGATGGTTGGTTGCGTCGTTCTTTAAAAAATCTGTTATGTCTTACGCTTTATTTTTTAGGAGTTTCACCAGATCTATTAGATAAAATATATAGGTAAATTGGTTCAATAAAGCTTGATGGAAAAAAACCATTTAGTAATTTTAGCAAAAAAACCCCGTCTTGGTTATGTTAAGAGACGTTTGGCGCAAGATATTGGTAAAGTTAGAGCACTCAATTTTTACCGCACGAACCTTTTTAGTCTAGTTCGGCGTATGAAGCGGGACAACCGTTGGTGCACTTGGCTCGCAATTACTCCCAACTCTGCCCTCAAAGTTGATAGTTGCTGGCCAAAACATGTACGACGTATTAGTCAAGGCGGTGGAGATTTAGGGGAGAGAATGAGTGGACTGGTAAGAAAGCTTCCAGTTGGGAAAATAATAATTATTGGTTCCGATATTCCCGAGATAACGGCTGATCTGATCTCAAGAGGCTTTAGATCCCTTAGCCAAGCGAATCTCATTTTTGGCCCAGCTAGAGATGGTGGATATTGGCTTATTGGTTTTGATAATAGATCAAGAAAGCTTCAAGTGTTCTCAAATGTACGGTGGTCAACATCTCATGCTCTAGGTGATACTGTTTACAATATTCCCCCTTGTGCTCGCGTTGCGTATCTTCCTAAATTGGATGACATCGATACCGGTGTTAGTTTCGATTTGTGGAGACGGCGTATTGCAGTGCATTACAACAGACTTAGTTGTTGGTGAATTTGGCATCAGAATTCTTTGAAGTGAGGAATTAACGGTTTACTTATTGTTCTGATCTGCTCCGTGGTTTAAGAAATTTCTCCAGGCAGGCCAGTCCCTGACTTTTTTGGCAATTAGCGTATATCCTGAGGCACGTGGGTGGACACCATCATTCTTTCTAAAATAAGTCAACCATCTGACGTCAGTTAAGAGAGGAGTGCAAATATCAAGGTATGGAACACCTAGAGTCCTCGCGATTTTTCTATAATTTCTACTTAGTTCGGCGATACGTTGTGATGAAAAGTATCGATCGCGACCGGGCAGAGACGCAAAGGGCATATCTTCATCATTAACGGGTGGAGGGCTAATCCACAATGTAGGAAGCCATCCTCTTGCTTCAGCAACAATATCTCGTGCATTAACAATTGATTGTTCGACTGAAACACGAAGTTTATTCTCTTCCATAGCAACATCATTAGTTCCAAAGGAAAAAACAATACCGCATCTATATTCTCGGGTTAGCCTTGCATTACATTCGGCCCGCCAACGTCTTGCAATAAGTTCTGTGGTATCAGCACGGACCCCTAAATCATAGGCGGTTATATCATAGCCAGAGTTTTGTTCTAGCTTTGTCAAACGACGAGACCAACCTTGGAATTCGGGGTCGCCCGTCCCATTAGTGAGGCTATCCCCAACAAAACAAATTCTAATAGAAGTAATTTGTAGATCCCTTTGTTAGTTTGCGACAAGTTTTTCCAAGCGAGTTAAGCACTCACGATGGCTAGCCTTAAAGTCTCCATCTTCCCACCAAAGCTTGACAGCATCAAGAAAGGCTCCGACTTCTGGCCCCTCTTCTACGCCGAGGCTTAAGACATCTCGCCCATCAAGAGGAAATTTAATCTTTTGCTTTCTAGTTGCTAGTTTAAGCAGTTCAATCAAGCCAGAAACCTGTGTCTCAGAGAGTCTGCTTGTCATTTGAGCTTGCTTTATCCACGCTATTATAATTTTATCATACACGTCTTCCAGAGTGAAATCACTCAATGCTTTTAGTACAGTGTTTTTTTGGTCTTTTTTATTGAAAATCGGTATCGAATCACTCATCGAATATAGTCGTCTGGTTTGTTGCTTTGATAAACGAAGATTCTTACATACTTTATTGATATCAGTAACGTTGAAATCCATTAACAAGACACCTAATCGCCTCAAACGGTCTTTCTTTATAAATTTTCCATTAATTTTTATTTTTTCAACTTCAAGCATCAACTGAAGATAATCTACTTTGTATTGTCCATGTAATATCTGTTGTAGGATGCTAGCTTTGTTCATCATAGATATTGCACGGATTGGATCTCTTCCATCCAAGATTTTTAAAAACTCATCTCTGATCCTTTCACCTGAAAGTAGCTTAACTTTTTCTGCGTGTTTACAGCAAGCAATGAAACTATTTTGATCAACCGATTTTCTTCCATAATCAGATAGAAAACGAAAAAATCGAAGAATCCGGAGGTGGTCTTCAACTATCCGGGCATTTGGCTCTCCAACAAAACGTACCAAGCCATTTTTTAAGTCTGACAAGCCGTCAAAATAATCGTAGATATCCCCTTCAGGGGTTAGTGATAAGGCATTAATTGTAAAATCGCGGCGAGCAGCATCTGCAAGCCAGTCATTTGTATATTTTACATTGGCATGACGCCCATTAGTTTCTTTGTCAATACGAAGGGTGGTTATCTCAAATTTTTTTTCATATGCAAAAGCGGTAATTGTTCCATGTTTAATGCCCGTCCTTACAGTTTTGATTTTTACTTTTTTGAGCAAGTCGAATGCAATTAGGGGTGGGTCAGTTGTTGCAATATCAATATCGTTTATTGTCCGACCAGCTATAGCATCGCGGACACAGCCACCAATAAAACGCACTTGTGCCCCTCTAGCACTAAGAGCATTAATTATTTTTTCAACTGCGGAAGTCTTATACAATAGTTTGGGCGATATTTTCCCCCGAGGTCTTTTTTGTGTCTCAAAATCAATCATTGCATCTTCTTGAACGTTGGCCCAATTATTTTACCATTTTTTAGATGAGGTGATATGTAATCAGTTTTTGTTGGGTGGACCCCACTTGTAAAAGCAATCGAGACAAGGGTTATTCCCATAAGTATAATGCCACTTAAGAAACACCAAAATAATATATTTTTCTCACTGCAGGCTAGATTTTTGTCGCTATTCTTTGAGTATTTTTTTCTCCACGAACGCCATGCAAAATAAAGTAAAGTAGGAGCAATTAGTGGTAGAATGTAGGTGAAAAAGATACGAATCATTGCAAAACTTATCCTAACAAAGCTTCTCTGAAGTTTTTGATGATGCCAGCTGTTGCACCCCAAATATAGTGCCCGTTATATGTAATCGCGTGAAATATACGTTGTTCGCCATTATCAGTGTAGCTATGTCGTTTATAATTCTTAAGATCAAGAAAAAAGCTTAATGGTATTTCAAAAATTCTGGCAACTTCCTTTGGGTCTGGGACTGCTTCATAACCTGGGTCAACAACTCCCACTATAGGTGCAACAGAAAAACCTGTGCGAGTTAAGTATTGGTCTAAGCGGCCAACGATTTCAATTTTTGAACGGCTAAGGTTAATTTCTTCCTCACTTTCGCGGAGGGCCGTATCACTCAGATTTTTGTCACATGGTTCAACATGGCCGCCAGGAAAACTAATTTGACCACCGTGAGTTGATAAATTTTCCGTCCGTTGCGTTAATAGCAAGGTCATTTCATTTGGGTGGTCAATAACGGGAACAAGAACTGCCGCAGAGATCAGGTTTTTTCCATTTAAAGCTTGGGTAGGATTATAGTCTCCCCTTACAGCCCGTTTTGCGTTCGGAATTTCAAACGAACTGTTTAGTCGGCTTTTAATATCTTTACGAGTCACTTTGGGACACCTGTATCTAGCTAAAACTGAAGTAGGTACCAGAGCTCCATATTCCAAAGGTGATGATACCTCTGTTTTCCTCTTGTTCTACAAAATCAGTTAATTCATAATATACTGACCGCGAAATTATTGCCTCAGTTCCGTCTTCTTCTACCTGCATGTATGGTTTGCTTTTTCCCTGCTTTTTTTGAAAATAAATAGGCCTTGCAATGCTTACAGTAATCCATTTACCAACGTTTGTCTGCAATAGAAGTATTTGGTCAGGCCCCTGATTAGTTAAGCTCATTCTATCTATTGTGAAAGGAGCGTCCTCAACAATAACCTGCGCAATTTCGGATGGAGTGACAAGCCAGTAATTGCCTTTGTAGTCACGGCTCAGGAATTCTGAAAAAAACTTAATTAATTTTGGGCGCCTAATTAGGCTCCCCCTATAATACCAGGTACCATCGACTGCAATTCTAAAACTACCATCTGGCAGAAAATTAAGATTCGTTGTATCAGGAATTTCGCTTGAAAATAAATTCTTTGTTGCAATTAAGTCTTTAGACTTTAACATTTTCGGTCTTCCTAGAAGTGGGTAAATATACTTACGGGAAAATATCATTTTAAAGGTTTGGGAGGAAAGAAATTGATACTTACTTCTTTTCAAAAAGAGGATGAAGAGGGTTTTAATGCAGAAAATTCTGTTAAAAAAGTCGAAGCCCTTACTGAAGATATGAAGCGGGTCCATAAAACTATTTCTTCGGTTATTCTTGGTCAAGAAGAAGTAGTTGAAGAAACGATCATAACCCTTTTATCGGGTGGACACCTATTACTAGTAGGAGTGCCAGGCCTTGGTAAGACGAGGCTTGTGGAGACGTTAGGCAAGGTATTGGGACTTCAAGAAAAACGCATACAGTTTACCCCAGATTTAATGCCTGGTGATATTTTAGGGTCGGAAGTATTAGAAGAGTCAGAACGTGGCAAACGGTCATTCC
Source organism: Magnetovibrio sp. (assembly GCA_002722175.1). Lineage (GTDB taxonomy): Bacteria > Pseudomonadota > Alphaproteobacteria > Rhodospirillales > Casp-alpha2. Next base: position 181,102 of record PBKU01000050.1, read on the forward strand.
GGTTTATTCGCGGGCCAATTTTTAGTCAATTGTTGATGGCAGATGAAATAAATCGTGCAAGTCCGAGGACCCAGTCTGCGCTTTTGCAGTCGATGCAGGAGCACCGCATATCTATTGCTGGGCAATACTATAACTTGCCTGCTCCATTCCACGTATTGGCTACACAAAACCCTTTGGAGCAAGAAGGAACTTATCCATTGCCAGAGGCGCAGTTAGATAGATTCTTCATGGAGGTTGATATTAGTTATCCAGAGGTTTGGGCGGAAAAAAAGATGTTGGTTGATACTACCGGTTCATCGACAACAACTATTAAACCGATAATTGAGGCAGAAGGTTTAATGGAAGCGCAAAGGGCTGTGCGCAGCATGCCGGTTGGTGAAAAGGTTGCAGATGCAATCCTTAAAGTTGTTCGTGCCGGGAGACCTCAGACTTCAAAATTACAAGAGGTTCAGGACAACGTTTATTGGGGGCCGGGACCAAGAGCGTCGCAGGCGTTAATGCTTGGCGTCCGGGCGCGTGCATTAGTGCAAGGACGATTGGCACCAAACATCGAAGATGTCATTAAGCTCGTGCACCCGGTGCTTCGCCACCGAATGGCACTTTCCTTTTCTGCACGTGCCGAGGGGATGTCTATGTCCAGGCTTATAGATCGCCTCATTGACGTAATTAGTTAGGAACCCAATTAATTTGAAAAGTTTTTCAACCAGTTGGAAAAAGGCATACAAAGAGGCAGCGAAAACAGCAGCTGGTTTTTCCCCCTTGTTAGTTGCTGCAGAGCGGGTTGCTTCGACTGTTTCCCAGGGAATTCATGGTCGCCGCAGACTTGGTCAAGGTGATGCGTTTTGGCAGTTTCGGCATTACCACAACGGTGATTCAATATCTTCGATCGATTGGCGGCAATCAGCACGTACGGATTCTATTTTCGTCCGTGAGAAGGAGTGGAATTTGGCTCAAAGCATCTGGTTATGGGGCGATCACTCCCCTTCAATGCAATACAATTCGTCTGATAAATTACCAACCAAGCAGGAGCGTACAGACCTTCTTACACTTGCTTTAGCATCTTTATTGAATCGAGCTGGAGAAAGAATAGCCATATTAGGCGCAGGCTTGGAGCCAGAATCAGGTAGAGCGGCTTTAATAAAAATGTGCGCCGTATTGGAAAGTCGTAAAGAAACAGGGGAAAATGTTCCAGTATTTGAGCTTTTGCCTCGTCACGCACATGTTGTATTAATAAGCGATTTCCTTTCTGATCTCAAAAATATTAAATTAACAATAAGAGCCTTTTCTAGGATTGGTGTGATAGGCCATCTTCTTCAAGTGATTGATCCTGCAGAAGAAAACTTACCATTTAAAGGGAGGGTTGAGTTTGAAGGACTGGAGGAGGGGGAAGGCACAGCACTAGTATTGGACGTTGAAGATATAAAAGAACAGTATTTAAAAAGGTTAGAGGTGCATCGACGTGCCTTAAGTAGTATTTGCAGACGAGCAGGATGGACTTTTAATGTCCATTGCACTGGCAGTGACGCTGAGCGTGGATTAGCGATGCTGTGTTCTTCTCTAGGGAATTTAGGCAACTTGCGCTAAGTATGAGGTCCAACATTGCTTTTAATCAATAATTTGACGTTTCTATCACCTTGGGTTTTGACCGGGCTTTTGACTTTGCCAGTATTTTGGTGGTTTTTTAGAATTACTCCACCAGTGCCTTCACGGGTAAAATTTCCCCCGATAGCATTTATGAAGGATTTTTCAACTTCGAAGCAAACAAGTTTGAAATCGCCTTGGTGGCTAATTTTGCTGAGGGTTAGTATTTTGCTAGCTATAATTCTTTATTTAGCTCGTCCTGTATTATACGCAGAATTTGAGAAATCCTTTTATGGACCACTGATCCTGGTTGTAGATGACGGGTGGACTGCGGCACCAGACTGGGGAAAAAGACGTGATACAATGGTTGAGCTTGTTAACAGCGCAGCATATAGGGAGCGAGGGGTTATCGTTATTACTACAGCTTCCGATCTTTATGTCCATGAGGCAGGCTTACCTATCTTGAATGGGAAAAAAGCCTTAGAAATAATATCTTCCCTTGAACCTAAGCCTTGGGCTGCTGATTGGAGTAAAACAGTAAATAGGTTAGAAAATACTCCAACTAATTTTTTTAATGGGGCCGAAATAATTTGGTTAAGTGATGGCTTAGAACTAAAAAACAGCAAGGAATCGCTTCTTAAAGCCCTACAAGAGCGGGCTTCAGTGAGGGTCATGGTCCCAAGGGAAATCGGGACTATTCCTGTATTGCGTCGCCCCAAACTTGAATCCGATGGTTTCAAAATATTGTTAGAAAGGTCAGGTAACGTGGGTAACGAAATTCATAGACTAGTTGGCCGAGATTCAGATGGATTTATTTTAGTATCTAAGGATTTTAGAATTTTAGACGGGAAACAAGAAGTTCTTGCTACTGTTAAGTTACCTGCAGGTGCGCAAAACCGTCTTGCTAGGTTAGAACTGTTTGGTGTTAGATCTGCTGCAAGTACAGTGTTGCTTGACAATCGCTGGTCTCGCCATCCGATTGGCATTGTAGATGCTGGCATTGCTGATTCTCAGCCGTTGTTGGCGCCAAATTATTTTCTTGAGCGTGCTTTTACCGGTGTAGCAGAAATCAGAAAAAATGACATAGAAGCACTGTTGTCAAGGCCGCTCGCGGTTCTTGTTCTTTCCGATATGCCGCTATTTGATCAAATGATTTCAAAAAAAATTCAAGAATGGGTCACCAAGGGTGGAGTATTACTCCATTTTGCCGGGCCTTCATTAGCACACGCTGTAAGCCAAAATAACGAGAATTACAAAGAAATGTTGCTCCCCGTTAAATTGCGTGCCGGCAGCCGAATGTTCGGTGGTACAATGTCTTGGAATAAATCAGGGACCTTATCTCCATTTCCGGACTCTAGTCCGTTTTTCGCGCTTTCAATTCCCGATGATGTTACTGTTCGTCGCCAAGTAGTTGCCGAACCAACATTTGTTGTAGATCACTTGGTGTGGGCTTCTCTATCAGATGGGAGCCCTCTAGTGACGTGTGATGATCTAGGTAAAGGAAAAATCGTTTTAGTTCACACTACAGCAAATTCAGCTTGGTCTAACCTTGCAATGTCTGGTTTATTTGTTGAAATGTTGGAACGCATTGTGGGTGTTAGCCAAGGCGTCATTAGAGAACACGATAGTAATTTAGCGCTTCAACCACTAAAGAGTTTAGATGCATTTGGCCAGTTAGGCCAAGCTGCACCATCGTCAATGGCAATACCAGCGCGGTACCTAGAAGACATTAATGTAGGTCCAAATTATCCTCCCGGTATTTATGGTGATAAAGAGGCTTGGTATGCTATAAACTTAGGTTTTAACATTGAACTACCGAAACCTATTGTTTTTTCTCCGGAAATTGATGTTACAAACGATCTAAAAAAAAGCGAAATTAATCTAAGGACTCCGTTATTAATTATTGTCCTATCCCTATTCATTATCGACCTTCTAGTGAGTTTTAATATGCGCGGAGCCCTTGCTAGCTTTTTACCAGGTTTGGGCGCTTTGATCATTGTTTTTTGTTTTACTAAAGGGGGGTATGCGGAGGAAGACAAGTTTGCGTTAAAAAACAGCTTAGAAACGAGGATCGCCTACGTAAAGACTGGTAACAGTAACGTTGATAAAACAAGCTTGGCTGGATTGGCTGGTTTAAATACGATATTACGACATAGAACATCGGTTGAGTTAGGGGTTCCCCAGGAAATAGATTTGTTGCGCGATGAATTAGTATTCTTTCCGCTAATATATTTTCCTATAGTTGAAGGTCATGCTCTAGCGCAGGAAGCACAATCGAATTTGATTTCCTATATGCGGTATGGTGGAATTGTATTATTAGATGCCCGCGATCCATTGGAAATTAATAATTGGGAAGCGATAAGACTGTTAGTTCGTAGATTAAATTCTCCCAAACTAATACCGTTACCTGAAGACCATGTTTTGACGCGAACCTTTTATCTAACTACTGATTTTCCTGGTCGTTGGGCTGGCGGAACATTATGGGTTGAGCTTGCGGATGAAAGGGTGTTCGATGGAGTATCAAGTATAATTGTTGGCGGTAACGATTGGGCTTCTGCCTGGGCCATTGATGACCAGCTACGTCCAATAAACCCAGTTATTCCGGGAGGTGCCCGACAGCGAGAATTAGCATATCGTTTTGGGGTTAACCTTGTAATGTACGCTCTCACTGGAAATTACAAATCAGACCAAGTGCACACTCCATTAATTCTGCAGCGCCTTGGAAAATGAGTCTAGACTTTTATTTTTCTCCCTTCTTGCCTTGGTGGGGTATAGTTGGCTTTTTCATTGTTGGTTTTCTAGCAACCATAACTGAGATAGTAAAAAAAATTCGTGGGGGTATACCACGTCTGCTTACTGTGATTTTACTTGTTTTTTTAGCGTCAGGCCCAAAAATAAATACCGAAAGCCGACTTTTAAAACCTGACATCGTTGTGGTTATTGTAGATAAGACAAAAAGCCAAACAGTGGGTAGACGTGCCGAAATAAGGGACAAAGCTCTTTCATCAATTCTCAACAATGCCAAACATTTTTCAACGCTAGAATTAAGAATTGTTACAGTTGAGAGCACCCATGCGGATGGGTCATATTTGCTAAAAGCACTAAGTGAATCTATCAAAAAAATTCCACGGAATCAGTATTCCGGGGCTATTTTGTTAACAGATGGGCAGGTCCACGATACCACCGTAGCTGACAAATTTCCTGGCCCGATACACGTTCTGCTAACAGGAGAACCGGGAGAGTACGACCGGCGTTTAGATATATTGAATTCGCCAAATTATGGGATTGTAGGCGATCCAGTTACTATAAAATATTCACTGATCGAGAAAAGGCATTCAATAAAGGGAAAGATACATAAGGAAAACAGCACTGCTGTACCTGTTAAAATCCGGGTTGATGGAAAAGTTGTGGAACATAACCAAGCGACTATTGGCCAATCATATGAATTTAAATTCAGGCCTAATCATCCAGGGTTAAACATTGTGGAAATTCAAGCAGAAACCGCACCAGAGGAAATTTCAAACAAAAACAACCGTAATTTTATTGGTATTAAAGCTATACGTGACCGGCTTCAAGTCCTTTTGATTTCCGGGAAACCACATTCCGGGGAACGCACTTGGCGTAACCTTTTGAAATCAGATCCAAGCATAGACTTAATCCACTTTACTATATTGCGTCCTCCCGAAAAGGACGATTTCACCCCTTTAAATGAACTGGCTTTAATCTCTTTTCCGGTCGATGAGCTTTTTGGAAAAAAAATTGATAAATTTGATTTGATTATTTTTGACCGATATATGGTGCGAGATGTTCTGCCACCATCGTATATTCGAAACATAAACAAAAAAGTTCAGGGTGGAGGAGCTCTCTTGCTTGCCGTAGGCCCTGAATTTGCTGGCCCTAGGAGCCTTGCAAAAACCCCCTTGTCGGAGGTCTTACCGGTTATGATGACAGCCAAAGTTCATGTAGGTAGTTTCAAGCCGAGTGTAACAAAAATTGGCCATAAGCATCCTATTACATCACAATTATCAGCTGACAGCACTAACCTGGTGTGGGGCAGTTGGTTTAGACAAATCGAAGTTATTCCAAATGAAGGCCAGGTATTGATGAAGGGGATTGATGAGTTGCCCCTGTTAATTGTAAGCAGAGTTGGCAATGGCAGGGTTGGAGTTCTTGCAAGCGATCATATTTGGCTTTGGTCACGTGGATATGAAGGAGGTGGTCCACACGATAAACTTATTAAACGTCTATCTCATTGGCTGATGCAAGAGCCTGAACTAGAAGAAGAAAGGATAAAGGGGCGTGTTGAGGATAAGAAGCTAATCATCGAACGTCATAGTCTTTCGAGAGAGATAATAACTCTTAAAGTTACAAGTCCATCTGGGGTGGTGTTGGAGAGCCGCCAGACTCCAAATGTCAAAGGGAAGCTTGAGTTTGAAATTAAAATGCCAGAAAGAGGGGTATATAGGGTTGATGACGGAAAAAACAAAGTTTTAATACCTGTAGGGGAATTGAACCCTATTGAGCTCAGAGATTTAACTTCAGGGCCTACAAAACTTTTATCCTTGGTGAGTAATTCGGGCGGATCATTTCACTGGTTAAAGCATAAGGATATAATGTTGCGACGCGTTAATTCAGAATCTAAATATTTTGGAGAAGGTTGGATTGGCTTTCCAAAGAGAAACGCCTATGTTGTTGGGGGTATTATCGAGAACCATCTTCTTTTAGGTATTCCGTTGGCTGCTTTGATATTCCTATTTTTAGGGGTCAGTTGGTGGCGAGAGGGCAGGTAGATGAACAACCTGTCGTGGTATCGGTGCGCAATCAAGTTGAATAACTTATTGCTCTACCAGGATACAAGTCTATCTAATTGTGAATGCCTCTCTTTTTCAGCGGTGTGATAGTATTTTACTTAGTGTGAAAAAAAGTTTTTAAACTCTTTCTCGATCTAAAAAACATTACAGAAGTTTTAGGTATATTAACTAGTGGCAGAAAATAATGGCATGAATCTTGCTTATAAATAAGAAGTAAGTGTCGCAACTCTACGCTATACAGTATAGGATTTAGCAACATGGATGCACTAAGAATAGCCGCTACTGGGATGATGGCTCAACAAAGGAATACAGAGTTAATCGCTAATAATCTAGCAAACATGAATACAGCGGGGTTCCAACGTAGGCGCTCTGAGTTTAATGATTTAATATACAAAAATTTAGAGCGACCGGACCGTTTCCCACATTCAAAGGCTGGACCTAAAGTGCCCGGTGGCATTCACAGTGGGCTAGGAGTTTCGCAAATCGCTACTTATCGAGTTTTAGAGCAAGGAAGCTTGTATGCTACCGAAAATAGCTTTGATATAGGAATTGATGGAGCAGGGTATCTTCAAGTCCAACTGCCAAATGGGGAGATGGCGTATACACGTGATGGCACGCTCCAGTTGAGCGCACAAGGAGAGATTGTTACGGCTGATGGGTATCCGATTGAACCTTCAATAAGTATACCAGGAGATACAGTTGACGTTACAATTAATGTTCGTGGGGAAGTTCTAGCATTGTTAGACGGGGAAACTGAACCGGAAAATCTTGGTATTATTCAATTAGCTATCTTTCCTAATGCCGGAGGGCTAAGGTCCGAGGGTAACAACTTATTTTCTGCGACAGAGGCTTCAGGGGAGCCGCTAATTGGCCAATCAGGAGGAACTGGATTTGGAACTTTAATGCAGGGATTTGTGGAAAGGTCAAATGTAAACCCGGTTGAAGAAATCACTCACTTAATTACCGCACAAAGGCATTACGAGATGAATTCGAAAGTAATTGCAACCGCTGAGCAAATGATGACACCTGCGAAAAACCGTTAAAGCTTTGCGGATTTTCTACGTAAATAGTTTGCTTTTCGGAGTTATGATAAATTCTGTGGCTTTATTTTTTGCTCTTCGGGCATATCTTGTTGGGCATCAATGACTTTCTTCTTCTGACCTTGCGTTTTTTTGAAAATATTAAAAAGTTTTTCCCCGTTTTTTTCTTCAATTGCTTGCTTTATTATCGTTAGGTGATTTGTAAAACGTTCAAGAGAGGTTAAAAGGGCTTCGTCATTTTCTAAAAATATATCACGCCACATTATGGGATCAGAAGCTGCTATTCGCGTAAAATCACGAAATCCGCTAGCCGAAAATTTTATGATTTCTTCTCTCAAGTGGCCCTCAAGATTTAAAGCAGTACTTACAATAGTATACGCGATCAAGTGAGGAAGGTGTGAGGTGATAGCCAGGATTTGGTCATGGCGTTCGGCGCTCATAACTTCTACCGTCATCCCAATTTTTCTCCAAAACCTGGAAACTTGGTGGATAGCATTTTTATCAGTATTTTTATCAGGTGTTAGAATACACCAACGTCCTTCGAACAGCTCAGAAAACCCGTTTTCCGGCCCAGACTTTTCAGTTCCAGCAACTGGATGACCAGGTACAACATGAACTCCTTTGGGAATAAACGGGACTATATGATTGTGCACACAGTTTTTTGAGGAACCAACATCCGTGATAATTGTGCCCTTTTTTAGGTGATTGCCTATTAACTTCGCAATGGATTGGTATGTGTTAAGCGGTGTACATATTATAACAAGATCTGCGCCTTTTACTGTCTCAAGGAGATCAAGAGAATAATTGTCGCCAAGCTGCAATTGACGGGCTTTATCCAAGGTTTTTCCGCTACGTGAAGCAATTGAAATTTCGCTAACCAGGCTTTCTTTACGAATCGCTCGGGCAATGGAGGACCCTATTAGTCCAATTCCGATTAATGCTACGTGCTGGAACAAAGAACGCATCAATCTTTACCAAAAACAGGAGTGTCTTGACTTAAAAAAAGTGATAGTGAATCAATAAGTAATTTCATTTCTTCCTCTAAACCAATACTGATGCGCAAGCAATTAGGGAGATTATAATTTGTTAAATTTCTTACAAGGATACCTTTTGATTCTAAGAAAGAATCGGCAGATGATGCGCCATGATTTTTTTTCTCGTTAAAACATACAAGCAAGAAATTACACACACTAGGGCCGACAGATAGACCTAGATTCATCAGTTCATTTTTTGTCCACTCGCGCCAAAAGTCATTGTGGTTTTGTGAACGTGTGAGGAATTCTTCATCGCTAAAAGATGCTATCCCAGCTTCTAAAGCAGGTGTTGATACGTTAAAAGGGCTACGAATACGATTTAATGCATCTACAATATGTTGTGGACAGTATGCCCAACCAAGACGCAATCCACCAAGTGCATGAATTTTTGAAAAGGTTCTCGTCATTACAGTGTTTTCACCTTCATTTACAAGCTCAAGGCCTGGTTCGTAATCGCCTTCATGCACAAATTCTGCGTATGCTGCATCAATTACAAGAAGGATATCATCACGCAGTTTTTCTCGAAGATGGGACATCTTTGAGGAAGATAGGTATGTTCCAGTAGGGTTGTTTGGGTTTGCTAAAAAAACAATCTTGGTTCGACTAGTGACCGCGTTTAGAAGATTTTCTACATTTGCACTAAGGTTTTTTTCGGGGGCTTTTACTGGCTTTGCGCCAACGGACAGCGCCATAATTGGATACATAGCAAAACCATATTCAGAATAAAGCACCTCATCCCCCGTGCCAGCAAAACTGCGACACAACAAAGTTAAGAGTTCATCTGAGCCGGCACCGCAGATAATTTTCTTTGGATCTAAATTATAACGTTCTCCGATAGCGTTTCTCAGGTCCTCTGCTGCGCCATCAGGGTAACGATGTAAAGAAGTTGCACAAGAATCAAAGGCTTTTATCGCAAGGGGGTTAGGTCCTAAAGCACCCTCATTGGACGAGAGTTTTATAATCTTACGTTTACTACTCAAATTAGATTTTCCGCCAACATATGGGATAATATCGGATATTCCAGGTTTTGGGCTAATGCTAACCATCTTGCTTCCTATCACTTAAAAATTTATCTGACCGGAAATTTTGTGGTGGCAATGCATATCCTCCAAGATGGATAACATCCGATACTTTGCCCTCAAAATATTGTTTTAATGAAGAAGCAATGGTTCCGTTTGGGTCAACAAAATTAGCTATTTCTACGAAATACATTGATATTTTGGGTTGATCATGGTTTGTCCAGAGAAAACAGGAATTAAATTCAAACTTAACATGTTCAATTGCTTTTTGGACCTCAACTTCGCTGATTCCAATGGTAGATTCAATAGCAATTAAGGAACTATCATGGCCAGTCTCTTCTTGTGAAAGTTTTGCTATTACAGCCGATTCCAAGTAATTCTTTTTGATATTTGATGGTCCGGCAAATGGAAGTCGTGCTATTATTTTAGGGGTTTCATCCGAATCAAATGCTATAAAGCGCAGCCAAATATCGTCGGCCCCTCTTTCTGGCCAGGGCAAAACCCCGACGGTTGCCTTGTCTTGTCTTATTGCTTCTACTACGGCCTGACATGAAGAGTATCTATGTATTGGGCTGAAACTCCCGTACTGGTCACGAGCTAGATTGCAATAATCAGGTTCACCGTCAGGTTCGACTACAGCTATAGAGAACGGGCCTTGCATACGCAGCGACCCTGTTATGATTTCGCGCCACACTCGTATAAGCTCTTGAACAGGGAAATTACTTTTGTGGCGATCTAATAGTCTATATATAATTTGAGCTTCCCGTCCTGGCCGTATTTTTATTGAACTTTCTTTTTTTAGGTTTTGTATCTCCTTCGAAATTATTGCTCGTTCAATAATTAAATCGTGTAATTGGTCGTCTATACGATCAATTTTTTGTCGGGCTTTAGATAACGCGTTTGTGTCAACCATGATGGAAAGCCATTCGAACAATTAGAAACTTATGAGCAGAGCGGATGATATAGTGATAAATATAAGCGTCTACAAAATCAAAGAAAAGATTAACTTTTCCAGTAAAAGCATGGAAAGGCAGACCTCTTAGGACTTAAATGGATACTAAAAGATTTGGCTGTAAACTAGCTATTCTATTGAGAGGACTTGAAATTTTGCCTAGTGTTAGTACCCGTATTCAATGAATTGAAAGTACTAAATTTTGCTAATAGTCGAAAAAACATCTTATGCTAACATTTACTGATTTTTTTTATTAAGGTGGCGAACAATTAGCCGGCATATCAGAAGTTTTAATGACGATTTTTAACTCTGTTTAATTCTTTTCAGGAAACTTGAAATCCGAGAGCCTAACTAAATATTGCACTTAATTTGAGGATAGTGAAGTGGACAAAAAATTAAAGATAAGTGCAATGGCAAGAGCACTTGGATTTGATGATATAGGTTTCACCTCACCTGAAGTAAATTCTTTTGAGGTTGCTGCATTGGCTAAGTTCGTCAAGCAGGAAAGACATGGTGAAATGGATTGGTTAGCTCGTTCTGATGGGAAAAGAGGTATCCCCTCTTCCTTGATGAGTGATGTAAAAACAATTATCAGTTTGGGTGTGAATTATGGTCCGGTGGAAAGCCCTATTGATGACTTAGAACATCCCCAACATGGCTCAATCAGCGTTTATGCTAGGGGTGATGACTATCACAAGGTGATAAAAAAGCCGTTAAAACGATTAACTTGTTGGATTTGTGAAGAGTTTAATGCTTCAGCAAAATTTTTTATTGATACGGCACCGGTGATGGAAAAACCGATAGCCATGCGTGCTGGTCTTGGTTGGCAAGGGAAGCACACTAATCTCGTAAGCCGCAAATTTGGGTCATGGCTTTTTCTAGCTGAAATATATACAAATTTGTCACTGAGGCCTGATAATCCCGAAGTTGACCATTGTGGTGAATGCGATGCCTGTCTCAGGGCATGCCCAACAGGTGCTTTGGACGAGCCTTATAAAATTGACCCGCGTAAATGTATCTCTTATCTAACCATTGAACATAAGGGGGAAATCAAACCAGATTTGATGGATAGGATGGGGAATCGTATATTTGGCTGTGATGACTGCCTTGCGGTATGTCCGTGGAATAAATTTTCTAAACCTTCTAAAGTCGAGGAATTTAAACCGAGGCCAGAATTAGAGAAGCCATCCTTTTCTATGCTCGCTAAATTAGATGATAAATCGTTCCGACACATATTTACAAACTCCGCAATTAAGCGAACTGGCCGTGACCGCTTTATACGAAATGTCTTGATCGCAATCGGGAATAGCAATTGTATTTCCTTTTACAAATTAGCCAAGAATTTTATCAATGATCGATCATCATTAATTGCCGAGGTTGCGGCAAGGGCTTGCAAATTAATTGAAAATAGCAGCAAGGCTTCAGTGACAAAAAATGAGCAGGGTTAAACTGATGCGTTTTTATTATTTTGGGAAGTATTTTGTGCCACCTTTTACTTTCCTAATTGCTGTTCTTTGTTTTTCGCCCTTTGCATTTGGTCAGGGTGTGTATCCCTCGTGGGTCAAACCAAAGGATATTTTAAAAGGGCCACTTATAAAGCCCGAGCAGGAGTTGCACCCTGGAGATATATTTCGTGATTGTGAAGAATGTCCAGATATGGTTGTTCTTGATGTTGGTGCAATTGTTGTTGGCTCAGAAAAATATACATCAGAAAAACCAACAAGGTTAATTCGTTTTAACCGGCCGTTTGCGATTGGGCGGTTTGAAATTCAGCATTCAGAATGGCAATCCTGTATAGATCAAAAAGGGTGTAGTCATCAACCAGATGACCACGACTGGGGGCATTTCAGAATGCCCGTGATAAATGTAAATTTTGGGATGGTTCAAAACTTTGCTCGTTGGTTATCTAAAAAAACTGGAAAAACATATCGCCTTCCGTCTGAGGTCGAGTGGGAATATGCAGCGAGGGCAGGCTCCCGGCAGAATTATTGGTTTGGTGAAAAGGTTGGTAAGGGGCGAGTAAATTGTCGAAAGTGCGGGACACCTTGGTCAGGAATAGGAAATGCACCAGTAGGGAGCTTTGAACCCAATCCTTGGGGTTTATATGACATGCACGGTAACGCTTTCGAGTGGGTTGAAGATTGTTGGCACAATAATTTTACTAATGCACCTAACACAATTAGAGCATGGGTTGAAGGTGATTGCCGATTCCGTGTCATTAAAGGTGGTTCTTGGTACTATTTTTCCAGAATGGCACGCTCTGCCAATCGGCAAAAGAATTTGTCTGCAGTAAAGAGTTATTGGTTGAGTTTTCGCCTAGTCAGAGAGCTCGATTGATCTGATACACCTCTTGTTTTGTTTCAATCATCGCTTTTTCCACACCAGCTCGAGCCAGCTCGTCCGCCCTTTCATTGCAAGAATTCCCTGCATGGCCTTTTACCCAGAACCATTCAATATCATGTCCATCTAATATTGAATCAAGGCGCTCCCACAGATCCTTGTTTTTTACAGCTTTTTTTGTTGATGTTTTCCAACCATTACGTTTCCAACCATTAATCCAAGAAGTTATGCCATTTTTTACATAGGTGCTGTCAGTATAAATTCTTATTTTTACAAGATATGGGGAAAGTGCTCGATTAGGATTAGGGGAAGGTGTTATTGATTCAGCAAAGTTTTTCAAGTTTTCCAAAGCCTTTATGGCAGCTAGCAACTCCATACGATTATTTGTCGTTTCGGACTCACCACCTGAGATTTCCATTTTATCAACTTTTCCGGCATTTCCCCATATTAATAATGCGCCCCACCCACCAGGCCCCGGATTACCAGAGCACGCTCCGTCTGTATATATATCAACTATGTCGTCATTTCGGTCTAGCATGCAAATTTAACCCATAGGATTCAGGCTTACTTATTTCTTTGTGAAAATTGAGACGATTGATATAGGGCATTGGATCTTTCTTTAAGACAAGGGCTGTATCAGGAGTATCGAACCAGTCAAACAATCTAGTCAAAAGAAATCTCATGGCTGCGCCACATGAAAGAATTGGAAGCGCTTTCACTTCAGATGAATTTAAGGGACGCTCGTTCATGTATGCAGATAGCATCGACTGTCCTCGGTTAATAGAGAATGTTCCATCACTTTCAAAACACCACGCATTTAAACATATCGCTAAGTCGTAAGCAAAGAAATCGGTACACGCAAAATAAAAATCAATTACTCCTGATACCTTATTCGATCTAAAAAGAATATTATCGGGGAATAGGTCTCCATGAATTGGCCCTTTGGGTAGTTTTGTTGGCCAATAGGTCTCGAGATGAGAAATTGTCTCCTTAAGTCCAATAGTTAAGTTATCATTCTTTAGGGCTTTAAGTTGGCTGCATCTTTCAAGCAACGGCATCCAGCTTTCTATTGATAAATTATTAGGTCGTTCCATACTGAAGCTCGCGCCGCAAATATGTAACTTTGCGAGCGTTTGTCCTATAAGTTGGCAGTGGTTTAACATAATTTCTTGGGGAGAGGTACCTGTGATAAATGTGATTATTGCGGCTTGTTTCCCGTAAATTTCGCCCCATGCAGTTCCATCCGATCTCCTTATAGGCGTTGCACATGGAAATCCTTTTAACGCTAAATGTTCCATGAGCCCAAGAAAAAATGGTAGGTCAACGGCTTGAACGCGTTTTTCATATATTGTGAGTATGTAGCAGCCCAGTCTGGTTTTTAGGAGGAAATTTGAATTCTCAATACCTGCCTTAATTCCGGTATAAGACACAATTTCCCCAATATTGTAATCAGCAAGGAATTTTTGAATTATTGATTCTGAAATATTAGTGTAAACTGCCATGCCACAGTCTATTGTACGTTTTCATTTATTTGTGTTTTTTAAAGACCTTGGATTCGTTATATTTTCTTGTTGATTGCAAATATATAAAATGACACTACAAAAACTCACTGTACCATATTCCAAGGTCATTTACATTGTTCTGTTTTTAGGGTGCCTTTGGATCCCCAACACCGTCTTTAGTACCATACCAAATGAAACTAATAATTCAAACCCACCAGAAACAGCTCCAACGTTGAGTTACGATATTCTATCAGTACAAAAAGCATTGTCTAAGCTTGGCTTGTATGTTGGTCCAGAGAATGGGCGCCTAACAGGCGAAACTATAGCCGCGATCAAATTCTATCAGCGGAGCAAGTTAATGGAGGTTGATGGCCAAGTAACAAAAGTTCTAATTGAAAAGCTTAACTACACAGTTAATATTCGCAAGTTAATGAAACGCCTAGATCAGGCTAGGAAAAGAAGCATCAGTGCAGCAAGAAGCAAACTATTATCCCATCCTGCGACACGTAATCTCATTTTAAGTGGTGAGGAAATAGAAATTGCAAATCCAATACGTGATGCAACTTCTTGTTTCAAGGTTCCGACAGCTTTTTGTCTTTTAGCCGAGGCTAGAGAAAGTGCAAAGGCAGTAGGTCGCCATGAACTTCGTGATTGGGCCTTAGGAGAAATCCTGATTGCCCAAGCTAGAGCTGGACTGGGCGAAGCAGCGTTTGAGACTACATCTCGTATTCGTGATCCCCGTTTAATTATCGTCGCTCTTGGTGATATTGCTGATGCAAGAGCCGCAGCCGGGGATGCGGATGCAGCGATTAGCGCTGCTAAATTAATTCCAGATAATGAAAAAAGAGCTAAGGTGATGATTTCAATAAGTGAAATTCAAGAAAAAAGAGGTGATGAAGGAGATGCAAAGAAAACCTTGCAAGTACTTTTGAGGGAATTAGTTAAAATGCACCCACTGGTGAGCCGGATAGATTATCTCGCGAGAACGGCAGTTGTTTTTTACCGTACAGGTGAAAACAAAAAGTCTATGCAAATTCTTCATGAGATTGAACTTTTAATTTCCAAATTAAAAAAAAAAGAATATATAGATTCTTCACGTAGATTTTTTGCGTCAGCCTTGGTCCAAACAGGAGATGTAGCGGGCGCTCTTCAGATTCTAAAAAAAATCGAGAAAGAGAGTGATCGGATTCCGGTGTTTTTGGCGCTATCAGATTCCTATGCTGAAAAAAGAGATTGGAAAGCTACTATAAAGTTCGCTAATAATGTCAAAAAACCTAGGTTTCATGCTATTGCTCTTGGACGTATTGCTGCCGAGCAGATTACCGTTAGTAATTTCGCAGGCGCAGCATCAACCCTAAAAAAAGCCATAAAAGCTGTAGAAAATATAAAACGTCCATACGCAAAATCTTATGCTGTTAGTCACTTAATCATCGAATCAGCGAGGCTTTTTTTGTTAGGAAAACCAGACTACATACATGCTGGGAGTCGAGCAATTTATTTAGCCACTCAGATCTCAGATTCGCGTCTTAAAGCACGAGCTCTCTGGTTAATGTCAGCTTATTATGAAGAACATGGGCATGAAAGGGAGACACGAAGAATAATGCAATTAGCAAGAGGTGCAACTCTAGAGATTTCAAGCCGCTTAAGTCAGGTCTGGATGTTTAGCAACCTGGCTAACCTCCACGCGTACAACGGAAATTTTGAAGCTGGGTGGACCGCTTTTTATAATGGTCTTGCAGTTGCTCAGAACATAGAGAATTCTTGGAATAGGGCTAGAACATTGGCTAAGTTAGCTTCTACGATGGTCATCCTAGTTGATCCAGGTCGTGGAGTTAATTCGGTTATAGAATAAAGCTCAACTTGTAGGGCACGTGGTTTTTCTCTACACTTTTTCCGGGGTGCTTATAATTGAAGACTTTACATTCGTTACCGCCTAACTAGTGGCAGTTACCCACCCATGGTAGTGAGTTAGAAGCTAATGAATAATTGCAAGAACATTCTATATAGAGCCCTATTTGTTTTTCTCATTGTAATATCCACAATAAGTTTATCTGGGTGCGGAGTTACTGACTTTATTACCAAGAAAAGTATAACTTTACCATGTCCAGATTTTCGTATACTCGCTGATGCATCAATCTTAACCAAGTTTAGGCCGGGCCCAGGCCGTGACCTTACCGATGTTGACCACAATGCAAAGATTGAAAATGCACGTATCTCTTGCATATCAGATATTGATGAAGAAAGTTTTGCGGGAACGATGGATGTCGACGTAGAGGTGATGTTTTCGGTTGAAAGAGGGCCGGTGAACCGCAACAGGTTAGCAAAACTGCCTTATTTTATTAGCGTGATAGATGCAAAAAAAAATATTCTGTATCGTGAAACATTCAATGTCTTAGTTAAATTTATCGGAAACCGTTCGCGTATGTCAGTAATGACTGAACCTATTATACTTGAAATACCAATAAAAAAAGGCATGAGCGGGCGCGACTTTCTCATTTATATTGGCATGCAATTAACTAAGGAAGAATTACTTTTTGTTCGCGAAAGGGGCGATTAATTAAATTTTACCTTTCATTTATTGACGAAATGGCTAGTCCGTGGCATCGTCTAGCTATTACCTTGTTTGTAGTTTTAAGTGGGTCTTCCTTGGTTGAATATTGCGGGAGAGTCAGTTTATAAGATTTTGCTGGCGCCGAAGGAGCAACCGCCCCGGAAACTCTCAGGCTCAAGGACCGCAATATGACAAGGCTCTGGAGAGTGGTCGATAGAGAGCAGCTATCGGCCCGCCGAAGAAGAAAGTCAGTTTTTTAGGCTGGGCGAATCTTTCAGGTTCCGAGACAGAGGGGGCAGGTAGGTTTGCGCGATAAGCGCTATATCCTGTTCCGTCTTTTGTCAGAGGGCCAAATGGGTAGCATAGAAGAAAACGCAAGAATCGAGCGTTTATATTTAGAGAAATTTCATCAAGAACGAGGTGCCAAGATTGTCCCTTTTGCCGGGTATGCAATGCCAGTGCATTATTCGTCGGGGATCATCGCGGAACATCTGCATACTCGAAAAGCTGCTGCTTTATTTGATATTACGCATATGGGCCAAGCTTTGCTAAAAGGATTGGATCCAGCAAAAGCCTTAGAATCTCTTGCTCCTAGTAACTTTGTCGAACTAGCGCCTTGGCAAATGTGTTACACTGTTTTGACAAATAATAAGGGTGGAATCCTTGATGACTTTATGGTCACAAATTTTGGCAGGTCTCTTTTTTTAATTGTAAATGGCGCGCTTAAGAAAGCAGATTTTTCGTACATTAAAAGAAATGTCAATGCCGATGTTGAACTTGAAACTCTGGATGAAAGAGCCTTTTTTGCACTTCAAGGACCGCTATCTGAGCAAGTATTATCAAGAGTTTTTCCAGAGGTAAAAGAAATCTTCTTTTTGTCATCTTTAGAACTAGTATTTCGTGACGCAATTTGTTTTGTCTCTAGATCAGGGTATTCAGGTGAGGATGGATTTGAAATCTCGGTTCCATTCGACGTGGCCCATGAATTTGCGGAGATAGTCGAAGCTCAACCGGAAGTGATTATGGCAGGTTTAGGAGCTAGAGATTCGCTGCGCTTGGAAGCAGGGCTTTGCTTATATGGAAACGATATAAATCAGGAGACGACCCCAATTGAAGCAGGATTACAATGGGTGGTAGGTAAAGAGAGGGTGAAAACAGGTGGTTTCCCAGGAGCAAACGTTATTATTGATCAAGTTAGACAAGGTCCTTCTCGGCAACGTGTCGGGATTCGTATTTGCGGTCGTGCTATTGCTCGTCAAAACACAGAAATTGAATCGGAAACAGGACAAAAAATTGGGTTTGTAACTAGCGGGGGGTTCTGTCCTTCAATGAAAAGTCCTCTCGCTATGGGGTATGTTCAGTCCAGGTTTGCTGGAGACAATACCAGAGTACGCCTCTTAGTTCGCGGCAAGAAAATTCCTGGGATAATCCAACCGCTGCCTTTTATAAAACATCGTTATGTAAGGTCGTCAGAAAAAATTTAAAGGGGATAAATAAAATGAGCCTAAGCTACACGAAAGATCATGAATGGGTAAGTATTAGTCAAAGCATTGCAACTATAGGCATAAGCGATTTTGCCCAAGAACAACTTGGGGAAGTTGTTTTTGTTGAGTTGCCTGATCTAGAAAGAAATGTAACTAAAGGCGAATCAGTGGCGGTGGTTGAGTCTGTAAAAGCAGCGAGCGAGGTGTATTCCCCAGTCGATGGGATAATTACTGAATGCAATGAATCACTCATTGAAGAACCTAAACGACTAAACCTTGACCCTATAGGTAACGGTTGGATTCTTAAGATTGCTCTTTCGAATCCGGAAGGCTTAAGTGGGCTTATGGATGAAACCCGTTATAAGGAGTATATACAGGGGATAGTATAATGGGAAAAACTACGGCAAAAGGGTCACTGAATAGTTCTTTTCAAAACCGTCATATTGGTCCTCGATCAGAAGATGTGGTCGAAATGCTGCGCGTGGTTGGGGTGCCGACTCTAGACGCAATGATTGATAAGGCAATTCCTTTTGATATTCGGTCGAACGACTGGTTTTCAGATGGTTCTCGGTCGGAAGAAGATGTTCTCGTTGAACTTCGTAAAATGGCCTCGAAAAATCAAATAAAAAAATCACTAATTGGAATGGGATACCATGACACTATAACTCCTCCTGTTATCCTGAGGAACATGCTCGAGAATCCTGGATGGTATACGGCCTACACTCCTTACCAGCCAGAGATTTCCCAGGGTCGCTTAGAAGCTTTGCTGAACTTCCAACAAGCAGTATGCGATTTGACAGGGATGGAACTTGCCAATGCGTCCCTCTTAGATGAGGCCACGGCCGGTGCAGAGGCAATGTCAATGATTCGCCGAATCTGCAAGCACCGGGCTAATTGTTTTTTTGTGGATCATGAGTGTTTTCCGCAGACAATAGCGGTCATTAGAACACGCGCAAACGCCTTGGGTATTGGGGTGAAAGTAGGAAACCCTTTAACTGACCTTGACCCTGAGAAAGTTTTTGGTGTGTTATTGCAATATCCAGGTTTGGGTGGGGCAATAAAGGATTTCTCCGCAACTGTAAAAAACATTCATCAAGCCGGAGGGCTTGTTGCCGCCGCAGCTGACCCATTATCATTGGTGCTTATAACGCCTCCAGGAGAATGGGGCGCGGATATTGTTCTTGGGAGTACACAGCGTTTCGGGGTTCCACTTGGATTTGGAGGCCCTCATGCTGCTTATTTTGCAACACGGGAAAAATACAAACGATTTATGCCGGGGCGTATAATTGGAGTATCAATTGATCAGCATGGAAATAAAGCATTACGGATGGCGCTCCAAACTCGCGAACAACATATACGTCGTGAAAAGGCAACTAGCAACGTTTGCACAGCCCAAGTCTTACTGGCAAATATGGCAGGGATGTTCGCTTTGTGGCACGGTCCCGTTGGTTTGGCTAATATTGCTAACCGAGTATTACAATTAACGTCTATGTTAGCCAACGGTCTTTCAAAGCTAGGTTTTACAGTCTGTAACAAAAACTGGTTCGATACATTAGTAGTGGAAACACCATCTGCGAATGATGTTCACATTCGAGCAGCTGCTTCAGACTTTAATTTGAGGCGTATAGATAAGAATCATATAGGCCTTTCGCTCAATGAAACGACAACTTCTGATGACGTAATAGATCTTTTAGGCATAATTTCTGGAAATTTAAACCATGGTTGCGACACTGACTTCCTTGAAAAAAATGAAAAAACCGGGATTCCAAAGACTCTATTGCGATCGTCAAAGATTTTGCAGCACCCAGTCTTTAATGCGTTTCACTCTGAAACGGGGATGATGCGTTATCTTCGTCGCCTGGAAGACAAGGATTTAGCGCTTAATAGGGCAATGATTCCTTTGGGATCGTGCACTATGAAATTAAATGCTGCAATAGAAATGATGCCTATAACATGGCCAGAGTTTTCACGTATACATCCGTTTGCACCATCTGAACAAACAAAGGGATATCGCGAATTAATTGATAGGCTTGAAAAACAACTTTGTGATATAACGGGGTTTTTTGCGGTTTCACTGCAACCTAATGCGGGTTCACAAGGAGAGTATTCAGCGCTCCTTGCGATTCTTGCGTATCACAGGGACCGGGGTGAAAAAAATAGAAATGTTTGCTTGATACCGTCGTCGGCTCATGGCACTAACCCAGCCAGTGCGGTAATGGCAAATATGAAAGTCGTGATTGTAGAATGCGACAGTTTTGGCAACGTTGATGTTGCAGACTTAAAAGAAAAAGCGCATCTGCATGCTGATGATTTAGCAGCACTGATGGTAACATATCCCTCAACACATGGGGTTTTTGAAAAAGCGATTAAGGAGATTTGTGAAGTCGTTCATGAAAATGGCGGCCTTGTATTTATGGATGGAGCTAACTTGCAAGCTATGGTTTGTCTCTGCAAACCAGGCGAGTTCGGGCCTGATGCTATGCATATGAACCTCCACAAGACTTTTTGCATTCCGCATGGTGGGGGTGGACCGGGGGTCGGACCTATTGGTGTTGTCGAACGTCTTGCTCCCTATTTACCTAATCATCCCTTAGTATATGAAGCAGGACCAGAAACTGGAATTGGAGCAATTAGCGCTGCGCCATGGGGATCTGCTGGCATTTTTCCGATATCATGGACCTATATTGAATTGATGGGGACCAAGGGTCTGAGAAAAGCAAGTCAAATAGCCATTCTATCGGCAAATTATATTGCAAGGCGATTGGAGCGGGATGGTGGTTTCAATATCCTTTTTAAAGGAGAAAGCGGCCTTGTAGCCCATGAATGCATTATTGATACAAGAGATTTACATAAGGTAAGTCATATAAGTGTAAATGATATCTCAAAAAGATTAATGGATTATGGCTTCCATGCGCCAACGATGTCGTGGCCGGTCATGCATACGTTAATGGTTGAACCAACAGAATCGGAACCTAAGGAAGAGCTAGATAGATTTATTGAAGCAATGATCTTAATCCGAAAGGAAATAATGAAAGTGGATTCCGAAGAGTGGCCATTAAGTGATAATCCGCTAGTAAATGCTCCACATACAGCAAATATGGTCGTTTCAGATTCTTGGTCGCATCCATATTCTAGAGAAGTTGCTGCGTTTCCAGTTAAGGGACTCGTGGAGAATAAATATTGGCCTGCAGTTGGCCGTGTTGATAACGAATATGGGGACAAGAACTTGGTTTGCACATGCCCAGCTACTGATGCTTATATAACTCATGTTAAAACTGCGGCAGAGTAGCAAAATTTAAATTTAATATTTACTATCTTCGTGCTTGCTTGGTTTTTGCATCCACTTCAACTATTATCCATTCACGGCCTAGCTGGGGATTGGCACGTTTATCAAGTTATTTTGACCACCTAAAGCGCGGTAATTGGAATAGTGTAAACGGGCCGACATTTATTAATCCATCCTGAATAATGAGTGGTAATTCCACTTGTTCAGGATCACCATTGGTTGATTCTTTTGCAAGCATGCGCAATCCAATTTTGATTAGGGGGGCGTCCTGCGGACTAACTATTCCGTTATTTGCCAAGGTATCGATAGTGTCACTAATTCCACCAACTGACATCGTGAAAGTACCAATTGGTTGTAGTTGATTGGTTAGGGCTATTTTCCCTTTGCCTGATAGGCGTAGTGGCCCATAGCTGATGAAAAAACGCTCTAATTCAAGAGCTCCCCCAAGTTTTTGCCATTCAAGAAAACCTTTTTTATTTAAGCTTTTGGGTAGTCCAGATATAAGAGAAAATAAAATCTCAAGTTTCTGAATTTTTTCGCCTAGCGGAGGTTTCAGGCGTTTTGGCAGATTAATGTTATTTATGGTTATTCGGTTATTTGAGTGAATTTTTCCTGAGTCAAACCGTAATTTTCCGATAATTTCTGGGAAATGTATTGACGTTTCCCCCATTTGAATCACTGTTCCAGAGTTTTTTATTAGTGGTTGGTATGCAGTTGTATCTTTTGTGAAAACAAATAAGTCCTTCGCACTTTCTCCAAGTCCAAATGTAAACCGATGTTGGCCGCTAAGGTTTATTTCGAGCACGGTTGGGGCTGCTGGCTCAACTGAAAACCGGAGGCCTTTTGTGTGCCAGGCACTCTCCCTTTTTTCATCAATAATTGTTAGTGCGGGAGAGCTTAGATTAATTGTACTGGGAAAGTTAGAACGAGTGAGTGGTGCCAAGGAAATTTTTATATGAGGCATATCTTTCTTACCGTCAACCCAATCCATGATTTTAACTTCAAGAAATACAGCTAAGGAAAACCAGTAGAAAGACCAGATTGCTCCTATTACAAAAACAAGACTTATTCCGGCAAGCAAAGCAACTAGTTGTCCCTTAATTTTGAGCAACGTAAGCAGCTGAAATTTTATGCTAGACAAGGAGTGTCTCATGATAAGAGTATAATATAAAATACTATATTGATGAAGTATTAGAGCTTTACATAGAGTAGCATCAAAGGAACGCGTGTGCTTAAGAACAACTCGCCTGATCATATAAACGCGCATTCCACGCCCAACGCAGCCATCTGGCATTATGGGGTGCCAGGTGTGTTTGTTATATTTTGGAGCACTGGTTTTTTAGGGGCAAAATTTGGTTTGCCATATGCAGAACCACTAACTTTTTTGTCTCTTCGTTTTGCAATTGTTGCTGTTTTTTTTTTTATTGATTTCTCTGGTTATACCAGCCCGTTGGCCGGGAAAAAAAATGGCTTTGGTTCATGCAGCAATTGTTGGTATTTTGATCCATGGTTTCCATCTTGGGGGTGTGTTTTGCGCTCTCTTTCTCGGTGTTTCAACTGGGGTCACAGCGTTGATAGTTAGTGTGCATCCTATTTTAACGGCAATATTTTCAGGCCCCATTCTCGGCGAGGGCATAAATTCAAGGCATTGGCTGGGATTGATTCTAGGGTTCCTAGGTATAGGGCTAGTTTTGTTTGATAAATTGTTACCACTAGAAGCAAATATTAATGGCATAGTGGCTTGTATTGTTGGTGCTTTAGGCATGACATTTGGGACTTTATATCAGAAGCGCTTTTCTGTTGAAGATGATTTGTGCACAAGTTCAGTTATACAATTCAGTGCTGCTGCAACCTTACTTTGGCTTTTAGCCTGTGTATTTGAAAGCAGGAATATTGAATGGACTAACGAATTTCTTTTTGCTTTGGGATGGTTGGTTTTAGTTTTGTCTATCGGGGCAGCTACTTTGCTGTTATTCTTGATACGTATCGGTAGGGTAATTAGGTTGGTTAGCCTTTTTTATTTAGTACCGCCTTTGGTGGCAGTTGAAGCGTACGTTTTGTTTAATGAGAGTTTAGGATTTACAGCTATCGTCGGAATTATTATAACCACGGTTGGTGTATTTTTAGTTGTCAAACAGGGCACACCTTAACCAAAGGCTGTTTCCCGTGCAACGGTCTGCATAAGAAAACGTTGGATTAGCAAGCAACTACATTTACGGCTAAACCGCCAAGACTAGTTTCCTTGTATTTCGACTGCATGTCTAACCCTGTCTGCCGCATTGTTTCTACAGCTGTATCAAGAGAAACATAATGCTTGCCATCCCCTTTTATCGCAAGTGAAGCAGCATTTACAGCTTTAACAGAACCCATAGCATTCCGCTCAATACATGGTATTTGAACCAAGCCCCCGACTGGGTCACAAGTCATTCCAAGGTGGTGCTCTAAAGCTATTTCAGCAGCATTTTCAATTTGCTCATTAGTGCCTCCAAGGACGGCTGCGAGCCCTGCTGCTGCCATAGCAGATGCAGATCCAATCTCTCCCTGGCACCCTGCTTCAGCGCCCGATATTGATGCATTAAGCTTTATTAAGCCCCCGATAGCGCTTGCAGACAGAAGAAAGTCTCTAATGCCAGTTTCATCAGCTCCTGGGCAGAAATTTTCGTAATACTGGATTACTGCCGGGATTACACCTGCAGCACCATTTGTAGGTGCGGTTACGATAGTTCCACCGGCTGCGTTCTCTTCATTAACAGCAATCGCATAAAGACTGAGCCAGTCCATGCAGTCGTGTGGCATCTTTAGGTTCTTCCTTTCCTGGTTGATTAGTTCTGAGTAAATTTCGGCAGCGCGCCTCCGCACTTTTAACTTTCCTGGAAGCATCCCCTTATTTTTCATACCGTTTTTTATACAGGCTTTCATTGTTAACCAAATATAGTTTAAGCGATCGTCGATATCGGTTTTAGGTCGCCTGGACAATTCATTGGCGTAAACCATCTCTGAGATTGTTTTATTTGCATTATTTCCAAGCACCAACATTTCATCGGCGTTTCTAAAATAGTAGGGAAGTTTTTGAAAGGTACCCTCAGCGTGCTCGCCCCCAACTAACATTTCATGTGGGGTAGCGACGAAACCGCCACCTGTAGAATAGTAGATTTGGTCACAAAGTTTTTCGTTTGCAGCGTTTATAGCTTCAAACAGCATGCCATTAGAATGGCCAGGGAGGATATGTTCAAAATCAAATATTAGATCAGTATCTTCAGAAAAAACTATTAAGTGTTCATTGTTAAGGTTTAGGCGCTTTTTAGCTCGGACGCCTTCTACAATTTTTGGTACACAGCTAGGGTCGATAGTGTCGGGTTTTTCTCCTGATAAGCCTAGTATCACTGCAATATCAGTGTTATGCCCCTTTCCAGTAAATGCGAGGGACCCATGAACAGAAACACGTACACGGGAAACTTTGGATAATAGATTAAGTTCTTTGATACTATTTAGGAATCGTCCAGCTGCCACCATAGGCCCCACTGTGTGTGAACTGGAAGGGCCAATACCAATTTTGAAAAGATCAAAAACGCTTATTTGCACAAGAGGTCCTCTTCTACGCTTAATGTTAGTAGCTCTCTAATTTAGACCGTTATTAACATGGATCAAATAGTTTAAATCATATTTTATTCTGGCATCACGATAATAAAAAACTCTCATTTAAAACAGAATGTATTAGCTTTAAGGAATTAATTGGAAAGGTTTTCCTCGGTCACTAAATACTCGTTCTTTTCTGGAAATCAAGGTTTTCCAGTTCTAGGATATGCTAGTGCTGCTATGGAGGCTCTTAACTCGTCTATACCACTCCCCTTGGTTGAGCTAGATACAGCAACCTGAGGATGTGCCGCGGTATGTTTTGAGAACGTTGCTGCAATTTCATTTTTGAGAAGACGTACGCTATTTAGATTAATTTTATCACATTTTGTCAGGATAATTTGGTACGGTTGGGCAGCCTTGTCTAGAAGTTCCATAGCTTCCATGTCGTTAGGCTTTAAGCCATGCCGAGAATCAATCAACAAAAGGCATCGACGCAGTTGAGCTCGACCACGGAGATAGAGCTTGCATAGGTGAGTCCAATTAGCAACAATGTTTCTCGGAGCATTTGCGTAACCATATCCAGGAAGGTCGGTAAGAACAAGTCGTTGACCTAGTAAAAAAAAATTAATTTGTTGAGTGCGCCCCGGCGTCTTTGAAGTGCGTGCAAGCCCATTTTGGTTTGTTAAAGCATTGATTAGGCTAGATTTTCCCACGTTAGAACGCCCAGCAAACGCTACTTCCGGGAGTTTAGAGTTAGGAATTTGATTTTGTTCGGTAGCACTAAGAAGAAACGTACATGATTGTGAAAAAAGCAACCGTCCTTCCCGAATTTCTGTTTTGCTAAAGATTTTGGACTTTGTCATTCATTTATATCAAAGCCTATTTGAGCGCTTGTTCACTGGTAATACCCATACGTCGCATAATAACCCATTGTTGCGCTATAGAAAGTACATTGTTCCATGCCCAGTAAACTACTAGTCCTGCAGGGAATTGGGCTAGCAAGAAAGTAAACATGATGGGTAAAAACATCATGATCTTTGCTTGAGTGGGATCCATTGGTTGAGGATTTAACTTTTGCTGCAGCCACATTGTTAATCCCATTATTAGGGGCCATACGCCAAGCATTAGAAAATCGGGAGGGGTCCATGGCAGTAACCCAAACAGGTTAAATATTGTGGTTGGGTCAGGAGCAGATAAGTCTCTTATCCAGCCAAAAAATGGTGCATGTCGCATCTCTATAGTAACAAATAAAACTTTGTAAAGAGCAAAAAACACGGGAATCTGAACAAGAATTGGCAAGCAACCGGCTGCAGGGTTTGCTTTCTCACGCTTGTACAAAGCCATCATTTCTTGATTTAACTTAACTTTATCGTCTCCAAAGCGTTCACGCAGCTTTAACATTTCTGGCTGAAGTTTCTTCATTTTACTCATAGATTCATACGATTTGTTAGCTAATGGGAAGAAGGCTAATTTTATCCCAATAGTAAGTAGTAAAATAGAAACACCTAAATTTCCTACACGATCTTGAAGCCAAAGCAATGCTAGGAAAATTGGTTTTGTTAAAAAGTAGAACCAACCAAAATCGATTGATAAATCAAAGCGTGAAATATCTAAATCTTTTTCGTATTTATCTAATAATCGTACTTCTTTTGCCCCAGCGAACAGTCGGCTAGTGCTACTTTTTGCTCCACGGGCGGGAATTACGATAGGTCCTGCTAAGTAATCGGTTTGATAGGTATCCAGGGTGCCCTTTTTACCAAAAACAAATCGTGTGTTCACGGCGTTTTTTTGGTTTGGAATCAATGCAGCGAGCCAGTATTTGTCAGTAATACCTATCCATCCGCCAGTAGTTTTTTCTTTGATTTCACGTTTTTCCTGAATATCGTCATAGTCAACTTCTAAAAGTTGTTCATTAAAGACACCAAGTGGCCCCTCATGTAGAATGTAGAACCCTGTTGTTTCTGGGGTGCCATATCTTTTAATAAGACCATATGGATATAGTGTTACATTGGATTCTGTATTGTTTTCTACAGATTGTGTGATGGTGAACATATAATTGCTGTCGATCTGGTAAGTTCGAACAAAAACTAACCCAGCCCCATTGTCCCACCTAAGTGTTAATGGAGAAGCTTCGGATAATATAGTACCATCAGTGGACCAGAGTGATTTTGAATCTGGCAATTTTTGATTTGAGTTCCCACTCCATCCGTAAGTTGCAAAATAAGCATTAGTAGAATCATTAGGTGAAAAAAGAATTATATTGCCGCTGTCTTCATCGAGAGTATTATTGTAGTTGACTAGGGATAAGTCATCGATTAATCCTCCTTGAAGAGAAACCGAACCGTTCAGTCTCGAAGTTTTTATTATAACCCTTGGAGAGGCTTGCAATACGTTGATGCGTTTTGCCTCATTGTTTTCAAGTGAGCTAAGCTTTTGTGCTCTGGGTTCCGATATTGTAGGGACTGACGGTTTAGTCAATTCTGGTGTCTGAGTTTGGACTTGGCCTTTAGCAATATTGTTGGTGTTCAGTTGGGCTTCAGTATTCGGTTGAACTGGAACGGGAGGCCGAGTCAGACTCCAATAATATTCAAATCCTACGAATATTAATACTGACAAAACAATCGCTAATATCCAGTTCTTGTTCTCACCCATTTCGCAGGACCTGACTTTTCAAAGTTGCAACAAAAAGTTTTAATTTCTCTATGAGCTTTAGTGGTCGATATTTGTGTGGAACCGGATCAAATCCGCTTTTCCCCAAAGGATTACAGCGAAGAATACGGGCGCCAGTCAAATAGATACCTCTAGTCGCACCATGCTTAGCTAAGGCTTGGATGGCGTATTCAGAGCATGACGGATAAAAACGACAAGAAGGTAAGGTGAGCGGTGAAAAAAAATAGCGGTAGGATTTTATGCAGACTATAAGTAGGCGAGTTGCAAAAATTTTCATTGTTTTAGTCTTTCTATGGGGTCAGGGCTCTTCCTTTTACTTATCATGTCGACCTTTGCAAGTGCTTGTACGAAATCTTGCCTAAGAACAGAATAAGGTCTTTTGTTAGTTTCTGCGCGACCAATAACTACAAAACTATACCCTGCAAGCGTATCATTTTTAAGCGCTTCGCTCGCTAGCACCCTTAACCTGCGTTTTGCCCTATTGCGGGCTACAGCATTCCCTACTTTTCGGCTCACAGTAAAACCAATTCCAATTTTTTTATCTATACGTTTCTTTGCTTGGAGTATAAGACCTGGCGTTACCCACTTCTTACCCGATGCGGCAATGTCTAGAAACTCTTTCCGCTGTTTAAGACGCACTAATTTTGGAGTAGCTAAAATATGTTTCACACAGGCATTCAAACCAATCTTTGAAATGACGAATTAGAGTATTATGCTGATAGTCTTTTCCGGCCTTTAGCTCGTCGAGCAGATATAATTCTTCTTCCGCCCACTGTAGCCATGCGTTTTCGAAAACCATGTCGCCGCTTTCGAACAATTTTACTTGGTTGAAAAGTACGTTTCATGGATTTGCTCCTGTACAATTGAGTGGTGTATAAAACGTCATTTCAATCAAGTCAACGATACGGTTTCTCTCAGTTAGGGAAACTGAGGAAGAAAATTGATAATCTAGCGCATAGAAAGAGCTTAACAGACCAAGAATGTATTTTTAAAGACGTGATTATAAGTAACAGAACATTCTCTAGTGAAATTTAATTGATGTGATAAAAAGAATTTTATTTTAGGACAATCCTTAGATCACATTATAAAAATGAGCGTACGTAAAGATTAAATATGTATAAAAAATATTTTAGATTATTCTTTTTTGTCATTTTTTCAGGATTGATTGTTTATCTATACGCTATTGAATTCGAACAAATATTTTCTTTTGAAACGCTGAAATATTGGTACAAAGATCTCGTTGCTCTTTCGACTGAATTTCGATTAGTTTCGCCTATTTTGTTTATTGTTTTATATATTTTTCTGGTAGTTTTTGCTATTCCAGGTGCCGTTTGGTTAACTGTACTTGGTGGGGCAGTATTTGGAACAATAAAGGGAGTTATATACGTCTTAATTGGCGCTAGCATCGGAGCGATTCTTTTTTTCTTAATCACTCGTTTCCTATTATCTGAATGGTTAAAAGATCGTGTCGGATCAACATTTCAGTATATTGAGCTTAGATTTAAGGAACACGCGGTTTCATATCTTTTGTTTCTCCGGCTTGTCCCACTTTTCCCTTTTTGGGTAGTCAACGCGATCCCAGCTTTATTAGGAATTAGTCTCCCAGTATATGCTATATGTACTTGCATTGGGATTATTCCTGGTACAATAGTCTACGCAAGTCTAGGTGGCAGTTTAGGCGTGATGTTAAGTGAAGGGGGGGCATTTAAACTGGATGTCGCCTTCGAACCACTGACAATTTTCTCGCTCATTGGGGCATTTTTCTTGTTATTGACACCGATTATAGCTAGCAAAGCCAGAAAAAAAGATTCTTAAAAAAAACAAAGTCTGGATTTTCGCTATTTGGGTGTGCGGTGCATGTCTGCATGTACGGTCTTATTGGGAAACAGCAATCCCTTCTCGCCTTTTATCAGCAGCGCCGATAAGGCCAGCGTTTGTTTGCATAATTCCATGAAGTCCACTCACAAGGGGTCTAGTTTTTACCTTATGGCCAAGTAATTTGAGAGCAGGTACCAGTTTCTCGAGCGTTGAGCTTTTTTCAATATCAGTTATACCATTAACATTTGCAAAATTTGGAGCATTAATGGCATCTCCCAGAGTCATCCGCCAATCCAAAATAGCTATTAAAGTTTTCACAACGTAGCTAATGATTCTTGACCCGCCCGGGGAACCGATAGAAAGCAAAAATTGACCGTCTGGTCCAAAAACCAGAGTTGGACTCATCGAGCTCCTTGGGCGCTTTTTCGCTTGAACGCTATTAGCAACTGGTTTTCCATCTCGCGTGGCAAAAAATGAAAAATCAGTTAATTGATTATTGAGTAGAAAGCCGCGTGCCGAAAGGCGGGAGCCAAAACGACTCTCTATGCTACTCGTCATTGAAACAATATTGCCTTGGCGGTCTGCGATAGAAATATGTGTTGTTGATGAACCTTCCTTGGTTTCGTCAGGGGAAAATTCAGATGTATCGATTATACTAAAGTTTCCTGGCGGTGTGGTTTGCATAACGTTGTTTGGCAGTAGTTTTTTTGCACGATTGTCGAGGTAAGATAGGTCTATTAATCTATCTATCGGTACCTTTACAAAATCTGGGTCAGCCAAGTAAGCAGACCGATCAGCGAATGCTAGCCGACTTGCCTCAGCAATCAAGTGGACTGCCTTGGCCGAAAATGGCTTTAAGCCTGCAAGATCAAAATTTTCAAGAATGCCAAGAATTTGTGCCACGGCAATCCCTCCAGAGCTAGGTGGCCCCATCCCACAAATTAACCAAATGCGGTATGAAATGCATATTGGCTTACGCTTTTTTGCTTTATAGCTAGATAAATCTTTTAGTGTTATTTCTCCTTTTGTAGTCGGCGCGTTTTTTGTAGCTGCAGAAATAGCTGCTGCAGTTTTACCAGAGTAAAAAGCGTCAGCGCCACCACTCGCGATTTCTTCAAGAACTAGCGCAAATTCTTCATTTTTCAGTATTTCGCCAACTTGGACTGGTTGTTTGTTAGGGCGAAAGTATGACGATGTCTTTGGAATTAATTCCAGGTACCTGTCCTTGTTTACAGACTGTGATAAACGTTCTGACACTCTAAACCCATTTCGAGCAATGTCTATTGCTGGTGCAAAAAGTTTTTTCCATGGTAGTTTTCCATGCTTTTTGTGAGCGATCTCGAGCATTCGTAGTAGACCGGGGACCCCAACAGAAGTTCCACTGACAGCTGCTTGAAAAAAGTTTTTTGGCGATCCAGTTTGAGTCAAAAACATATTTGGAGTTGCTGAGGATGGGGCTGTTTCGCGCCCATCAAAAGTCTCAATTTTTTTTCTTGAAGAACTATAATGAACTAAGAAACCACCACCTCCAATTCCAGAGGACTGGGGTTCAACTAGATTTAGCACCATTTGAGTTGCAATTGCGGCGTCAATAGATGCCCCCCCTTGAGATAGGATTGAGCTGCCAGCTTTTGCTGCAATGGGATGGGCAGCAGAAACAATAGCGTTAGCTTTTTGGATATGTGTTGCTTGATCCGAAGCGATCAACGGGTCTTTTTGGGCACACGAAATAACGAAATAGGAAAAGAAAAAAACGAGAAAAATCAAATAGAAATGTTGTGTTTTAGAATGGGCGAACGGAAAAATCATCATTTAGGCAGATTGTTCTATATCTTTTTTAAAGTTCTAGAAAAACTCACTGTTAGGGATTTATCGGATTAAATGTTGCATCGGTCATTGCAGTCGTACTAATTGATGCCTTTTAAAAGATTAGAATCGATAGCTATACCTTACTCCAAAATTTTCTAGCCCTTCATTTGTACTGCATATTTTTGCATTGGAAATGTGATCTAGCAAAAGGCTGATATCGTGGTTCGAATTGATATGATATCCAACATTTATTGATTCTCGAAACAACAGTCGGCAGCCCAAATCTTTTCTATCAGGGTCGTCTTCCTCTGTATTCCCAGTGTGCACAGCAGCTCCTAGACTGAAACCGGCAAATGCCTTGCGTGACCAGAAGTCCCATTCATAGCTAATTCCTGTAAAAAACTGACTTGTATTACCGCTTGAATTAATATTTGCGCCAATGTGAGGTGACGGCGACCAGATTGCTTCCAGAAATTCAGGTGAAAAGAAGCGCATCTCAAGATGGAGGTCAGCACCGGATTCTTTATTTCGACTAAATGGGCCTTCATCATGGTTTAAGATACCCGTACTAATTTGAGTGATAATATTACCAAAAAAGGTATCTTTTTCAGGGAATTCCTGACGGGAATAGTTGGGGGTCGTAATAGAGGGTTTCTTCTTTAACACGTTTATCGTGGTGCCAGAATCTTGTTTTTTTATCCGTTGAAAAATTTTTGGATTCAGCGGCTTTGATTTTTTTATGTTCGAAATCTTCTGAATTTTCGTTGGAGAGTGGTTATTGGAATAAAATGGGTGAGGTTTCGCCATTAGCGTTCTGATATCATAGGTTGTATGAATGCTAGCAGCATGCCCCGGGACACTTTTGAGCAATATGAGAAAGATCAATGCGGTGACTGAAAAAAAAGACATAATTGAAGACATGTGACCCTTTTTTGTGGTTGTTGGCAGAGTGTTTAAATCCACCTTGGGCTACTAAATATTTTTTTCTATTAATGCACTTTTTACTTCTCGTGGTGCATGATGTCCAGTGAGATATCAAAAAATAGCGTTTTTACAATAAAGAAGCAAAAAGTGAGGAGTCAGTGAGTTTGACAAGAAAAACATTTAAAGATGGCGAGGTCTTTCTAGTTGAAGGTGGAGTTCCAAAGCATTCGTATCAAGTAATTTCCGGCAATGTTGAACTCTTTACTACTGATGGGGACAATGAAACTTCAATTAGTCTCTCTGGCCCGGGTAGCTTGTTATCGGTTAAAGAATTTTTGAATGGTGAAAAAAATAGCTTTTCTCTTCGCGCTGCAGGTGATGTTGACGTGCAAGCTCTTGGAAAACGAGAGGCAAAAGCGCTTTTGCGTTCTAACAATGACCCAAGCAAACAAGCTCTTCCAAAAGGAAAAAACCTAGAGAATATTGCAGACGGATCGAGCATTCGTCATCCAAGTCGTCTAGCAACAGCTCCGGTCGATGAAGTTCCGGAAACCATACTACCAGTGCATAACCCCCTTAAAACCAGTTTTTTCAAACGAGTTTTTGGGAGTGTACAGGATAAAGGGACTCGTCCTATTGAAGTGCGTCTTGCCCGCCTTGATTATGACGCAAATGATTCTGCACTTAACAAGATTGCCCGAGAACTGAACTCTAGACGCGGAGTTAGAATAAAAAAAGTTGAAAAGGTTATGCGACTAGCAGACAGTCCTGATATTTTAGAAAAATTATCAAATATGGAACATCGAGTTCGGGCCTGGCTAAGAGAGGTCAATGCGGACGTTTTTGTTTGGGGTACTACCGGAGCTATCGAAGGGCTCGCTCATCTGAGGTTTTTTTCTGCTGTATCTCCAGGCGCTGATCAGCCAGCCTTGGGGGATGGTGTTACAGTTTTTCCAATTTCTATTGATTTAGAAGGGAATACTGGCGATCTGCTTCACGCTACAGTGTTAGCTGCTAATCAGCCCAAAGATAAATTAAAACGCAAAACGATTAACCGAGATCTGCCCTTGGCTCTAGATATTGTGTCAGGAGCTATTCCTAGCATTAACAAACTTTTCACTAGTGAGGATAAAGCTGATATCCTGGCAACAGTAGGTCGGTGCTATTCCATTTGGGCTAGGAATACAACCCTTGCTGCAGATTACCAACGGGCGGTTAAAACACTTGACTTAGCTGCTAGCCTTATTTCGGAAGAACTTAGGTCAACCACATGGGCTCTTCTTCGCCGAGATTCAGCAATAATGATGCAAAGTTATGCGGAAAGAACGAATGACACCTTAAGTTTAAGGTGTTCAGCAGAAGCCCTTCTTGAAGCTATTCCAGCGATGCCGGCTGATGCACTCTTACCGCAGCTTGGCGTTGCGCAACACCGTCTTGGTCTTGCTCTTCTTCGTCTGGATTTTGAAAGTGGTGATGCTGAGAAGTTGAATCAGGCATTATCCGCATTTCAATCAGCACTTCAGGTTTACGATCGACATAACGATCCTAAAAGGTGGGCCGAAATTATGGGCCATATTGCCCAAGTGACGCAGATTATAGGTCAACAGCTAAAAAGCCCTGAAACCCTCACCAAGGCGGTAGAGGCGTCTCTAGCTGTCCTTAAGGTGATCGATAAAGATTCAGTCCCGCTGCTTTGGGCTTCTACTCAAAACAACCTAGGCTCTGCACGCTTTTTGCTTGGAAAGCTGACTCGCGATAAATCAAACTTTGAAGAAGCTGCAACCGCATTTTCAATGGCTTTTGAAATTTACAATTCTCGGGGGGCCAGTCGCATGGCCAATATTACAGAAAAAAATCTTCGACGCGCTAAAGCCTTGACCCCAAAAATCTCTCCAACAAAGCCTCCACCGGTCCCCTGGGAATTGGAAGAGCCAGAAACAAATACAGAGGGAGATGCGTCTCAGACTATTCCCAATCCCACAAGTTCACCGCATCGGCCAGCGCCAAGTGTCATCTT
The DNA here is from genome assembly GCA_002722175.1 of Magnetovibrio sp. Taxonomy (GTDB): domain Bacteria; phylum Pseudomonadota; class Alphaproteobacteria; order Rhodospirillales; family Casp-alpha2. The sequence continues at coordinate 215,516 of PBKU01000050.1, forward strand.
TGGGCAAGAACTTATGCGAGAATAGCCTAGAGTTTCCCCTTGGTGCTTTGTTTGTGTATTGTGACACTCGTATTTATCTCTCAAATATTTTCAAAATTAATTGTTTACGGTCATCTATCAGTTAGTCATATGACCCACATTTTATGACATGGGAAATTGTCATGTTTAATATATTATTTGCGATATGTTGATTTGTTGGTTATATGACAAAGTATGGAGGAAAAATAACAATGTCAAAATCAATTCGTAAACTTTCACGACGGTCAGTTCTGAAAACGCTTGGTATTGGATTAGCAGCTACGTCATCCATATTCCCGCTAAAATTTTCTATCGGAGCGCAGGCAAAACTAAAAATTGGCACGTTATTGCCGTATTCTGGCACCTATGCGCGGCTAGGCGAAGCCATAACTAATGCCATGGAATTAGCCTTTAACGAGGTTGGTGGAAAACTTGGCGGTCGCGAGATTGAAATTGTTAAAATCGACAGTGAGGCAAAGCCACCAAAAGCAACAGAAAATACAACTAAATTAGTAGCATCTGAAAAAGTTGACTTCATAGTGGGACCCGTTCACTCAGGCGTTGCAATGGCT
>PBKU01000051.1 GCA_002722175.1 Magnetovibrio sp.
ATTGCTAACCGTGGCGAGATTGCTTGCCGAATAATCAATACCGCAAAAAGGATGGGGATTAAGACAGTTGCAGTTTTTTCAGAAATTGACAGCCAGGCATTGCATGTGCAAAAGGCTGACGAGTCCGTTTATCTTGGCCCCTCGTTAGCATCTGAAAGCTATTTAGCACGAGATGCAATTATTGCCGCTTGCAAAGAAACAAGAGCAGAAGCAGTTCACCCAGGCTATGGCTTTCTTTCCGAGAATGGAAGTTTTTGTGAAGAATTAAATGAGAGCGGTATCGTGTTTATTGGACCTGATGCAAGGGCAATCAGAGAAATGGGGGATAAAATCAAAGCGAAAAAAATAGCAAAGGAAGCAGGTATAAAAACAATTCCAGGCTATTCAGAGGCTATAAAAAATAGGGAAGAAGTTGAAGCTATAGCAGAATGTATTGGCTACCCCGTTATATTAAAGGCAGCTGCGGGAGGTGGTGGTAGAGGAATGAGAGTTGCTAAAAACTCTGATGCGATTAAAGATGGATTCGAAAGAGCCAGGAGCGAGGCTGAATCGAATTTCGGCGACGGCCGGATATTCATTGAAAAATTCATAGAGAACCCGAGGCATATTGAAATACAAATTATTGCCGATAGTGTCGGAAACATAATCTATTTGGGTGATCGAGAATGCTCTATCCAGCGACGCCATCAAAAAATTCTAGAGGAAGCCCCCTCTTCTTTTTTGGATGAGAAGACACGCCGTTTGATGGGGGAAACCGCAGTTAAGCTATCAAAGGTCGTAGGCTATCGAGGAGCGGGAACCGTTGAATTTGTTGTGGATAGCAGTCGTAATTTTTTTTTCCTAGAAATGAACACAAGAATTCAAGTCGAGCACCCTGTAACTGAACTTGTTACAGGGACAGATATTGTAGAAATGATGATACGTGTAGCAGCGGGCGAGTCCCTTATGTTAAAACAGCGAGACGTTCAAATAAAGGGCCATGCTATTGAGGTCCGTATTTGTGCTGAGGACCCAAAACGAAACTTTTTGCCTTCAACTGGGCGTTTGATTAGCTACCGCCCACCCCAGTTAAGAAAAAAAAAATATCCGCTTTGATGCAGGTGTTTCTGAAGGCGCCGAAATTTCTATTTTTTATGATTCTATGATTGGTAAACTAATAACTCATGGTGGCAATCGGGACAGCGCAATTGATACGATGTGTGATGCCTTGGATAATTTTATTATAGGGGGGGTTGAGACAAACCGACTTTTTTTAAGCAGGCTAGTTCGTCACCCTCGATTTCGCAAAAATCAAGTCTCAACCAATTTTTTTGAGGAGGAGTACCCAGATGGCATTAAACCACTTAAACCTTCTAAGCGCGCCATTCAAAACATTGGTATGGTCTCCGCTTTTGTGCATCAAAAATACTGTGTGCGCAACTCAGAGATATCTGGTCAAATTGCATGTGCAAAGCCTGAAAATGGTTCCGAATGGATGGTTATTTTAGATAAGAAGCAACATCCCATAGGTATAGAAATGTTGGAGTTTGGGTTTAAAGCTTCATCAGGTGTGACAAAAAAGGATTTCGAAACTAATTGGAAAATTGGTGATTCACTTTTTCATGCTGTAGTTGATGACGTAACTGTTTATATGCACATAGAGCGAATAGGTATCGGGTACAAAGTCCTCTATGCCGGCGGGGATTATGAAATATTAGTTTTGACTCCAAGACAAGCGTTTCTTAACGGTTGGATGATAGCTAAATCCCCACAGGATACATCAAAACACTTACATTCGCCAATGCCGGGTCTTTTAACAGAGGTCTGTGTTGATCCAGGCGTTTTTGTCAAAGCAGGGGACAAATTATGCATTATTGAGGCGATGAAAATGGAAAATATACTCACTGCAGAACGCGATCTTATTGTTGAAAATATAGCGGTAAAGCCGGGGCAAAGCTTATCAGTCGATCAGATCATCTTAACTTTTAGATAGTTACAGTATTGTAATTTTGTTAGCCTAGAGAGTTCTGAATTCTTTATAAACTGACGGCAGGGTTTTGCTAAGCAAGGCCAAGTCGAAAATTACCTTCTAAAAACTACCCCTAAAAATGTATTTATAAATATAAAAAAATAGCCTCTAAAAATAGCCAATGGGAAAAATATTGACATTACACGTGTTCGTTTCTGGAAAAGTGCAGGGTGTTTGGTATAGAGGCTGGACTGTGAAAGAGGCTGCCAAATTGAATTTGAATGGTTGGGTCCGCAACCTTCTTGATGGGCGAGTGGAGCTATTGATCTCGGGACCGGGTGTGGCTGTTGGAAAATTAATTAAACTCCTTTGGGAGGGACCAACTGGAGCAGTTGTTACTGAAGTAACTACTGAAACAGTTGAAGAGAAACCGGAATCCGGTTTTGTTCAGTTGTCCACAAAATGATAACGCATATATTAATGACTATTGATTGTTTTAATATATGTTTTTTAGATAGTTGTCGTTCCCAATGTAGCCAGAATCGGTGCTGTAACAATATTTGTTAAGAGTGTTTTCAAACGTGTCAAAAAGTGCTGTATCAACCTCTGGAATGCTGGCAGTAATACCCATATCCCATAGTGATGTAACTCCTGACTCTCGAATGCCACAAGGCACGATTCCCGAAAAATGTTCAAGATTTGGATCTACATTTATGGCAAGGCCGTGATATGTAATCCAATGGCGTAGCCGGATCCCAATAGACGCTATCTTGGATACACTAATAGAAGGATGGTGGGTTTGGACCCAGATTCCTACTCTATCATGTTTTCGTTCGCCGATTATATTAAATTTACGTAAGGTCTGTATGGTCCACTCTTCAAGACCATGTATAAAGGCCTTAAGGTCAGGATTTCGTCGTTTAAGGTCCAGCATTACATAAACCACCCGTTGTCCTGGTCCATGATAAGTGTATTGCCCCCCGCGCCCGGTCTTAATCACCGGAAAGCGAGTTGGATCTAATAAATCTGAACGCTTTGCACTGGTTCCTGCCGTGTACAAAGGTGGGTGTTCGAGTAGCCAGATCAATTCAGGCGCTTTATTATTCTTAATATCTGCTACTCTATCTTCCATTAGCTGTATAGCGTTTTCATAAGCTATAGGGGTGTCATTAATTAGCCACTGAATTCCATTAATTAGCCTAGAGTTTGTTTTATTAAATTCTAAATTTTTCATGATCTTCTTGAACCTTATGGATCGATTTGCTATTCCCCCTACATCAAATGATACAACAAAGTTGACTGCAAGTGTTTTTAGCGGACGTGGCGGAATTGGTAGACGCGCAGCGTTGAGGTCGCTGTCCCGGTATCGGGGTGGAAGTTCGAGTCTTCTCGTCCGCACCATTCACATGTTGCTTCTTTTTCTGATGACGTTTCTTTAGAAACTGCTATTAACGATTTTCCAGGAATGTTAGGAACATGTCGACTTGAATTCAGTATTGGATAAAAAAAATTTTTCGAAAGCCAAAACTAATTCGGTTGATGAAGTTTCTATGGATATTAGCCAAAAAATTGAAGGCGAGATTCTCAATTCGCTTTTGCAGGGCAATCAGAAATTCATCCGAAACTTGGCACTAAAACTGCATTATGCGGACCTTGCAGACCTGTTGGAACGTTTATCAAGTGAAGAACGAACAACCTTGATTAAGGCACTTGGGAAGGATGTAAGTCCTGAAATGTTGGTAGAACTTGATGATAACGTCAGAGATGAAATTATTAGCGTTCTAGCGGTTGATGATATCGCTGGTGTTGTTAGTGATCTGGATTCGGATGACGCTGTCGATTTTCTTGAAGAATTGGATGAACAACAACAGTTCGAAATTTTGGAGTCAATTCCGGCAGAGGACAGAATTTTACTAAGACAGAGTCTTTCGTTTCCCCCTGATACTGCAGGTCGTTTGATGCAACGGGAAGTTGTTACCGCACCAGAGTTTTGGAACGTTGGCCATTGTATCGATTTCATGCGGAGAGCGGCCGATGATGGTGATGGTCTATTACCAAAGGTTTTTTATGACATTTTCGTGGTTGACCCAGGAAATCGAGTGGTGGGAGCAATCCCACTCTCAAATTTGTTAAGGGTACAAAGAAATGTTCTTGTTACGGAACTGATGGAAACAAATATGACGGTAATCCCGGTTTTATTAGACCAGGAGGATGTTGCATTCATGTTTCGACAGCGCGATTTGGTTTCTGCGCCTGTTGTTGATGAGGGTGGCCGTTTGGTTGGGGCGATAACTATCGATGATGTGGTTGATGTTATTCAAGAAGAGCATGAAGAAGACATAATGCGGATGGGTGGTATCATCGCGGATGATCTTTATGTTGCTGCTATTGGCACTGTGCGGGCACGTTTTAGCTGGTTAGTTGTCAACTTGATTACGGCAATCGCTGCATCACTGGTGATTCATATGTTTGATGCTAGTATTGAACAGATGGTTGCTTTGGCAGTATTAATGCCGATTATTGCCTCAATGGGAGGTAATGCCGGAACTCAGACCCTTACCGTAACTGTCCGGGCATTAGCAACAAAAGAGCTGAACCAGACAAATGCGATTAGATTGATTGGTAAAGAGCTTCTTGTTGGTAGCTTTAATGGTATTCTTTTTGCTTTAATTTCAGGGGTAATAGCGTGGTGTTGGTTCGATAACTTAATTCTTGGGACAGTTGTTGCCGCAGCAATGATTGTGAATATGGTGGTAGCGGGGCTAGCAGGTTCTGCAATACCGATTGTTCTTAATTTTTTTAAACATGATCCGGCGATCGCCTCGAGTGTATTTGTGACTACTGTTACAGACGTGGTAGGTTTCTTCGCATTTTTAGGTTTTGCGGCGACAATCTTATTGTAGTGGGTTATTTTAGAATAGGGAGCTTTTTGTCAATCCACATTTTGATGCCGTTCTTAACATTGTATACCTTCGAGTATCCCATTTTTCTTGAAAGATAATTTGCAATAATTGAAGTGCGATTCCCAGTCCGGCAAATCAAGATCATTTCTTGATTACGATCCACCTTGTTGACTAGTTTTTTGAAAAAGTTTGGCATCAGTGCTCCATTTTTGCTAAAGGCGGTTAGCTTAATGCTTTTATCAATTACACCAGTTGTTTCCCATTCATCCTGCCTTCGAATATCAAAGACTTTAATTCCTTTCTTCATTAGGTGTTGTAACTCAGAGTTACCAATGTTCTTATATGGAGGTGGCCTGACATCAAGTAGAGAGATTTCAAATTTTAGTGTGGTGTTAGGTGGAATTGTATTTCCTGCCCCCGATTTTCCATAAGCAAGTTCGGGTGGAATAGTTAGAATTCGTTTGCCCCCCACCTTCATTCCATTTACACCCATATCCCAGCCAGAAATAACCTCCCTGCTTCCTATTACAAAAATAAAAGGTTTACCCCGATCAATACTTGAATCGAATTTTTCACCATTTTCTAGCCAACCGGTGTAATGAACTGTTACTTGGGAATGCTTTACAGCTTCACTTCCAGTTCCCTTATTTAGAATTGTGACTTCGAGTTTAGGTTGTGGAAAAGCATCTTCTATTCCAAATAGCATTACAATTAAGTTTGAAAGTATAATATATATAGATATTTTTTTCATCGGTGCATCCCTATGAAGTAAAATGTGGCCAGATAATCATTTGCGTACAACGAAATAGAGCTATTTCTCTATTATTTTTTTCATCAACAACGGCAGCATCCCAAACTTGTGTCATCTTACCCGCGTGGCGTGGTGAAGCCTCACACCTGAGAGAACCTTCCTTTGCTGTTCCTAAAAAATTACTCTTTAATTCAATAGTCGTAAAATTACTCGCGTTTTTTGGAAGATGTGCAATGGTACCGTAGCCACAAGTTGTGTCAGCCAACGATATAATGCTTGCTGCGTGAAGAAAGCCATTGCTTGCAAATAGCTTTGGATAAATGTTTAAGCGACACAAAACTTGCCCCTTTTTTACCTCTATAGCTTTTACCCCAACGAACTCCCCAAATCTTCCTTTGCTGCGGAGATTAAGATACTTTGGCGTTATATCTAGATTAAAGTCCATAGCATTGGGGTTCAGAAACATTATTATATAAATTTTCCTGGCAATTCTTCATGGATCGTAATGTAAAACCCTTCGTTAGCTAGGAAAAGTAATTTCTTGGGAGCTATACATTTCTATATATACTAGTTTGGAAAAAAATATATTGTGGCCTTCTTAAGGGGGTAGGTTTTTTCTGTCTTGCAAGCAGTATTCGCGCCTCTCAACCAATATTTTTTCTTTGCACCTTCAAGTACTGCTTCAAGTATTGTCCTGTGTAGCTTTTTTTCGCCTGGGCAATTTTTTCAGGAGGGCCTTCCGCAACAATATTCCCTCCATGTGAGCCACCTTCTGGTCCCAGGTCAATAATCCAGTCTGCGGTTTTTATCACTTCTATATTATGTTCTATAACTAAAACAGTATTCCCGGTTTCGACAAGCGAATGAAGAACTTCTAGGAGCTTTCGAACATCAGCAAAGTGTAAGCCAGTAGTAGGTTCATCTAAAATGTAGAAAGTTTTTCCGGTTGCACGTTTTGACAGCTCTTTTGAAAGTTTAACCCTTTGCGCTTCGCCTCCTGAAAGTGTTGTGGCTTGTTGTCCAAGGTGAATATATCCAAGTCCAACTTTTTTTAGCATGTACATTTTATCTCGAATGCTCGGGATTGCTTTAAAAAAACTTTCTGCTTCATCAACAGTCATATCTAAAATGTCGGCAATTGACTTTCCACGAAACCGGATTTCTAGTGTTTCCCGGTTGTAGCGTGTTCCCTTGCATGCATCACATCGGACAAAAACATCGGGTAGAAAATGCATTTCAATTTTAATTACCCCATCACCCTGACATGCTTCACATCGCCCCCCTTTGACATTAAACGAAAACCGACCTGGTTTGTAACCTCGACTTTTTGCTTCTGGAAGATTTGCAAACCAATCTCTGATTGGCGTAAATGCGCCGGTATAAGTTGCTGGATTAGACCTAGGAGTTCGCCCAATAGGAGATTGGTCAATGTCAATAACCTTATCAAGCATTTCCAGCCCGTCAATTCTGTCGTGTTCTCCTGGGGTTTCGCGGGCTCCGTTAAGTTGACGTGCTAGAGCTCTATACAAAGTTTCAATTACAAGTGTGGACTTACCTCCCCCTGAAACCCCAGTAACAGCAGTTAAACGGCCCAAGGGAAAGCGTGCTGTTACATTTTTTAAGTTATTTTGTCTCGCGCCTCGAAGCGTGATCATTTTATCTTTATTTTCAGTTGCGCGGAACTTAGGTGTTGGAATTCTTTCACTGCCTGTTAAGTAGCGACCTGTCAGGCTGCTTTTTGTTTTCATTATGTTTTTGGGGGTGCCGCATGCAACAACTTTACCTCCATGGATACCAGCCCCTGGACCGATATCTACAACATAGTCAGCCGAACGAATAGCTTCTTCATCATGCTCAACCACAATTACTGTATTTCCTAGATCCCGTAATTTGCATAACATGGTTAGCAATCGGTTATTGTCACGTTGGTGCAACCCGATTGAAGGTTCATCCAGGACATAGAGGACCCCTGATAGTCCTGAACCAATTTGTGAAGCTAATCGGATTCGTTGGCTTTCTCCTCCGGAAAGTGTCGCAGAGGCGCGGTTAAGTGAAATATAGTTTAGACCGACATTTGATAGGAAATGAAGCCGTTCACTGATCTCACGCAGAATACGGCGCGCAATTTCTCGATGTTTCGTGCTTAGGTAATTCTCAATAGTGCCAAACCATTTTTTTGCGTCTTCGATGGACATTGCTGTAATTTCTGCAATATTTAGTTCGTTAACTTTTACAGCGAGCGCCTCTTTCTTTAGTCGAGCCCCATTACATGTTTTGCAATTAGTAATTGTCTGATAACGGGATAGTTCGTCGCGGACCAGGGTCGAATCGGTCTCACGCCAACGTCGATCCATATTTTTTAAAACTCCTTCAAAGGGTTTCACAATTTCATAAGACCGTGTGTCATCCGAATACCGCATAGAAATAGGTTCGTTACCAGTGCCATAAAGTAAGAGGTGTTGTACTGTTTTTGTCAGCATTTTCCACGGTTTTGTTAACTCAAAGTCAAAGTGGATGGATAGACTTTGCAGCGTTTGGAAATAATATTTCGAGCTATGGTTAGCCCACGGAGCAATCGCCCCGTTTTTCAGAGATTTTTTGCCGTCTGGAATCACAAGTGCTGGATCGAAAAACATTTCTATTCCAAGTCCATCACAGGAAGGGCATGCGCCAAAAGGATTATTAAAAGAAAATAATCTTGGTTCAATCTCATCTATTGAAAACCCTGACACCGGACACGCAAACTTAGCTGAGAGAATTATTCGATCATGTGGGGCATCATTAAAGATACCGCTCTTGTTTTTTTGTTTCTTTGAAGGAATTGAGCTAGTCTCAACATTATCCAGATAGGCGATCCCATCAGCTAAGGCTAAAGCAGTTTCAATAGAGTCAGCCAAGCGTGTTTCGATTCCTTCTTTTATTATTATGCGATCAACTACGATTTCAATATTATGTTTTAATTTTTTCTCGAGGTGCGGAACTTCGTCAAGATCATATATTTTACCATCGATGCGAATACGCTGAAATCCGCGTCGCAAATATTCATGTATATCTTTTTTGTGTTCTCCTTTTCGGCTTCGGACGATTGGGGCTAATAGATAAATGCGGCTACCTTTTTGCATCGACATTACCCGGTCGACCATTTGGCTAACGGTTTCACTTTGGATCGGCAACCCTGTTACAGGTGAATAAGGCACCCCTATGCGGGCAAATAATAGCCGCATGTAATCATAAATTTCAGTGACAGTGCCAACGGTTGAACGGGGATTCTTGGATGTAGTCTTTTGTTCAATTGATATAGCAGGGCTTAAGCCCTCAATCGAATCAACGTCCGGTTTTTGCATCATTTCAAGAAATTGACGAGCATAGGCCGATAAAGATTCAACATATCTCCTTTGTCCTTCGGCATAAATCGTGTCAAAGGCTAGTGAGGACTTCCCCGACCCAGAAAGCCCAGTAATTACAGTCAGTGAGTTTTTGGGGATTTTGACTTCAATATTTCGCAGATTGTGTTCGCGGGCCCCCCGAACATGGATCATTGCCTGCATATTTGCGGCCTAAGTTGCTGTTAGTTTTTTTATTCACTGCATTACTTTTAGTGCCGGATTAGGAAGATTTCAATCGATAAGAAATAATACCTTTTATTTATTTGTTTTGTTTAGATAATAAATTTTTATTCTCAAAACAATATGGGGCAAGATTCTTGTTTTCTTGTAATTAAATAATGGAAAAAGATGAACTTGATGCCGAGTTTGATAAGGCGGATAAAATAATAGCCAGTACAATGGAAAAGTTAATCGACGAAGATTTTAACCAGTACGTATACGGTATGGCGTTTTTGGAATTAGGCTTGGCGGCATTAACCCGTGTAGGCGAGAGTAATGATTCAATAGAAAAAACAGTTAACGAGCTTCTGGTGAAAATCAACAGGATACATTTGACCGGTTATAGTGGGGACAATAGCAGTTAAATGAGGTTTTCAGTAATTGGCCTAGAAATCAATTTTCAGGATGCCTGAATTGACTTTAACTTTTTAAAACAGTGTTTTTTTAAAGTGCAGTTGAATAGTTTGATAAATTTTTTGGAGAAGGTTTGCTTCAAAGTGTATAGTGTGTAATGTAGATTAGGCGGTTTTGATCAGTTTGCAGAGATATTTATTCAAGAATATTTTTGGGGGGTAAATGGCTGGCTCAGTAAATAAAGTCATATTAGTTGGCAATCTTGGTGCCAAACCAGAAGTGAAGAACACTCAGTCGGGCGCAAAGTTAGTTATTTTGTCTGTGGCTACAAATGAATCGTGGAAGGACCGTGAAACAGGTGAGAGACGAGATAAGACGGAGTGGCATCGTGTGGTTATTTTTAATGAGGGACTGGCAAATATTGCGGAGCAGTATTTAGAGAAAGGATCAAAAGTGTATCTTGAAGGCCAGTTGCAAACACGAAAGTGGACTGACGATAGCGGAGCTGAGAGATACACGACAGAAGTTGTTTTACAACGATATCGTGGTGAATTAACTATGCTGGATTCACGTAATACTACAAATCCGTCAACATTTGAAAGCCCGGAGGCATTTGTAGAGCCGGATGCCTCGGCTAGAATTGGCCCAACTGAAAGCGGTCCATCAGCTGACTTGGATGACGACATACCATTTTGAATTGTCAATTTTCGTTGTTGGTGAAATCTATTACATAGGCTAGTTTCAAATAAAATCAGGCTTTTTGGTCTGTTGGAAGAAAAAAGTTTTGGGTTCTAATTCAACTTCGGTTTCGGGTGAACCATGCAGTGTCACGCAAAATAACGTTCGTCGAAACATAATGCTTCTTTCAGTTTGCCAAGCACTGTCAGTTTCTGGCTCTACTCTTGTCATTGCGATTACCGCTCTAACTGGTAACTGGCTGGCGCCCAATCCAGGTTTAGCTACTTTACCAATAGCATTGCAGTTTGCCGTAACTATGGTAACTACAATTCCAGCATCATATTTTATGGCGTACGTGGGACGTCGAGTTGGGTTCACGTGCGGTCAGGTAATTGGCATTACTGGTGCTCTATTAGCAACCTGGTCAATTATTGAAGGCTGGTTTTGGCTGTTTGCAATATCAAGTGGTTTGATCGGGGCACATAACGCTTTCTGGCAGTATTACAGGTTTGCAGCGGCAGAGTCAGCTGGGAAAGCGTTTCGAGCACGTGCAATATCTTATGTTCTGGCGGGTGGTATTCTCGCAGCTTTTGTGGGGCCACAGTTAGCAAAATGGAATATCGACTTGTTTGCTCCTTATCGATTTGCTGGGGCTTATTTTGTAATTTGTATCTTAGGAATCGTAACGGTTGCTCTTTTGCAATTTGTGAGGATCCCCAATCCAGTTCTTCAGAATCTAAATTCGGGCGGTCGCCGGATAAGGGAAATAGCCAGACAACCAGAGTTCTTTGTTGCGGTGCTATCATCAGCAATCGGCTATGGTATAATGAACCTTTTAATGACCTCAACCCCTCTAGCAATGAAGTACTGTGGTTACGAGTTTTCTGCGTCGGCGACCGTTATTCAATGGCATGTGTTTGGTATGTTTTTTCCAAGCTTTTTTACGGGCCATCTAATACGTTGGATGGGAACTCAGCGGGTAATATTGACGGGCGCGTTTGCAATTGCGGCTTGTATAGCAATCAACCTTTACGATACTGCCTTTATTAATTTTTTTACCAGTCTACTCTTACTGGGGATCGGCTGGAACTTTTTATTTATTGGCGGGACCAATTTATTAACCCATGTTTATACCGCTGAGGAACGTGCAAAGGTTCAAGCTGCACATGATTTTATCGTATTTGGTACCGTTGCGGTAACAGCTTTTTTCTCTGGAGCCATTCAACAAATATTCGGATGGTTCCTGCTTAACCTAATCGCGCTGGCCCCGACAGGAATAGTAGCCTTTGCACTTTTCTGGTGTCGAGCCCATTTAAAAGAAAGCGACTGTGTAGGCTAACCTTCAGATGGATGTGTTGTGTGGGTGCATCAAGAATGGTATTCTAACGTTAAATGATGGTCACAAAATACTATAAATTAACAAGTTGCCTCAGTGTACGGTAGTCTTGATAAAATTTTTGAAAAAAGAGAATGATTAGCCTTGTCATCACCCTCTGATACAGCACCGCCAACAGCCCCAGAATCTGAGATAACGCCCATTTCTATCGAAGAGGAAATGCGTTCGTCTTATCTTGACTACGCTATGAGCGTAATCGTCAGTCGTGCTTTGCCAGATGTTCGCGATGGCCTTAAGCCGGTACATCGCCGTATTTTATACGCAATGAAAGAGAATGGTTATGAGGCTGGAAAACCTTACCGGAAATCGGCCCGTATCGTTGGCGATGTTATGGGGAAGTACCACCCACATGGGGACCAGGCAATCTACGATGCAATGGTTCGTATGGCGCAAGAGTTTTCAATGCGCCTACCACTTATTGACGGCCAGGGTAACTTTGGTTCGATGGATGGTGATAGAGCAGCAGCAATGCGATACACTGAAGCTCGGTTAACCCTCGCTGCACAAGCGTTGTTGGATGATATTGATACAGATACCGTCGATTTTCGCCCAAATTACGATGAGTCAGTTCGTGAGCCAGACGTACTGCCAGCCGGATATCCGAACTTGCTTGTTAGTGGGGCGGGAGGGATTGCGGTTGGGATGGCAACTAATATACCCCCCCATAACCTTGGGGAAGTTATTGATGCTTGCTGTGCATATATCGATAACCCTTCGATCAGTGTTGATCAACTAATTTCTATTGTTCCCGGGCCCGATTTTCCTACTGGAGGATTAATCATGGGTCATCAGGGAATAAGAGCAGCATACCATACTGGTAGAGGCTCGATCTTGATGCGGGGTAGAACAAGTGTTGAGGAGATTAGGAAGTCACGTTTCGCAATTATAGTTCATGAAGTTCCTTATCAAGTTAATAAATCGAGAATGATTGAGCAAATGGCAGAAGCGGTGCGTGACAAAAGAATAGAAGGTATCTCAGATTTAAGAGATGAATCAGACCGTGATGGTGTCAGGGTGGTCGTTGAAGTCAAGAGAGATCATGAACCAGAAATTGTCCTAAACCAGTTGTATCGCTTTAGCCCACTCCAAAATAGTTTTGGAGTCAATATGCTTGCATTAAATGGGGGTCGTCCTGAGCTCTTAGACCTGAAGCGAGTTATTTCTGCGTTCGTACAGTTTCGTGAAGAAGTGATCCGTCGTCGCACTATTTTCGAACTTGGTAAAGCGCGCGACCGGGCTCATGTCCTGGCTGGTCTGGCCGTTTCAGTTGCGAACATAGACGAAGTTATATCAGTCATCCGAAATGCAAAAGATTCACATGAAGCACGGACAGAGCTTTTGAGGCGGCATTGGCCTGCTTCAGATGTGGAGCCAATGATTAAGTTGCTGGATGAGCCTGATAGAAAAGTAGTTGATGGGAAGTACCAAATTTCTGAAATTCAGGCTAAGTCAATTCTTGAGTTAAGGCTGCAACGTTTGACAGGCCTAGAGCGTGAAAAGATCCGGAAAGATTTGCAAGAAATAAGCAACCAAATCTTGAAATACCTTGAGATACTAGGATCGCAGGAAAAACTCTACCAGCTTTTGCGCCAGGAATTAAACGAAGTGCGGGAAAAATTTGCGAATGAACGTCGTACGTCAATTGAAGAAAGTGAATTCGAACACGATATTGAAGACCTTATCCAACGTGAAGAAATGGTTGTTACCGTTACCAACGCAAGCTATATCAAGCGAGTTCCTTTATCGACCTATAGGGCGCAACGTCGCGGTGGCAAGGGGCGTTCCGGAATGTCGACGCGGGATGAAGATTTTGTTAGCCAAGTCTTTGTGGTAAATACCCACACCCCAGTACTGTTTTTTTCTTCCACAGGTATTGTGTATAAAATGAAGGTATACAAATTCCCCCTTGGAACCCCCCAATCGCGTGGCAAAGCCCTGATAAACCTTTTGCCACTAGATGATGGCGAAACTATTACTACTACTATGCCGTTACCAGAAGATGAGGAGACCTGGTCTGGTCTTTTTGTGATGTTTGTTACGGGTTCTGGTAGTGTGCGAAGAAACAGACTTTCAGACTTCACTAATGTTATGGTGAATGGCAAGATTGCAATGAAGTTGGATCCAGGAGATCGGTTGGTTCAGGTGAGTACCTGTGAGGAAAGTGATGATATCCTTTTGTCATCAAAAAACGGAAAATGCATAAGGTTTCCGGTTTCCGCCGTTCGCATTTTTGTAGGACGCACCTCGACAGGGGTTCGCGGTATTAAGCTTAAAAAGAACGACGAGGTGATATCGCTTTCAGTGTTGCGCCATGTCAAGGCAAAGACCGAAGAACGAGAGGAATTTCTTCATGCGGTTAATGCATCCCGGCGTTTGAAGGGAAGTGAGTATGAGGGGCGTTCAGAAGATTTTGAGCGAGACAAAAAACTGGCGTCGCGTTTGTTGGAAACTAAATTTGCAAATATGGCGAAAGAAGAGGAGCTTATTCTGACTATAACAGAGGATGGTTTTGGAAAGAGAGCGTCAGCATATCAGTATCGAATCGCTGGGAGGGGTGGTCAGGGTGTGGCTGCAATTGAATTGGGAAGAGGAAAGGGAGAGGAAAGTTCTCGGATAGTGGCTTCATTTTCCGTAGTTGAAACCGATCATATAGTAATGGTTACCGACAGTGGCCAAATTATTCGTTGTCCAGTAGACCAGATCAGTCGAACTGGGCGAGGTGCGCGGGGAGTAACAATTTTTAACCTAGGTGAAGGTGAAAGGATAGTCTCTGTAAGCCGATTAGAGGAAGTGGAAGATGAGGTTACTTTAAAAGAATAATTAAGGAATTGAAGTTTTCTTAAGCTGTTGATTTGAATTGTTATATTTTGATTTCGAATATTTTTAGATTGTCAGGTGCCGAAGAAAAATTATGAAGACTGCATTTTCAAGACAGACAATATCCAAGGGGTAGGGAGTTTAAAGGATGAGTCTACCTAGGATAGGTGTTTATCCGGGCACCTTTGACCCGGTTACAAATGGACATTTAGACATTATTGGGCGAGCCACTGATATAGTTGATAAACTTATCGTCGCCGTATCTATTAATACTGATAAGAACCCAATGTTTTCAGCAACAGAACGAGTGAAAATGCTTCACCAGGAGATAGAGTTATTAGATTTACCAGTTAATTCTAGTATAGAGGTAATGTTGTTTGAAAGTCTTTTAGTGGATTTTGTAAAATCTGTTGGTGCATATATCATAATACGAGGTCTTCGCGCTGTGTCAGATTTTGAATATGAATTTCAAATGGCTAGCATGAACGCTAGGCTAGACCCAAAAATTGAAACTGTGTTTCTCATGGCGTCTGATCAATACCAATTTATTTCTTCCCGATTCGTTAAAGAAATTGCCCGATTGGGTGGTGATATTGGCTATTTTGTAACCCCAGGAGTAAAGAAATCCCTCGACAGTCATTTATTGGGAAAAATTAAAGCTCGGTAAATTAAATTAAAGCTCGGTAAATTAATAACTTATTAAGTTTAATATAAATTTTACAAAGCCATTGACCGATCTTGTTCATAACCGTATCTTCCGCGCTCGATTAGTAGAACTTTTTGAGGGGCGCATAGCTCAGTCGGTAGAGCAACTGACTTTTAATCAGTAGGTCGCAGGTTCGATTCCTGCTGCGC
>PBKU01000052.1 GCA_002722175.1 Magnetovibrio sp.
TGTGATTCAACGGCTGTCAATCTTGCTGCATGTTTAGAAACTACCGAAAATTGGGGACCACTCTTTTATCTTGATTCACTGCCTCTCTAACCAACCGACGCTTTTATATGCAGCACGCATCGCCAATAACTTTGTGGGATATTTTCTGCTCGAACGCACCCCAACAGGGAACCACCCGGCAATATCCTCAACATCCCGACGGAATTCCTGAAAACCAAACGAACCGTCTGGATACCTGAACACGTCTACGCACCGGATTCCATCCGTGCTCCCGATAGACACCATAACCTTGTTAACAGTCATAGTGATTGAAGGCTTTTCACAAACACAAATTTGCAATCACGATAATTGCCTTTCAATTTTTGACCGCTGAGAAAAATAAATATTTAAGCCAAACCCTTGATTGGCGTCTGGCAATTCATCAGCTATTAATGCTTCTTTTATCGCAAATAAAGTTTCTTCAACCCACTCGCTATTACCATTATACGGTATTAGCGTTGTAGCTAATTCCAAGACACCAACATCTTCATATCCTTGGCGGTCACTATAAAACCTATTGTCCGCTTTAATTCCATTAACGTATAGGATAATACCCCAGGTTACTTACTCCATATCCATTTTGCCGAAAAAGCCATTGATAAACTTCCATCTGCTTTTTATAAAACGGACCCTAGCCTGTCTCAATATCCAGATCTTCTTTCTTGCTCGTTGATTTGTAGTCGACTAAATAAAGTTCACCAGAATTAATATTCCTCCAAATATCGTCGATGGTGCCATAAATCACCATATTAGTGGGTTCATGAAAAAACCTAATACCCTTAAAGTTTGACCT
Source organism: Magnetovibrio sp. (assembly GCA_002722175.1). Classification (GTDB taxonomy): domain Bacteria; phylum Pseudomonadota; class Alphaproteobacteria; order Rhodospirillales; family Casp-alpha2. Next base: position 833 of record PBKU01000052.1, read on the forward strand.
CCAAACGTCAAGCTCATCATGCTGATATGGAACAACCTCAAGGCCGAACTTTCTGAAAATCCAGTGATCACTGGACCCCTCACACCGAATCCTGTCAAATTCATTGTTTAAAAGATGGTCTGTTGCTATTGCCAGTGTCAGAGGCGGCATCCCAGGGGGTTTAACCCCGTACTTCCGCTTCAGTACAAATGACCTCGAGCAGCGTAAAAATTCATCGATCCCGGTTCTGGAAAGCTCAAACGGTTCTGTTTTGTTCTTGTCAAAAATCAAATGTTTCATTAGGTTCACCGGATTTTACTTATTCAAGATCCTTTTCAAAAAATACTAGTTAACCTTAACAAATTTTAGTACGAAGCAAACCCTTTCTTAAGGCTCTACGAAAAGGTTATGAAATTCATGAATTTTTGCTATATTCAAACTTTAACATATTAAATTCCGGTTATGATTGATCCTGAACTAAAGACTCTAGCGAAAAGGATAGTGGACACAAACGAGCCCACCGTGCTTGGCCAACCAAAATACAAACAACTTGCCAACCACATTTCCAAAATGATTGAAGAAGGTCACTGGAAACCAGGGGACCAACTGCCCTCAGAAGCTGATATGGTCAAAGCTGTTCCGGCGAGCCTGGGAACCATCCAGAAGGCGCTAAACAAATTGGCTGACCAGGGGGCCATCGTTAGAGAGCACTACAAAGGCACTTACGTTAACGGACCTCGGTCTTTGCTCGGCCCCTGGCACCTTCGTTTTATCGATGATAAAAGCAAGATGCTATTGCCTATTCGACAAGAGGTGCTAGGCATTGAAAAAGTTTTAGGAGAAGAGCCGTGGCATTCTTTTCTCGGCAACAGCTCATATTTCATCAATGTCAAGCGACTAATTGACGTAAATGGCGAATTTAATGCACTAAGTCATTTTTTTGTCTCCGGAGATAGTTTTGGAAACCTCCTTAAAATGCCGGTCACGGCCCTAGATGGGATGTATATCCGAGAGATACTCCGCACGCGCTTTGGCACACCAACCCTCCGCCTAGTTGAGGAAGTCAAATGTGAGCCTTTAACCGATGAAGCCTGCAAAATCCTCCAATTATCACATGGTGCCATAGGCATGATTTTTCATATCAGAAGTTATGGCTACCGCGATCATCCAGTCTCTTATCATCTGGTTTATGTACCACCCAATCCAAGACGCTTGGAATTACGTGAAAACGTTTCCTAAAAAACCTACCTATTACCCTTAAAATCAAAAAAGACAGTTTTTAAAAAGTTTTGACTAAAAAATATTAATATTGTCAGACTGACTGCTATATAGTAGTTTGGAAACAGAGGCACTTTAGAGTACATTCCGATAAGATTTACGAGGTAAGCATAAAACAAGCATTAATCTTTAAAAATAACGAGGTTATTTAAGGAAGGGAGTTTTGGATGCCAGATACGAACGAATTAAGCAAATATGAACGAGTTGCCGCAAAATTCAGGCAGCCTCAAAAAGAAATTGGAAAAGAGTGGTTTGTTCTTGATGGAGACCGCCACCTGATTGAACCACTTGAAGCATTCACCAAATATCTTGACCCGGAGTTTAAGGATCGCGGCCCCACAATTCAGGTTGATAATGGTGGTGGAATTAGATTTGTTCTTGAGGGACGAATGTATCAAAAACCAATGGGTAGCGGTATGGGTAGGCCAGAAGGAAATTCTGACTATCGACCAAGAGGTGAATCCCTCACGCAAGAAGAAGCTATCAAGCACTGTTGGGATATGCGTGACGAAGACATGGATATTACCGGTGTAGACATTGGTATGTGGATCCCGACGGCCGGTCTTTTCTTACCCGATGTTGAGGACATCAATCTCCAGTATGCTCTAATGCGTGCTTTAAACGACTGGACTGGAAAGGACTTCGCGCATAACGAACGTCATATGTGGTGCGGTGCGGTTCCATTAAAGGTTGACCTTGCTGTTGCAGAAGCAAAACGCTGCTTTCAAATTGGTGCCAAAGCGATGTGGTTGCGGCCAAATATTATGCATGAAGTTTACTGGTGGAAAGAAGATTGGGACCCATTTTGGAAAACACTCGAAGAATTAAAAATGCCGCTTTTATTCCACGAAGCAACAGGAACTTACAACGCCACCTTTAGTACAGACTATAAATACGATATTTATTGGATGGCTCACGTAGCATCACACCCGTTAGAAATGTGTACTGCTTTAATTGGTATGCTTGGCCATGGCGTTCTAGAACGTTTTCCTGGCCTTAAAGTAATGATGTGCGAAGCAGGCGTAACTTGGGTTCCCTACTTCCTTGGGCGTATGGATGAGCATGTGGATTCGCGGCCCCCTGGAGAAGTAGCGCTGAACAATCTTCCATCTGAGACATTTCGAAAACAAGTATGCATTTGTGCTTTTGAAGATGATGAACCTTTACTTAAGGAAACCATGGAATTCATGCCAGGTAATGTTGGGTATACCAGTGATTATCCGCACTGGGATTCTAGCGGTATAAGCGGTGTTAAACGCTATCTGGATGAATTTCCTGACCTTGACAGTGATATGCGGAACAAATTTTTTTCGCATAACCTGATCGACGCGTTCCAACTCGACGCCTGATCCCTGTGAAGCTGGGGCAGCACGAATTTACCTTTCATGAAAATGCTGGGTAGATTTGTGCTTCCCCGTTTTCCAATACATAACTGGCTTTTACGCCTCTCAATATGGGCAAACAAATAGCTTCGGGACCGAAAACAGCTCCTCAGCAGACCACTTGGGCAGCTCCGCTTAAGTACCATGATATTGCGATGGAAAGTTATCAATTATACTAAACGCACTATTAGGCGGTATTGGCTGTTCGTTTCGGAGCGTCCAAATGGAAGTCGGGAAAAGAATGGTTGATTTTTTAAAAACAACTTTTTCTTGGTCCGGGGGTGCTATTGTCTGGGGCTACAAAAAAAAGTCAATGCGAGGAAAAAACTATGAAAGGTGTCATAGTCACACATTTTGGTGGGCCCGAAGCGATGAAAATGGTCACCCTGCCGACTCCTGAAGCCGCTGCTGGAAATATAGTCATTAGGACAGCCTATATTGGTATAAACTTTAAGGACATTTATCTTCGAACCGGAGTTTACAAAAACCGTCCAACTGGACCATCCGGAATACAATATGCACCGACTTTTCCTTTCCGCATAGGGCTAGAAGCTTCCGGCATAGTAACTGATGTTGGGAATGGGGTCAGAGGAATCCAGGTTGATGATAGAGTTGCGTTCCAAGAAGGTATTGGAGCTTACGCCGAATATGTTGAGGTCCCGGCATGGCGGTGCGTCAAGGTACCTGCTTCTATAAACATGAAACTCGCTGCTGCAACGCAACTACAGGGAGCCACCGCGCATTACCTGTGCCACGGCTTTACCACGTTGAATGCTGAAAAGTCATGTCTCGTACATGCAGCGGCTGGCGGCGTTGGCCATATCCTTGTTCAACTAGCAAAGCACCAAGGCGCAAAGGTCTTTGCCACTGTCGGTTCCCCAGAAAAAGCAGCTTTTGTGCGCAGTTTAGGAGCTGACGTTGTCATTGAATACAAACTCGAATCCTTCCTCGAAGTTGTACTGGAAAAAACTGAAAAAGTGGGTGTTGAAATTGTTTGGGACTCTATTGGGAAAAAAACCATTAGAGATAGCATAAAATGCTGTAAACAACGCGGCACTTGTGTCTTGTTTGGTTCGGTTTCTGGTCAAGTCTCTAATATACCCCCGCTAGAACTTGGCGCCGCAGGTTCGATACTATTTACTCGCAGCCACTTAGAACATTTTACTAGTAACGCTGAAGAAGTGAGAACGCGCGCTAATGCTATCTTCGACGGAATACTAGATAACTGGCTTGACATTACTATAGATAAAATACTCCCATTCGAAGAATTTTCTTCAGCACAGCATATTCTTGAGACACGAAAAAATAAGGGAAAAATACTCCTAGAAGTAGCCGGCGAATAATTACGTTATTCTGCTTACCAACTACAGTTCAACTCAAAGGGTATTGGGGGTGGTTCAGTCAAATCCTCGGTTGGCAAACCGACTTGTTGAAGATGTTCTTCAGTTATCGCGGGCATCGTCGGGACCATACCATCATAGTATTTAGTATTAACCAACATCCGTGAACAACCGGCACAATAGGTATCAACTCCGAAGTCTTCCGTTATTACTTTTAAGTTAGAGTAAATATATATCATTTCACGAATGCTTGGCGGAAGCTGATTGGCCAGCGCTGTTCCTTTAAGAGGTACAAAAACAAAAATTGTAGGAATAACGCCCAAAGACGAAAGATGTCGGATCCCATCAACAGTACTTTTTGCCGGTTCGAGGCCAGCAATAAGGTTGGCATTAGCATGCCCTAAGCCAAAGGTTTTAACCATATACTCGATCATTCTATCGTAATGAGCATGCCCCGGGTTGCCACCCTCTATATCAATAACCTTACCTGAACAGAGTTTGTTGAATATGGCGGGGTCATAAACTTCGTAATTGTAGCCAACCATATCGGCGCCAGATGCGAAAAGTAAATCGACGTATTTTTCTTCCGCCGGCGGAGCAATAGTTAAACGTAGAAAGTTGTCCGGAAAAGCTTCCTTTATTGGTTTTAAAAACTTTGCATGAACTTTTGCGCCACGATCCGGACCTGCCGTCGTTCCCCCAGCAAACACTGGACCATGTCTAAAACCCGGTGTATTTCGAGCCTCCGCAATTGTCTCAAGAAAGTCTTCGATCCTTTTTGGATACGGGTCCCGACCAGATTCCAAATTTTGATCAATGCCACAGAAACGGCATTCCGTACCCTTATATTCTTTTCGGAAATGCCCGAAATATACACACTGTGGAAAAATTGTTGCACCCCCAAAATCTCCGGCAAAAGGCATTATGGATCGCATTGAATGCCCATTTGACGTAAATTTGTCATAATATGCGGGAACAGAAGGCAACGAACACTCCATAATAAAATCAGCGTCTTCATTATCGCCAATACACACCCAACGACCGTTTGAACCCAACCTGGCTGGTTTTTTCCCAACGAAAAAATTCCCTTGCCCATCCACTTCTAGAGTAAACGGCGAGTCTGCACCAAAATTTTCTTTGACTGCCGAACCAAGGGGCAACCCCACATACACTTTGCCTGGCCTCAAAATAATATCAAGTGCATGCTTGCCGACTGCACCAACAGCGTGGTCGACCTTAAGTTGTTTCCCTATTTCCTCTTCCGCTTCATCAGATACTGAAAGACCTTGGCTAAGCAATTCTAATTTTAAAATCACGGGGTGGTAGGAAAAAGGGTCCATACTTCCATCTTTTCTTTTATCTTCAAAAACTTTTTCCATAAGCTCTAATGACTCGTTAGTGCACCACCTCATACTATACAGTACTTTTTTCACCTTGTCTTGCTCAGATCAAATTTTATCCCCAGAAAACCGTTGGTCTGCAATTACCTAGGTTATTTAGTTTCTCAAATGTATAAGCAAAATTAAGAATTAATGCCTCGTCGCCGGGTGCTCCAATGATTTGCATGCCGATAGGAAGCAAAGCTCTGGAAAATCCGCAATTGACTGAAATTGCAGGCAATCCAAAGTAGCTGACAGGGATAGTAAAACGTCTCATTTTCCCAGAAAAATCAGGCTTGGCACTCGCGCGCATATGCATATCGGGAAAAGTTGGAGTAACTAATATATCAACACTTTGGAAAGTATCAAAAATTTCCTTTCGTAATGACTTTCGCTCGGTAATTGCAGCATTGTATGCACTTTCCTCAATTGTAGCAGCTTTTCTTACATCCGAGTGCACTATATCCCCAAAAAGGCTTGGTTTGGCCCTAAAATAGTCCGACCTAATAGTTCTGTAAAATTCATAGAAAATAATTTCTGCCATCTCTGCGTCACCGGGGGCCTTTTTTAATGCTGGCACCTCAATTTCAATCACTTCAGCTCCAAAATCAGTGAAGCTTTTTAAGCTTTTTCTTAACGCAGTCTCTACTTCACTCGACAGATTACACAATGTGAAATCTTTAATTACCCCAACCCGTAGACCAGCTAACTCATTTAGAAAACTTATGTTAAACCTGTCTTTTATAGATATTTTACCGGGCCCCACCTGATCCTTACCTGCCAAAACATCGAAAAGAATTGCGGCATCAGTAGCACTGCGTGTCAAAATCCCTACCGTATTGTAACTCGGACAACGAGGAAATACGTCAGTGGTTGGGATGAGATCCAATGTTGGTCTTAAGCCTATAACTCCGCATCTAGCAGCTGGCCCTCTAATTGAACCACCAGAATCGGTCCCAAGAGCACCTGCACAAAGTCCTGATGCAACGGCAACAGCACTACCGCTGGATGAGCCACCTGGTTCATAGGCCGCCGACCAAGGGTTCACAGTATCACCATAATATGGGTTGAAACCTCCCCGTCCACCTGCCGCCATTTCATTCATATTAGTTTTGCCAAGAATAATTGCTCCTGCTTTTCTTAGCTTTTGAACAACATGGGCATCTTTAGTCGAAAACCGTTGATCAAATATGGCAGACCCTACCGTACAACGCTCATTCTCTACATCAATATCATCTTTAATAGCTAGAGGGACCCCGTGTAATGGTCCGCGATTAGAACCCATTCTCAATTCACTATCACGCTCGCGGGCTGTTTTTATAGCCGTTTCAGCAGTGACGGTAATAAAAGCATTTAATTGAGGCTGTAATCGTTCAATGCCATCTAAATAATGACGTGTTAACCTCTCGACAGTTAAACTCTTATTTCTAAATGCTTCTTGAATTTTACGAATAGTACCTGGCCAACGCATAGCGGAGAAATGCTACAGGTCTAAAACTAGCCGTTCTCCTGATTTTGCTCGGGAGACACAGATCATAATCGTCTTGTTTTCGGCCCTTTCCTCTTCCGTCAACACGGCATCACGATGCTCTGGCCTTCCATGTAGTAACGCCGTCCTGCAAGTTGCACAAGAGCCTGACTGGCAAGAGGCATCAGCAAAAATACCGGCTTCTCTCACCACTTCTAGAATTGTTTTTTCTCGCGGCACTGTAAGAATTTTCTTGTGACGCGAAAGGGATATTTCAAATTCTTCGTTTACCCAGTCTGGATTTTCTTTTTTTGCAGCGAAATATTCGAAATGAATATTTTCTGCTGGCCATTCTTTTGCTGCTTCAGCAACTGCACCCATAAAGGATTCGGGGCCACATACATATAGATGGGCACCCCGAGGGTATTGCTTTAATATACCATCTAAGTTAATTCCCTTCGAGACATCCCCATCATCATGATGCAATACAACATGTTCACCAAATACTTTTTGCACTTCTTTAATAAATGCCGTCGTTTCAAGGTTTTTGGTGCAGTAATGCAAAGTCATTTTAGATTTATTGCGGAGCAACTGATAACCCATAGCCAGGATTGGTGTAATCCCGATTCCACCTGCAATAAGCATATGTTGGGTAGCCTCTTGAATTATTGCAAAGTTATTTTTTGGCGGCGAAGCAACTAAATGCATGCCAACCTCAACGTTCTCATGTAACCACGCTGAACCGCCTTTACTATTTTTTTCTCTCAATATACCTAAAATATACTTTCCACGATCAGAAGGATCACTTGCAATCGAATAAGACCTGCGGTATTTGTCACCAATTAACAGATCAATATGCGCACCCGCACTGAATGGTGGAAGCTCATTTTCTCCGCCAGCAGCTACTTCGATTAATAAAATATCAGACGTATCCCTTCGGATATCAATAACCTTGAGGTCTATGGTATGCTCTGCCGGAGGAACCAAAAAAGTCTGACCGGGTTTTAGGAGCAGCCGTTCAACCCTCTGACCCTTTAAAATGTGTGTTTGCAGTATCTCTTCAATGTCTTCCTTTTCAGTAAAATGGTACCAAACACCCTCCGGATAAATTACCATTGTTGGGCCTAGCTCACACCGTTCTAAGCAACCGGAATTATTTATACGGATATCACGTATACCAAGTGCCTTTGTACGGCTTTTCATGTAATCCCGCAAAGCACCCGACCCCCGAGCAGCACAGCAGCTACGAGGATGGTCTGGGGGGCGTTCATTTACACAACAAAAAACATGTGTTTGGTAATGCATATTGGGGTTTTGTGTATTTTTCTTCATTCGAAACCCTCAAAAAGTCCTTTTAAGAATTTAATTTCCGCGCGCAATATCCACTCATTTCTGCAATACCTACTATATAGCATTAGTCGTAAGAGTTACACATAAATTACATTGTGTTGAATAAGCTGCTTGGTTTTTTTTAGTTTTATTTTTCTATTTACTGGAAAATTTTACTAAGACTTTCCCTAAACACTTAATATTACCGAAAACCACTAGCTTAGGATTCGGAATGTATTATACAAGCAGACTTTCCTGAAAATTACCACCTCAAGCTTTCCAATGGCAGTCCTTTAGACAAAATAACCATAATTCTAACTCTTAGCTCAGTAATGCAAAACTCTTTAATATAAATGATAAGCATTATTAGCCCAAAAAATCTGCAGTAAATATTTTGAGAAAAAAGCTTTCGTCGTCTATTTATTTGGAAACTTTTTCTAATTCATTATGTCATAGTTTTACTCTATTGGCCAATTTGACTTTCCTTTTAAATCATGCCATCGTGATCTACTATATAGTGATGTTAAATATGCGGAAGAAAATAATTAGACCTGGTATTTTTGAAAAATATTGAGGTAACAATAATCGCATATACGCATTAAGGGGAAGAAAGATAGTTAATCAATAGTTTTCGATTAATGAAGGGAGGTTGCGATGAGTTTTCTACAAAAATTCCGTAAAGTTGTGTTCACGGTAGTGAGCTTTTCTTTAATAGTTACGGTAATGGACGCACTGGCTGAGTTTCCTGATAGGCCGGTTGACCTTATTTGCAATTATGGTCCTGGCGGAGGTGCCGACCAGTTTTCGCGTGCATTGTCGCCAATTCTTTCTAAACAACTAGGGGTCAAAGTTCAGGTGTCCAACGTAACCGGCGCGGCTGGAAACAATGGAATACATCGTACGGCCACATCTAAGCCTGATGGCTATACAATTGGAACTATTACAGGTTTGTCAGTGTCATCTTGGCTGAAAGGGCATGGTAAACTGCGGGCGAAGGATATGACCTTTTTGGCAATTGGCCAAGTTACGGATTCCATGCTCTTTGTTCCGACGAACAGCCCATATAAAACTTTCAAAGACTTATTGGCTGCAGCTAAAGCTAATCCCGACAAAATAAAGGTTGCAATTAGTGGTCGTGGCGGAGCAGATGACGTGACAATGACTTACATGGCCGGCAAGGGTTATAAATTCCGGACAGTACCGTATGAAAAGCCTGCAGAAAGATATGCGGCTCCAATCGGAGGCCACGTCGATGTTATGTATGAAGAACCCGGCGATGTCCGACAGTTCGTTAAAAATAAGCAGATTAGGCCAATAGTTGTATTTTCAAACCAGGCAAACAGGTATCATCCCAAAGTCCCAATAGTAACGGATTTTGGTCTGGACGTTTATTTTCAAAATTTCCGAGGTATCATTACTGGCAAGGATGTTCCTAAAGCTGAAAAAGAAGTGCTGAATAAGGCTCTAAATAAAGCTTTTACTTCTGATGCCTTTAATGTTTTTTGCAATAAGACATCGACCTGCACTAATGCTCGAACCGTAGAAGACTCTCGACAATTTGTAGAGAAGTATTTCAAAGGATTAGAAAAATACTCAAAAAACTAAAATCGCATAGTACATATTTTCGTTCTAATTGAAAAAGGGGGAAACATTGTTTTGTTTCCCCCGGTTCTTCAAACTCAACTCAACAGTCTAAAACTCAATCCAAATTTAACAGGGTGGATTTAATATGGTTGATGCAGAAAAGAAAAATAAACACTTCAGCATCCCCCTGTTTTGTCTAGCTGTCGGAATTATCCTTCTAACAAATTTATTACTAGACCCGGTAATTGATCTGCAGAAACCTCAAAGTCCGGGGTTGTGGCCTATAGCTATGGTCAGCGGATTGCTATTAGTAGGTTTTTGTATGTTGTGCACAGCTATCCGGACACAATTGCGAGAGAAGCATAATTTACTGGCCCAGAACAATAATAAGCAGATAGACCATATCGGCGTTAAGCAAAAATTCGATTTTTCACAACAGGATAGTGATGAGTCAGATCACGATGACCGTAAACTATTCCTTGGGATTGTCGGAATAATTGCTTATGGATTCACCGTTCACTACTTAGGCTTTACACTAGCTACGGTTGGAATAATTGGGTACTGGCTCTTTATTTGGAATATAAAGAGTTTTTTGAAAATCATATCCACCAGTTTTGTTGGCACCGGGTTAATTCTCGTGGTTTTCGTCAAGATTGGATATCTGCCATTACCAAAAGGTGTAGGACAGTTCCACGATTTCACTATTTGGCTTTTTAGAACCCTAAGCCTCTTCCAACAAAGCTAGTCAAAGGGGTCTTTGCTTGTGCTACTTGATATTTTAAACAACTTGTTAGGTGGCATGGGAAACTTGTTTCAGCTATGGAACTTTGGTCTTTTGGCACTAGGGTCCTTGATTGGGATCACTGCTGGAGCGTTGCCGGGGATTGCTTTTGTTAATGCTATGGCTCTAGCTTTGCCTTTTGCCTATTTTATGTCTCCTGTTACAGCAATGCTCTTCCTTACCGGAATATATGTTGGTGGAATATTTGGAGGGTCGATTTCTTCAATTTTATTAAACATTCCTGGATCGCCTGGATCTTTACCTGCCACCTGGGATGGCTATCCTCTAACAAAATCGGGAAAATCAGCAAAAGCCCTTGGTATTGCTATTACCTGCTCGGCTATTGGTGGAATGGTCAGTGCCATGTTAATGATCTTTTTCTCACCCCCTTTTGCAAACTTTGCTTTGACATTTGATCAGCCAGAGTTTTTCGCAGCAACATTCCTAGGTTTAGTCACTGTCATTGCTATTGCAAAAGGTCAAATGTTGCCTGCTTTAGCTTCACTGTTTGGGGGTTTGGTTTTTGGTTCAGTTGGCTTCGATTTTTTTTATGGTGCCCCTCGCTTAACGTTTAATTGGGAAGTCTTAGACGGTGGCATACATTTTGTAGTTGCTATGATTGGCATGTTTGCAATTGGCGAAGTTCTTTACACTCTAACACAAAATCTCAAAACCAATCACCGCAATCTAAAAGGTCACACGCAATTACCAAGAGTCAAAGAACTCTGGGACCTTAAAACCACTATTGCCAGAGCGTCTGGCATTGGTTGTATGATCGGTGTGATACCGGGTGCTGGTGGCATTGTTGGCGCAGTTATATCCTATGGCGTTGAAAAACAGGTCTCAAAACGAGGGGATAAGTTTGGAACAGGGGTTGAAGAAGGGCTAGCCGCGCCCGAAACTGCTAAAAACGCAACCACAGGCGCTGCCACCATCCCCATGCTTACCTTAGGGATTCCAGGTAGCGCCGCGACCGCAATTATGATGGCGGCATTGATGCTAAAAGGGGTAAATCCTGGACCGATACTTTTTGTCCAGGGGAAAGAATTAGTATATACGGTATTTGCCGGCTACCTGGTGGCTAATGTATTAATTGTTGTATTCGGGTTACTTATCGCCCGAGGATTCTCGTACATAATGCGGGTACCCCCAGCAATTCTTTATGCCATTATTATTGTGCTCTCCGTCATTGGAGCATTTGCCGTTCGAAACAATATATTTGATATTTATATTGCATTGGCCTTTGGCATTCTCAGCTATTTTATGAAACGGTTTAACTTTCCAACAACACCTCTAGTGCTGGGACTTATTCTGGGCCCACTAATGGAACGGTTTTACCTTACCTCTCTCGCCAGCTATGGAAGTCCAGCAGAGTTTCTAGTTCGACCAAAAACAGCAATAATTATGAGTATCGCCGGCTTATTTCTTGTGTGGTCCCTCTGGCCTTCAGTAATTGAGACTATCCGCCGTATACGTTTAAAAGAGAAGTAGTCCAAAAATTTAAGGGAAGAAAATTGCCATGTTGGACCTCGCCTTTAATCCGTATTTGGCTTTTAGTTGGTCAATTTTAGCCGGCTTTATAATGGCGATGGGTGGTGGTGGCGGCGGAATACTCGCAGGAATTGGCCATATATCGATTTTAGGGATTGGCGATCCAAATATGATCAAAGCCGTTAATCAACTTCTTGAGCTTATTAGTCGGTTTTTTTCAGTGCCTATTTACCATCGACAAAAACGCATCGTTTGGCCGCTTGCGGTAGCATTCGGCATTGGTGCTCCCTTTGGGGCCGTAGCAGGTTCATGGTTTTCAAAGTCCTACCTTCACGACATGACATTATATCGGCCCGTGTTTGGAATTTTAGTCGTTCTCGTCGCTACCCGTGTCCTTTACGAAATCTTGCTCAAAGCCCCTTCACGTAGCACTAAAGCTGGGAAAGCTCAATTAGCATCAGATAAAGCGCGACAAGCCCATATAAAACATTTGAACGGCAAAACAGTTGCCACAAAACCTAAGACCGTATCTCTAGGATGGCAAAAAATACGAATATTTTTTTCTGATGAAGAGTTTGACTTTAATCCTGTTATAGTAGCAACAAGTGCATTTGGCATTTCATTTCTCGGTGCCTCCATTGGTGTAGGTGGTGGTTTTTTAGTAACGCCATTTATGGCATCTTTTCTTTTATTCCCGATGTATTTAGTTGCTGGCACAGGATTAGTTGCACTAATGGTCCCCCTGACCGCCAGTGTAATTGCATATATTACTATGAATGTCCAGATGGATTGGGTGCTTGTTGGAATCGAAGGTGCTGGGATAATAATTGGCTCTTCTATTGCCCCAATACTCAATCGTTATATGAATGAAAAGACGCTCAAGCTTTATGTATCTATTATATTGTTCGGTATAGGTTTTTATTATCTATTATAGGAGAATTTCAATGAAAAACCCTCATGTTGCACAAAAAGAACCCTATGAATTCGAAGCCATTGAAGGAGAAACTTACTTCTGGTGCAGTTGTGGTTTGAGTGACGATCAACCCCTATGCGATGACACCCATGAAGGTATGGATTTTGAGCCGGTCGAGTTCAAAACAAATAAAAATAAGACCGTCTGGCTATGTGGCTGCAAACACACAAAAAACCCACCGTTCTGCGATGGCTCACATAATGACTTATAAATTGAAATAAGATAGATCGTTTCCCCAGCTAAGAAAAGGTGGGGTAGTGATCAGCTACTACTCTTGGGATTAGCATTTTAGTATGCAGGTCGAAATCGGATATATTTTAAAAAAATACCCTCATTCGACTGCTAATTACCCAAACTCTGTTATTCAAAATTTCAAATAAACAAAAAAACTTTAGCAATATTATTTTATTCAGCCTACCTGACTAAAGCCTAATGGCACTGAACGAGGCTTTACGATAGTATTGATTGCCTCAAATATTTATTCAAGCACTTGCAAAAACGGTCGCAATACACACACCCGCTCATGATATAAAGGCGTATTTTATAAGGATTATTAAAACCGGTACTTAAAAAATTTACCAACACGCTTACACTTTTCGATTCTGCATGGAAGATTTAGTTCATTGCCAAATGCCATTTTTTTTGCCCTCATCAGTCTAGTTGCTACAGGTTTTTTAGATGTCCTCTACAAACACTCTGCAGACTTAGAACGTTCGCGCGGTATTTTTTTTCTAGTTGGCGGAATAGTGTGGATCATTTCCCAGCTAATATTAATTTATTTAGCAGGCAGGCTAATTATTTTTAATGCGCCGACCATTGTCTTTGGTGTTTCTACTGGAATTCTGGCAATTGTCGGAAATATTGCTTTGGTGGAAAGCTTTCGGAAGTTAGATATTAGCGCCGGTTCGACTATCTATCGATTAAACACGGTTGGCGTTGTCGTCCTGGCATTCCTATTCCTAGATGAAAATTTAGATGTGAAAACAATTACTGGAATTGGATTTGGCATCCTAAGTGTAATAATAATTTATCACAACCCAAGAAATAGCTTATCGACGAGAGCACTTAAGCCTTACATTACTCTGGCTGTTACCGCATCTGCTCTTAGAGCCGTGTATGGGGTCGTCTCGAAATATGCTTTAACTATAGGCGCAAATGCAGATGCTATTTTATTGTTAACCGCCATAGGGTGGGCCCTAGGTGGTGCTGTTTATACTTTTTTTAGAAATAGGCCAATTCATCTAAGTCACCGGAACATTAGCTATGGTGTGATGGCCGGATTACTTACAACGATTGGTGCAGGTTCACTCCTCGAAGCACTAAAATATGGGGATGCAACCATCGTTACGTCTATTGCGAACCTAAGTTTTATACTGGCATCCCTAATCTCAATTGCGAAAGGACTAGAACAACTGACATATAGGAAATTTTTTGCTGTGTGTCTTGCAACAACATCGATTATACTGTTAACAAAATCAGTCTGAAGGCTTATTTCTCGGGATATTCTCACAAATACACCCATTGAATAACCGTTTAAAACCCTCCTATACATTTTTGGATAGGGAAAGCTATCTGCCGCCAAAAACTTATTTGCTTTAGTTAGAATTTGACCGTAATGCAAAAAAACTTAAGGATCGCTATTCGTTATTGCTAATATATCCTAATTATTAGAACATTGGCTATTATGATTATTTTACCCTTATCTGATAATAACCCACTCCGCCGAATACAAAGAGCCTATATTACTCTCTTAATTCTTTTTCTGTGCATTGGGGTTTTTGTTTATCAGATTTCCCTTAATGATCGTCAGGAAATGGCATTTATCCATGCTTTTGGCGCAATTCCAACGGTAATATTTGGCGTCAGGGAACTACCACCCGAAATCACCCAAATACCGGGCTGGGCGACATTGATTTCTTCTATATTTTTGCATGGGGGGGCAATGCATTTAGCAGGAAATATGTTATTTTTGTGGGTGCTTGGCGATAATGTGGAAGATGAGCTTGGTCACGGCTATTTTATGTTTTTCTTTCTAATCTGTGGTGCTGTTTCAGCGTTATCCCACAGCCTTTTAGACACAAGCTCAGTAATCCCAATGGTAGGGGCAAGTGGCGCTATTTCCGGAATAATTGGCGCCTATTTGATTTTGCACCCAAAAGCGCCAATAAAAACACTATTCTGGTGGTTTATCATCGAAATACCGGCCTGGCTTCTCCTCGGGCTCTGGGCTTTAATACAGTTCTTTAACGCTCTTTCCCCTGATGGGGGAAGCAGTGCGGGAATAGCCTGGTGGGCTCATATTGGGGGGTTTGCTACCGGTGCGGTTCTGATTTTCATGTTCCGTAAAAAAGACCTGGTCCTTTTTGACCAAGATAAGGATTCTCCTTATATTCAAAAACCCACCATCACAATGCGGCGTGGTCCTTGGAGTTCATCACGTTAGATGTCTATAGGAGGGCCTTGCAAACTAACAAGTCCTGCACGATGAAACAGCAAATATTGGCAACCATTCTAGCTATAAATAGTATCATAAAACTATCTTTCTCCGAAACTTTATTGCGATAACTCCCTCATATCTAAAGCGTATTTCCGTAATGAGGACAAGAGCTCTTCACGCTGGTCATTCGCAAGAGACCGCAACAGATCATAAAGAAGCCTTGAAATCCTCGATCTCCACCTAGCCACAATCTTATTCGGATCTCCCCCCGCAGACTTATTAAAATGAAGCAAGACATGCTCGACGAAAGCTGTGGTTTCTGGCTTTTCTGGGTTAGAGGCTAGAAATTGAATCAACGCAAGCTGTCGCTTTTCCCGATTTTCAATCCAATAAGGTGGAAAAAATTGTGTGTCCTTTACATAATCAACAACAATTACTGCCTGCAGCTCATCCAAAGCTCCTGTGAACCGCTCGATACGATCAATAATCTTTTCAGTGCGCTCCCCAACAGTTTCTAACGGGGGGGCAGTAAGTTTTTTTTGTTTTTCTTTAATATCCTCACCGAGACGCCTCTTTAGGTAACCAATTTTAGAAGGTGAAGTGTGACGCATTAAAACTGAAGAGATATATGGCGCTGCACCGACAACGGTTTCTGCGAGTAACCGTCGTGCTCTATTTATGGAATTTACTGCACTTTCTTTTGTTAATTGGTTACTTTCAATGATAGATGCCTCTTCTTCGAGAAACTGGGCATATCTGGGCAGCATTATTGTTTTGTGCCAACGCATAAACTGTCTAATTTTTAACAAAAGAAATTCTTTATCAGAAGAATTTTGATCAAGGTAGAAAGAGGCCTTCTCCTCGATGTAGCCATAAGAAAAATTGTATGCGATTTTGAATCCGCTACACCCGGAAAGTGGTGCCACAACTCCGCAAAATAGCAAAATAGCCCAAAACGGCTTGAAAGTGTCATACCATTCTGAAACATCCTTAAAAACATTTTTCTCTGCTTTTGGCAGGCAACGGTATCTCAGAAGATTAAGGGTCGTTATTTTTTTCATTTGAAGATCTCTATCTTTTAGTCTTCGCCGCGGGAAAGAATTAAAGTTTTCTTTGCGCCAGCGTTAAACCATCGCCAACCGGAATGACTGAAAGATGGATGCGGGTATCAGATAAGATTTTTGCATTGACGGAACGAATAGCATTAGTATCAGCGTCATTGGTGGAGGGATCGGCAACGGCACCGTTCCATAACACATTATCAATTAATATGAGCCCTCCTTTTCGAACAAGGTCTAATCCTAATTCATAGTATAGATCATAGTTTTCTTTATCTGCATCAATAAATATGATGTCGAATGTATCGTTAAAACCGTCATCGAGTAATTTTTTAAGCGTTTCTGCTGCCGGTCCTAAATATAGGGAGATCTGATCAATGACGTTGGCTTTTTCCCAGTATCGTTTAGCGATATCCGTGTAGTCTTTACTTACGTCACAGCAGAAAACTTTTGAATTCTTATGCATATTTAGCGCCATGGAAATAGAACTATAGCCGGTAAAGGTCCCTACTTCTAAATAATGCCTTGCATCCATTAAACGTGCCACCAAACCCATGAACTGCCCCTGATCCGGGGAAATTTGCATATTGGATGCTTTATGGTGACTTGTTTCCTCACGAAGTTCTTTTAAAACATCGGGCTCACGTAAAGATATATTAAGGAGATATTCATATAGCGGTTTATCAAGTGATAAGGTTTTTGTTGACATTATGGCCTACCTTGGACTTTTCATCGTGTGGTTGCTTTTATACAGTTTTTCCACTCTTCACTAACAGCAAATACTCGAGAAAAAGCCCTCATGGCGCTTCTACAATTATCGTTTCGAATTTAGCCGGAGAAACAATTTCAAGAACTTCAAAATCATCTGAGCACTTGATTTCGCGGTGTTTAATTCCCGGGAGCTGATTAACTACATCACCCTTTTCGATCCGATGTACACCTTCGCCTTCATATTCAAATTCTGCCCAACCTTGTAATACCAGAAGAAACTGAAAATCACAGTGATGCACATGCCATTTATTGACCTCGTCAGGCTCCGTATTGCCTGATACTCGAATGATCTGCGCAGTATAATTGCCGTCCGTTGCCTCCTTCAAACCAAGGTTGCGATATTCGAAAATTTTGCGAAGCCCTTCAGTCCATTTTGCGTCACTTGACCGGTTATGCAGAAATGTCCAATTTTTAGACAACTTTTTTTCCTTTCTTTTTCGTCGCTGCTCAAATACCTATTGCGGTTAAAATAACAGAGTTCTTCGCTTGAGGCCAGTTGGGCCAAAAGTGCAAAAAATTGGAATGTTCTATGGCTATTGCTGCATCGGTTGGGGCTCTCCCATGTATTCCCGTCATTGACCTTCGCTATGAGAAACTTGAATCTTTTTTAACTCAGGAAGTAAAGCGGCTCGAACAAATCTACTCGGTGGCACAAAATCACTATGGTATGGGCACGTTAAAAATTGGCGATTTCCTTTCGCGCAGATGGCTTAAACGCAACAATAACTCCTACCTTGATGAAATTGACCTTGTCCACATAATTGCACCACACGAAGGGGCCTACATGCTGAACCTGTCCTACGAGTGGAGCTGTACCACTTGTACAGATGCAGACCCGAACGGCGCAGGGAATAGAATGTTGCGAACCCTCGATTGGCCATTAGATGGACTTGGACGCAACCTGATTGTGCTTAGACGTAAAACGCCTGCTGGTGATTACTGGGATGTCACCTGGCCGGGTTTTGTTGGAATTGTCACTGCAATGGCTCCCGGTCGATTTAGCGCCGCCATAAACCAACCCCCCATGCGCTTATGGACCTCCTCTTACTGGTCTGATTGGATTATTAACCGAAGTAAAGTCTGGCTTCAACGAGCTTTGCCACCATCACACCTGCTCCGAAAAACGTTTGATAATTGCCGGAATTACAGTGAGGCCAAACAAATGTTAACCGAAACGCCCCTGGCAATACCCGCTTTCTTCTCTCTTTCAGGAATTGAGTCTGATGAAAGCTGTCTAATAGAACGTACTGAAAAAAACGCAATTGTTCATAAAGGTCCCACCACCTGCGCTAATCATTGGCAAAACCCTGCAAACAGGAGCTGGGCCCGGGGCCATGAAAGCAACGAACGTCTGAATGCAATGAATAAAACCCGGAACTGCCCTGGTCTTGATTTTTCTTGGTTAAAAAGCCCAATCCTAAACGAAACCACTCGTGTTTCAGTAACAGCCAATGCTGCAACCGATGTATTGCTTGTTCAAGGGTGGGAGTTTGATGGCGCTGCCACTAGACCACTTGTATTAGTTGAGAGTTCTTCATCCTTTTTTTGATATCTCGCCCTTCCCAGGGTCTTATTATGCAACCTCTCCTGTCCGCTGCTTTCACAATTCACAGCAATAGCGGCTCCGGGACATGTCTGAAACGTTCGATCACCAAAACGTTGTACGTGCTAAGCACAGCATTTTTTTGTAGAGTACCCGAACATCGTCCAAAACAAGGTTAAGCAATTGCCATTATTTTAAAAATTTTTGCATTGCAAGAGAGTTCTTAGGGAGGAGTTATGCGTCTTCAACTATGTACGTGGCCCGAAATAGAAGCTTATCTTGACACTTCAACCGGTATTATCATACCTATCGGCTCCACCGAACAACACGGCCCAACTGGCTTTATTGGAACAGATGCTCTGTGCCCGGAAATTATTTCCCAAGGAATTTCTGAAGTTTCGGGTGCACTAATCGCACCAACCATTAACGTCGGAATGGCCCAACATCATATTGGTTTTCCTGGAAGTATCACTTTCCGACCCTCAACGCTAATAACCGTTATTGTCGATACAGTAAAATCACTCGAAAAACACGGATTTAAACGCTTTTTTTTCCTGAATGGCCATGGTGGAAATATTGCTACAATATCTGCCGCATTTTCTGAAATTTATGCAGAGCGAAGCTTAAATCGAGAAAATTCGAATTGCCAGTCGGTTCGATGTCATCTTCAAAATTGGTGGTCATGTAACAGCGTGATTGAGCTTTCAA
>PBKU01000053.1 GCA_002722175.1 Magnetovibrio sp.
AATTCAATCTACATTATTGAAAATCAAAGGTTAGTTGAAAAAGGAGTGGATGTAATCAGGAGGTATAATGAGTCCGTATTGTTACGTGGAGACTTTTCTGAGGGTGATATAGCTGTTAGCCGTATCTTTCCAGAAATTAGCCCTGGTCTAAAAGTGAAAACGCATGAGAAGCGATAAAAGGTCAGGAGCATATTTCCGATATGATTGACAGTAAAAAAGTCCAAGATTCTAACCCATCGGGCTTAATCGAATTTCTTGCAGGGCACCGAACAGCCGCAAATTTGATCATGTTACTTATGATTATCTCGGGGGTTTGGGGCACAATTAAGATGAATACCCAGTTTCTCCCGAGTTTCGGAATAGATGTAGTAACTGTAGTTGTAAAATGGCCCGGTGCAAATGCTGAAGATGTTGACAAAAATATTGTTCAAGCCATTGAACCCGAGGTTCGATATCTAGACGCGGTTAAAAAAGTTCGGTCGACTTCATATGAGGGCCTTGCCCGAATCTCTGTAGAATTCGAAGCTGGTTCAGATATGCAATCTGCGCTATCAAACGTTGAATCAGCCATGGCTAGGGTGACCATCTTGCCCGAAGACTCAAGAAAGCCAGAAATACGCCGCGTTGTAAGATATGAGACTATTTCGCGCCTTATCTTGTCAGGGCCAATTCCGGAGGCTGCTTTGAAAGCCCACGCAAAAAAAATACGGAATGATCTGTTAGCAATTGGTGTTGATAAGGTCGATTTATTTGGTGACCGTGGAGAGGAAATTCTGGTTGAGGTAAAAGAAGAATCACTTCGTCGTTTGGATCTGACACTAGAAGATATTGCGACGCGTATAAAACTAACGTCTGTTGATCTGCCCTCTGGAGATATTGGAGCAGGAGCCCGCCAAGTCAGGAGTGTTGGTGCTCTCGATGACGCGCAAAGTCTTGGTACAATAGAGGTCAGGTCGTTGGGCGATGGACGAAAGATTCATCTTCGTGATATTGCTATGGTAAAGGAATCGTTTGACGATGATGCAGCTATAGCCTTGCGGAATGACTATCCAGCGGTTGAATTGCATTTTTTGCGGGCTATTGACTCAGACGCGTTAGTGATAGCGAAAAAAATAGAGGATTATTTAGATGTGATAGAGCCTACTTTGCCTAGGGACCTAAAGACTGAGCGTTATGATTTTGCTACAAATTTACTTGAAGAGCGAATTAACCTTTTAGTGCGCAATGGGATCACTGGTCTATTAGTCGTAGCAGTTATTCTATTTATATTTCTTGAAGGTGCTGTAGCGTTTTGGGTCTTGGTTGGGATCCCCGTGTCGTTTATGGCGGCTTTTGGTGTAATGTTTTCCATGGGGCAAACGGTTAACATGATTAGTTTATTTGCTTTGATTATGGCGTTGGGCATTGTAGTGGATGACGCGATTGTTGTTGGTGAACATGCAGAATATCTAAAGCGGAAGGGAAAAAACTCATTAAAAGCAGCGGTGGAGGGTGCTCAAAGAATGGCAACACCCGTTATATGTGCTTCATTAACCACAGTTTGCGCATTTCTCCCATTGATTCTGATTGGTGGAGTAATTGGACAAATAATTCTGGTTATACCAATGGTCATAGTAGCTGTTATATTGGCAAGCCTAATGGAATGCTTTTTCGTTTTGCCGGGGCATTTAGGCCATTCATTACAGAGAGCTAGAAATGTAGTTCCTCTCTACATGAATTTCCGAAAATTCTTTGAAAGTAATTTTTCTAGGTTTCGTGACAGTGTTTTTTGCAAATTGGTGACATTAAGTACCGAATGGCGTTATGTAACAATTTCAGCCGCATTTAGTCTATTAATACTTGCTGTTGGCCTTCTGATTGGGGGACGCGTCAATTTTAACTTTTTTCCTACTCCTGAAGCAAACAAGATAATGGCGAACATCAAGATGGTTGCCGGGACCCCGAGAACCGAGACGATTTTGATGCTGAAAGAGGTTGAGCGTGCAGCCTATGCTTCAATTGGAAAAGAATTAGGAGAAAGACAGGATATTATTAGAATGATTTCAATTAAAGTAGGTATGCCTGTTCTTTATGGTTCTGGTGCAGCATTTCCTTCTGGTGCAACCGATGATGCTTCAGGTGGCCTAATTGTTGAGCTTGAGCCTGCAGACAAGAGGATGATTAGGACTCCAGAATTCATCAAGCTCTGGCGCAAAGAAATCAATTTTCGCCCAGGCCTAAAGACGTTGACAATTCAGCAAGCAAGGGGAGGGCCTCCTGGACGTGATGTGGATATCAGACTATTAGGTTCCGATGTTCGTATTCTTAAGGCTGCTGCATCAGAAGTTTCTGCACTGCTAGGTCGTTATCCCGGTATCAGCGATGTTGAAGATAATGTTCCATTTGGAAAACCGGAAATAATTCTAGAGCTTACTCAAAGAGGGCGATCGCTAGGTTTTACCACTGAAAGCGTTGGTCGCCAGGTTCGCAATGCAATTGAAGGAAAAATAGCGAATAAATTTACACGTGGTGATGAAGAAGTTCTAGTTCGTATTGTTTACCCAAGGAGCGATTTAAATGCAACTGTATTAGAAACATTGTATCTGCGTGCAGGCAATGGACAGGAAATACCTCTTGGTGAAGTTGTTTCTAAGCGCAATAAATTAGGCTTTGCTCAAGTAAAGCGAGAGAATGGAAATCGACAAATAGCTATTACGGCTGAGGTGGACTCAAAAGTCACATCGACTGCAGAAATCATCATTGCAATAAAAAGAGATGGTATTTTAGATATCTGTGAACGCTTTGGAGTAGAAGCAATCTTTGCGGGCAAGGCCGAGGAGCGGATGGAGACTTTTTCTGACATGAAACTAGGCTTTATTATTGGCCTGTGTGGCATTTTTATTGTATTAGCGTGGGCGTTTTCTAGCTACTCGCGTCCCCTTGCAATAATGGCAACTATACCAATGGGTTTCATTGGCGCCACACTTGGGCACTGGCTGCTTGGGTACAATTTAACAATTTTAAGTTTGATCGGACTAGTCGGGTTGTCAGGGATTGTTGTAAATGGCTCAATAATTTTGGTTACGACGGTAGAAGAAAGGTTAAAAAATGAGTCGTTTGAAGATGCAATTGTTGGAGCAGCGTGTGATCGGTTGCGTCCCATTATCCTAACTTCAGCAACAACTATTGGTGGCCTGCTCCCATTAATTTTTGAGACTAGTCTTCAAGCACAATTTTTGATTCCTATGGCAATTACTATTATTTTTGGCTTAGGTGTTTCGTCAATTTTAGTGTTATTTGTTGTTCCAGCATTTTTGTGTGCGATCAGGGATATTTCACGTGTTCTGGTTGGGCGGTAAACAACTGTTTCAATGGCCACTCAACATCTCGAATGTGAAAAATCATTCGTTCAAATTGATTTTGAAAAAATGTGAGAAGCTTTAGCCTTAGCGAAGAATTAGAATAAGCTATTACTTGACCTTCCCTCTAGAGTGTCTGGATTGTCAAAAATTTGTTGCTTCAGGTCCATGACTCAATCTTACATTACACTCTTATTAATTGGCGGTCTTGAAGTTTCAGGATTCCCCTAATAAACGGTTATTTAGTGCTCGGTGACGACGGAACGCAAACGGAATCGATGTGATGTAAAGAATGATCAATACAGTAAGGCTCCACCACGGAGCACTAACGGCAAACGTTACAAAAGCTGCAACACCTAGCATTACTGGGAACATCCATGATTTTGGAATACGGGTCGTTTTAAACGAGAATGTGGGAACTGTACTTATTAATAACCCTCCGGCAATTAGTTCCCAGATGGCCACAAGGATTGAATCACGCAGCTGATTCCATTCGAGTATAAAGGATAAGATAAGTGGTAACAAAACGATCCCCGCTCCAGCCGGTGCAGGGACACCACTAAAGAATCCCTTTGCCCAGCTAGGTTTTGTTATGTCTTCACTGGTGACATTGAAACGAGCCAAGCGAAGTCCGCATGCCATCGTAAATAACATACAAATAATCCAACCCCAACGCCCAGCGTCCTGCATAGACCACAGATACAATATCATAGCCGGTGCGACACCGAAACAAACAAAATCAGAAAGGGAATCAAGTTCTGCTCCAAATTTACTGGCACCCTTTAATAGTCGTGCCACACGTCCATCTAAAGTGTCCAGGACGGCAGCTACGACGATAGCCAAGGTTGCATGTTTCCACTCTTCTTGCAGTGCAAATCGCATCGAGGTTAAACCTGCTGCGAGAGCCATTAGGGTTAAAATGTTGGGGATCATTTTGTTAAGGCTCATCACTCTAAGTGTGCGTTTTTCTCGATTTTGGTGTACATTCATATATTGTTATCCTAGCGGGTTTTTCCTGCTCTTGAAATTTTCTCGGCAGAACTAAGGTCAGCTAATACTGATTCGCCAGCAATAACAGTCTGACCTTCACATACCATTGGTAAAATATGTTCCGGCAAATAAATATCAACGCGACTACCAAAGCGAATCATACCAAAACGCTCACCCGTTTTTAGGTTGTCGCCTATGTTAATCCAACAGATTATTCTTCGGGCAATTAACCCTGCAATTTGGACAAAAACAACATCAACATCTTTTTCTGTTTTAAGGTGCACACTAAGACGCTCATTTTCTTCGCTTGCTTTGTCTAAAGATGCATTTAGGAATTTTCCGGGACGATGGTTGATTGCTTTAACAATACCATCAATTGGTACACGGTTTATATGAACATTAAAAACATTCATAAAAATGCAAATTCGGGGTCTGGGGTTGCCCCCTATTTTTAGCTCATTAGGAGGTGGAGCATTATCAATTAATTGGATCACTCCATCAGCCGGGCTTACAATTAGGCCTTCGCGGACCGGTGTTACGCGACTGGGATCTCGAAAAAAATAGGCGCACCAGATAGTAACAACTACTCCAAGAAATCCCCAGTTCTCAATAAACCAAAATAGGCCTATCGTGCAGGTAGCAAAGATTAATATAAAAGGGACTCCTGCCTTATGGATCGGAACAAATATAGTTCTAAATACACCCATGCATCATTCCTTGTCTTCTTTAGCGGTTACTACCGCACTTGGACGCGAAGGATAAACTCAAATAAGCCGCGGTCTGGCAGTTTCAGAAGGCTCCACGATATGTTATATCACCACTTCTTAATTCGTAACAAATTCTAAACGTTAATTTCTAATAGTCTTTGTTGCTAGACACGTCGTTTGTAGCAGATTTTTTCATAATGCTATACCCAGATATCGTCAAAAAACTCAGGAAACCGTTGTTGTTATGTGTGCGAAAACTTTAATTTTTCTGTTAACAAAAGCTGAGTTTGTTGTACAAAAAAGTTTTGTATGTGGTTTGTAAAAAATTAGATAACATGAAGAAAAGTTTTACTGTGTATCAGGTATTTCAAATACTTGGCCTGGATAAATTAGATCTGGGTTCTCAATTTGTTTGCTGTTTGCTTTATAAATTTTGGTGTAGTTGAAGCCAGAACCATATGCTCGACGGGAAATGCGCCACAATGAGTTTCCTGGTTGGACAACTACGTATATTCCCTTTGCCATTTGTTTTAGGTTTTTGGCACGCTCGAATGGATATCGTACTCGCGATATTACTGTTCCTTTGGCGTCGGTATGGTCAGCGCGAAGCGTATAATGACCAGGTATGACAGATTTCTTGGGATTGACTAGCCAGTTGCCATTGCCTTGGGCTTTAGCAGTTCCAAGCAACGATTCATCTAAATAAAGGTATATTATCGCTCCGGGTGGAGCCGTCCCCCCAATAGTAATGTCACCCATATCGTTGTAATCAACGGTAGTAATATTAAGCTCAAATTCTTGCTTTTGATCAGAATCTGGTATTTGCAACACTTCGGTCGGTGCATTTTTCTCTGCTGGAAATTTTAGGATTAAAGCGCTTTCCTCCTTGTATAGTGAGTTCTTATTATTCGGTTTCATATTTTGACCGGGTATTGAAATAACAACACTTTCGGAAGAGATAGCGATATCTCGGTTGTCTTCAACTTCGGGATCAGTGCTTGACGTGGGGTTGGTGCGTTCACCGAGTCTTAGGTTCCTAGTGCCTGGTAGTAAAGGCATGTCAGGGATAAAAACCCATTCACCATTACTGTCCGCCTGTATTTCTCCAATGATCTTATCGCCATCCATAATTATCAAATGGGCATGCGGTGCAGAACGACCGGCTATTATGGTATCGCCTTTTTCATCAACTTGGACAATATCAAAACTAGGCTTTGGGATCTGTTCCGTTTTTCTGTTAACTAACGAACTTTCGAGAGGGATCTTATTTGTATTAGCAAAAGTTTTTAATTTGTTATCTTTCGGGTTGGATTCGACAATTGGGGAATTATTTGACAACAAAAAAATTGTTACTCCGCAAACCACTCCAAGAGCACTAATGATAGAAATTGTATTTATGTTCATTTTCTTAAATTATCTTTATCGTGTTGCTTTGTAATTATTATTTGCTGTTGGATTGAACTAGGTGGTAAATTCAATAAAGAATATATTATAAGGCAGCATTAATTGTATCTTAGTAGAAAATAGAGTTTAATTAAAATTTCTATCGGCGAAGAAATATTCCTGATAAAAAATTTTGCCTTTGCTCTAATTAAACATTAGCACAAAATCAAGGATCAATCTCGATATTTTTGACAGCATGTTATTTTAATGGGTAACTTTGCTACACAAAGCTTTTAATCTGGTGCGCCCAGGATTATGAGCATATATCGACAAAAGCGATTTTATTGATAGGGAAATTAAGAATGCCCAAAATCCGTTCGTTATGTGTCTTTTGCGGGTCAAGACAGGGCTCCAACCCTGCGTATGAGCTAGCGGCGAGAAAACTTGGGAAGTTGATGGGAGAGAAGGGAATTAACTTGATTTATGGGGGGGGCTCAATTGGTATTATGGGCATAATTGCTGAGGCTGTAGCTGCTTCAGGGGGAGGGGTTACAGGAATTATGCCAAAGTTTTTAATGGACCTTGAGATTGGGAATACTGCGGTTGGAAGTCTCAAGCTTACAGATAATATGCATGCCCGAAAAAATCTAATGTATGAGCTTTCAGATGGTTTTATAAGTTTGCCAGGTGGAATTGGAACTTTAGATGAAACCTTTGAAGTTATTTCATGGAAACAGCTTCGCCTTCATGATAAACCTATTGTTTTATTAGATTGCGAAGATTACTGGCATGAATTTGAAAGCTTAGTAAAAAAAATAATTTTATCTGAATTTGCTCACGATTCAGTTCGTGCGTTATATACTCTAGTAAAGGACCCTAACGAGGTCTTCCCTGCAATAGAAAATCCGCCGCAAGTAAGTGAAGAAGTGCTGACTAGTCATATATGAATATGAGAAAATTTGTTATTATCAAAAGTTGTAGTTTCCCGCTAATTGAAGCTTCCAGTGAAAGTCCAAGTTATTAATGATTTAGGTTGGAGATTAGAAGGATGTCAAGAATCAAGGTGGTCAGCCCTGTCGTTGAAATAGACGGTGATGAAATGACGAGGGTGATTTGGAAGTTGATTAAGGAAAGTCTAATACTTCCATATTTGGACTTAGAATTAAAATATTTTGATCTTGGGATTAAATCACGAGATGAGACCGGTGATCAAGTTACCATAGATGCAGCCGAAGCAATTAAAGAATTTGGGGTGGGGGTGAAGTGTGCGACAATTACCCCGACGCCTGCAAGAGTCAAAGAGTTTGGATTGCAGGAAATGTGGCGTTCTCCCAATGGGACTATTAGAAACATCCTTAATGGAACAGTTTTTCGTAAACCTATTATGTGTGAAAATGTTCCAAGGTTAGTGCCTGGCTGGACAAAGCCAATCGTGATTGGGCGGCATGCATTTGGAGATCAATATAAAGCTACCGACTTCAAGTTTCCAGGCCCAGGAAAGATAACAATCAAGTTTGAGGGGACGGATGGCTCGGTAGATGAATATAAAGTTTTTAATCCACCTGGACCAGGGATATCAATGGTTATGTATAATCTTGATGATTCAATTTATGGGTTTGCGCGTGCTTGTCTGAATTATGGTTTGGATCTGGGATGGCCTGTGTATTTTTCTCACAAAGATACAATTCTTAAACAATACGATGGCCGTTTTGTGGAGATATTCCAGAAAGTATATGATCGGGAATTTAAGGAAAAATTTATAGAAGCGGGTTTGACCTATGAAGCTCGGTTAGTAGATGATATGGTCGCGTGCGCGATGAAATGGGAAGGTGGCTTTGTTTGGGCTTGCAAAAATTATGACGGTGATGTTCAGTCCGATACAATAGCACAAGGTTTTGGTTCTTTAGGCCTGATGACCTCTGTGTTACTAACACCAGATGGCAAGACAGTAGAGTCGGAAGCAGCACATGGGACCGTTACACGGCACTTTCGCCAGTATCAGGAAGGAAAAGAAACGTCGACTAATCCAATTGCCTCGATTTTTGCATGGACAAGAGGGCTGGTTTATCGAGGCCGATTTGATAGAACTCCAGATGTAGTCCGATTTGCTGAAACTCTAGAGAAGGCATGTATTGAGACAGTTGAATCAGGAAGTATGACAAAAGATCTGGCAATATTAATAGGGCCAGAACAGCCCTGGCTAACAACTGCCCAATTCCTTGAGGAGGTCGAGTATAATTTACGTTCCGCGTGCAATGTTTAAATATGCTTAATAAAGATACTGTTAGTTAGATAAGAGAAAAATATTATTTTGGTTTGACCAAAAGGCGATATTTAGGAAGTTTTCGTCCAAATTCTTGACGGGTGGGCACCGGTATCATAAAAAGCCTTAGTTTTTTACTTAGTTAGGTTTTCAGCAGAAGGGTTAGTAAGATGACGAAACGTTGTGAGTTGTCAGGAAGGACAGTGCAGGCGGGTAACAATGTTTCCCACGCTAATAATAAGACAAGGCGACGCTTTTTACCTAACCTTCAACAAACCAGCTTATGGAGTGAAACCCTCGGGGAAATGGTTCGGTTCCGCGTATCTGTTCATGCTATTCGCTCGGTTGAACATAGGGGTGGCTTGGATATGTATTTGAAAGGCACTCCAGATTCTTGCTTAAGTTCAAATGCAAGAAAAATCAAGCGAAGAATCAAAAAGATCGATAAGATTGACGCTTGAATGTAAAATAAACTAAAAAACATAAATCTCTGATCGGGCGGTTCACACTAAACGGCTTTAGTTGAACGATTTCTCCTCGGTATTATCTAATGTGCTTAAAAAATTTATTCAACAAGTTTAAACATTAATAGATACGTATTTTGGAATTTATTAAAATTATCGTCTGATATAATATAAATGTAAGTATGACCTTCTTTATTATGCCGTGCATCAATACCTTCAAAGTTTTCTGTAATCCCAGGTGGTAGTAACTCTGCCAATAGGGATCCATCCAATTCTGACCCAGGCCTAATAATATTTTTGGGGATACGTCGAATACGTGATTTGTTTCCTAATGTTGGCGTGTAAAATCTCTCTAAGACGATGAGGTCGCCGTTATGTAATGTAGCTGCGCCAGTCGGACGGAAACCGGAGCTTAGTTTGTAGGTAAATGGAGACCAACCACGTGGGTTGCTAATCCAACCGATGGTTTCTGTTGATGTAACAGTTCCTTCAGCAATGGCAACTAAACTGCCGTCGCTAAGTAAAGCAAGGGATTCAATGCCATTATTAAAGGGCAGTTTTTCTATTCCGCGCGGTGACGGGATGGGTTTAGGTTCTGGATTATTCGGCAAGTAGCGCCATATTCGATGCTGTCGTTCGAATGCAACAATAATCTCTCCTTCGACCCCCGGACTCATTGCTTCGGCATCCGACAAAGACCTGTTCAAAAGGACTCCACCCCCTGGAGCAGTCATCTGATCAAGATGAGTATTTCTTAAACCCGTTAAATTACCCTTTTTGTCGTATGAGAGGTTTCCAGCAAGACGACTTCCGCGGTCAGAGAGAGCTATTAACCTGTGGCCGTCGGAACTAATTCCCAATGCCGAGAATCCCCCAAAATTGCTGTTTTTGGAAGTAAGTAGAAGCCCCCCACGGTAGGACAACAGGCCAAGTGATTTCTTTGTTGTATTATCTGTCATTAGTGGGACTTGTGACGCTGTAACAATAATTTTTGCAGCTTCACATAGCTGAGGAATTAAAAAGATACACACTAAGTAAAGAACTGGGGCGATATAATGAGTTTTTATTATAAGAAAATGCATTATTCTGCTCTGGACTTAGTAAGTGGATTACGTCTTACCGATTCGATCTTCTTGAGTATGTTTTTTGCGTCATTATTCCCATTTAATGCTGCTTTAGAGAGCCACTCTTTGCCTTTATTTTTATTCTTTAGAACGCCTTCGCCATTGAGATAAAGAATTCCTAGCATTTTTTGAGCAGATGCTAAATTTTTTGATGCAGCTAATTTATATAGTTTAGCTGCATTTTCGGTGTTTTTAGGTATATTTTTTGTTCCCTTGAGGAATAAATCGGCTAAACGTTTTTGGGCTTGTGTATGTCCTGCCTCTGAGGCTTTCTTAAGCCATTTTAAGGCAGCTATAGGGTCCCTTGTAACACCGATGCCACTACCGTATTTAATGGCCAATTTGTAGTGGTCCGAAGGATTGACGCTTTCAATTAAGCTGCGGAGGTTAATTTTACTGCGTCGATTTTGCTCTATTTCGGCAATTCTTACCGCTCTTTTCGCAATACCAGAATTTTGAAGTGCATTTGAATAAACTTTGAAAGTTTTAAGGAGGTTTGGTATGTCTGGATTCAAACTCTCCCAATTAGATAAGTCCAGAGGGCGATGCCTACCAACCCACAATTTAAAATCAGCACACCAGTAGTTCTCTAATTTATTCCGGAATTTAACCATCTCGATGGAGGTTTTTTCATACTTGAGGTCTTGATAAACCTTTTCTTGGTATAAATAAGCTTCGCATTCGAGATCAATTGTTCTGACTTTTTTCAGCCGTCCTTGAAGGTGTTGTACACCATGACCTGTAAGTTCGTGAGCTATAACAGCGGCTAAATCTTTAGAAGTCCATTTTCCACCATACCTCCCGAGAACAACAACAAAATCTTTCATTGGGCCATTAGAGTTGTAATACTCTGGTAAGAAGGAAGCGATAGTCAATTTGGTGAAATTTTGTTTTGGATGTTTTGGATCATAGATGAGGACTATACGGCCCTTAGATTGAAGATGTTTTATGGCTCGGGCATTATATGGTGATTGTTGAAAAATTATATCAACAGCTTTTTTCATGGAATTGAGCACCTGGACTGACCCGACAGGCGTAATATCATAGTCCAAGTCAGGGTCAACAGGCTTCGCGACGAAATAAATATCTTTATATACCTCTTTGAGCTCATTCGGATTTGCTGAGTATGATTCAGTGTATAGTAAGCATACTGAAATTATTAACACTAAAAATAATTTCAACTTTAACAAAATAAGCCTCCCAAAGTAGAAATAATCAAATCGACTCGATGTAAGACCAGCTTGGTAGAAGTCTTTTTCATAATTGTTTCTTTTTACAACAGGAAATAAAAGATTTTTTTGGGTAATTTAGCCAAAGGTTTGTGACGAAAAATCCTGTTTTTCTGGAACAGTGGCCTTAGGCATATGTTTCCTTGTTGGGTTTGTTAGCTTAATTTAGGAAAACTTTTTCAGTGGATGCGAAATATATTAAATAATGATATTATTCATAATCAAACTTTGTATTTTCCTCCAAGTAACTAATATCATGAATAAAAACACCATCTTTTCGTATAAAAACCACTGCATATGCAGGAAGTTCTCGACTTCCTGACAAAGGTGCGTTTTTTGTAAAATCGGCAGCAACTTGATGAGCTGTACCTTTTACAGTTGAAAATGAAATATTATGCCAGTTTCCGTGAAAAGAGCGGTGCAAATGACCAAAAAAGATGTGCTTTATCGATCGAAAAGTTTTTATTAGTTGGAAGAAACGATCAGCATTTTTAAGTAAAATATGATCAAGACCAGAAATTTCAGTGCTCATTGGTGCGTGATGCATAAAAAGGTACACATCATTTTTGTTATTGATCTCTTTTAAATGTCGCTGGAGCCAGGCAAGGCGCTTCTCGCATATAATTCCGTGGTGGAAACCTTCATCAATTGTATCTAGAACAATAAAATCGCCAGCACTGGTTGGTACGATGTATTGAAGAAAGCCATTTTCGTCAACTGGAATATTAGGGAAAATTTTTCTTATCAATTGTCGGTTATCGTGATTGCCTATAAGGATATGCCATGGCATTGGAAGCTGCTGCAGTATCGACTGAAGGTCCGTATATGCTTCAGGCTCTGCCCAGTGTGTCAAATCTCCAGTGATTACGCAAAGCTCTGCATCTGAGTGGTTTTTTGTAATATGGTCGACTGCTGTGACTAATTGATTGGTAACCTTTATGTTGAATAGCTGATTAGATTTCGTTAAGTGCGGATCAGTTATATGAATAAATTTCAATGCTCAAGGTCCTTCAGTCGGAAGATATGGCGGATACATTTGTTTATTATTCTTATTATTTTAAAATTCGTAGTCGTTAAGCAAAGAAATGCTAATATTAGGCATTTACAAATGGGAATTCTTAATTCTTGGCAATTTCCATTCGTCATCAAAAAGTTCGGTAAGCCTTGACATCATCGTGCCACCTAGTTCTTCAGCATCAATTATTGTCACGGCGCGCCGATAATAGCGTGTCACATCATGGCCGATTCCAATCGCTGTTAATTCTATTTCGGAATGATTTTCAATCCAGTAAATCACGTCCCGAAGATGTCGCTCAAGATAGTTGCGTGGGTTTGTGCTTAGTGTTGCATCATCAACTGGAGCGCCATCGGATATAACCATAAGAATCTTCCGTTGTTCTGGCCGACCAAGAAGACGGTGGTGCGCCCATAGAAGCGCTTCGCCATCAATATTTTCCTTTAGAAGGCCCTCTCGTAGCATGAGACCAAGATTCGTTCTTGCGCGTCGCCATGGCACATCAGCGCCCTTGTAAACTATATGACGCAAATCATTTAGTCGTCCGGGGTTCTTAGGTTTGTCTTCTGAAACCCATTTTTCCCTTGAACTTCCCCCTTTCCAGGAACGTGTTGTAAAACCAAGTATTTCAACTTTCACACCACAGCGTTCAAGGGTTCGAGCAAGTATTTCAGCACTCATTGCAGCAACCGCAATTGGCCGGCCTCTCATTGAACCAGAGTTATCAATTAGAAGGGAGACAATAGTATCTCGGAAATTTGTGTCTTTTTCTAATTTGAAGCTGAGGGGATGCATGGGGTCCGTCACTACTCTTGATAAACGACCTGCGTCTAAAATTCCCTCTTCTAAATCAAAATCCCAAGCGCGTGTTTGTTTCGCCATCAAACGACGTTGTAATCGGTTTGCGAGACGTGAGACAACCCCGGTGAGGTTGGTAAGTTGCTGATCGAGTTGCGCTCTAAGACGAGTAAGTTCTTCAGGATCGCATAGGGCTGAAGAATCAATGACCTCATCAAATTGTTTTGTAAAAATCTTATATGACAATTCAGAGTTGGTTTTTTTGTTTGGCCAGTTAGCGCTTAAATCAGTTGGCCCGGAAGGTTCTTCTTGCCCTTCGGCCCTATTCAATTCTTCATCATTTAATTCGCCATCCAAGTCTGCTCCGTTGTTTTCTTCATCGTCCTCACCTGATAGAGAAGATTTTGAGTCAAGATCATCTTTATTCTGTGATGTATCGGGACCATTTTCGGTGTCAGGGTCATTGCTGTCTGTACCCTCTTCTTGTTGATCTGACTCCACTGATGAAATATCGTCCGTCAGAAATTCAAGCGCACGAAGGATATCGTTAACGACTAGGGCAAAGCTTTCTTGGCTGTGAGCGGTTTCTCGGAGCTTTTTTAAGTCTTCTCCAATTTTTTCTATAATTTCATCACGCCAAATTTCCATTAATGGAGCCGCACTTTTGGGTATTTTTGCTCCATATAGAGCTTCTCGGGCTAAGAGGCCAACAACATCTGCTATATTTTCATCTTTACGCTGAGTAACATCTATGAAACCTTTGGAATCACATCCCTCAGCTATAAGAGCATTTAGATTGCTCGCGACCCCAATCATACGTTTTGCACCCAAACCCTCGCAACGAGCTTGCTCAATAGTGTCAAATATTGTGCTGGCTTCAGGCTCGCGTGGCCTATTAGCCACGTGAAATTGCGCATTATGATAGCGGGCCTTAAGAGCCAGAGCGTCAGACATTCCGCGTATTTTTTTAATAGCATCACTTGTTATTTTATTTGGAGGAGAAGTAAGGTGCGCTTCTTTATTCACAAAGGAGCTTTCGCCGTGTTCGAACGTTACCGCAATTGACTCATCTTCAGCCATCGCCTTGAAAGTTGCTGATGTAATTCGTTTAAGAAGGTCAGACCTGCTCTCAGGACGCAATTATTCTCCCCTTCATTCGTTTGAAATTAAGCTGTCAGTAATTTCTGATAGCTCATCACCCATTGCTCGTTGGAAGTATTCGGCTATTACTGGACGCTCGATCTCATCACATTTGTTAAGAAATGTGAGTCGAAAGGCAAAGCCAATATCTCCAAAAATATCCGTGTTTTCTGCCCAAGTAATAACAGTTCTTGGTGACATGACGGTAGATATATCGCCATTAATGAAACCGGTTCTAGTTAATTTTGCGAGTTCCACCATAGAAGAGAGCTTTTTCTTTCCCTCGTTAGAATTGTAGTTAGGACATTTTGCCAGAACTATTGCTACTTCATCGCTATGTTCTAAATAATTTAGCGTTACCAATATATTCCAGCGATCCATTTGTCCCTGATTGATTTGTTGCGTTCCATGGTAGAGGCCAGTGGTATCGCCAAGGCCAACAGTGTTTGCAGTAGAGAACAATCGAAAATAGGGATTTGGGCGTATAATCTTGTTTTGATCTAAAAGGGTTAATTTCCCATCGATTTCAAGGATTCTTTGAATAACAAACATCACATCTGGCCTGCCGGCATCATATTCGTCGAATACTAGTGCGGCAGGGTTTTGCAAGGCCCAAGGAAGTATACCTTCTCGGAATTCGGTAACCTGTTTCCCATCTCGGAGGATTATGGCATCCTTGCCAATTAGGTCTATGCGACTTATATGGCTGTCTAGATTAATTCGAATACATGGCCAATTTAGACGAGCTGCAACCTGTTCGATATGTGTTGATTTTCCTGTGCCGTGATACCCTTGTATCATGACCCGTCTATTGTAGGTAAAACCCGCTAAGATTGCGAGGGTAGTATCAGGATCGAATTGGTAAGCATCATCTAGCTCTGGGACGTGGTTCGTCCGTTCAGAAAACGCAGGTGCTTCCATATCGCTATCTATTCCGAACACTTGTCTTACTGACAGCTTTAGATCGGGTGAGCCTGCTATTATGGGTGTATTATTATAAGGATCCGTATTCACAGTAATAGTCAACCTTTCGTGGAGAATGCTTAAT
Organism: Magnetovibrio sp.; assembly: GCA_002722175.1. Classification (GTDB taxonomy): domain Bacteria; phylum Pseudomonadota; class Alphaproteobacteria; order Rhodospirillales; family Casp-alpha2. The sequence goes on from PBKU01000053.1 coordinate 15,500, forward strand.
TCGCCAAAAAATGTCCTCACAAGTAGAATGCTGAGTGCCAGATAGGGGTAAAGTTCCTATTCGTCAAGATGTGAAGAAAGTTTTCAATGTCTCATACGCTTTTGTTAATTCTTTAAATTTTTCCTCAGCTGTCGGGTCTTCAGTATTTGTATCAGGATGATAGCGTTTTACTAGAATTTTGTAGTTATTCTTTGCTTCGGTGGCTGTAACTGGGTTTTTTAAACCAAGTATATTGAGTGCAGACAAGGCAATCGGTTCTTGCAAATGAAACGCATCACTCTCTGGCATCGATGCGTCACTATTGGTTTCAAATGCACTTAGGTCGCCATTATAGTAATTGTAGCAAGTTTGAGTAAATTCTGGAGAGGTTAAATCGCTGTTATAGTTTCTTTCTTTGCCACTAATAGGCCACGTGGCTCGATCCCACAAAGTATCGCGTTTACGGTCCTCTTCAATTTCCTGCTCAGACATCCCAGCATAATAATTCCATTCCTTATTATATATTCTAATATGGTCTAGGCAAAGCCAGAGATAAGACCTAATATCATTTCGATTTTTAGGCGCCTTAAACTCTCCAATACCCTCGCAACAAGGCCAATCGCATTCCCGATTTTTTTTCTTATTTTCGGGGCCAATATCAAACGCCAAAGAATTAAGAGCTGTTCCCATGTGCGGTACTATGAGACATACAGGCTGATGTAGCAAGGGTTCACTATTTGCAGATAAACCCACTAAGTTGATATAATCACAAGCTTCAGAAGAATTCGGCTGAGAAAATTTATCTATGCTTGTAAAGAGAAAGGTTTTGGGATCTAAGTATTTTTTGAATAGCAGCAGACTAACGTTTTTTTGATGCTGCCAATTTTAATTTTGGGGTTTTTGATAATACTCAGGCCAATCACGTTTAACTATCGGACTACTATCTTTTAACGCATGGCACCTGTTAATGTGAAGCGGCTTTTTTCTTGGTTTCTGTGTATTTCCGCTTTTTTTCTGTATTTTTGGTATAATGGTTTGGTAGGCGGTTACTGCGAGTGGGCCGACAATCAGATCTGAAATATGGGTGCAGCCATTTGACTCGCCAATTCGCTTCTTCATTTCACGGCGCCATCCAGGACCAATCTGGAGCCCTTTTAGCTTAGAATAAACTTTAACAGCATCGGGGCATATTAGGTAAGGGCTGCTAGATGTGCTAGCTTCAATAGATCGGATGACTAGGTTGTTATCTACTGTTAAACGTATAGTCATATGGTGTATAGGCTCCCCCGGAGCAATCCCATCTCTATCGATATTCTCAAAGAAATAAGTCTTGGTGTCTAAGATGCTGCCTTCAATATCCCAAAGGCCATCTTCACGAAGATAGCCATGGCAGACTATGTTTCGAGAGTGTATCTGCTTACGTGGTTTAGCTTTTGAAAAAGACATTTTTTCCCTTTTAGTTTCCAGTGATCGTTGAAAATTTACCTTATATCCCGTGTTGTTAGTGAAAACTTTAACCTGATTACGAGAAAAGAAGGTTTGATTTTATCAATTAACTTCTTTTTTGTTAATGAATTGTGGAGTGATCCTAATAGATGTAATTTGATTGCGTTGTCGCTTAAGGATATCAAAGCGAAAATTATGGAAAATGAAGCTCTGTCCTACCTCAGGGATTCGACGAGATTCATGTTGCACAAGGCCAGCGATAGTTGCTGCTTGATCATCTGGAAGTGACCAATCGCATGCTCGGTTAAGATCTCTAATAGTTACGGCTCCATTTACTAAGTAGCTTCCATCAGGTTGCGGCGCAAAGCTAGAAACATAAATATCGTGTTCATCTTCAATAGCTCCAACTATTTCTTCAATAATATCTTCTAAAGTAACAATTCCCATCCATGTTCCATATTCATCTACCACGAAGGCGAAGTGTTCGCGTCTTTGCTGGAAAGCCTCCAACTGCTCTAATAGATCGGTTTGTTCAGGAATAAACCAGGGTTTGGTTGCAACAGCTGTCAGGTCTACATTTGACGTGTCGTGTTCTTTTTCCTTGAGTTCTCTAAATAATGCCTTTGCATGAAGAACTCCAATAATGTTATCAGGGTTATCTTTCCAGATTGGTAGACGTGTAAAAGGACTATCAAGTGTTTCATCTAATATCGAAATTGCCGGTTGATTTGCGTCTATGGTATTTACTGATTTTCTGTGAACCATAATTTCACCTACCCAAACGTCTGATAAATCTAGAACACTTCGCAGCATAGCCTTTTCTTGGCGGGTTCCATTTTTTTCGCCGCTATGTAATTCAATTGCACCACGCAGTTCTTCTTCGTTCTCGTCAGTTGCTGAGTTTGGACTTTTTCTAGCTCCTAACATTTGGAGCACTATGTTGACTATTAGGGTAATAGACTGAGTGATGGGCCCTAGAATGAGCACGACAATTTTTACAGCTGGAGCTACAGTAAGCGCCATGCGGTTTGCGTTTCGGATCATATATGTTTTAGGTAGGACTTCGGCAAAAACTAATATTAGTAGGGTCATTGCCAAAGTTGCATAGAGAACGCCAGCTTCACCGAACATCTGTATTAAAATGCTAGTTGCTAATGCTGAAGCAAGGATATTAATTAAATTATTTCCTAAAAGCAATGCTCCTATTAGGCGGTCCTTGTTTTGGTGCAGTGCATTAACTATTGCAGCTCTTGGTTCACCTGAGCTTTCCATCTGATGCATAACAGGCCTAGATGCAGCAGTAAGCGCAGTTTCAGAGCCCGAAAAAAAAGCTGAGAGTACTAATAAAACAGTGATAGCTATTATTGTGGTAACCATAGATTTTCCGTTTCATCAATTAAATGGAAAGTTAAGTTTCTGTCGTACGAATGTACCTTTGATACAAATACAGTAAATAGGTTAAAAAACCAGGGAAAGCAGATGACTTGCAACTAAAATTAATTGTCATTTAAGAATGTTCTTATGAATTTGCCAGAAACAATTTTTGGTTTTCAAACGTCCAAGTAACAAGTAAGTATTTCCATCAAGTCCTTATGGCTAACTTCGCGACTTACCAGGGAATTGCCAATTCCTCCAGATAGAATAAAAGCTAAATTACCCGCTTCCGCCTTTTTATCCTGTAGCATATTTTTGATCAACCCTTCCGCAGACCAATTCCCCGCGGCAATTTCTTTTAAACCTACCGGCAATCCAATCTCTCGAAAGTGGTTACGAACTTTATTGAGATCATTTTTAGAGCACAGCCCCATTCTAACAGATAAGTCGATAGCGATAACAATACCAATTGCAACTGCTTCACCATGCAGCAGGTTCCCAGCATATCCAGAGGCAACCTCGAAGGCATGACCAAAAGTATGGCCCATATTAAGCAACATTCGCTCGCTTTTTTCGAGCTCGTCAGTTTTTACAATTTGCGCTTTTATTGTACAGCTTTTCAAAACCGCTTCGCGCTGAAATTGTTTGTTCCCCGAAATTATGGAATTTCCATTGCATAACAACCAATCAAAAAAAGAAGCGTCTCTAATAACTCCATATTTTACAATTTCAGCATATCCCGCTAGCAATTCGCGGGGAGGGAGCGTATCCAGCGTGTTCATGTCTGAAACTACATAAAGAGGTTGGTGAAAGGCACCGATCAGGTTTTTCCCATGTTTACTATTGATACCTGTTTTTCCGCCAACAGCACTATCAACTTGGGATAGTAAAGTGGTCGGAACTTGAATATAGTCAACCCCACGAAGTGCCACTGCCGCTGCAAAACCAGTAATATCTCCAATTACACCGCCACCGAGGGCAATTAGAACAGTTTTTCTAGAAATAGTTAAATTAAAAAGTTTATCCAAAAGTTTTTGCAAACTAGAAAAAGTTTTTGTTTTTTCACCGGGTGGCAAAATGACTGAATTTACTCTAATTCCTTCGGATATTAATGAAGTGTAGAAAGGGTCAAGCCAGAATTTTGAAACATTTTCATCAGTAACTACTACAGCATGCAAAGAATGTATTAATGGCGCGAGTATAGTTCCAGCATTAGGAATTAGATCAGTGCCGAGTTTGATAGTGTAACTCCTGGCCCCAAGTTCTACGCGGAGTTCAGAGCTACCTTTCATCTAACTGATCCTTTTTCTAAAGCGGAAATCAACCTTTGCAGCGTTTTCTCAATGGGTTCAATCTTACTTATAACAGTTATATCAGCTTTGGAATATATCGGATAGCGTTCGGATATTAGGTGTTCAAGAACTTCACGCTTTTGTTGTTTTTTTAATAGAGGCCGGGTGCCATCTTCATCGATTCGTTGAACTAGCGTTTCGAGATCTGCTTTAATCCATATAGAGGTGCCAGTATTATTTATGAGCGCCCTTGTATCTGCGTCCATGAACGCACCTCCTCCTGTTGCAACAACTGCCGGGCGACCAGAAAATATGGTTTTTATGACTTTTTTTTCGTATTCTCGAAAAGTCTTTTCACCGAACGTCGAAAAAATACTGGGAATTTTCTTTCCGATAGTTTTTTCAATTTCTTCATCAGTGTCAAAAAAGTCTATGGTAAGATATTCCGATAACTTTTTACCAATAGTAGTTTTCCCTGCCCCCATCAGGCCAACTAACGCTATTGGTTTTTTATGTTGAATTTCAAAGTTATGGGACATTTCTTACCATTTAACAGTATGAGCTGACATTCTTTTCCGATTTAGCTATAATGTTTTAAAACCTTGCAATCATCATTGAAAGTGAAAAGCCAAAATGGCAACAGTATTTGGGGAAAGATGGTTGTTTTTCAAATACCCACTAACTGCTCTATAGTGATCAAAAACTTGTATTTGGACTTTATGAATGAGAAAGATTTCAGCCTCTATTATTTTTTTTCTGATATTGGCATCATTGGTGGGAGCTGTGTTTATTGCAACTTGGAAAATTCCCGCCCCACTGATGGAGGTCGAAAAAAGCCTGCCTGATAACAGATTCCCGCGTTAGCTACAATGGAAACTAAAAAACATATGTACAATTTTCTAGTAGGAACTGTAGCGTTATCTGTAATTATTGCTTTTAGCGCAAATACGAGCTTTGCGCAGAAAAAATTAACGCCAGACCTTTCACCCAAAATTTTAGAGCCAAGAAAAATAGGAGACAAACCCGAATTTTCTAACAGCCAGGAAAAAGGATTACCCAAATTGCTGGGTGGTAGCCCAGTTCAAGTGGGGAATCTTGGTGGTATTAATATAGATTCACTAGGTACTCTGAGCAGGATGGACGGAGGGTTTGGTGACAAAATATGGGATGGATTTGGCCGAAGCCAAGTTGATAGCCTGCTGTCAAACTTGCCAACAAGAACCACCTCATTTTCCATGCAGAATCTGATGCGGCGTCTTCTTCTCAGCAGAGCAGATCCTCCAATTGGGTCCGGAAGCAGTTCGCTATTATCATTGCGTGCTAAATTACTGCTAGCAATGGGGAATATTAATGATGTGCAAGAACTCGTTGCTCTTATCCCCGATAGCAAACGTCTTAATAGTGTTAACAAAATTGAGGCGGATTCGCGTTTTCTGGTTCATGATAATGCTAGGGCATGCAAGATTGCTGCTACTCAGGTTAGTGACAATATGGACCAGTACTGGCAGCAAGCTTTGATTTTTTGCCAAATGTTAGCGGGTGAGAGCGAAAAAGCTGCACTGGGTATTTCCTTGATGAAAGAGCTTGGGTATGACATCCCCCTGCTTAGTGCTTTAGTTGACTCTATTGTTGGGAATGAAAAAATAGTTGTTCCAACATTTTCAAATCCGACCCCGTTGCACTTTGCGTTGGCTCGAATAGCTGAAGTAGATCTTCCAGAAGATGTAATTTTCAACAACAATCCTGCAATCCTTCGTGCGATTGCAATCAGTCCTAATGCGGAAGTGCATTTGAGACTTGATGCTGCTGAACGAGCTAATGCGTTAGGTGCACTCAATATTGATACGTTACGGCAAGTATATGATGGAGCAGAATTTTCTAGCGATCAACGGCAACAGCCCTTAACCCTATCTACTCAAATGGACGGGGCTTTGGGCAGAGCACTTCTGTATCAGACTGTTTCAATGCAAGAAATATCAATGGTTAAAGCTGAAACTATAATGAAGGCATTCCAATTGGCGCGTGATCAAGGCCGTTACCTGCCAGTCGTGCGAGCCTTTGAAACGTCGCTAGATCGTGTGCAACCTTCCTCTGAACTATTGTGGTTCGCTCCAGAGGCGATTCGCGCATATTTTACTTTGCATAACTTGAATGGCCTGAGAAAATGGCTTTCTATTTTGCGCGCTAGCGCTTTATTTCACCATGAATCAAATAATGTTCTTAGCCGAGTAGCTCCACTTATACACATCATTGGGCTAAGAGAATCTAATGAACAGCTAGGTGATATTCTCTCTGCCTGGTGGAAGGCTGTCGCGATGGAACCAAAAGCTACACATAAAGCAACTGTAATGTTTGCGCTATTGGAAGCTTTGGGCGCAGAGATTCCAACAAGCTTGTGGACGGGATTTGTTCCAACAACTGAATTTTCTCTTCAATCGATGCCGGACCCATCTTTAAAGTTCAGGCTCATGGCTGCCCTTAAGGGACTACAAATAAAAGACCGCGACCGTAAGGTGGATAGTCAAACTAACTTATCTTCAGACGACAGGGGGATCGGTGCGGTTCTAGTAATTTGTCTTTTGCTCTTAGGTGAGGGCGGTCCAGGTAAAGCTACTCCAGGAGTTTTGCACCAAGTTATTTCTTCACTGGTGTCATTAGGCCTAGAGGCGGAAGCTCGTACTATAGCCCTAGAAGCTGCGATAGAGCTTGGCATCTAGTGAGTAAAAATAAAAAAATTATAGTGTCACCTCATATTGATGCATTCATAGATATGATGTCCTCTGAGCGCTCAGCGTCAAACAACACTATAGATTCCTATAAATGTGACCTATTCGATTTTTCTTCCTTTCTCCATCGTCGCATACACGATCCTAGCGCTGCCTCGATAACGCACATTCGTGACTATTTTAAGAGAGTATCGGAAGCAGGAATGGCAACCTCAACGGTTGCGCGGAAGATATCAGTTATTCGTCAGTTTTATCGATTCCTCGTAGAAGATGGTATTCGAGAAGATGACCCTACTCAGCATATAAAGAGCCCGCGACGAGATAGCACATTACCCAAATGCCTAAGTCAGAATCAGGTTGAGTTGCTTCTAGATGCTGTCCGAGAGCGCGATGGTCCAGAAGGCGTCCGGCTTACAGCGCTACTGGAAATTCTTTATGCAACAGGTTTGCGAATTTCCGAATTGGTTAGCTTGCCAGTCGTTGCTTTCGATCGGGAACAACGTATGCTTTTAGTTGAAGGGAAGGGGAGAAAGGAACGTATTGTCCCATTAAATCAGCTTGCCGGAGAAGCTTTACGGGAATATTTGGATTGTCGAGACTATTTTTTAAAAAAAGCTAGACTCAGCGGAATTTGTGATCGCTATTTATTTCCATCTAGGTCAAAGCAGGGATACCTGACGAGGTCGCGTGTTGCGCAACTCTTGAAAGAGATCGCAGTTGAGGTGGGCCTAAATATTTCTCAGGTTTCGCCGCATGTTCTTAGGCATTCGTTTGCTTCTCACTTGCTTGCAAATGGAGTTGATTTAAGATCTTTACAAGAAATGCTCGGTCATTCTGATATATCAACAACACAGATTTACACTCATGTTCTTGATGAACGGTTGAAAGAATTAGTTAATGAAACGCACCCTCTAACAAAACTTGGATGAAATTGGATTTGTTTTGCAAATACAGGAAGAAAAAAACAACTATTTTTGAGGAGATAGAAAAGGTTTTTGCATTTGGTTAAAGAATAGTATTGGATTTAAAAATTTATTGTACAGTGTTTTTTGCAGTATAGATGTAGTATTCTTTGACTGATATCGTATTGAAATTGCATTTCTACGAAATATTTTCAGTAGGTAAGTAAACAGATAATTTTTCAGGCATAAGATTGGCAGGATTTTTTCACTTGGGTGTTGGTACCGTTGTATTTGAGCAAGAACTAATCTTCTTACCCAAGTGTATACACTTATCGAATCGGCAAAATAGAACATTAATTTTGGGGATGTAAAAGGAGAATAAAATGAGCTTTAAGTTAATTGATCAAGCACCAGCAAGACTTAACAGGAGCGAATTAGCAGTTCCGGGGTCTAACACTGCATTCTTAGAAAAGGCAGCCAAAAGTCCTGTTGACGTCGTTTTTCTTGACCTTGAAGATGCCGTAGCTCCAGACGATAAGGTGCAGGCGCGCAAGAATATAATAGAAGCCTTGAATGATTTAGATTGGGGAACAAAAACTGTTTCAATCAGGATTAACGGCTTAGATACCCATTATTGTTATCGAGATGTTATCGATGTGGTCGAGCAAGCAGGGACACGGCTCGACTTGATAATGATCCCAAAAGTTGGCACTGCATCTGATGTGTATGCAATTGATATGTTAGTGACCCAGATTGAAGATAACATGAAGTATAAAAAGCGAATTGGCTTTGAACACATAATTGAAACTGCTCTAGGCATGCAGAATCTGCCAGAAATTGCTGCCGCTTCTAATCGGAATGAATCACTTCATTTTGGAGTAGCTGATTATGCTGCTTCAACTAAGGCTAGAACTACTGTTATTGGTGGTCCAAATGAAGATTATCATGTCCTCACAGATCCGGATGCTGATGGAAATCGAGAGGTCCACTGGGGTGACATGTGGCATTATCCAATTGCAAAAATGGTTGTTGTTGCTCGGGCCAACGGATTACGTCCAATTGATGGACCCTTTGGCGATTTCTCTGACCCTGATGGTTATAAAGCCCAAGCAAAGAGAGCTGCAACTTTAGGGTGTGAAGGGAAATGGGCTATCCACCCATCTCAAATTGAATTGGCCCATGAGGTCTTTACACCATCGGAAAAGGAAGTAGAAAGAGCGAACAAAATTCTTAAAGCTATGGAAGAAGCTCAACGAGAAGGAAAGGGTGCTGTTTCACTGGATGGGAGATTAATCGATATTGCGTCTATTCGGCAAGCTGAAGTCCTAGTGAAAAAAGCAGAGCAAATTGCAGGGGGCTAGGAAGTAAAAAACAATAATTGGTGCCTGTATAAAGCAATGTTCGCGTGCTTGCTGTATTGGAAAAAATGTAAGTTTTTTGTTCCCGGTACAATATTAAACTATGGGAAACGTTAACAAAGAAAACCATTAACGCATATTTATAACTTCATTTCAGGAAGTTAATAAATGGCGATTGTTCTAGCGAATAGCAGAATCTTTAGAGTATTATAAAAAAACCTTGATCATGCGTACTTATCTAGATTTTGAAAAACCTATCTCTGATCTCGAAGGGAAAATCGAAGAACTTCGTCACTTGTCAGGCGAGAATACGGTGAATATTGTTGATGAGGTAGCCAAGCTGGAAGCTAAATTGGAAAAGATGATGGTACAAACATATTCCAAATTAACCCCTTGGCAGAAAATTCAAGTGGCAAGGCACCAAGATCGTCCGCATACATTGGACTATATTGATAGATTAGTTGACGACTTCTGCAATCTGGCGGGGGATCGGGTTTTTGCTGAGGACGCGGCAATAATTGGAGGGCTTGGAAGATTTCGGGGACGCTCTGTAGTAATAATAGGTCATGAGAAAGGTTCGGATACAGAAAGTCGTCTTCGGCATAACTTTGGTATGGCTAGACCAGAAGGCTATAGAAAATCACAACGTTTAATGGAATTGGCAAATAAGTTTAATTTACCCGTGATTACACTGATAGATACGCCGGGGGCATATCCGGGGATGGATGCTGAAGAGCGGGGACAAGCTGAAGCTATTGCCCGGTCTATTGAACACTGCCTTTCACTTCAAGTTCCATTAATCAGTGTTATAATTGGTGAAGGTGGTTCAGGGGGTGCGATTGCATTAGCGTCTGCAAATCAAGTGGTCATGCTTGAGCATTCCATTTATACAGTAATTTCTCCTGAAGGCTGCGCTTCAATACTTTGGCGAGATTCGGAAAAAGCTGCCGATGCGGCTGACGCTCTCCACTTGACTGCGCAAGACCTTTTCCAATTTAAAATTATAGATGAAATAATTCGTGAACCAGTCGGTGGAGCCCAGCGTGCCCCTGGTCAAACCATCGAGTCTGTTGCCGATGTACTGGAAAATATACTTAGAGAGTTTGACAGTTTAGACGGCTACACTATCCGGAATGCACGTCGGCAGAAATTCCTGGAAATAGGGGCTCCTAGTTCGCAGGGCTAGGTTCTTCACTTCCAATGTTTACGTAGATTAAAGGGGTTAGACTTTGTTTGTCTAGTCTAGATTTAATAGAGGGTTCTATTAGTTACAAATTCACCCTGGAAAAAGAACGATGGCATATCTTCTCTCATATAAGCAGGCATGCGAATTTAGTGTTTGCCATGACAGTGTTTATATTTTTTTCCAGATCTACAGGGGCAGAGTGAGTTGCGGGCAACTTTACCCCATGTGGCCGGATCATTTGGATCTATTGTTTGAGCTGCTTGCCGGCTGTGTATCGGCGTTAAAGTTTCTTTTGAGGGCTCGGGGTTAGAGTTTGTAGCACTATCAATTTTTGATGAAAGCTCTTCATGGGCTTCGTGCATTTCTTGCCTTTTGTGTTCTAATACTTCTTCCATTTCTGACGCTGACCGGAATTCCACATGAGCTAGCATCATTGTGATACGTTCCCGAAGATTATTAAGCATATTGTCAAATAAGCTAAATGCTTCACGTTTATATTCATTTAGCGGGTCTTTCTGCCCATAAGCACGCAACCCAATACCATGACGTAGATGATCGAGAGTTAATAGATGTTCTTTCCAAATTTGATCCAGGACCTGCAATAAGATACTTTTTTCTACCATCTGCATCATTTCAGAACCTACGTTTTTTGTTTTTTGATCCATAAGATTATCAACAGAACGTGTAATTCTTTCTAATATTTCCTGATCTGCAATCCCATCTTCGCTAGCCCAAAATTTTATTGGAAGGTCTAACCCAAATATACGCAGCACGTCGTCACAGAGATTGTTGATGTTCCACTGTTCCGGGTATGCCTTTTCAGGTATGTAACTTCTGACAAGGTCTTCAATTACATGGTGGCGCATTCCAGTTACTTCTTCTGAAACATTTTCTTTGTCCATCAATTCTTTTCGTTGTTCAAAAATAACTGACCGCTGGTCATTCATAACATCATCAAATCTTAGAAGATTTTTTCGGATTTCAAAATTACGAGCTTCAACCTTTTGTTGCGCTTTTTCTAGCGCTTTATTGACCCAGGGATGGACTATAGCCTCGCCTTCCTCTAACCCTAATTTAGTTAGCATTCCATCAATGCGTTCTGATCCAAAAATCCTCATTAAGTCATCGTCAAGTGATAAATAGAATTTTGAAGCCCCTGGATCACCTTGGCGACCAGACCGACCACGTAATTGGTTGTCGATACGTCGGCTCTCATGGCGCTCTGTTCCTAGTACAAACAATCCACCGGCATTGATAACAGTATCACGTTCTATCATTGTTTTGTCAGAAATAGGTAAAGCATTATTTTTAGAAAGCGCACTAGCTTCTTCACCATCGAGGCCTTTCTCTATAAGCATTTCTATATTCCCACCCAATTGTATATCAGTGCCTCGCCCAGCCATGTTAGTAGCTATCGTCACACTACCAGGCTTTCCTGCTTGTGCTATAATGTTGGCTTCTTGTTCGTGATAGCGCGCATTAAGTACGTTATGTGGAATCTTTTTCGACTTTAAAATCTCTGATAAATGTTCCGATTTTTCTATTGATACGGTCCCAACCAAAACAGGTTGTTTTCGTTTGTGGCAGTCAATTATTTGTTGTGTTATGGCATCATAGCGTTCTTCAGATGTGCGGTAAACTTCGTCGTCAAGGTCTTCCCGGACGCAAGGAACGTTAGTTGGTATTTCAATTACCTCTAGACCATAAATCTCATAAAATTCACCCGCTTCTGTCATGGCCGTTCCAGTCATTCCTGCGAGTTTTGGATAGAGGCGAAAATAATTCTGGAATGTTATTGAGGCGAGCGTTTGATTTTCATTTTGGATTTCCACGTTTTCTTTAGCTTCTAAAGCTTGATGCAGTCCCTCAGAGTATCTTCGCCCTTCCATCATTCGACCGGTAAATTCATCAATTATAATAACCTTGTTATTTTTTACGATATAATCAACATCTTTTTCAAATAAAACGTGAGCTCGAAGTGCCTGATTTGCATGGTGGACAAGGCTTATATTTTCGACATCATAAAGAGAACCTTCTTCTAACAAATTTGCCCTACGAAGAATTTCTTCAACCTTTTCCATGCCGACTTCTGTATATGATGCTGAGCGTGCTTTTTCGTCTTTCTCATAATCAGATTCCGAAATGTGGCCAAGAAGTTTATCGACAGTTTGATATAGATCGCCAAGGTCTTCAGTAGGTCCTGAAATAATTAATGGAGTTCGAGCTTCATCAATCAAAATAGAATCCACTTCATCAATTATAGCAAAGTTGAATTGTCGTTGGACCATCTCGTCACGTGAGAATTTCATATTGTCACGGAGGTAGTCGAATCCAAATTCGTTATTGGTACCATATGTGACGTCCCGAGAATATTGTTCCCGTCGCTCTTCATCGTTTAGCTCATTGGTAATGCAGCCTACACTTAGCCCGAGAAAGTCATAAATTTTCCCCATCCAACCACTATCACGAACGGCAAGGTAATCATTAACCGTTACGACATGAACGCCTTTTCGAGAGAGTGCGTTTAAATATACAGCTAGTGTAGCGACAAGAGTTTTACCTTCACCTGTTTTCATTTCTGAAATCTTGCCCTGATGAAGAGTTATGCCCCCTAGTATCTGCACATCAAAATGACGTTGCCCTAAGGTTCGTTTCGCAGCTTCTCTGACAGTAGAAAAAGCATCGATTAATAGTGAATCCAGAGTTTCTCCGTCGGAAAACCGCTTGCGTAGCCACTCGGTGCGATCTTTTAGGTCGCTATCAGCAAGCTTTTCTAACTGTGATTCAAGGTTGTTGATTGCTTGAACGTCGTTTTTCAAGCCACTTATAAAGCGTTCATTAGCCGAACCGAAAAATTTCTTGGCGATCGATGAAAGCATTAAAACGTCCTGGAAATCTTTATTATTAAGCTAAGCCAAGCGCTAGCCATTGCGCGTTATTACCCCAAGGGTAAGTTGCCGAGGAAGTAATAGGGCTAACGTTCTTTTATGTCAATTTTATGAAGCCTATAGAATAAAAATAGTAGATTAAACTAGTTTGTCGAGCCAAAAAAAATCAAATTTTTATAGGGAAAATTAAAATTTCACTCAATCAGGCTTGCTTTGTAGCAAGAGCTGGGTCGGCAACTAATGGGCCAGTTGCGTGGAGTTCTTCATGCATTTCTTGTTCTGCTGAGATTTCATCATTTTCTAGAGCCTGGATCCGCAATTTTTCTAGTGCAATTTGTTTTGCTTCTTCCATTATTTTCTGGAGTTTATCATTGCGTATTAATCGGGCTGCCTTTCGGCGCCGATACAAATCTACTGTTTCCTTAAAAGCAACAAAGCTACCCACACAAAACGACGCAACAAACCCTACTGATGAAAAGCAAGCTACCAATAATTCTGATTGGATCAAAGCTTCCATAACTATCTAATTTTTGGTTCTTCGACCTAAAGATTCTAAAAGCATTGGATTCTCCAATAACTATTCAAATATGTAAATTACTCCCAAGCTCGCTAAATTCTTGGCATTTCATTTGCTAGCCAAAACTTGTTCTTACATTTTTTTACAATATTTTCAACAAAAGATTTAAACGTTAATCGATTAGATGATGGATCAAAGATCAATGATACAAAAGGTCTTTTTTGCAACGTTCCTAATTTTCCCTGAATGGTTATTGCCTGTCATTAGGATGGATGTCAGTGTACTTTACTAGTTGACGAAAGCGATATTTTGTAAACAAGGAATTTTTAGCTCAAGCTTCTGGAACCTGAAAAGAATCAATATCATAGAGTTTCAGCAATGAGGCTATTAGTATTGGAATAAAATAGATGTTTAAAAGGTGGTTGCTGCTTTCATTTGACGTTTTAATGTGGTAGGGGAATCAATGAAAACCATTTCATCCATGGCACCAAAAAAGTTTCCGGAAGTTTTAAGAATTGATGGGGTTCGTCTAGCAGCCCATAGTGTTGGGTTGAAGGAAGAAGGCTCTCTTGACTTGTTGTTAGTAGGGTTAGATGAAAATACAGCTGTAGGTGGAGTGCTGACCCAATCATCGATGCCATCAGCCTCAGTTGATTTTTGTCGCGAGAACCTTAGGTTTGGTAAAGCAAAAGCTTTAATCGTTAATTCTGGAAATGCGAATGCATTTACGGGGCCAGAAGGTGGTGTTGCTGTAAAAAGAATAGCCCAGAAAACGGCCAAAGTGTTAAGTGTTGAGAGTGCTAGCGTATTTGTTGCGTCGACAGGTGTAATAGGTGAACAATTGCCGGTTTCTCCTATCTTAGATGCGTTGTTGCCCCTATCAAAGAAGTTAGCAGAAGATAGTTGGCATCAGGCAGCAAGAGCAATCATGACTACTGATACTTTTCCTAAGGGTGCAACTTGTAAGACAAATATCAATGGGAAGGAGGTCAGGATTAGTGGCATAGCTAAAGGTTCGGGGATGATTGCGCCAAACATGGCTACGATGCTGGCTTTTATTTTTACAGACGCATATTTATCACCGAAATTGGTTCAGAAGATGGTTAGTAATTCGGTAGCTAAGTCTTTTAATTGCATTACTGTGGATTCAGATACGTCCACAAATGACTGTGTGTTATTTTTTGCTACTGGGATGGTTGGGAATGATGAGGTAACAAGTATCAATGACCCGTTTTTGAAAGAATTTAGAAGGGCATTAGATCTAGTCTGCATAGAACTAGCTCATCAAATAGTTTGTGACGGAGAGGGCGCGACAAAGTTTATTTCTATAACAGTTACTGGTGCAGTGGATTTTCCTGCAGCAAGGCGCATAGCTTTTTCAATTGCCAATTCACCTTTAGTGAAGACAGCGGTTGCAGGGGAAGATCCAAATTGGGGGAGGATTATTATGGCTATTGGCAAAGCGGGTGAGCAAGTAGCCCGTGATAAAATTTGTGTCAAACTGGGTGGGGTTGAGGTTGCAAGGAATGGGTCTCCAATTAAGAAATATGACGAAGTGGCTGTCGTGAATCATTTTAAGGGAGAAAAAATTGATATTGACGTAGATATTGGGCTCGCAAAGGGTGAGGCTACGGTCTGGACTTGTGACCTTACTCAGAGTTATGTACGGATAAATGCTGATTATCGGTCGTAACATCGATGTCTGTTAATAATACCGGTTTGGGCGATAGAAGGCAGAGCACAAATATAACGTCAATGAACTTGAGGTATTCGGCTCTTAGGAAAGATAAAAACAGGTGGGTAATTGAAGGCTTGGTCCCTATTGATTTTTTTAATAAGAAAGTAAATCCAACCCAGGATAATTTTTTGGAACGACAGTTAGAATATGTTGTCCAAGAAAGCGTTCTTTCCAGTTATGCAGATAGCAATATTGTTTTCAGTATCGAGCAATTAAGGGACAAAGCAATTGTGGGTTTCTTGATTTTAAGTAAATTTACTAGTTATTTTTGCATTAGCTGTTTGATTTTCCGCGAGAACAAGGAATTAAATTATTTTTGTGAAGTTTTGTGCAGGATCACTCGATTTATTTTTACGGATTCAAGAATCAAGATCATAGCTGCAAATCTGATCAATAAGGGCCTTGATGAAAAAGAATGTTTAAAGGCAGTGGGTTTTGAATTTGATTCGAAGTTCAGGCTTGAAAAAAAATTTAAAAATAAATTTGAACAAGGGGTTTTTCTTTTGAATAAAAAAAACTGGAAGTTGTATAAGCTTCCTGTTTTATCTGTTGTTGCTATAGCTTTGATAAATGATAAAGGCCGGATATTAATAGCCAAGAGGCCTGAAAAAAAGCCAATGGCCGGGCTTTGGGAATTTCCCGGCGGGAAGGTTCAGGAAAACGAGGCGCCGGAATTAGCAATTATAAGGGAGCTGCGTGAAGAAGTCGGTATAGATGTAACCGAGAGCTGCTTGGCACCATTTTCTTTTACTAGTCACATCTATGAAAAATCTCATCTAGTTATGTTACTTTATTTTTGTCGGGTTTGGAGAGGTGCAGTAAGTAAGAATGTGCATGCTGAATTGAAATGGGTGGACCCAATGAAACTCAGGGATTACCCGATGCCGGCCGCAAATTTACCTTTAATCGGAATGCTTCAGGATTTTTTATAGGAACCCTGAAGGTATTTTTGATTCCTATCAGTTAGGGCGACGAAATCATAAAAAGCCAGACATTATTCTAAGAGCACTCCCTCTTCCGATTTAGGTCTATAACCGCAACATTTTTGAAAAGATATTTGGATGCGTTGATGGAAAATTCTGAGGCAAAAGCATTTCTGTTAATTATTGGCAATGAAATTCTTTCTGGGCGAACTAAAGATGCAAATACCCAATTTTTAGGGAGGAAACTAGGTGAAATAGGGATTAGGGTGTGTGAATCTAGAATTTTGCCGGATGATGAAAAAAAAATTATAGACACTATTCGTCAAAATAAGGATCAATTTGACTATATCTTCACAACGGGTGGTATAGGCCCTACCCACGATGACATCACGGCTAAAGCGGTTGCTAGGGCTTTAAATATTGAATTTGAACGTAATGCGGAAGCAGAAGAATTGTTACGTAATTTCTATTCGCCTGACGATATAACGGAAGCACGTCTATCGATGGCTGATATGCCAAAAGGAGCAACCCTAATGGAAAATCCAATAAGCAAAGCTCCGGGATTTAAGATTGAAAACGTCTTTGTTCTCCCTGGAATTCCAAAGATTGTTGAAGGAATGTTTGAGGGGTTACGCCATCATTTAGCGGAGAGCAGTCCGTTTTTATCAAAAACTATTGTCAGTCCATTGCCGGAGGGGCTAATAGGGGGGCCATTAGCAGACATACAAGCACAATATCAACAGACGGAGATCGGCAGTTACCCGTTTTCAAAAGATGGAAAAATGGGGGTCAATATAGTAATTCGATCAAAAAATGTTGAGAACATCAAACCTGTTGCCATAGCAATTCAAAATATGATCCAGAGATTGGAGTTCCCTTAGTGATTGGCAGCAAATTATAATGTTGCTGAGCTGGTGGTGTCTTGTTGAGCCAACTTTTTTTCAAGGATTACCATTGAAATGAATTGGTCCCTGATATAAAAATGAACTTTATTATCTAAAAATAGTATGTTTTTTTATCCATGCCAGGTAAGCTTTTGTTTGTGTGTGGTTTGGGCTGTTGGAGGCGTTTTTGAGTAACAATCCTAAGACGGTGGTTAACTCATGGAACGAGTGGGATCCATTGAAGCACGTAATTGTTGGCCGTGCAGATGGATGTTGCATCCCTCCTTCAGAGCCTGCCAGCGACCCTAAAATTCCAATTGATAGTGATATGCGAGGTGTTCATGGCCCTCGTTCAGTTGAGACTGTTGCAAAAGCAAATTTGCAACTGGATGCCTTTGCAAAACTTCTTGAAAATAGGGGTATAAAAGTAGATAGACCGACTCCCATTACATTTAACCAAGAAATACGCACTCCTGATTGGCAACATGGGTCAATGTTCGGGTGTATGCCGCCACGTGATGTCATTTTAACGGTTGGTAACGAAATGTTAGAGGCAACCATGTCATATCGGTCAAGGTGGTTCGAGTATTTGTGCTATCGACCATTAATAAAAACTTATTTTGACCAAGATCCCGGCATGCGGCATGAGTCTGCACCTAAACCTCGACTGACCGGAAGTTCTTATAAGGATAATTATTTGTCCGATAGTATTTCCATAGAAGAACGACTAGAGATGGTTGCTAAAAAAAATTTTGTTACTACGGAAGAAGAGCCATTATTTGATGCTGCGGACGTTTTGCGTTTTGGAAAGGATTTAGTTGTTCAGCATGGATTCACAACAAATTTGAAAGGGATAAATTGGCTGAACCGACATTTTCCTGATCATAGAGTTCATTCGGTGAATTTCCCAGGCGATCCGTACCCAATTCATATTGACGCAACATTTACACCTTTGCGTTCAGGGCTGCTTATAAATAATCCAGAACGTGCATTGCCTGAAGAACAGAAAAAAATATTTGCAAAAAACGGATGGGAAATTTTGGATGCTGCACGCCCCGCCCATAACAAGCCTCCTCCACTCTGCTATTCTTCGGTTTGGTTGTCAATGAACGTGCTTGTAATTGATCCAAAGACTGTTTGTGTTGAAGCTAGTGAGGTAAACCAACTAGAGCAATTAGATAAATTAGGTTTTAATGTTCTTCCTATACCTTTTCGTGACGCGTACCCATTTGGTGGCGGATTGCACTGTTCTACTACAGACGTGTATCGCGAGTGAGACTGCGAAAATTACTTTCCCAAACTTTAATGATCTTCTAGAGCAAAACATGATATTCATTGAGCTGTACAATTTGACGTAGTGTTTGAAAATGTATAGCAAAAACTTAGAGGCGGACGTGGTGGAATTGGTAGACACAACAGACTTAAAAAATTGAGTGCCTTAACGGAAACGTTTTGTGTAGAACTGCTCAAAAACGGGGAAACCTCTAAAATGGCAATCCCGTGCCAAGCCCTTTAAAACAAGGGAAGGTGTAGAGACTTAACGGGCAGCGCCTAAGGCAAATGATTGCTATGGTGAAGAGAAAGTCCAGCCCACAAACACTAGCCTAGTGGCAGCGAAAGTTGCAGTGGGATGAAAATCTGTTGGGCTTTATGCCCGTGCGGGTTCAAGTCCCGCCGTCCGCACCATTTTTAGGTAATGGAATCAATGGGTTGGGAATAAAACCCTGAAAAAGACAACAAAATAGACAACAT
>PBKU01000054.1 GCA_002722175.1 Magnetovibrio sp.
CAGGTATGACGTTGGCAAAACTCTGGCTTTTTTACGCTCTCCACCAGGCAAGAAAACTGTAGCATCTTCCCTGTCAGCAACTGCATGACGACTTGTCACTAGCAAATTTGAACCAATGAGCACAGCACTCGCCAACGGCACCTGTGATGAAATCGGAAACACCCGGGTCACTGTTTCGCAGACTAACTCTGGGCCAGCACAGAACTCAGCTCTTGCAACGGATCCTAGAGCACTGCAAATGAGACCAACAAAACTTATAGCTAACAATTTCACGGTTTGTGCTCCAAGTTTGAACCAGAAAAAAATAAGCAGTGCAACAAGAATCAATTTCTCTGGAGTTATGGCCTCTCCTAAACTAGAAAGTCAACTTTGCTCCCTGACCAACACCTATTCTACCGGAGGCAGGATCTCTTGAGTACAAATGTCATCCGCCAAATGCCCCCTGCCAAGATCATCTAAATGGCGAATTTTTTGCGGGTTTGGAAGATGTGCTCCCACCCCTGAGGTCATTGCCAAAACCAATGAACGGTCACTCATATCAAGCCAGAAGGCCCGACGAACTAATTTATTTTCCGCATCACGCGCAAATGGATCATCGGGATTTGCGCCAAGATCCGGTTTATAAAAATCGCCCATTCTATAAAAATCCTTTTATGCAGTATTCAAGGTTTTTGCCAAAAAGACATAACATTTAGAAGCTAATATTGTCGTTCAGCCTACCAAACATTACGACAAAACGTAGGCTGTTAACAGTTTTTTTACACTGGGCGGTATATTGTCTATCAGCAAAAAGTGTTCCAACCAACATACATTTTTGAGTACGTATTTTAACAGTCAACCGTCGTCACCTCTTTTAGGAGTTCAGGGCTGTGAGCGGTGAAAATTTACTAAAGCTTAGAGTGCTTGAACCCCGAATAATGTTTGATGGGGCGGGGGTTACAACAATGATTGACGTTGGGACTAACTCACTGGACAACTCATCTGATAGCAATGACTTGCCAGATTTTCCATTAAATAGAGTGAACCAAAGCCATCGGGAACTTGCTTTTGTTGACCCTGGCATTAAAAACTCCGAAGTACTAATAAAAGAAATCAACCCTGATATTAAAGCTGTTGTGCTGAACGCAGAATCTGATGGAATTCAGCAAATAGCTGATTATTTAGAAAACAAATCTGGAATCGATTCAATTCACATCCTAAGTCACGGGAGAGACGCAGAAATAACCATTGCAAAAGCAAGCCTATCCGCCCAGACAATTGATAATTACGAGCCATTTCTCTCCTCAATTGGACAAGCTATGAGCGAACACGGGGATATTCTATTTTATGGATGCGATGTCACAAAAAGTGATGATGGTTTAAATCTAATAGAGTCTATTGCTACAATGACTGGGGCAGATGTAGCTGCATCAACCGACAAGACCGGAAACTATTCACTTGGTGGAAACTGGAATTTAGAATCTACGACCGGTAAGATTGACTCGTATATTAGTTTTAGTCGTGAACACTCTCAATTTAACGAACTACTTGGAACACCTGCAGTTTCAAGTGGGGGATCAACTGGATATGTCAAGGATTCTGCTGCCGTTTTTGTTTCTTCTTCAATCACGGTTCAAAACGGATCAGCCTATGGGGGAGGAAGTCTAAAAGTAGCAATTACAAGTGCTGATTCGACCGAAACACTAGGCCTCACAAAGGTTGGTTCAGCAGTAACAACTAATGGGGCAGTCTCAGCTGTTGGCTCCCTTGTCTATCTCGGCAACGGCAGTTCAGCCGATCAGATAGGAGTTATTGACTCAACAAATGATGGAAGCAATGGCAAGACGCTTCAAATTGACTTTATAAGTAATGCTTTTACAAATCCGAGCTTTGAAACAAACGACTTCACTGGATGGACCACCGACACATCAACCCAGATCGACCTGGGAACTACAAGCATAGCAGGAATTACAACACCCAATGATTCAACAGACCCAGCAAACTCTGGTGGAGATAGCGATATCCCTTCAACGAAAGGGACTTGGACTGCTACTATAAAATCAGATGACAAAACTGCCGGAACATATTCCCTCCAATTAAAGTCTGTAGGCATGACAACCCTGAACGGTTACGACGTAGTACACGGCCCATCCGTATACTCAGATGAGTTTGAAGCCGAGAATGGTCAGGTTATCAAATTTGACTGGCGAGCATTAGGTGGCAGCGATGCCTATGACGTTTTTGGCTACATAGTTAACACAGGAACGAATGCCACAACTGAAATTCTCAACGCAACAGGTTCATCCGCAGCCGGCACCACTAGTTGGGCTACAGCCAATGTCACTATTCCCGCAGATGGCGATTATCGATTTGTATTTGTAGCTGGAACTTACGACTATACTGGCGGAAAGGCAGCTGGTGCATCTCTTTATATCGATAATATCCAAGTATATGGCAATCTAGTCACAGACGTAGTTGTACAGGATATATCCCGTCTGGTCACATATAAGACAACGAATACCACTTTATCCGCGGCAGACCGGGAAAGCAGGACTGTCACCTTTACTGCAACTGATTCCGATAATAATTCGGGAAACAATACAGCAACAATTTATGAGACAACCGATACTGAAGAGGTATATGTAACCCAACCAACAAAAAGCACTAGTATATCGATACCTGATTATACTCCACCAAAACCAAATTCGAGCGGGGAAATGGTTACAATATTAACCAGCCAGAATGACGTCAGGACCAAGCAGGGTTTCAGTAACACTTCAGAGGCCAACACACAACCATCCCCAACCGCAATAGATAATACACAACCACAAACTAGCGGGACACTGACCAAAGCAGGGGACGGCCGATTCCAGGTGATGGTTATCAATAGTGAGTCTGAAACAAGCAATATACTACTAAACAAAGGGATGGTAGACAAAGTATTCAAAACTGGTTCTATCAAATTCCAGGTCCCTATTGATACGTTTGCGCACTCTGATCCAAAAGCCGATGTCCGCCTCGAAGCGAAATCGGCTGATGGTCAGTCTTTACCGACCTGGCTTAATTTTGATGCTCAATCTGGTACTTTTTCGGGAGAAGCGCCTCCAGGTATGGAAGGCTCAATTGATATTTTAGTTACAGCAACTGACGCAGAGGGACGTGATGTTACTACTAAGTTTACGCTTTTCATTGGGGGTACCGGCACGACAAATCCGTCCCAATCCATTTCTCCTGACGGAGAAAGTGTGCCTTCTACCGAAGACCTAGAAAACGAAAGTAATGAACGTGAGGAAAATTTGGAAAAGCTGGATCCCAAAGAAAATCCCCAAACAGACGAGAGTGGCTCACTTAAAGGCTTAAAGGATTATGCCCAAAGTGGGAAAGTCGCTTTTTCGAGGCAGCTTGGCGATGCGAATCGAGCTACAAAAACACTCCTATAGATAGCTCAGCTCTGGTCACTCGAGTTACGAAAAATACCATTCCAGTTAAAAAACTTACAGTTGAAATAGGCAATTTTTGATAATATGTTACCATGTTCATATAAAATATGCTAATTAATAAGGTTAACTAATCAAGCCGGCCAGGTTCCTAACAAATTAATAATAAATTCAGTAGGAACAGTAATTCGTTTCTGCTGAGAAAATTAGAAGGAACCGCAATAAAGTGTCTACCAGTAGGGGGATTACCCTCTCCGTGCAACTGTTGGCTTTAGGTGTTGTACTGTTAGGGGCATGTACCGTTGCCAAATCACCGCTCACAATCAACGACCTAATTGCAGAAAGCCAACAAGATCGGAATCTATTGTTTGCTAACAACCAACCTTTGCCAAAATCACTTACCCTGGCTCATGCTCTTGCACGCGCATTAAAATATAACCTTGATCATCGAGTCAAAATGATGGAAGAGGCTCTATCTCTTGGTCAATTCAAGTTAGATAAACATGATCTACTACCCAAAATCATAAATAATGCAGGATACTCTGATAGGTCTGAAGCAAATGCCTCAACCAGTGTCGACTATGTCACCAAGACCCAATCTTCATCAAATCCAAGCTATTCGTCCGATAGAGCCACCAATACAGCTGATTTGACAATCAGTTGGAATATTCTTGATTTTGGAATTAGTTACTATTCAGCAAAACAAGATGCCGACCGCGCCTTAATTACTGCTGAAAGAAGAAGAAAAGCTTTACACAATTTAGTTCGCGAAGTTCGTTTTGCGTATTGGCGGACGGCCTCGGCCCAGGTTTTACATAAGGTAGTTCAAAAAACCATCCAAATAGCAGAGAAAGCTTTAAACGATGCCCACACAGTTGCAAGTGAAGGGTTAAAAAAGCCGATTGAAGCCTTGCGATACCAAAAAACACTGCTTGAAAATCTTCGCCAGCTGGAGAGTATAAGTCAAGAATTAGCTACTGCGCACATTGAACTTGCTGCACTTATTAACGTTGCCCCAGGCACAAAAATCAACGTCCAACTACCCCCTGATAATTTACGCCCCCCAGCACTCAATTTAAGTATCGGCGATATGGAAGAACTGGCCTTTCAAGACAACCCCGATATACGTGAACAATCATATCACACGCGTATCGCGCTTAAAGAGACAAAGAAAGCCATTCTCAGCTTACTTCCAGGAATTACCCTGACGGGAGGACGGCATTTTGATGGAAATGATTTGCTTCAAGCTAACCGGTGGTTTGAATGGAGCTCAAAATTGACGTGGAATGTTTTTAATATCGTAAATGCGCAGGAAAGAATTGATCACGCTGAGACAGGCGAAAAATTAGCTAAGGCTCAACGTCTCGCCTTAAGAATGGCAACCTTAGCCCAAGTACATGTAGCGGAAACTCAATTTCGCAATGCAGAAAAACGATTTAAGCGGGCAGACCAACTATCTAAAGTCGATGCCTGGATTGCTGAACTAATGGCAAAACGTCAGGAAGCTGATGCCCAGAGTTTAATGGATCGTGTATCGGATGAAACCAGTGCTATCACTTCAGAGCTCCGTAGATATCAAGCATACGCTGAGTTGGAGGCTGCGTTTGGCCAATTACATGCAACTCTTGGAATAGATATACTCCCGGAAAAGCTGGCCAACTCTGACCTAGAAACACTTGCTTTTTCAATTGATAAAATCCTAGGTAAAATAGAAAAGGGTAAGCTTATTAAGGAACGGCTCGCCTACCTTAATAATACTAATGGAAGGTTGTTTGGCAACCTACCTCACTATCCACCTTCTGGCCTTGATAAACAACGGCTTAAAATCACTCAAATTAAAGCGCCTGATATGATTAATTCAGGTCTTTTAGTTAAGGAGCAAAAAAATACAAAAGACACACTCTTGCTACACGGTAAATCTATGCCATCGAGAAAGTCAGAACCTAACAATCGGTCATTAATATCATGGCTAACCAAAGATCTTTTCGAAGTTCCAAGAAAGCCCTTTGTTAAATCCACATCACCCAACAAGCCATTAAAGTCCTGGGAACCTATCATTTTCAGCACTAATGACAAAGTGACATTTTGGGCTGTAGAGGAAAAAAATTGGGTAAAAAAAGAACTCATTGGACAAAAAACAAAAAAACCCAACTCCCCTGACCTAGCCGTGGCAAGTCCTTAATGAATCAAATCGGGCTTCTCGCGGGACTCTTCCTTCTTATTTCTGATTTTTCACTTGCAGAAACCCACCCGACAAGAATCTATGCTCAACTAAAAGGACAACAAGAAGTCATTTTATCTAGCGAGCTATCAGCAAGAATTAAGACTATTGTATTTCGCGAAGGAGCATATTTCAGCAAAGGTGATATTCTTGTAAAATTTGATTGTGCGTTAGAGCAGGCAAAAATAGAAAAAGCTATGATTATTGTTAATTCTTTAAAACGGACCCACGACATCCAACAGCGCCTGTTAAAATTAAACTCTACTGGAAATCTGGAAGTAGAAATAGCTGCCGTAAATCTAGCAAAGGCTCGAGCTGATATGGATATACAATCAGTAATTGTTTCAAAATGTAGTCTTTTAGCCCCCTTTTCAGGAAGAGTCGTAGAAGCAAAAGCAAGACCGCACCAGTTTGTATCTATTGGTCAACCATTAATCAAGATTGTTGATTATAGCAAAATAGAATTAGAATTTCTTGCACCATCCAACTGGTTGCAATGGATAAAACCAGGCTATCCCTTTGCTATAAAAATTAATGAAACTGGAAATACTTACCGCGGCAAAGTAACGCGTACA
Source organism: Magnetovibrio sp. (assembly GCA_002722175.1). Classification (GTDB taxonomy): domain Bacteria; phylum Pseudomonadota; class Alphaproteobacteria; order Rhodospirillales; family Casp-alpha2. Next base: position 6,213 of record PBKU01000054.1, read on the forward strand.
GGCGCTCAAATCGACCCCGTGACCCACTCAATTAAAATCTTTGGCGAACTTACTGGCGACAGTGAAAATCTCATCGCGGGGATGACCGGTAGTATATTAATAAAAGTTGGTAAATCTCCTTGAAATCCCAATGAACACGCTAGAAATTAAAAAATCCACTTTGCAAACTCTACTAAGATTACAAGAACGGGCTCGAAATGCAGCGAATACCGAAGAACTTTCTTTTATAATTACTAATGAAACGAAAAATTTAATTGAATTCCGCCAATCCATTCTTTGGACTTCCCGAAAAGGTATCCACGCATTAAGCGGTGTATCAATAGTAAGAAAAGATGCACCTTTTGTGCAATGGATTAATCAATTAAGTAATAAAATCGCTAGAAACATTGAGGCGCCCCTATTGATATCGGCCAATAGTCTATCTGAAAACGATTCTGCTGACTGGAACGAATGGCTTCCACCAAATGGTATCGCACTACCATTTTTGTTTTATAAAGACCGGTATAATGGCCTGCTTCTTCTGACCCGAGAAAGCCCTTGGAACGATCAGGATATTAAGATTCTATCTCACGCAGTTGACGCATACAGTCATGCCTGGGCGCTGGCTGAGCATCCAAGGTCTAGTATTGATGTACTGGGCTCGAAACAAATATTTTTGTGGCCTGCAGTTCTAACCATAATCTTTTTAGTTTTTAACGTGCGGGTACCCCTAACTGTTCTAGCTCCAGCAGAAATCGTACCAATAAAACCGTTAGTTGTTCGTGCCCCTCTTTCTGGCATTGTAGAAAATGTTTTTGTCCAACCAAATCAATTTGTTAAACCGGGTGACGTTATTTTTAGCCTTGATAAAAGCGAACTGCATCATCGTCTGCAAGTAGCAAAAAAAACACTTGAAACATCCAAAACCCGACATATACAAGCGTCCCAACAGGCGCTATATGACCAGAAGAAGAGGGAACAACTTCCCATTTTATTAGGCCGTGTGAAGGAAAAAGAAGCAGAAGTTCTGTTTCTTGAGGAGCGGCTAAGTAGAATTATTGTTACGGCAAAGGAGAGCGGTGTTGCGATCATTAATAATCCAAACGAGTGGACTGGTCGTCCTGTGGCCCTTGGAGAGAGAGTAGTGCTTATTGCTGATCCAAATAAGATCGAGGTTGAAGCGTGGATTTCCATTAGCGACGTCATTCAGTTCCCTAATAATAGCGAGGTACGCGTTTTTCTAAATAGCACTCCACTAAAACCATTAAATGCAAAATTACGTGAACTTGCATTTGAAGCTATTCAACAACCGGACGGAACCCTAGCGCATAGAGCTCGCGCTGTTCTTGATTCTAACAACTATACTCCTCGGATTGGACAACGCGGCACAGCGCGAGTTCATGGTGAAAGAGTGCCACTATTTTTTTGGATGTTTCGTCGACCACTTGCAACTATAAGAGCAAAGTTTGGGTTATGACTAAGCTCCCAAAACTCCGAGAAGAGCTTGCTCTTCACCCTGGAACCACTTCATTCGATGGGAGTCCAACCTGGATCATACATGACCCGGTAACGAATCGTTTCTTCTCAATTGGGAATAGTGCCTTTGAAATTTTGGCTCGTTGGATAAAAGGTCATGCTGAACACATTGTTAGAAGTGTGAATAGGGAAACAACCATTTCAATAACAATTAAGGATGTCGAAGAGCTGTCAATTTTTCTGTTTAAAAATGAACTAACAGTTCCCGCTGGAGAAGCTGGAGTATTAAGATTTTTACAAAGCATGAAAAACAGAAAAAAATCGTGGCTTCTTTGGCTTTTTCACAATTATTTGTTTTTTAAAATTCCCTTATTCAAACCTGATTACTTTTTATCAGGCACAATAAAATTTTTTAGGTGGGCCTTTAGCAGGTGGTTTTTATACATCACTTTGTTTGTTCTTTTTGCAGGCGTATTTACAGTAATACGCCAATGGGAGTATTTCGTATCTACCTTTTTAGATACTTTCAGCTGGAACGGGTTGCTTCAATTTACCTTATCTTTGATCATCATTAAAATTGTGCATGAATTCGCCCACGCATATACGGCTAAGCAGTTTGGCTGCCGAATTCCATCTATGGGTGTTGCATTCATGGTCCTCTGGCCAATGCCCTACACAGATATGACTGATGTCTGGAAACTGCAAAATCAAAAACAACGAATTGCGGTTGCTGCAGCAGGCGTGGGGTCTGAACTAATCATAGCGTCTTGGGCTACTTTCGCTTGGTGCGTCCTACCACCTGGGGCATTAAACCAAGTCGCTTTTTTTCTCGCTACAACTACATGGATTTCGTCTGTAACCATAAATATGTTCCCCTTTTTGCGCTTTGATGGTTATTACATTTTGGCAGACTGGATAGGTATAGAGAACCTGCATTCCCGGTCTTTTGCGATTGGTAGGTGGTGGCTCCGCGAAAAACTCTTTGACTTAAGAGAGAGGCCGCCCGAACATTTGCCCCAAAACCGAGCGAGGTTTCTTGTATTCTTTGCATTTTTAGTTTGGGTCTATCGACTGATCTTCTTTACTGCCATAGCATTAGTAGTGTACCACTTTTTCATAAAAGCTATAGGCATCATTCTCTTTTTAGCAGAAATTGCTTGGTTTATTGCCTTGCCTATTGCTAGTGAATTCCAACAATGGTTTTATCGAAGAAACACTATAGCAAAAAGAAAAAGAAGTTTATTTACTGCTTCTATCATCATTTTTCTGATTTTTCTCGGACTGGTCCCTTGGAAAGGCCAGATAACAGTACCCGCGGTTCTTGGTGCAGAAAAACAAATTAGCCTAGTCGCACCAACCGCAGGTCGACTAATTGATTTTCCATCTACTGGAGGGCAACTGGTAAAAAAGAATGATATAGTCGTATCACTCGAAAATCCCGACCTCGACCATCAACTCTTTCTCGCTAATACCAAGATAATTAGAACTGAATATGAGTTAGAGGCATCCCAACTAGGGTCATCGTGGAAGAAGCAAACACAAACTCTACTTGTGGCACTAGAAAAGTTATTTGCAGAAGTCGCATTGATCCGCGAAAGAAAAGAGCAATTAATTATCAAATCTCCCATCGATGGCATAATTGTTGATATTGACCCAACCCTTAATCATGGACAGTGGATTAAAACGGGGCAGATGCTAGCAACCCTTAGAAGCAGAGAAAAAGCAAGAATTGTCGCCTATGTAGACGAGACACAAGTCCATAATATTGAGACAGGAAGAGAATGTATTTTTTTCCTAGAAACAGGAAATCATGAGAGTATCCCATGCAAAATTTCTATAGTTGAACGAGTAGCCCGCAGAAAGCTGGAAGATATTTCTCTTGCCTCAATTTATGGTGGAAGTATCCCGGTGCACATTAATAATAGTGATCTTGTGATGGATAAAGCTCACTACAGGGTGATTATAAAGCTTGGCGCCAATACTTTTTCACTAAGAACCCAGCTTCGTGGTATTGTCCGAATAAGTACCCCAAAACAAGTACCCCTTGCCCATCTATTCAAGTTCATCCTGGCAGTAATAATTCGTGAGAGTGGCATGTAACCATTCACTCAGCTACTTATAATAACAAGTTTTAACCTGCTTAAAGCTAGAACGATTGCGTTTTTTAGGATCTAAAGATATTTTTATCTAAACAAGACAATAATTGCGGAGTTCATTAAAAAATAAAAGTATTAGCTGATGGATTTAAAATTCGAAAAATTGCACGAAGATTTTGGGGCTCGAATAAGTAGTTTTAATCCTAAAAAACTATTGTCAAAAGACTTTGCAACACAAATAATGGCGGCTATTGACGAGTACTCTTTTCTCCATTTTCCCAAGCAAGTTATTAATGAAAAGAAACACTTAGCGTTTACTAGGCTACTTGGTATACCTGAAATCAATCACGTCAAGTTTGGCCAGGAAGGTGTTACGGATTATTTCTATACTATCGGTAATGTCCAACACGGCGGAGGCGCGCTTCCTAATTCCCACAAGACCGTTATTTTCCAAACCGGCAATAACATGTGGCATTCAGATTCTTCATTCCAGAAAACTCCTGCATTCGCAACAATTACATACGCTTGCGAAACCCCAACTGTAGGGGGTGAGACTGAATTTGTTAGCTGCCGTTCTGCCTACACACGATTACCCGATCTTATTAAAAAAGAAATCGATCGATTGATAGTAGTCCATGATTATCTATTTTCCCGTTCAAAAGTCAGTCAAGATGCTGTAACACCATCTCATGCTGTCTCACTACCACCAGTGCGCCACAAATTAGTCCGCGAAAATACAGCTATAAGAAGAAAAAACTACTATATCGGATCTCATGCTAAAGAGATCGAAGGTTGGAGTTTTTGTGAAAGTCGACGACTCCTAGATGATCTCCTAGAACGGGCAACGAAAGCTGATTACATTTTCACCCATCAATGGGAAAAAGGCGATTTTGTCATTTGGGATAATCGTTGTCTCCTGCATCGCGGAAAAGGGTATGATGCGGACCTATACCGCAGACGAATGCGCCAAACACGGGTAAAAGAAAAATAACTGGAAGGGCGATTAAACTTACGATTCTTCTTTAGAAAAAATGGTCTTCTCGCTCACTTCGCCAATGTTTCAGGTTTTGGCAACAAAGACCGAATTTTTTCTGCTATTTCTGAAACCGGTGTTTGAAGAATGCTGGCTGGGACAACCAAGTGCTGGTCCTTTATTAGAGGGTTCCGAATCAATCTTTCCTGTATTTTTCTATCCACAGATCCAAAGAACGTTTTTGCGTCCCTAAGCTCAACATAAAGTAGTGGGCGAAAACGTGTCCCTGACGAGTACGCATTCGTTATATAGCGCCAAGGTATAACAGGAAGTTCCCAGTCACAAAACCATAGCCCTTCACTATTAATGATAAGTGCAATATCTTGCTTCTTTGCACTCTGTGAAAAATACAAAATAAATAAAGATAGGCCAAAACATACTATGCCAACACTTGTGTGGTCACGAATATAATCTTCCCCCACAAAAAAACTCCCCACCCCAATAGATGCAAGAAATCCTGATATCACGCGCGCATGCCAATGCCGTGACCGTGACATTTTAAACCTTAATGAACTAGAGTTCTTAACTATCGAGTCATTAGCTAACATGGTTATCTTTCAACCAATATTAAACTCCTTCAACTGGAAATTAACCCTAAATCAACTTCGTGCAAACCTCAATAATTTTGAGACAATTTTTGCATAAAAGTTAAAACAAAACGCCAAATTTATTGAAAGTTTATTCGGCAAGAAAACTAAGGGCTCATTTTTTGTAAAGGTCAAAAAAAAGGGCTGAAAAACTTCAGCCCTTTTCCCAGACACCCTATTGTTGGATATCTATTCGTGATCACTAACCGCGTTTCGCACGGTCATTTCATCACCATGTTTAGCAATCTCTTCGTCATACGCAGCATTTTCATGTTTGAGCTGCCACACATGCCAGAGAAGCCAGAGAATTATTGCTACCCATGCCATTAGAACCTCTGACCCAACCCAAGGGTAAATTTGGGTTACTTCAGCGAGATCCACTTTCCAACTACTAATTGGTGTTGTTGACATAATATTGTTCCTTTACCTGATTACTTGTTCAACTGGAAGCTGAAGACGAGCGCATTCCCTCAACCACAGATTGTCTGGCGGCTTCTGCTTCCTTATTGTTTTGGAAATCGAGCCCAAGCAGTTCGATTTCCCGCGGTATACGCAGCAGATCAAACGAAGCAAGTATTTTCGCTATAATCCATGCTGGCAAAAACCCGAGCACCCAGAACATAATAATAGCGCCTACGAACTGGCCAATTGGGTTAATTTCAGCAAACCCCTCATATGGTGATGATGGGTGCCCCCAAAGAACAAACCCGGCAATTACCAAGCCAATGAAACCTGCATAACCGTGAACTGCTACCGCGCCCACAGCGTCATCAACTTTATAAGTCCGTTCTACCCAGTAGTGAAGTTTGTACATTAGGTAAGTGCCGATACCGCCAATTATCAATGCCTGAACGGGGTGATAAAGGTCATTGCCAGCCGACGCTGTAATAATACCAGCCAGGCCCCCTGAATAGGTCCAAAATGCATCCCCTTTAGAAACCATATAACCCGCTAACATTCCCCCGGCAAGTGACATTAGGAAATTCATGGTTATAGCACTGAGTGTTGTAGGCGTCAGATAAATAGTAGTTGCGGTTTGTGTCGATCCAGTTATTTGCCCATCAATAAAACCGGGCCCAGCTACTGGAACATTGCACGCTACATAAAACCCCCAAAATCCAGTATAAATTAGAAAAAGACCAATACAAACTAACCATGGATTATGGGGTAAAATATCCCGCGGCGTACCGTCAGCTGAAAATTTTCCAAGTCTTGGACCCAAGACAACCAAAACACCAAGCGCAGTTCCCCCTGCGATAGCGTGTATTACGCCTGAGGCATACGCATCATGATACCCCAAAAGCTGGACCATCCAACCGTTGAAGTGCCAACCCCATGCCGCATCGATTGACCAGGTCACTGAACCTATCAATATGGCAAAGATCCAGAAGGCAAATGAACGGATGCGCTCAATTACTGCACCGGAAACTATCGATGCTGCAGTCCATGCAAACAGCAAAAAAGCTGCCCAAAAGACACCACTGATGCGATCGTCCAACCGAGGTCCCATGCTTTCACCCCATGGAGTATAAGCAGCTGCAAACGAAGGATCAGGATGTCCAAGACCACCTGTAATTCCCGGACCACCCGGAAATGCCCAGTAAATCCACCACCCAAAGAAGAACCACGTTACTGTTACAAGAGGTATAAGCATCGAGTTTTTCATCAGAGTGTGCATGTGATTTCTATGCCGGCTAGCTCCCACCTCGTACATGCAAAATCCGACATGAATAAGAAACATTAACGCAACAGTGATCCAGTAATAAAACTCTGTAAAAACTGTTGTGATAGCAGCAACATCTGTGTCCATGGTAATTTCCTCACAATTTTGATCTACTACAAATAAAGTTCAAACCACGTCAATTTAATAAAGCTAGGAAAATCTAATCAATCAACTAACAAAAACTATACGGCAGAATACATAAACAAGTCAACAGCATGTGGTTCAATTTTGGTCCGTAAATGGTCATTTTTTTGTACATTAAATCAATATATAGTAACCTAATGTCTCCTAGCGCTACTTTAAGTTGTTATTGGGAAATACAGACTTTAACCTTAGAGGTAAATTGAAAAAACTAACTATCGCCCTTTACATCGCTCAAAATTACAATTTGTCAGTCGACCCTGTTGTCACATTAATCATTGACTCGCGAGCTTCAGAAAGGTGTAGACGCATGTTCTTTGCAGCCGCATCTGCATCACGACGACGTATCGCTTCAAATATATCTCTATGCTGTTTGTTATATCTGACTATCATGTCTGAGGATAAGGTGAGACCTCGAACCTTAACCCAACTAGAATGCGCGCGTGCTTTGTTGATATGCTGCATCATCCAAACCAACAATGAATTTTGAGTAAGCTTTGCTAACTCGAGATGAAACCGTTCGTCGTTTTCAGCAAAGCTTTGTGGGTCCATTGCTGTTTTATCAAGCGTGGCCAAAATTTCTTCAATCTTCGAAAGATTACTATCGTTCGCATTCAGAACTGCTAATCGAGTAATCTGCGGCTCTATTACAAAACGTGCCTCCATTAGCTCGAGAGGACGTGTACTTGATAGTAAAACAGCCGATTCCCCTATGTTGTCTGAAGAGACAAATGTACCTTTTCCAGAGTAACGATTAACAAGCTTAAGTTCCTCGAGCTTTTTTAAGGCTTCTCGCAAAGTACCACGGGCAACGCCAAACTGTTTGGCAAGAATCCTCTCTGAGGGCAATTTTTCGTATGGAAGATACTTCTCTGAAATAATTTGCCTACGCAAAACCGTCAAAATATCGTGTGCATTAAACTTTCGATTCAGATCACCCATACGTCGTTCCGTAAAAGTTGGAAAAATTGAATAAAGCAATCATATAAGGCACACCACATAAAGCACGTCATACAATTAAAAGGTAACCACCAGGGATAACCTTTCTTTTGCTACTTAAAAAAATATGCAAACAATAAATAGCAAACAGTTTGATTACTATAGCCTGGAGATTTAGTCAGGTCTACAATTTGACTTAAATTGGCTCATTTTTGGTGTTGTTACAAACCAATATTCGGTGCATAGTTACGTCAGTAGATAGGCAAAGAGTGTATTTTATACCAGAGGGGGTTTAAGCGTGGCATTTCCAGATTTTGCTAATGTTGTAATTGTTGGCGCAGGTATCCATGGCTTATCTTCTGCATGGCGTCTTGCCGAAATTGCCCATGAAAAAGGAAAGCAAGTCGATGGGCAAATCGTTGTTCTAGACAAGAGTGGAATTGGGTCAGGGGCAAGTGGCATAGCGTGCGGAGTAATACGAAATAACTATTATCAGCCGGCTATGCGTGAGCTAATGGCCCATTCTGTCAATGTATGGGAAAGTGACCCTGAGGCATTTTCTTATCATGGGGTAGGTTATCTGCAAATTAGCTGTGAAGCTATGAGAGCAGATGTCTCCAAAATCTTTGAGGAACAACGAAACATTGGATATGAGAGTGATTTTATTGAAGGCGAGAATGCCTGCACCAGCTATATGCGAGGATTTTTTGGGGATTGGCAAGCAAAAGGCATTACCTCCATACTCCATGAAAAACGTGGTGGTTATTCAAATAATACGAGAGCTTTATATGGTTTAGCAAAAAAAGCCGAAGACCTAGGTGTCCGGATAATTACTGGCGTCGAAGTCAAAGGATTTGAATCAAACAATAGCACTGGTGCTGTAGCAGCTGTGGAAACTGATCGCGGTAAGATTAATTGTGATCAAGTAATTATTGCTGCAGGACCCTGGGTTCGTGATTTCTGGACAATGCTAGATCTACCAGAGAAAATCTCCATTAAAACTGACGAAGGTGACTTGCGCGACAATATTGATATGTGGCGATTTTGGCAACTAGAAGAAGGGTTATTGTCAATAAACCCCGATCAGCTGTTAACCAATGATGGGAAAATTCCCCCTGTTCTCCACGTTGATACTGACGCACCACTTTTTTCAGATGCCGATGGTTCCCTGATAACAGATAAACTTTGGGGCATATATTATAAACCAGACTGGCACTTTAATGGCATTCAAGGTGGAAGTGCGCCATATAAAGTCGAAACACCTGTATCTGAGGTACAGATTGACCCTTATGGCCCATCATCACCAGAATTTGTATCCGGCCCAGAGTTCGCTCATATGTGGGTTTCAGCCCTAGCTCACTGTCATAGCCGGTTTCAGAATCATATAAAGTACTATAATCGAGAGCCTTCAGGAGGGATCGGGTGCTTTACAGCGGACAGTTTTCCCGTCTTTGATTCCTTCCGAGAAAACGCCTATGTAATTGCCGACTCAAATCACGGATGGAAAATGCTAGGGGTCGGCCGATTAGTAGCAGAGGAAATCACAGGAAAAAGTCAATCCTTGCTTGAACCTTTCCGGTTTTCTCGGTTTGAAAAAGGTAAACTGCACCCAACTTCTAATAGTCCGTTCCCTTGGAGCTAATTTTTCATGATAGAGTAGTAAGTTTGATAATAAATGAAGTTTTTGTAATGCAGAGACAACAAATAATGGCAAAAGCCGGGAGGATAATATGACGAATACCGACCTTGAAAAGTATGTAAATGCAGATGGCCGTGACAAACTTGTCAAGGATGTCAGATCAAAAATCAATGACCTTGGAATTACATATATTTATTATCAGTTTATTTCCGTAACAGGCCGTATTGTTGGGAAAGGCATACCTGCCGACCATTGGGAAGCTATTGCGGAGCGGGGCTTCCAACTTGTTTACGGGTCAACGGCTAATTTATATACTGACCGACATTTTAATTATATTGGATATGGTCCTGAAGCTTCAGAATTAGTTGGTATCCCGGACCCTGAAACCTTTGCCCAACTGCCATGGGATAAACGCGTCGCTCGCGTTTACTGCACTTGTTTCCGCAACCGCGAAGAAATGGATAACCCAGGAAGTTTTCTTACATCAGACTGCAGGGGGAATCTCCGAAGAATACATGACGAATTCAAATCAAAACATAATGGATTGCACCTCCGGCACGGAGCTGAGCCTGAAATGATGTGGCTGAAAAAGGGTGAAGATGGATTGCCAGACGGTGGGGTTTCAAAGCCTAACTGCTACCATATTGATCAATTTGAGAGCTTGCGCCCAGTGTTCCTGAAAGTAATTGAATATAGCCAGGCAATGGGACTCGACATGATACAAGGGGATCACGAAGATGCCCCTGGACAATTAGAGCTTAATTTTACTTTCGACGACTGCCTTCGTACAGCAGACAGATTAACAACCTACCGTCAAATTTGTGCTCAGGTAGCACGCGAGAACAATCTAATCGCCTGCTTCATGTCAAAACCGTTTATGGGTGTTTCAGCTAATGGCTGTCACCACAATCTTTCATTATGGAGAGGTGGCGAAGAAGTAATAGTGAACACTGCCCACACTGATACCAAACCAGCTGTTGATGGCAATTATGTTTATTTGAAAGGCGGCGAAAACACGTTCCTACCCGACCCCAAGCTAGATGCCAGAAAACCAGGCCCAACTGGATTGCAATGCATTGGCGGTGTCATGGAACATGTCGGTGCACTTACTGCTTTAGGGTCTTCCACAGTAAATTCCTATCGCCGACTATGGGATACAGGGTTCTGGGCCCCTGTGTTTGCAGATTGGGGTTACCAAAATCGGACCTGTGCGTTGCGTGTATCTGCTCCGGGTCGGTTTGAATATAGATCTGTTGACTCCATGGTCAACCCGTATTTGATGGCAGCCGGCCTTCTAAAAACTTTTGATGATGGAATTAGTCGTAACCTTGACCCTGGAGAGCCCGAAGAACGCAACATCTACGAAGCTATGGAAGCAGGTAAGCTAGTAAAAAAACTGCCCATGTCTCTTGGAGAAGCTCTTGATCGTCTAGAGAAAGACGACGTGGTCCTTTCTGCACTCCCAGATGAAATGGCTAAGGTCTTTTTCCACTACAAGCGCGACGAATGGGAGAAGTTTAATGCAACCGTCACTAATTGGGATCTCGAGACTTATTGGGACTGTTTACCCTAATGTTTTAGATTCTTTAGGTCGCTTGGAACGGTCAGATGTGCTGATAACAGCGTTCAGAAGGAGAGGCAGAAATGTGTGGTATTGCTGGACTAATTCATCGTGGTAAAGCATCAAATGTCGGTGGGGAAATGACTGAAATGCTCCAGTCATTAAAACACCGAGGCCCTGACTCGACCGGATTTGCCATTTACGGAAAGCCTGAAACTGGTCAATATGTTATGCGATTCAAGGTTGCCGAACAAGAAGACTTGGGGTCCGGCTTTAGCATCCATGAGCAAATACGTGAACGTCGCGAATTGGTTGATTCCCGGTTAAAAGAACATGGTATTGTTCCGACTTCCAAAGAAGATGCCACGGCTTATGCTTTTCGATATCGTTTTAAGTTTGATGGCAATCTAGAAACAATCGCACGGTATATTGAGGATATTGAAAGCGTTGAAATACTGTCGTTAGGCTCAGCTTTGGAACTGGTCAAGGACCTTGGAGATGCAAATTCTGTCTCCAGCCAATACAACCTCTCTCAATTCGGGGGGACACATGCGATCGGTCACACCAGAATGGCAACAGAGTCTGATGTCGATATCCGTTCAGCTCACCCATACTGGGCATACCCATACAATGATATCGCCGTTGTTCATAATGGCC
>PBKU01000055.1 GCA_002722175.1 Magnetovibrio sp.
AAAATAAAATTTTTCAAAAAGCTATAACAGTGGCTGAACTCTTGGACTCGATAGACATAGAGCCGAGTAAAGTAGCTGTCGAGCGAAATCTCGAAATTGTTCCAAAGTCTTCTTATCACGAAACTTTTCTTGATGATGGCGATAAACTTGAGATAGTCCATTTTATTGGTGGCGGTAGTACTAGCAAAGAGTGCCGAGTTAAGGATCCGTTAGTAGTTGCAGGACGGACGTTTTCTTCAAGGCTTATAATTGGAACTGGTAAATATAGTAGCTACGAAGTAAATAGGCTTGCTTGCGAGGCGGCGGGTGTTGATATCGTTACTGTGGCAGTAAGGCGTGTTAACATTTCGGATCCCAACAAACCGATGTTAGTAGACTTTATAGACCCGCAAATATACACCTATCTTCCAAATACCGCAGGTTGTTTTACAAAAGAGGATGCCCTTCGGACCCTTCGCTTGGCTCGGGAAGCTGGTGGTTGGACTTTGGTTAAACTAGAAATTCTCGGGGATCAAAAAACCCTATATCCCAGGATGATTGAGACACTAGAAGCTACTCATGCACTCACAAATGAAGGCTTTCAGGTTATGGTGTATTGTTCTGACGACCCTATAATGTGTAAGGATCTAGAAGAAGCGGGTGCGGTTGCTATAATGCCTCTCGGCGCGCCGATTGGCTCTGGTCTCGGACTTCAGAACCCGATAAACATACACTTGATTGTAGAGCAATCTAACGTACCTGTGATTGTTGATGCAGGTGTTGGAACAGCATCAGATGCGGTTATTGCGATGGAGCTTGGCTGTGATGGAGTTTTGATGAATACTGCTATTGCAGAGGCGAGGGATCCTGTCCTCATGGCTTCTTCCATGAAAGCAGCAGTAGAGGCGGGGAGAAAAGCATTCCTTGCGGGTCGAATGCCCAAAAAGCAATTTGCAGCCCCTTCATCACCATTATCGGGCTTAATCTAACGTTACTAGGGGAGATGATTTAATTTGTTATTTTTTTAATCCCCTTTATTTTCTATTTCATATTCTTCATCAAAAACGCTGGAACGTGTTGGCCGAGTCCAATAACAGGCTCTTTTCCCAGGGATTCTTGTCTTTTCTTGCTTTGGGTCTGCTTACCTTCATTTTTTTTACTTTTTGTTTGTCCAACGCAGTTTTTCTTTTGGGATGAGCCTTGCGTGCTTTTGTTGCTTGATTGGTTTCGTGAGTTGCAGCCTGTAAATGGAGTTTCAAAAACGGGAATTTTCATTGCAATATTTTTTTCGATGGCATCAATATATTTTCTGTCTTGCTGGGTTGCAATTGTAAAGGAATGTCCCTTTGCACCGGCGCGCCCGGTGCGGCCGATTCGGTGTGTATAGTCATCAGCATTGACAGGGACATCAAAATTGAAAACATGGCTGACGTCTTTGACATCAAGTCCCCGTGCTGCAACGTCTGAACATACTAAAAATCGAACTTTGTTTTCCTTAAAGTCTTTTAAGGTATTAATTCTAACGTTTTGGAGCATATCCCCATGTAACCTAGCCGCACTATATCCGTGTCTATGGAGTGAACGAAAAACGATATCTACATCACGTTTTCGGTTGCAAAATACTAGAGCATTTTTCACGGCCTGCTGTTCAATAAGTTTCCGTAGTGTATCCCGTTTAATCTTTTGAACAGTTTTTTGCTCAAGAACATTTGTTCGTGCCATGACCAGGTGCTGGGTAATTGTCGTAGCAGTAGTGGCGGGGGGCGTGACATTTATTTCTTTTGGGTTGTGCAAAAATTGTTTAGATAGCAATTTAATTTCATTCGGCATAGTGGCAGAAAAGAGCAGTGTTGTTCTCATGGGAGGTAACGTTGCCACTATTTTTTCTACATCAGGAATAAACCCCATATCCAACATGCGATCTGCTTCATCAATTACTAATATTCTAACATCAGCCATTAACAAATGTCCGCGGTTAAATACGTCCAAAAACCGTCCTGGAGTAGCAATTAGCACGTCCGCTCCGCGCTCAAGCAATTTCACTTGCTCGTTCATGTTTTCTCCACCAATTAATAACGCTTTCGAAAGACTGTGATACTTGCCGTAATGGTCAAAGCTCTCGCCAACTTGAGCGGCAAGCTCCCGGGTAGGTTCGAGGATCAGAGAGCGGGGCATTCTTGCTTTAGCTTGGCCAGCGGCTAGAATTTCTATCATTGGAAGCGTAAATGACGCTGTCTTTCCTGTCCCTGTTTGAGCACACGCGAGAATATCTCTGTTCATTAGAACAAGTGGTATAGCTTTCTCTTGAATCGGGGTGGGGTTTGTATAGCCAATATCTGCGATTCTTCGCAGTATTTGTCTATCAAGACCAAGGTCTAAGAATGTCATCAAATAGTGGTCGTTTCATCGTTAGTGTGACTGTCCTTTTTATTTGTTGTGCTTGTTTGGATTGATTTTAGCTGTTGCATGGACTAAGTCAACGTATGTCGATATAAAAGACTTAGTTGCGCAGTGTGCCCCAGTATTGACACCTGCCGATATGAAGTATTTGAAACTTAAGTTGTACAAAATATAGTTGGACATCATGCCTATAGAATTACTATGTTTATTAAAAATTTGTTTTCCTTGTACATAAACTAGCTACAGTTAAGAGGCGTCGACTGAAATGTCCATAATATCAATCAAAGTAGCCGTATGTGCACATGTATAAATACTTGGAATATTTTAATATTGATCACGATTGGGGGGGGAGACTGAGATGTCCGAGCTAAAACTTGGGGTGGTTAGGGTATTACAGAAATTTAGGCCGGGTTCGTTAGGTATAGTGTTTGTTCTGACTACATATTTAACGGGGTGTTCGGCAATAGATAGAACAATGGATAACCTTCAACGGGGTGTCATTCCAGATGCCATTAATCCCGCCTCATGGTATCGTTCTGCAGCTGATATGTTGACAGGAGAGGATGCTCCGTCGGATGAGAGAGAAGAAGAGGTTAGTGACAACCCCAATTATGTCGAAAATGAAAATGTTGGATGGTGGACTATTTTCGGCTCAGAGGAACCAAAAAACAAGCGTAGTGCAGTCCGGGTTAAGAATCGTTCGAATTCGGAAAATTCTTTTCCTAAGCTCTCTACTGTGGACAATAAAGTGCGGAGAGCTGACAACCTTAATCAAGGTTTAGTGGCTGATCCAAACCGCCCAAAGTATGCGGCGGCAATTGCTCGTCAGGGAGAGACAACACAAGGTCTAGCAGCTCAAGCCCCTCAACCAGCATTAATTCCTGGCCCAAATAAAACGATATTACCTCTCACGGCAGGTTCTCAGGTTATACAAAACCCTCAGTTTTCGAGCTCTTCTGGAATTACTTCGCCACAGATAGCGTCAATCGCGGCGGGGGAGGCTAATGGAATGAAGGAACGTTTGAGCAAGCATTTGGCGGAAATCAGGGCTCGTTCAACCGACCAATCTAACTTGTTGCCAAATTTTTCTTCAATCCATGGATCGGGCACGCTAGGTACATTAGTTGTTTCCTCTTCGGGTGTTGAAGTTTCAAGCCTTTCATCTCATCGAGGGCAAAACATTTCGCCGCCCGGTTTACCTCGGGATTTTGTAGAAAATAAAGGAGCCTTGCCACTGTCACCTCGTTCTACAAAGGTTGCGACAATTCTTTTTGGAAGTGGTTCTTCTGGTCTGGGAGTTCGTGAAAAAGAAATTCTTGCTGATGTTAGTCAATTGCAAAAGCAGACCGGGGGGAAAGTGCGCGTTGTTGGCCACTCAAGCCAAAGAACACGCGATATGGATCCTGTTCAACATAAAATGACTAATTTTAGAGTTTCTGTGAAACGAGCAAATATTGTTGCTAGTGAATTGCGCAGGCATGGTGTTGATTCAGAAAAAATTCTAATAGCCGCAGTTGGTGATGCGCAACCTATATATTTTGAAGTAATGCCGTCTGGTGAAGCGGGAAATCGTAGAGCAGAAATTTACCTGGATCAATGATTGGAGAAAATTACATCCTTTCTTTCTAGCTAAGTCGTTTTAGTCTTGATCGGGACGGTAAATTGCATAGCTCGCGGTGGGATTTCAATGGATTATGAGCCACGCACTGTCTTTAGACGGGACGCGTTCATTTAGGTGCGACTATCAAAGTCACCGATCGAATTGATCATTAGATTAGTTGTTGGACATAGGTAGGATAGATTATCGCAGTAATCTAAAGTGATAAAGGTCATAGTTTATATGAGCAGTTCTCTTAACATAGGTATTGTTGGTCTTGGTACAGTTGGTCTTGGCGTACTAAAAGTATTAAAAGAAAACATAGAGCTTATATCTCGACGTGCAGGAAAATCAATAGATGTTACTTCAGTTTCGGCAAAAAGGAAAAATCTTGACCGGGGACTGTCATTGACGCCCTACTTGTGGTTCGATAATCCACATGAGCTAATATATTCAAAAAATGTTGATGTTGTGGTTGAATTAGTAGGAGGGGGGGACGGGGTTGCAAGAGAAATTTGTGCCTCTGCTTTATCTATTGGAAAGCATGTTGTCACTGCAAATAAAGCTTTGATGGCGGAACACGGAGTTGAGTTGGCGATGATGGCAGAAGAAAACCATGTCCAGCTAAACTATGAAGCTGCCGTTGCTGGCGCAATTCCGATTGTCAAAGTGCTTCGAGAAGGTCTTGTAGGTAATCATATCAACCGAGTTTACGGCATTTTAAATGGCACTTGTAACTATATCCTTACACAAATGCGAGATTCAAATCGGCAATTTCAAGAAGTGTTGGCTAAAGCCCAGGAGCTTGGATATGCTGAATCCGATCCCACACTCGATGTTGCAGGGATAGACGCTGCTCACAAATTGTCGATTTTATCAAGCTTGGCGTTTGGAACACGATTAAGTTTTAGGTCAGTTGAAGTAGAAGGGATAAATGATGTTGAATTTTTAGATATTCAATTTGCAAAGGAGTTAGGTTATGGAATAAAACTTCTAGGTATTGCATCGCTGAATGGTAATAAGATTTCACAGTTTGTATATCCGTGTTTGGTTTCAGTCAATTCACCAATTAATCATGTAGAAGAGTCATTCAACGCCATTGTTGTATCAGGTAGTTTTTCGGATGAATTGATTTTAGAAGGGAAGGGGGCTGGTGCTGGACCAACTGCATCAGCAGTTATAAGTGATCTAGTTGACATTGCTCGAGGAACAAAAGTACCAACTTTTGGTGTCAATGTTGAAAATTTGATTGGCTTAGATGTTGATTCTATTAATGATCGTTTTGGTGGTTATTATGTCCGCTTTACCGTTGTAGATCAGCCTGGAGTGCTAGCAGAGATCACTTCTATTCTCAGGGATAAAGAAGTTTCCATAGAAACTGTTGTTCAAAGAGGACGCTCCCCCGGAGAGACCGTTAGCATAGTAATGACGCTGCACGACACATACGAACATTTGATGCGTTCTGCGTTACAAGATATTTCTAAGCTTAAGTTTGTTGTTGAAAAAGAGAAAGTTTTTAGGGTGGAGAAGTTTTTTGGGTGATATGCTAGACTACAGTTGTGATATTTTCTCCGAAAAATGAACTAATCAATAATTTAATAACAGAACTAGGCCTATAAGATATTTAATGTTGTTCTTTTTTTAATTCCGGATTCAGATATTTTATGGAAAGTATTTTAGCCGATAGAAACCTGGCACTTGAAGCCGTTCGTGTTACTGAATCTGCAGCGCTGGAAGCTGCTAGCTTTATAGGGGCTGGTGATGAGAGACTTGCTGATCATGGCGCAGTCTCCGCAGCACACAGTGCTTTGGGGGCGCTTTCGGTGAACGGTACAATTCGAGTGGGGGAAAATAAATCAAGCAGCAATCAGAAGTTATATGTCGGTGAGCGTATTGGTATAGCGTCTGGCCCAAAGGTCGATATTGCAATTTTACCGTTAGAAGGTAAGAGCATTGTGGCAAGAGGAGGGCCAAATGCACTTTCTTGTTTAGCTATTGCTGAAGAGGGCGGTTTCCTGAATGTCCCGGATATTTACATGGACAAGCTTGTTGTTGGGCCAGGAGTGCCGGTTGATATAGTCGACCTAGATGCTGAATTAGAAGACAACCTTAATTCCTTGGCAAAGTGGAAAGGTGTAAAAGTGACGGAATTAATTGTTTGCATGTTGGACCGCCCTAGACACAATCTTATTGTAGAGAAACTTCGTAAACTAGGCGCGAGAATTCGTTTGATACAGGATGGAGATGTTTCTGGTGCTTTGCTAACATCTATTACCAACCATGAAATAGATCTATATATGGGCATTGGGTCTGCGCCTCAGGGTGTATTGGCATCAGCAGCGCTCAGATGCATGGGAGGCTATATGCAGGGCCGATTGTTCTTCAAAAATGATGAAGAACGCAGATATGCGTCAGAATTAGGTGTGAAAGAATTAGATCGAAAGTACCATACTACTGAACTGGCGTCCGGAAATGTAACATTTGCAGCCACTGGGGTGACTTATGGTGCTATTTTACAGGGGATCAGAATTATTGACAAGGTTGCGGTCAGTCATTCCTTGGTTGTTCGGTCGTTAACTGGAACCTTCCGTTATGTTGAGGCTCATCATGAATTTGCCTTTCGTAAACATGCCCAGCGGTGAACCCTTTCTTGGGGTTAACAATTCTATATCTGGAAAATTTTGGTTGCTCCGAGAAACTGACGATCGGTTGGTTTTAGCTATAGCGCAGCGCTTCGACTTGTTAGAGTTAGTGGCACGAAGCATAGTTGGACGTGGTCATAATCTCGAAAATATTAACAGTTTTTTGGAACCCAAGTTACGGGATTTACTTCCAGAGCCAAATTCTTTAAAGGATATGTCCAGAGCAGCGATCCGGTTGGCACATGCCATTCGAACAGGAGAGCAGGTTGCTATTCTAGGTGATTATGATGTTGATGGCGCTACTTCATCTGCATTGTTATATCGATTCTTCTCACAGTTGGGTCTCATTCCTTACATTTATATACCGAATCGAATTACTGAAGGCTATGGACCAAACAATATAGCTTTTGAAAAAATCAAAGAATCAGGAGCAAACATTGTCGTTACGGTTGATTGCGGGGCTACTGCTTACGAACCGCTTGAATATGCTGCAAAAATAGGGTTGCAAGTTATAATTGCTGACCACCATATGGGTGAGACAAGGATGCCCTCCGCCTTTGCTTGTGTGAATCCTAACCGTTTTGATGAAGAAACGGGGTTAGGAGAACTTGCTGCGGTAGGTGTTTCTTTTTTACTCGCAGTTGCGATTAACCGTGAATTGAGGGAAAGTGGTTGGTACAAGTCAGCAAGGGCCACAGAACCTAACATGCTAGGCCTTCTTGACCTGGTGGCGCTGGGCACTGTTTGTGACGTTGTTCCGCTAAGAGGAGTAAATAGGGCCTTGGTCAGCCAAGGACTTAAAGTTATGCAGCGTCGGCAGAATTGTGGTATCGCTGCCTTGATCGATGTGGCAGGTATTGAAACAACTCCTACAGCTTACCACGCTGGATTTCAGCTTGGTCCTCGTATTAACGCGGGTGGACGTGTTGGAAACTGCGAATTGGGATCTAGACTGTTACGCACGAGTGATAAAAATGAAGCGTGGGCAATCGCTGAAAAACTTAACCAGTTAAATGGGCAACGAAAAGAAGTTGAATATATTGTTTTCGAATCTGTTATCGAAAAGATAATAAATCTTAAAATTGACCAAAGCCCAGTCATAGTAGTTTCAGGTGAAGGGTGGCATCCAGGGGTGATAGGCATAGTAGCTAGTCGTGTTTCAGATCGGTTTAGCCGACCTGTTTGCCTTGTTTCGATTGATGCAAGTACTGGGATAGGAATAGGTTCGGCACGATCGGTATTAGGTGTGGATATTGGAGCAGCAATCCTAGCTGCCCGACAAAAAGGCATGTTAATCAATGGCGGTGGCCATTCCATGGCTGCTGGGTTTAAGCTTGATCGAGACAAATTGGCTGAGTTTGAATGTCATTTATGTGATTTTGTTAAAAACAACTCACTTGAAAAATTCCTTCAGGCAAAAGTGAGGTTTGACGGCGCATTAAATGCTGATGGTATTACATTAGATTTAGCTAAAAAACTTGACCGTCTTGCCCCATTCGGTTGTGGCAATCCAGAGCCACGGCTCGCAATTGCATCGGCAAGGTTATCTTTTGCTGATAGAGTAGGGGAAAGTCATATCAGATGTAAGATATTATCCGCGTCAGGTAGAACAATAAATGCTATTTCCTTTCGAAGCAGCGATACACCGTTAGGTCAGGCCTTATTGCAGCATGATGGGGTATCACTCCATTTAGGTGGCAGACTTCGCCAGAACATTTGGAAAGGTAGCACTACTCCTCAATTTGTAATAGAAGATGCAGCAAAGGTATGGGAGAGCTAGATTGGATAAGTGGGAGGTAAGGTTTTTAGAACTAGCACATCACATTTCGAGATGGTCAAAGGACCCATCAACTCAGGTCGGATGCGTCATTGTTGATCCGACCAGTCGGCGTGTGCTTTCAATGGGCTTTAATGGTCTTCCTGCAGGGGTTGAAGATACGGCCGAACGCCTAGAAAATCGTTCTATAAAATATGAAATGATAGTGCATGCAGAGCAAAATGCACTTCTCTCTATTAGTGGAGTAAATTTTGAACACAGTGATCTTTATGTAACCCCATTACCGCCTTGTGCCCGTTGTGCCGGATTAATAATTCAGGCTGGGATCGGTAGAGTAATATGTCCCCGGCCAGACCGTCAAAAGAAACTTTGGATTGATCAGGCTCGTATTGCTGAGGAAATGTTTAAAGAGGCAAGTGTAAAATTAATTTATGCTAGCGGGTCATAACTAGTAAATGTAAGACTTTTTAGATATAAATGTTAGGTTTTAGATTGGTTTATATGGATAAGGAAGCGCAGGAATACCATGAAACTGTTTAAGACAACTTTTGCGGAATTTCTCCAGTTTGAAGCACTGAAAAATCAAACCCTAAAAGAGGATTTATCAGAGCTGATCCTCAATATAGCAGATTCATGCAAAGGTATTAGAAAAATTCTGAGTCAAGGTTATTTAGGGGGAGACTTGGGTGCTGTCGTGGATATTAATGTCCAGGAAGAAGATCAGAAAAAATTAGATGTTATATCGAATTCTATAATTTTGGAATATTGTGCAAAGGGATCAAGTGTCAAGGCGCTAGCTTCAGAGGAAATGGAAAAGCCTGTTGTGGTTGCCCCAAGGTCTGGAAAATATCTAATGTTATTTGATCCCCTTGATGGTTCGTCAAATATTGATATTAACGGCCCAGTGGGAACTATTATATCTATCCTTCCCTCATCGTCCTGTGGTGATATCGAGCAGGATTTTCTTCAGCCAGGTTCCAATCAGATAGCGGCAATTTATGTTCTTTATGGCCCAAGTACAAATCTAGTTTTGACTTTAGGGAATGGAACGTATGAATTTACCTTATCACCTGTTGAAGATGAGTTTTTCTTGACAGGAAGTAAGCTTGAAATTCCAGCAGATACCTCAGAATTTGATATCAATTCATCTAATTATAGATTTTGGGAGAAACCAGTTCGCAGGTATATCGAAGAGTGCTTGGAAGGGAAAGATGGTGCGAGGGGCAGAGATTTTAACATGCGTTGGGTAGGAGCGATGGTTTGTGATGTTCATAGAGTGCTAAGCAGAGGTGGAACATTTATGTACCCCATGGATGAAAAGTTGCGAACAAAAGGTGGCAGATTGCGATTAATGTACGAAGCGAATCCAATGTCTTTTATTATTGAACAGGCAGGGGGGCTTGCGTCAACCGGATATCAGCGGATTTTAGAGGTGCAGCCAACCAATTTACATCAAAGAATTCCGGTTATCCTAGGTTCAAAAAATGAGATCGAATTAATTAATTCCTACCATATTGACTATTGACCTAAAATACAGGGCAATAGTGTTAAAATGATAGTAAAAATCGCTTGTTTGGAAAACGGGTTTACATAGAAAGCAAATACAAACGCCGTTTTTTGATAGATTTTATTTCTCTAGTGATATAAATTAACAACTATAGATTAACTATTACAACGACAGTCGATGCCAACAAGTAAGGTAGTGCGCCCCCCTATCGGGTGTAATAAATAAGGAGCAAGACAAATATGTTTGATGCTTTATTCCAGAGCGGGTGGGGGGCATATGCTATGATGCTTTTCATGTTGATACCATTCCTGTGTATCTTTTTTTATGTCGTTATAAGAAAGTCAATTATTGATCCAAGCCCTAGTACTGCAGATAAAAAAAGTTTTAAGAAGTTTGAGTATCTATGGATGGGATTAGTCGTTTTTGTCTTTGTAACTGTCAATGTTGCGAGCATTCAATTCATGCCAACCGTAATTACTGCGAATGCGGCAGCATCTGATGAAAATATCTTTGATGTAGACGTGAGCGCAGTCTCCTGGTCATACGATATTTCAGAGCAAACCTTAGAAGTCGGACGACCAATTAGGTTTTCCGCAAAGAGTGAAGATACCATGCATAGTTTTGCCGTATATCACCCGGATGGAAGGATGTTGTTTACTATGATGCTCATGCCAAAAATGGATGGACCAACTTCCCTTATCTATACTTTTAAGGACCCGGGAACCTATACGGTACGATGTCTCGAATACTGCGGTCTTTCTCATCATGATATGCGAGACGAATTAACTTTGGTTGCTAGCAACTAGTTAAAGTTGCCTACTGCAATAAATTAAAATGTTAAATAGCTAGAGGGAATAAAATGCTTGCTGCTACAAAAATACTGAGAGGCACGCCGTTGTTTGGTCGCATGTTTGGTATTGACCAAAACGACGGATTGGAAGAGATCAACTCGTGGCCCAATCTGATGATTGTCACGTCCTTTGTCTGGCTTGCCGTCGCTGGTTTGATTGGGCTTTCAATGCCGCTTATCCAGCGATTTGAATTAGATTCAGATTTATATTACCTAGCATTAACGGCACATGGCGCTGCACTAGCCTTTCCGTTTGGCTTCCAACTTATGGTTGGCGTTGGGCTACACAGGAATGGAGGGTGTTCAGGTAAGGCTGTTACCGGCACTCTGC
The DNA here is from genome assembly GCA_002722175.1 of Magnetovibrio sp. Taxonomy (GTDB): domain Bacteria; phylum Pseudomonadota; class Alphaproteobacteria; order Rhodospirillales; family Casp-alpha2. The sequence goes on from PBKU01000055.1 coordinate 11,084, forward strand.
CTGCCCTAATTTATATCTTCATGAATGTTGGTTCTGCACTGCTCACAGTTGCAATCTTAATGGGGTTTAGCGTCAGCTTGGTTGTAATGTATCCGCTGCCTGTAGTCGGGGTAGAGACTGGCCAGTGGTCTTATTCCTCTCTTGTCCTTGGTTTTACTGGTATAGGTCTTGTCCTTATCATGATGATTCTACTTTACCCAATTCAGGTTCTAAAAATGAGTTTTTTTGGGAAAGAGCGAGATGACCTTACTTTAAATAAACGTACGTTGGACGATCCAGGCATGCTGGGAATGGTTGTTGCTGCGCTTGTATTGCTAGTGTTTGGCATGCCGCTTTTAATTGTTGCTAGCTATGTGCTGGTTTCTCTCTATGGAATAATTCCTTTTGAAGCAATAACGTTTTTTCTTGAGCCTGTAATATTTCAATTCGCTTTCTTTGTTTTTGCCCATAATTTAATGGAAGCAATGGCAATTATGGTTATTAGCGCAGTATACGGAACGTTACCACTCTACCTTGCGGATGGTACCCGGGAACTTTACAGCAAAAAGCTTGCAAACCTAGCAATCTGGATTTTGTTAATAACATCATTTAGTTCATTTCTACATCACTTTATTACATTGTTTCCTAACATGCCCTCGGCCCTTGCATATCATGGTCATATTATGAGCTGGGGTACGGGAATTGGTTCCGCCTTGAGCATTTTTACTATTTTGGCAACGATCTGGAAACATGGTCTACGGATGAATCCCGGCGTTTTAACTGTGTTAATGGGGTTTGCCCTTTATGTTTTGGACGGTTCCAGTGCTATTGTGACTTCAAATGTCGCATGGTCATTCCAGCTCCATGGGACTATGTGGCAGAGCGGGCATACAATGACAGTTCTGATATCTATGTCTATGCTTTGGATGGGAGTTTTATATCATCACTATCCGGTTATGACAGGGAGGAAACTCGACGACACGCTAGGTTATTGGTGGGTTGGACTTTTTACCGTCGGCGCAGCTGGTGCAGCGTTGGTTATGCTTGCAGGTGGTGCGGCCGGAATGCCGCGCCGTCATGCTGATTGGGCGCAGGATGGTTGGATGATTTATGGCGACTGGACATTGTTTTTCGGGTTTGTAATGGCTGCAGGTTTATTTGTGTATGCATTAAATCTATTTAAATCCCGATGGATCGACGACACTGCATTTAGCCCATCCGCGCAACCGGGGCCTGCTGAATAATTGGGTTCGATGCGCAGTCCTAGAAAGACTGCGCGTCGTTATCTTTTTTGTATAGTCAAGCAAACTCGATTTTTCTTCATATAAGGGTCGCCACATCCGTTCAAGTAGAGCCAAATGGACTTTACGTTTCTAACAGCGGTTACAATAGGTTTTGTAAGCTCAACTCACTGTGTCGGGATGTGCGGAGGCATCGTTGGAGCTATTAATATAAATTTTGATCGCTCAAAGAATTACTCAGAACTAACTCTTATTTCACGTCATTTAACCTATAATGCTGGCCGGTTATCTAGTTACACAACAGCTGGTTTTCTCATTGGGTTTATAGGCTCTCAAGTTGAGAGGGTTTCGCTTAGTGTGTTTCTTCCTGTCGGGCATATAATTGCTTCTGTTTTCATGATTGGAATAGGCTTTTATTTGTTTGGTTGGTTCAATAGCTTTTCCTTACTTGAGAAGGTTGGTAGCTCATTGTGGAAAATTGTTCAACCCCTTGGCAGTAGCCTTCTTCCAGCTAAGACGCCAATAAGAGTGTTTGGGTTGGGGTTTGTCTGGGGATGGTTACCATGCGGCCTTGTGTACTCAGTTTTAATCCTAGCCTTCATGACGGCATCGCCGTTAAAAGGAGCGCTGACGATGATAGGATTCGGGATAGGGACACTCCCTATGCTTCTTGCTATGGGCAAATTATCAGAATACCTAGGAATGATAAGAACAGGGCCATCCCTACGCTATATAGCCGGGGTTGTTGTAATCACCTTTGGTGTGTACACCGGTTTTTTAGCGTTTCCGGGCGAAGGTCATCACAATCATGGTTTAACCCATTTTCAAACTTTTATATTTTCGCGATGAGTTCCAAACTACCAGGAGACTGCTCGAAGACATGGCGATGGCTGCGAATAATGGATTTAACAGTCCTAATGCAGCTATTGGAATTGCAATTAGATTATATAGAAGAGCCCATCCAAGGTTTTGCCGAGATCGGTATCGAATCGTATGTATGATATCTAATGCCGTAAAAAGTCGGTTTAACTCTTCTCCGGGAATTACAATATCGGCAGCATCAGCAGCTAGTGCGGTTGGAGCACCAAAGGCAATACCTAGATCAGATTCTGCAAGAGCCGGAGCATCATTGCTGCCGTCACCAATCATGACAACTGTGCCTTCGGTTTTTAATTGCCTAATGACTGCAGCTTTGCCTTCAGGGGGGATTCCGGAAAAAACCTGATCTACCTGGCTCTCATACTCACTCGGGTGCTCAGCTCCTGTTAGCAATACAATTCGGTAATCTCTTTTTAGTATTTTTATGAATTGCTGCCAAAATGGACGAGCTTTATCAGAGGTTTTAATAGCACCATGAACCGTTCCGCCCCATCCAACAAAGGATGTGACTTCAGTTCCTTTTGATATATCTTCAATATCCTTGTTCGCTAATTTTGAAAAGTTCCACCCAAGTTCAACAAACAGTGATTTACTGCCGACAAAAATTCGACGTCCATTAACGGTTCCTGAAGCCCCTCGGCCGACAATATTTTCTGGACTTTCAGCTTTGTAGGAAGTTTCTAATTTAGCAATTGCACGTGCAATTGGGTGAGCTGACTGAAGTTCGACGGCCGATGCGAGTTGTGCAATTTCAGGGTCGCCGATAACCCGGGTTACTTTCATTTTTCCAGTTGATAGGGTCCCAGTCTTATCAATCGCGATGATTTTAATGTCGCGAGCTTTTTCAAAGGAATCCGCACTTGTGAAGATAATTCCTTTGCGTAAGGCTCTGCTCACTCCAATTGCCGTTGTCAAAGGTATAGCTAATCCGAAAGTGCAGGGGCATGAAACGATTAATGTTGCAAGGCCTATTAACAAAGCAGTATCCAATGTTGCACCTATGCTAATTGAAAGCAATGAAATGGTAATTGCTAATATTATTACTACGGGCACAAAAAATCTGGCTACTCGGTCCGCGAACCCTTGAGCTCCCGCATTTGAACTTTGGACGTTCCAGAGGAGGTGCAAAAGATTTTCCATCTGGCTTTCATTGTTTTTAGCCGCTTGAATTTCTATTTGCCCATCGACGAGCATTGATCCTCCAATAACTTTATCACCCTCTTTCCTGATTACTGGGAACGGTTCACCGGTCATCAATGATTCATCAATAGCGCCATGGCCATAAACTATTGTTCCATCAATAGGGATTGATTCTCCTTCCCAGATAAGAACATGCTCTCCCGGGGTTAATTCATCAATGTTTTCATATTGATAACCCCCACCCCAACGTGTCCGGGCCTTTGGGCTCCAGGCTTTGATTATTTTTGATAACTCTTTGGTCGCTTCATTTCTTGCGTTACGCTCGAAATGTCTACCAATTGTCACAGCAATGATAATTGTGGCGGCAACGTCAAAATACAGATCTAGAGAATTAGTGAGAAGGCGAAAAACACTATACGTGTATGCCGCTAATATTGCGATTGCAAGGAGGTTATCCATGTTCAGTATGCTTGTACGGAATCCGATCCAGGCACCTCGAAAGATCGGAAGACCCACATAAACAAGCAAAATAGTTGTCGCGACAAACATTATCCATGGGGCGACCTGATATGCTAACCAGTTGATTGGTTTCAGGTCACTAGGTTCAACTAAACCTAGATGGGTTGGATAAAAAAAAGCAACATATAACATCATGACTAAACCCGCTAGTGTAACGCCAACAAGCAATCTTAGCAGGTCCTGTCGGTAGTCATATTCAGGTGCCTGAATTCCACTCAGGCGTGCATTGTAACCAGACATAGTTAATGCGCTCGGTAACTCTTCTTCTTTGATGACGTTTGGGTCGTAAAGAACTTTTGCAGTTGCTGTTGCATAGCTAGAAGTGGCAGATAAAATACCCTCAACTCGTAGCGCTAGGTGTTCAATTAATACTTCGCAGGAAGAACAATGCATTCCATCTATATGAAGAAAGGCTTCTTTGCCCTCTCCACTAATTTTAGTGGTTTTTGATAATGACTGATTCTTTAGTTCGAGAATTTTAGCGCCAAATACCTTGTAAACTTCCGTGCAGCCGGTGCAGCAAAAAAAATGACCATCACGAGTGGCAGATAGGGTTGGCAGCGGCAAGCCACATAATTTGCAGTTGGTTCTTGCTGACATGAAAAGTCACATTCAAAAAAAATCTATAAATTAAATGTGTCAGACAATCATCCTGATGGCAATATTCAAAAAATTACTTCTATGACCTTTTTTGGGAATAACTTAATGATTTTGCAATCACAAATCTAATATGTCCCGAATGATCGTAATGAAATATATTTTAATCAAACTTTGTTTTATTATCGATTTTTTTGTAAGTGTATCTTGATTTCTTTGACGTTCAAGTTTAGGTAACTTGTTCAGTACTGCGCAGTCCCCTTCGTCTAGCGGTCTAGGACGCCGCCCTTTCACGGCGGAAACACGGGTTCGAGTCCCGTAGGGGACGCCATTACTAGGTGTAACTTTTTGATTTGATAGAATATTGTTGAAGGGTAGACTATTTCGCTATTTGTGTAGCTTGTGAATAGCTGCCGATGCTATTTTCCTACGGTCGACTTTTTTTGTAATGTTGAAGACACAGGTAAAGGTTGATTTTGAATACAAATATCAAGCAAAAATTGCTTCAAGCAACAAAAATTACAATTGAACATTATGAACGAGAAGCCGAGGAATTTTGGGAAGGAACTCGTGATCATGATGTAAGCCAAAATTATGATGAACTTCTAAAGTCCCTTGAAGGGGAGGCGCCTTACACAATTCTTGATTTCGGCTGCGGACCTGGAAGAGATTTAAGTTATTTCCGATCATTAGGCCATAATGCTATTGGCCTAGAGGGCTCTAAAAAGTGTGCAATTATGGCCCGAGAATACTCTGGATGCGAGGTTTTGTTACAAGACTTTCTTTCTATGGACCTACCAAGCGAGCACTTCGATGGCATTTTTGCTAATGCATCTTTGTTTCACGTACCGAGCCTTGAGTTGCCAAGAATCTTACGTGAACTGCTCTTAACCTTAAAACCAGAAGGTGTTCTCTTCAGTTCAAACCCTCATGGCAATAATCAGGAAGGTTTTACTGGAGATCGCTACGGTTGTTTCTTTGATCTTGAGACATGGCGGAATTTTCTAACAACTGCTGGCTTTTCAGAACTAAAATATTATTTTCGCCCATCGGGTCGTCCTCGCCACATGCAACCTTGGTTAGCAACCTTATGGCGAAAAACCTAAAAACGTTTTTGCCTATGAGTATACCAAAACATGGATAGGATTAGAAGATGGAGTTTTTCAACCAGGGCAAATACGAAAAATGGGCCGATTAGCTTTTAAGATGGTGTAGGGCGGGTGGTAGAAAGGTTGCCGGATTACTGAGGCGGCGGAACGCCGAACGCGACCTGTTTCTGAGTTAGGAAAAGGTTAGCCACTTTTGCAGAATATAATGGAACTTTTAAGTGGCTAACCGTTTTCTAAGAGATTGATATTATTACTTAACCATCGTCCCGTAGGGGACGCCACTTAGTGCCTAAAAGTGGCAGATTTCTATAATCTTCTAAAAACCTTGGGACTTTTTGCAGCTGTTATTTTAGGTGTGTGGTGAAGAAAGAGACAGTGGATTTAAGGGTATCATCATGCGCCTCTTTTTGATATCCCTGATGTGTGCCTCGCTTTCCACAAGCCTTTACGGCGCGAGTGATAAATTCCTTCCAGGAAAGGTTTTTCATTGAGTATTTGCCGTCCAGCAAGGTCTCATAACCTTCATCGTCAATGTACGAAGGGCCGCATCGGTTAAAATGCCATGCCTTGCTGTTGTAGCGCTTACTCACACGTTTGACCCAGCCATGATGGGCCCCTTTATACACCTTAATATGTATGTTATGTCCAGCCTTCCTCATTCTGTCTACGTACTCAATACAGAACTTCGCTTCGGTGTAGTCATCCTTCTCACCAGCTAAAATCAGAACTGGTGCACGAGTAGGCAAGGGGTTTTTCCACATTGACATACAGGAAGGATAGACCGGAAGGGAAGCAGCAAAACTGATCCCATCTTTTACGAAAGTGTCTGAAACACGTTTTTCAGTAGCATGCAATGATACGATACCGCCAAAAGAATAACCGGTGATACCAATCTTGTCGGGTATAATCCGAGGATGCTTCTTCAATGCTTCCATGGCGCTGAATGCGTCAGCTATGCGGGCAGCTTTGCTTAACCGCGTTTGGTCCTTGGATGTTTCCCCCATGCGGCGTTTGGTATAACTATCAATTGCGAGCATCGCAATACCGGCCTTGTTAAGTGCCGGTGATAACTCGTTATACCAGGCTTTAAGGTTTTTGACTGTTCCAGAACCGTGGACAACAATAACAGCCGGAACTTTCCCGCTGCCATCCGGCAATGAAAGCTCGCCCGTTATTTCCTGGGATTTCGTTTTCCAGTTACCGGATACGATCTGCGAGAGTGCGTCGGGTGTATGTGATCCAAACGTTATCTTTTCGGCAACGCTGTTACTGCAAGTTAGGACAATGCATGTTGCAGCTGCTACAATTTTGCTTATTAGTTTAATCATGTGCCGTATCCCACGCCAAAAAATTTGTCTAATTAGCGTCTCCGCATACGCATTGTTCTTTATATACACAGGGAGGTCAAATGCTATCAGAACGGTAGCATGGCCTTTTGATCCAGAGGTCTCTATTGACTGAAGTTCGGTCGTTCTAGCTTACTTGACAGTTTTAAGAAAACTAAGTTAACTCTAACTTCAAGAAATAAAGAAGGGTAGAATAATGAGAGTAATCAAAGCAACATTTATAGCTGCTGTATTTTCAATTTTAGCTTCTTTTGCGAGCTTTGCTGAAAAAGTAAAAATTGGAGATCCAGGGTGGACAGGAGCTACTGCAATTGCAAATTTACTTGCTGCAGTGGTCATCGACAAAATGGGTGGAGAAGCAGAGTTAGTGCCGGGCAACAATACTGCAATCTATGGTGCTATAGACAGAAGTAAAGGTGAAATAGAAGTACATCCTGATATCTGGTTGCCTAATCAAGAGGCTTATACAAATGAATTAGTTCCAAAAGGAACTCTTAAAGTTAGCAAAAAGCCATACGAAGGTAATCAGGGTTACTGCGTATCACAGCAATTTGCAAAAAAAATGAATATAACTGCGATTGAAGATTTAGGCAGACCTGAAGTTGTTAAAGCTATGGATAGCGATGGTAATGGAAAAGGTGAATTTTGGATTGGTGCCGATGGATGGGCTTCAGCAAATGTTAATCAAGTCAAACTAAGAGATTACAAATTGTATGATGCAGGAATTGAGCCGATAAGGGCCGCAGAAGCAGTTAAAAATGCGAGAGTTATGGACTCGATTAAGAAAGGCGAAGGTTACGCTTTTTATTGTTACAAACCACACGCAATTTGGGGAATGGCGGACGTAGTTATGCTTGAAGAGCCAAAATATGATCCAGCTAAATACAAAATGATTCAACCAAAAGCAGATGCAGATTGGTACAAAAAATCTTATGTTGCGTCTAAAGATGCATTGAAAAAAATTCAGATTGGCTGGGGAACTTCCCTGGAAAGTAAATCTCCGGCAATTGTAGAGTTTTTTAAAAACTTTCAGATCACAGCAGATGATGTTTCATGGATGGCTTACGAAGTATCTGTTAAAAAAAGGGACCCTGGTGAGGTAGCAAGAGATTGGATGTCAAAAAATAAATCGACAGTCGATGGTTGGTTAGGATTATAAGTTAATAATTCAAAACATATTTACCCGGCAACATAATAGAATGTTGCCGGGTATGGCTTTATTTATTATTTTCAACTAAACGCAGCTTCATGGAATCAGCCATACAAATTCAAAATGTTTGGAAAATTTTTGGTAATACTTCCAAAGAAGCGTTAGATGCAATTCAAAATAAAAAAATTTCTAAGCAAGAAGCCTTAGAGCGTTTCAATTCAGTCATTGGAGTTTCTGATGTCTCTTTTAATGTAAAAAAGGGAGAGATTTTCTGCGTAATGGGTCTTTCTGGCAGTGGAAAATCAACATTAGTAAGACATATCAACAGACTTCTTGAACCAACCTCAGGAAAAGTTTTGATAAACAATCAAGATGTAATGCAACTTGATAAAGAAAATCTGGGAGAGCTTAGAAATAAAAAAATTGGAATGGTATTTCAAAATTTTGCGTTAATGCCCCACAGATCAGTGCTTGATAACATAGCAATGCCTTTGGAAATAAGAGGCGTGAGCAAAAATGACAGACTAGATGTAGCCAACAATATTTTAAACGTAGTTGAGTTGCAGGGATGGGGAAATAAATATGCTCATGAACTATCTGGTGGAATGCAACAAAGAGTTGGGCTTGCGAGAGCGCTTGCTGCAGATCCCGAATTTCTTTTAATGGATGAACCTTTCAGTGCTCTTGATCCATTGATCAGAAGGCAGCTTCAAACCGAATTTATCAAGCTTTCTAAACAGATGAAAAAAACCACTGTCTTCATCACTCATGATCTAGATGAAGCTGTCAGGGTTGGGCACAGGGTCGCAATCATGAGGGACGGTGCTGTAGTGCAAATTGGGACGCCGGAGGAGATCGTTGTTAATCCTGCTGATGAATATGTGGCCGATTTCGTAAAAGGAATTTCCAGATTAAAAGTTATTCAGGCAAAAACTATTATGCAGTCTATGGATAATTATATAATTTCAGCTGGTAATCCTGTGACTGAGAATGAAAGAGTAAATGAAAACGACCTATTAAGTGAACTTATAGAAACTTCGGTATTAAAAGATAAACCGATAATAGTTGTGAACAATGAGAACATGGAAATTGGATTTATTACTCAATCCGATTTATTAAAAGCAGTGATTGAAGGAAATGATAATTAGAAAAGATAATAAAATCTTATCTAGATCTGAATTGATTAGAAGTTTTGTAATATCTAATCCTGATTACTATACAGCTGAATTTAAAAAAATAGGCAGCAAACCCTCATATTCATTTTCATTTAATTTCTTTGCATCGTTGCTTGGGCCTGTTTGGTTCGGAATGAGGAATATATGGAATTATGCTTTAGCGTTCTTGATAATTGAAACTTTTGCAGTTGTTCAAATTGTAAGGGGTCTTTTTGGAAACATAACAAGAGATGCTCTAGAAAAAATTGAAAAAATTCAATCAACCATTGATTTTAGAAATAAGCAGCTTGAGGCAGCCATACAGAATAATCCAGATAAGGTTGACGTTTATGAAAGAGCAATAAAATCGCTTGAACTTGCGATGGAAGAATATGTTTTAGATGTACAGAAAATTGAAGCCTCAGCAGTGTGGATTGTTGTTTCTGGAATAGCCCTGCTCATCATTATTAAATTCGTTCAAGGAATAATGGCAAACAATATTTTAGAAAAAAGATATTCGGAATGGCTTTCCAATAGATTAATTAATCCAGGAATGACAACTAAAAATTACTTGTTAAGTATCGGTTTTTCTTCTGTGATAATGTTTTTCCCAGTTGTTCACTATAGTTTTCCAGGTTTTTTTGCTGTTATGAATGACTTTCCTACACATCCAGAGATAAGACTTGCCTCTATAAAATGGGTTGAGACTATTTTTGATTACGCTGTTATCAAAGGTGATGCTGTTTTTACTGCAATAACTATTGGTATAAGGTCTGTCTTGGATTTCCTGGAATTATTATTTGTAAAAACCCCATGGATTGTAATCATTACTACAATTGTAGTTTTAACCGCTTTATCTGCAGGTGTTAGAACTGCAATCTATTCTGCTGGATTTTTAGCATACATGGGATTTTTAGGTTTTTGGGTGAAAGCAATGACTACGCTTGCACTACTGGGAACTGCTGCAATATTAAGTATCGTCATTGGGATACCTCTTGGAATCTACTGTGCGAGACATCAAAGATTTTATTCAATGATTAGACCGATCATGGATTTTATGCAAACTATGCCTGCATTTGTTTTCATGATACCTGTCATTGCGTTTTTTGGAACTGGAAAAGTTGCCGCTGTAATCATTACAATGATTTTTGGCGGAACTCCCGTGGTACGACTTACTGTCTTAGGCTTAAGAGGGGTTCCTGAAACAATAAGAGAAGCCGCAATAGCATACGGAGCATCGAAATGGTATTTATTAAGAAAGGTTGATCTGCCGCTTGCAACACCATCAATACTTGCGGGGGTTAATCAGACTGTAATGTTAAGTCTGGCAATGGTTGTAGTAGCTTCACTGATTGGAGCGAAGGGATTAGGTCAAGATGTTCTTGAAGCTCTGCAATATGCAAATGTTGGCCAAGGCATTTTGGCAGGTATTGCAATCTTATTTGTCGCATTGATTTTGGACAGAGTAGTTCAGGGTCGGAAAAGAGTTTAAAACTCTAATGACCAAAACCAATCAAATTTTGTTAGCAAATACCTATTGATCTTTTGGTTGCGTATGTCCAGTAGATGATATTGTTGCTTTTTATAGCTTAGTGACATAATTAAAAGAAACGTTGGTTTATCTTGCAATTCTTAGGGTTTATTAATAGTCGATGATACGTTTTACTTAAGGCTGACTATTTATGCATAAACTAGCGCCAAGCTGGATCGGTTTATATCATTGATTGTAACATTGATACATGCACGTTAATTCATTATCGTACTACAAGATATTTTAAATAACCCCAAAAACAAAATTTATAACAGAAGGAGAGGTTCGTGAAACTGATTTTAACCGCTTTACTTATCTTAGTTGCCGGCGTTTGCAACCCAGCTTTGACTAAAGCTGAGAAAATTATCCGGGTTACCTTGCAATTACCGGAAACGCATTCACTTGGACAAAATTGGCTTTCTTTCAAGTCTATCGTTGAAAAGAAATCAGGGGGTAGTCTAAAAGTTCAGTTATTTCCGTCTGCCCAGCTCTATAAAGACAAGCAAGTGCCTGAGGCTGTTGGTTCCGGTGCAGTAGAAGCCGGCTCTGCATTTCTAGGTCGTTTTGCTGGAAGTGTTCCGGCGGTTGAGGTCATTAATGTACCTTTTTTGTTTGATAATGAAGCAGCGTTACGTGCTGCTGTCTCAACGGGTTCAAAAATGCGCAATATCCTTGATACTGCCGTTCTAAAAGAAACAGGGGCTAAAGTTCTCTGGTGGCAGGCATTCGGTCGGAATGTATATTTAAACAATGATAGCCCCATTCGATTGCCCGCCGATATCAAGGGTAAAAAAGTTCGTACTTATGGTAAAATACTCGGCTGGACCATTGAAGCTCTGGGGGGAGCACCAACACTAATGTCCGGATCGAAGCAATTTCTGGCTTACCAGCAAAAAGCCGTTGATGTTGGGATGACAGGTGCTTCAGCCGTCAAAAGCCGAAAATTGTATGAGGTGATGAACCACATGACATTAAGTTTTGACAGTGCTATAGAGTTTGTTGCTGTGATGAATAATAAGTTTTTTGAAGGTCTCTCAAAAAGCAATCAATCTATTATTTTGGAAGCATCAAAGATAGTTGAAAAACAGTTGCGTGATCAAATTTATGCAGAAGAGTCTGCTATAGTTGATGAGCTTAGGTCAAAGATGACTGTTACGGACCTTTCAGAAAATGAAAGGGCAAAATGGCGAGCTGCTACAGAAGGCGTCGTAGACCGATTCATTAAGGAAAGAGGTAAGAATGCTGAATCCGTTATCAAGGCGGTTCGCAAAAAATAATCATTTACTCGAGTTTGTTGTTGGAGTGGCCCACAGGCCACTCCATTTTCTTCTATGCGGCAGACTAAAAGGCTTTTAATAGGTCAAGGTTTAGAATGACAGGGCTATTTTTGACGATCGATAGAATTTCAGAGTTTTTTGGGAAGTTGTCGGCCTGGATTTATTTTTCTATTGGTTTTTTTATCACCTACGAAATTATTGTCCGCAACGACATCGTTCGTCAGTTTCTTGGTACGGCTCCAACTATCTGGGTTGATGAGCTCAGCAGAGTTTTGCAGGTTTGGGCTGCATATCTGGGTGCTGCTTATGTTCTAAAAGAGCAGGAAATGGTAACTATAGATGTGGCTTTCAAGAATCCGAATTCCCTCGCACGGCGTTTAGCTGAAACAGTTGCGCTTATGTTTATGCTTGTTTTTGCCGGAGTATCGGTTTTTTTCGGATTTCAGCTTTGGCTCAAGTCAACTCTTGCCGGCCATACTACGGATAGCTTCCTGGGACTTCCTAAATGGTTTACGCATAGCTCGGTCTGGGTGGGATTTGCATTACTGTTCTTTCAGAGTTTAGCTCAGGTTTGTCGTGTCTGGAATACTAAGAAAATCAACCGAACCTAAGGCAAGAACAAGGTAGCTCTGTTGGAAACTATTATTATACTGACTGCCCTAATAGCCCTATTAATATGTCGGACGCCGGTTGCTGCAGCGTTAGGCGGGCTTGGTGTTGTTCTTCTTTATTTAAAGGAACTACCGCTAGTCAGCGTACCCCAGCGTCTTTACGGGACCATGGATAGTTTTGAATTGCTTGCCGTCCCAATGTTCCTATTGATGTCAAACATACTTTTACGGGCAGGTGTTGGGAAGGATCTATATTCCGCGGTCCAAAGCTGGGTAGGTCACTGGCCCGGGGGACTAAGCGTAGCAACAATTCTGAGTTGTACAATATTTTCTGCTATATCCGGGTCATCTGTCGCGACGGCAGCCACGATCGGAACCGTTGCAATTCCAGAAATGACAAAGCGAGGATATGATAGGACGTTTGTGTTGGGAATGCTAGCTGCCGGTGGTACGCTCGGAATATTGATACCGCCATCAATCCCTTTGATCATATACGGCGTGGTCACGGAAACCTCCATACCGACATTATTTCTTGCTGGCATCGGTCCCGGCCTATTCTTAGCGATGCTATTTATTGTTTATGGTGTCTCTTACTCTCATTTGTATGGCAATCAGAGGTCAGATGAAAAAGCAGCTTGGCGGGTACGTTTACGTGAGACTCTTAAAGTGCTGCCGCTATTGATTTTGGCGACAACAATTATAGGGTCTATCTATACAGGGGTGGCCACTCCATCGGAAAGCGCGGGACTAGGTTTTGTTTTGTCAATTATAATAACAGTCTCCATGCGGCGCATGGACTGGGACAAGATCAAAGAGGCTACTTATACTGCAATGAAAACGACGGTTATGGTCTTTCTTATTGTAGCCGGGGCAAAAGTCTTTTCTTATGCGATTACTCTTTACCTTATACCACAGTCCATTAGTCAGTTTCTGACCAGCAATATATCGGACCCTGGCTTATTTATGCTGGCTGTAGGGAGTACACTTTTGATCATTGGATTTTTCCTGGAGGCTCTTAGCATGCTTCTTATTATGGTTCCCGTCTTGTTTCCTGCTCTTGAGGCAATGTCGATTGACCCCATCTGGTTTGGGATTTTTTTCGTTATTTTAATTGAAACCGCCCTGATCACACCGCCTGTGGGATTAAATCTGTTTATAATACAAGCTGTTGGGAAGGCGAAGATTGAAGAGGTAGCAAAAGGAGCACTCCCTTTCGTAGCCTTAATGCTGGCAACAGCCGTTCTACTGTGGTTCTGGAAGGATTTAACTCTATTCATACCCTATAATTAGCTATAGTGATATAATGATTAGGTCTTCGATTTTTGAAAGATGGGCAAGATAATAATTTGGTTTGCCTAGGAAAGAGTTTATAAAAGAAAGTGTTAAAATCTCTCGTGCTGATAAGAAACAAAAAGTAATTAATGGCCAAGATTATTTAATATACTTGACTTTATATTGATGAAAGCGCACGTATGCGTCTGCGAAATTCCCTTTTTGAATAAGTTTCAAGTTTATTTACTTGTTAAGCATCTAGAACTTATCTTTAAATTGCCGGTATCTCGTTTGGCATCATCTTAAAAATGCTATGCCTATTGAAAACTCCTGCCTAGTACTGGTGGTTCGTGCACCTTTAAAGGGTGCGCTTTGACATTTTGATGAGAGAAAAAAACCGTTATGAATGACTTTTCAGACTTGAACTTAGCTCCGCAAATTCTTCGTGCCCTCAAAGAAAAAGGATACAAAACCCCGACCAAAATTCAAATCAAGTCCATCCCAATTCTGACCCGAGGGAGGGATGTTCTTGGCATTGCACAAACAGGGACCGGGAAAACTGCAGCTTTCGTGCTACCCGTTTTGCACCGTATTTCAAAGAATTCCATCAACCCGCTCGGAGGACATCCATGCACAGTCATTTTAGCACCTACCCGAGAACTCGCCATCCAAATTCAAAGTAACGTAAAATCTTATGGCTGCCATCTAAATATTCGTTCCACTGTAGTATTTGGAGGTGCACCTATTCGCCCCCAGATCAAGGCACTAAAAGCAGGTGTTCACGTTCTGATTGCCACGCCAGGACGGCTTATGGATTTAATTAATAAAGGATATGTAAAATTAAAAAAAGTTGAATATTTTATTCTCGATGAAGCTGATCGTATGCTTGACATGGGGTTTATTGACGATGTAAGGAAGCTCTCTGCTATGGTGCCTGAGACCCGGCAAACAATAATGTTTTCAGCGACAATGCCTTCTACGGTGAAAGCTCTAGCTAACCGTCTCTTGACGGACGCCCAGCATATCGAAGTAGAGCCAGCTGTGAGGACGGCAAAAAATATTGGTGAAAAAGTTCTATTCTTGCCGAAAGATAAGAAAAAAATTATGTTGGCAAAATTAATGGAGAATTCGGATTTAAAAAAAGTTTTAGTATTTACCCGAACCAAGCGCGGTGCAGACAAAGTATGCGGTCATCTTAAAAAAACAGGCATTGATTCAGAGGCTATTCATGGGAATAAAGCCCAAAATGCAAGGCAACGTTCATTAAATAAGTTTCGATCTGGAACTATCCGGGTTCTTGTGGCTACCGACCTTGCCTCAAGAGGTATTGATGTTGATAGCGTAAGCCATGTCATAAATTATGAGTTACCCAATTCCCCGGATAGTTATGTGCACCGAATTGGGCGAACGGCTCGTCATGAAGCACATGGCATGGCAATTTCGTTTTGCGATCATCATGAGTATCAATTCCTACGGGGTATTGAAAAACTTATCCAAAAAAATATCCCAGTTTACAAAGATCACCCTTTCCATATAGATAGCTATCCGGATGCATCCCATAAATCAAAAATAGAGCACAAGTTTCAGGGAACTGGAAAAAAACGAAAGAAAGTGCGTTTTAGAAAAAAAACTAAATATAACCGTAGAAAGAATGTCATGGAAAATCGTCAGGCAGCATGACAGGAAAATATAACAGGGGCCTGACAAGCAGGGGAGCAATCTGTTTTCTTGTTGAAAATAAAATTTTTCTCAGATTGGCCTGAATATAATTGTCAAATCATTAAGAAAGCACGGGAATTGAAAACTCTGGTCCCGCATTTTCGCCGTCGGGCCATGTTATCGTGGCTGTCTTTAGTTTTGTGTAGAATCTTACGCCTTCAGGTCCGTGCATGGCGTGATCGCCAAAAAGTGAACCTTTCCACCCCCCAAAGCTGTGGGAGGCAACGGGGACGGGAATTGGAACATTAACCCCGACCATGCCAACCTGTGCGTGGTCCACGAAATGCCGCGCAACTCCGCCATTGTTGGTAAAAATTGCGGCACCGTTCCCGAGTGGATGTTCATTGGCCATTCGAAGAGCTTCACCGTATTCGCTTGCTCGGACAATGCTTAAAACTGGACCAAAAATTTCTTCCTGGTAAATCGTCATGTCTGTTGTCACGTGATCAAAAATACAAGGGCCCAGGAAATACCCGCCTTCGTATCCCTGAAGAGAAACTCCACGCCCGTCAGCAACAAGCTTGGCGCCTTCTTGTTCTCCTTTTTCCACGTAGCCGATTATCTTGTCCAGTTGATGCTTTGTGTTTACTGGACCGTAATCCGCTTCAGGGTCGGTGTAGGGGCCAATTTTTAGTTTGGAAGTTGCGGTGATCAGGTCATCACGAATTCTGTTTGCCGTTTCGTCCCCGACGCAAACGGCGACTGAAATTGCCATGCAACGTTCTCCTGCCGAACCGAAGGCTGATCCGACCAACGCATCGACAGTTCGATTAGAGTCAGCGTCAGGCATTACAATCATATGATTCTTTGCACCGCCTAGGGCCTGCACCCGTTTGTTATTGGCGGTACCTAAATGATAGACGTATTCGGCAATGGGGCTGGAGCCCACGAAACTAACGGCTTTTACGCGTGAATCAGCAAGCAGGGCATCGACCGCTTCCTTGTCACCGTTAACGACATTCAGTGCTCCTGGAGGAACACCTGCTTCATGTGCGAGTTCAACCATCCGGAACGGACAGCTCGGGTCTTTTTCTGATGGCTTTAGAATGAAGGTGTTTCCGCAGGCCAAGGCTATCGGAAACATCCATAGAGGAACCATGGCTGGAAAATTGAAGGGCGTAATCCCAACGCACACGCCAAGGGGCTTTCGGGTATTGTAGCTATCTACATCGCTACCGACACTTGATGAATATTCACCCTTTAACAGCTGGGGGATGCCACAGGCGAACTCAACAACTTCAATTCCTCGCTGCACTGAACCGAGTGCATCGGGAAGGGTTTTGCCATGTTCCCGTGAAACCAGTTCGGCTAATTCCTCTGCGTGCTTTTCAAGGAGTTGTTTGTAGCGATACATTACACGTGCGCGGTTGATTGGGGTTCGGGAGGACCATTCACTAAACGCAGAATCAGCGATCTCTATTGCCTTGCTTATTTCATCTGCACTTGCTAGAGCAACGTCTGCAATTTGAATCCCTGTTGCCGGATTAAAAACGGGTCCTAGTCGGCCGCCGGCTTCAGATGTTTTTTTTCCGCCGATAAGATGTTCAATAGATTCCATATTCACCGTCTCCGTGGGATTAGACTTGTCTTATTCGTACTGCATGAGTAAAGAACAGACAAATCAAAATGAAAAATTAAAGTTAAAAGACATCGAATTGCTTTTTTCTTACGCTGCTTAAAGATGATAAATGAGAAAACATGTTTTTTTCAGGAGAGGGTTGCCACCCCTGCGTCGGCTTAGCCCTGGGGTGGGAATGGTTGGTCATTTGTCCAGTCATAGGTGCCTGTATCACGTTCTTTGACGGCCTTTTTCCAACCAATAAGTTCGACTCGTTTTTTGAAGTTTAAACCTTCAGTTGAGTGCCGGGCCTGACCATCAAGCATTGTTGCAAGGCGCTGTGTGTCGATCAAACCAGACCTTTCAATTGCGTGATTAATTACTTTCTTCTGCATGGAAAGCTGCGAGACCGGTACGGTTGAAATACGTCTAGCAGTTTTTTCAACTTCATCATCAAGTATATTTTCGGGCACAGCTTTAAGTATAAGACCCATTGCTTCTGCTTCGCGTCCCGTTATCTTATCACCGGTTAACAGCATTCTCTTGGCTTTCTCGACTCCCAGACGATAGACCCACATTGCCGTCGTAGGGCATCCCCAGACACGAGCTGGCATATATCCGATCAGAGCATTCTCTCCCATAATTATAAGATCCGAGCAGAGAGCGATATCTGAGCCACCAGCTACGGCGGCTCCATGAATCTTGCAGATAACGGGCTTTTCTGCATGCCAGAGTGACATGAAATGTTCCGTATTTCGCCACATAAAGTCAAAATCCTTTTCTGGATTCCATGGCAGTTTTTGTACGACGTTAGTGGGGCTGTCACTGGAAGCA
Organism: Magnetovibrio sp.; assembly: GCA_002722175.1. GTDB lineage: Bacteria > Pseudomonadota > Alphaproteobacteria > Rhodospirillales > Casp-alpha2. The sequence goes on from PBKU01000055.1 coordinate 29,000, forward strand.
TAAAATTCTAGATCGTAGCCCGAACAAAAGGCTTTTCCGTTGCCCGATAAAATCATCACATGTATCCGGGAATCCCTTTCGGCCTCTGAAACGGCGGTGGATAACTCTTCTGGCAAATCATCGTCAATCGCATTGAGTTTTTCTGGGCGGTTCAGGGTGATGCGACCGATGCGTCCATCTCTCTCATAAAGAACTTTTTCCATTTTGAATCCCCTAGTGTTTCTTGTTGCGTCGGTTAGATTGTTAGAAAATAGCGATGAGTTACAAAAAATCCTTTGCAGCTGAACAGCAAGGTCAGTCCAAATGACGACCAGCTGACCGGTATATCTGCTGTTGAATTTAATTTCTTTAAGCGGACTGCCTGTTTTATAAAATACTGAAATATGATTGGGATGGTTGCATCCAAGGTGCTTCTTCCATTTCATGAATTAAATCACTAATGATCGCTAGGGTGGTTTATTCCATTAAAATTAACAACTTCATCGCTATAGTCTTCTGTATTTAGGCCATCTATACAGGCAGCATTTACACATAAACAGTCTGGTTTTGCTCTACCTTTGTGGTGCGTATGTATTCCACATATTTTACAGAAGAAGTGTGGGGCAGTTGTAGTATTGAAGCTGTATTCCCTTATAGATTCATGTCCCTTTATTATCGTGACATCATTTGCGGGAACACAGATCATTCCAAAACCCTTTCCCCGACTGCAGATCGAACAATTGCAACGTATTATTTGTTCTAATCCACTTGATGTAAAAATATCCAGTTGGACGGACCCACAATGGCAGAATGCACTAAAGGTTGTATTCATTTTTATCATTTTTAAAACAGGATAATCTCCTTAAGTAAAATTAGCGATAATGTCATAAGGATATTGAATTATATTTTTGTGATTCCTAGTCTTATGTTTTCATCATCCAATCAACTTCAGTTAGAGAAGCTATGATTTAAAAATTTACGGGTATTTTTTTTGTGTACCGCTGTTACACCAATGTACTTAGAAGAAAGCGATCTATCCTACTCTCCTTTTTTACTGCGCTCTCCCACAAAACAAACTGTTCAGCAGTTGCTTTGAATATGTCGTATGAAGATTAATCATATGGCTACCAGTAGTCTACCATAATAAATATAGATTTAGAGGAGCTTGTTTTCTAACTTGATGTTATTAAAAATTAATCGCAGGTTGCCAATGAAGGGGTCCTGACTATTATGTTTAAGTCATGTCTATACCAGTTATTAAAGGTTTTTTTGCTCCTGAAGCCAGCACCATTAGCTATGTTGTAGCTGATCCAAACACCAAAGCTTGTGCGGTAATTGACAGTGTTCTTGATTTCGATTATGCGTCAGGCACCGTCAGCTATAAGCACGCAGATCAAATAATCAAGCACATTGCAAGGAACGGCCTGCAGGTCAAATGGTTGATAGAAACGCATGTACATGCGGATCATCTCTCAGCGGCACCCTATATAAAGGAGCAACTGGGCGGTGAGATTGCTATTTCCAGGGAAATTGTATTGGTACAGGATATATTTGGTATGGTTTTCAATCTCGGTAGAGAATTTAGACGTGATGGGAGCCAGTTTGACAGGCTTTTCTGTGATGGAGATACGTATAAGATCGGAACGTTGACTGGACAGGCACTTCATACCCCTGGACATACACCGGCTTGCATGACTCATGTTATTGGGAACGCAGTTTTTGTTGGGGATACGTTGTTCATGCCTGATGGTGGAACGGCAAGAGCTGATTTCCCTGGCGGGAGTGCCAGCAGTCTCTATCATTCGATTCAGAAAATCTTTAGCTTACCAGGTGATTTTCGTGTTTTCGTTTGTCATGATTACAGTCCTAATGGTCGAGAGGTGCGATGGGAAACGACAATTGCAGAGGAACAAGCGCTCAATATTCACACCGGTGGTGGCAAGACGGAGCAGGAATTTATTCTTATGCGGACTAGTCGTGACGCAGGTCTTGGTATGCCAAAGCTGATAATGCCATCTATTCAGGTCAACATGCGTGCAGGAAACATGCCGCCTGCTGAAAAGAATGGGGGCGTCTATCTAAAGGTCCCCGTCAATGGTTTAAAAACCTAACGTTATTATCAAAATCAACGGTTGATTTAAGATGTGCAGTTGCTCCCTTATATCTCCTAAGATGGTTGGTAGTTTGAAAACAAGGTTCGCCAATGGCCGGCACCCTAAGTGTGATAAGCTTCATGTCTCTCGCACTAAGCTTTGAAACTTGGGAATAAATGTCATTAAATTTGTTAGCAATAACTACTACCTAATACATAAAATTGCATTTAGTCTCGTTGTATGGTGGGATAATTTTCATACACACGATACTAGGTAACAAATTGCTTGGAATACGCGAATGGTAACTTCAGAATTTTTCAGCAAGACTCTGGACCCCGTCATTGCACTGGCAGCGATCGCCGTCCTTGATATTTTCCTGTTCTTAATTGTCGGGGCATGGACGGTTGGCGGTGGCGAAACAATGATGACGGGTTTAATTGCCCAGTTCTTTATCGGGGATGAACTTAATCGGCTTCCTTTTTGGAATCTGGTTTTCAGGCCTGACGCGGGTTACTGGAAAATCTACATAAGCTTGGGCATGATTTCAGGGGCCTTGGTTGGATCAATTTTGTCTAAAGAATTCTATATCCGTTATCCTCGTCGGCTTTCTGAGTGGATTTTGATTACTATAGGTGGTCTACTTATGGGTGTAGGCATCCGCCTGGCATTTGTGTGCAATGTATCAACCTTTTTCGGTTTAACACCGCAAATGAATCTCGGTGGATATCTTTCCATCACTGGAATAGTTGCAGGGGCGTGGCTGGGGTCTCAGATATACAGAAGAGTGCTGGAGCTATAGATTATGAATGAAGTAGGGGAATGTCTAGTAGCTTTTCTATTTGGAGCCATCGTCGGCTTGGTTGTCCAGAGGTCAAGGTTTTGTAATACAGCCGCCTTGAGGGATGCAATCCTTTTTAAGAGTTTTCGAAATACTAAGGCGCTGTTGGTAGCAATGATGATTTTAACCATAGGATTTACCGGTTTCATTTCGATTGGTGAAGGTAGGACTATGAAATTCGATGTCGGTATAAACCAGGTCATTGGCCTGTTTCTTTTTGGTATTGGGATGGTTCTTGCTGGAGCCTGCACAGTTTCGACATGGGTAAAGGCTGGAGAGGGTAATGTTGGTGCGGTTTGGGCCTTAATCTTTACGTTTATCGGGATGTTTTTATTTTCTCTTTTTTGGTCAGTTAGTTACTGGCCTCCGGCTCCTGCGAGCATGACTGGGGTGGTGGACCTTTCGGCTCTGCAGTTTGGTTTTGCAAACGCAGAGACGCTCCAGGAAAAACTGGGAATACCGGCTATTTTTTTTGGATTAGCTCAAACTTTAATTTTGGCAGGAATTTATTCATTAATTCTGCGAAGAGAGCGTCTTGAAAAAGTAAATGCGGCAGAGAGTTAATTTTGCTCATAATTAATAACTTTGGGATAGAAACATGCGAATTTTTGGATCTGTAAAAAACGATGTTGGTTCAGAGGATAGGAAAATGAACAACATAACGTTATCTAGTGGCAAATCTTATCAGATTGCAGTCGAAGTTGATTGCCTCGGGGACAGTTGCCCGAGACCACAGTTAATGACAAAGAAAACAGTTGAAAAAGCGCGATCTATGGATGTTATCCAAGTTTCAATTGATAATCCAACATCCATGGAAGCAATTCCACCAATGTGCCCGGCGATTCAGGCGACGCATCTGGAAACGGTGAAGGTGGATCGTCATTGGAATATTTATATTCAGAAAAACTAATTAAACGGGGTAGAGGGGTATGCGTTTTTTTTCATTTTTTGTTGGAATCGGATCGATTATTACTTTGATTTATGTATTTTTTTTTCCTCCAAAATCAATGCTGTCAGATAAATTTGGCGTGCCGCATTTTACACCTGAGGTCATCCATCCTGAAACTGGTAGCACGTTGACAGTTAGCGAACTTATCAGGCATTTCAAAGGGCAATAGATTGGATTTTCATGGATATTCAAATGATAATACAGGTTGGGATGTTTGTTGTAGCAATGGTTGTTCTATATTTAGGACTGACTTCTGATTGATTCACAGGTTGTTTGCAGTTACGTATGAAAAAATCTTCAATTATATTTTGTGTGATTTCGCTATTCGCCAGCTTTTTAATAGCTTTTCTTGTCTTTCCAATGGTATCGATGACAGATGAGGAAATGATAAAGGCACGAACTCCGAAATCAGCAGAAGAGTTTGAGCCATTTGACCTTGGTGAATTTGGTCTGGTGAGCGTTATTGAAATGCTGGAATATTATCTTTCAACCCCACCCCAGGAAGGAGGGGCCGGGGGGGAGGGCAGTAAGAAAAATCATGGATGCTGATTGCCGGCTTATTGAAAATTGATAGGATATGAATTTATTCATTGTAGTGACTACTCGAAGGTCTGGACCGCTCCTGAAAGGACTTGCTGAGGCCTTTGGCCGGAAAGGCATGACTTGGTCAGTTTTTTTCACAGGTGAAGGTGTTGCTGTGCTTCATCAGCAGGAATGTCTCGTTGCAATGAAAGGGGCTGATGCAGCTGTTGCCTGTGGTGAATCATGGTCGGCATTATATCAAGAGTTAGATTGTCCAGTTGAAATAGGGAGCCAGTTAAACAATTCAATGATGGTTGGAAAAGCTTCAAGGGTTATCAGCCTCTAGTATGTAGAAACAAATGAAAATAGTTGAGAAAAATATACTTGTCTTGGCAAGAAATGATAATGGGGAAGCGGCCAGGGTTGCTGCCGGGCTGACGATTTCCGGCCACAGGGTGCGCCTTGTCTTTATGGGGAAATCATTATCGCAGGAAAGTTTAGATAGCAAGAAAATTGAATTGCTTGAATTGACTGAAATTTTACCGGAAACGACAGATCCCGAACTGAAAAACCTATTTTCCTTTATCGACGAAGGCAAGCTTGCAGAAACAATTTTCATGAGTGATGTGGTTATAAACTTATGAGTATGGAGAAACCCGTTAAACTTCTTTTCTTGCATACCGGCCTTTTTGAGGAAACAGAGGCAATAAAAAATATTGTTCAAACGTCAAAAAAATTTGATAATTCGATGTTTTTGAGGATTACATCGGATATGCAGGAAAGTGATTGGGATGATATCGTGGTGGCCATTCAGTCCTGTCAAAGAGTTGTTACAATTTAGTTAGAAGCAACCGAAAAGTTAGGTTCGTTCACATGTCGATATTTCTTGAAACGAGTCCCATGCTCGATCATATGTTTCGAGCTTGTACAACCGACCAGATTGCTGAATTTGCTCCGGAAAAACGTGGAATTAGAATTCACGGTCATTCGACTACAATACGGCTTGAAGCGGCATTTTGGACAGTGCTGGATGAAATGGCGCAAACTCAAAACATGTCATTACCCCAACTGATAGAGTCAATTCATGACCATTGCCTTGTTGTGAATGATAAAAATCTAGCTTCCTGCCAGAGGGTTATTTGCCTTAAATATATCAATGTATACGCCGGATGAATCTTGATCGAGTTTATGCGGGAAAATGACCAGGCTATAAAATAGCCTGGCATTCTCGCAACGTATTAATCCGATCCTAGTTTATTTTAATTTTTTGTTCCATCGGAAGAGACATGTCTGCAGACCATTCTATCATTGAGCCGTCATACATTTTTGATTGCTTGTTTCCAACCAGTTCATGAGAGACAAACCAACCAAGACTTGCCCAGTGCCCGGAATTACAGAATGTGATCTGATCGCCGGAGGAATTTACGCCAGCGAGTTTGAAAAGTTTTTTGAGGTCGCTGGTTGGTCTAAACTTTCCTCCTCCGTTCGCAGTCATCCAGTTTTCTGGGAAGTTTATTGCTCCTGGAATTGTTCCAAGACGCTTTGCCTTTGGGTGCTGATTCACTCCCACGTACTGATTGTTTGGGCGGTTGTCGATCAGCGGGGTACCGTTTTTCATGCCTTTGGCGACATCGCTTTTCGAAATGACCATATCTTTTTGCAAATTAGCCTTGAAAAGCACTGCAGTTGCCTTTTTGTCACCCTTTTCAAGCTTGTTAACTGCTTTCTTCGTTTTTGGATCTACTTTTCCATAAGCCTTCATACCACCGTCGAGAATTGACACATTATTATGTCCGAGGACTTTGAATGTCCAGTACACCCGGGTAGCTGTTCCCATATCCAGTGCTTTTCCTCCCTGCGGGATGATTACCACGTGCTTATCGTTGCTAATTCCCAAACTCCCTATGAGTTTCTCTAATTTGGCAGCTGGTGGAAGCTGTCCTACTGTTCCATTGCCGTCCTTTATGCGCCAGCCATCTTTCAGGTAATTTGTCCAGACGGCGCCAGGAATGTGTCCTCTTAGATAATCAGCTTTTGACTTTCCTGCAAGTCTTCCCCGAACATCAAGAAAGACAATATTGCTGTTGTTAATATTATTATTTATCCACGTAGTATCAACTAACGGTGTTGCAGCAAAAACAGAAGTCGAAAGACAGATAGAAATGGCAGTCAGTGCCACCTTTATAGCAGTTTTCATGCGTTTACCCCCCGTGTTAATGTTGTCGCACTACCCGCATTATAGGTTTTTCCTGTTTTGATCGGGTAGTAGTTATTGGAAACATTAGTTTTTGGCTTATGGGCCAAGATTTTCCAGATTTATGCTGGAACGCCATTATTTATTCTAAGTTATTAAGGGTTATTTCCAAAAAAATTTAAAAATCTAAAAATTTCCGCAGTAACGCATGTTACGTAAATCAACGCCTAAATGAACCGGATTGCCGTTATATGTAATCAAAAGCTTAAAAAAGGACTCTAGGCACTGAATTATTGGCCATGTCCTACGTTTTTTGTGACGCACTCGGCTATTTTATCTGGAGTGCATGGATAACTACTAATTTGTACGTTTGCGTACAGTATGCTAGTGTTGTAGTGACCTTTATCTCTCATTTTTTTTGAAGCTTATCTTCGGCGGACATAGATCCGGGTGTTCTGACCGACATCACTTTAAATAGTAATGGTCACTGGAAGGTTTTGTTGCCGGGTCGTATGTATAATCTTATTAGGAATTGAATAAATTGAAGGGGTGATCGTCGCTTGATGTGTGACCTCATCGGAACATAGGAGATAGTAATGAAAAAATTAAAAACTCTGGGTCTAATTGCGACGTTAATTTTCTGGTCTATGATGTCTGCTCATGCCGAGACACGCGTCACCTATAAATCAGCAAAGACGACGTCATCTTATTACCAGATGGCAGTTCAGATTGCAGAAGCAGTCAAGAAGGGTTCAAACGGTCAAATCATTGTAACTGTCGAGGAAAGTCAGGGCTCAGTCCAGAACGTTAAAGAAGCTGCAGCACGGGAAGGCAATTATGTATTCACCACACCTCCTGTACTTGTTAAGCTCGCTCAGAAGGAACTTGCCATGTTTGAGGGCAAGGGGAACCCCAAGTATAATGAAATTCGTGCTCTGTTTCCAATTCCTTCGTTGACAATGCATTTTGTAATGCGGAAGGACAGTGGGGTAGAGTCCTTTGCTGGCCTTGCCGGCAAGACCGTCCTTATTGGAAAGGGCTCCTTCGGGGCCAAGGAAGGGGCCAAGTATCTCAAACTATTTGGTCTCGAGGGGAAGGTCAAGCTTGCCAATGTAGAATTGAATGCTGCAGTAAGTGCGCTTAAGAATAAGCAGATTGATGGTTTTGTTACAGCCGGGTCGTGGCCTGCACCTAATGTAATTGAAGCAGCAGCAAGTACCGGTGTTACTTTATTATCACTGACTGACGAACAGCTGAAGGCGACAAAACGGACCAAGTTGGTAATTCCTGGTAACACTTATGCGGGGGTCGGCAGTGAAACAGTAACCACATCCCTTCCCGTTATTGCCCATACTACTACGGCCATGAGCAATGAGACTGCTTATGCAGTGACAAAGACTTACTGGGAACAGAAGAAGTCAATGGGGGCTGATCACGCCTGGTGGAACGGAGTTTCTTCTGACTTGTTGGTGAACGTATATGGAAAACTTCATCCAGGTGCGCTTAAATACTATGATGAGAAAGGAATGAAAATACCGGCGGAAATCCGGTAGCTAGGTTCGAGGGGAGTTCAATGGAGGGGACGACCCGGCGCTTTTTGTTTGCAACCCTGGGCGCTGCCTCGATTGGATTTCATCTTGCGCTGGTCTTTTCGGGTCTGGTGCCAAATTTGGTGGCTAGACCCGTGCATCTGATTCTTGCAATACCATGGATCTTCCTCTTTGCCGCGGGGAATTTTCGCGAAATTGTGGTTGGAGCTACTTTTACAACAGCGGGTGTTGTCTCCTGCGCCTATATTGTTATCAATGAAACCGTGTTGGCCGAGCAGTATGGTGCCCTGCAGGGGTCTTTGCAGCTAGTTGTTTCTGTTACATTAGTGATTGTGGTTTTAGAAATGGCACGCCGGGCAATAAGCTGGCCGTTACCATTGGTTGCAATGTTAGCTTTAGCCTACGGTTTTTTCGGAGAGCATATACCAGGTGAATTTGGTCATCCGGGGTTGCCCCTCGAAAGCTTTCTCGGCACACTTACGATTGCAGAGGGCGGACTCTGGGGTAGTCTGACTGGAATTTCCGTCAATATTGTTGCTATTTTTGTTATTCTGGGTGCTGTGCTTAATGCTGGCGAAGCTGGACAGGGGTTTATGAATCTAGCTACCGCTGTAGCCGGTCGACTAAAAGGCGGAGCGGCTAAGGTTTCTTTGCTGTCATCGGCGCTTTTTGGGTCCATTTCTGGTTCTGCTTCAGCCAACGTGGCATCAACCGGTGCCATTACTCTACCGGCAATGCGGCGGTTAGGGTATCCAAGGCCACTTGCCGGAGCTGTTGAAGCGGTAGCGTCGTCGGGAGGGCAGATCATGCCACCATTGATGGGTGCCGGTGCTTTCGTAATGGTTGAACTGACTGGGATTCCCTATAAAAGTATCGTTATAGCTGCGTTCTTGCCTGCGATTTTATACTTCATTGCCGTGTGGTTTGGAATTAACGCTTTTGGCACACGGCACCAGTTGTCTGGCCTTGGTCCAGATGACCGGCCTGCAATCGGTACTATTGCTGTGACCGCTTTGTTCTTCTGTGTGCCATTTGTAATATTGCTGGAACGGATGTTCCGAGGAGGGTTTACCCCTCAATTTGCTGCATGTATTGCAATCCTAACAGCCTTTATGATGCTGTTTATTGACTCAAGATTAAGTTTTTCATGGTCCCGCTCAATCCTCCGTCTGGAGATGGTGAGCGTCAATGCCGGCAAGCAGATAGCCATGATCGCTGCAATTATCGTTTGTGCCAGCATCATCATTGGTGTGTTGGGTCAGACTGGACTTGGCGTAAAAATTACATCCCTCATCTTATCGGTCTCAGATGATACCGTCTGGCCAGCCCTATTCCTTACGGCCTGTGCTTGCTTGATTCTTGGAATGGAAGTTCCGACTACGGCAGCTTATGTAATCTGTGTATCGGTTGCTGGCCCAGCATTGCAATCGTTGGGACTAGCTCCCTTGCAGGCTCATCTTTTTGTTTTTTGGTTTGCACTGCTTTCAACTATAACCCCTCCAGTGTGTGGTGCCGTGTTTATTGCGGCTTCTATGGTTGAAGAAAATTGGTTAAAAATCGCAGGAAATGCCATGCTTCTCGGAATTGGACTGTATTTGATGCCGATGGCGATGATTGTTAATCCGGAATTAATTAGACTTGAAACGGCTCCGATTCCAGCCTTGGTTGTTGCGATTAAGATTAGTTTTGGACTTTGCGCAATTTCATTTGGTGCTATTGCATCCAAGCCACTAGCCATCCGACTACTTTTGCTTGTGGGAGGATTGACGATCTTGTTTATGCCATTATTCTGAAGTGATTTTGGCAGATTATGGGGTACTTTTCGGCTTTCAGTACATTGAAGGATAGTTGGACTAGAGACTTGACTCGTTATTTTTTTCAAAACCATACTTTATATAAAGGTATTCTAAAGTACGCCATATTGCATCATTAATGGTTCCTTCGCCGGCCCAGTTTTCAAGCTGCATATCACGTTTACGGTAGTGGTTGAAAAATTCATATTTTCACTGTTAGAGTTGAAATCAATCTTTATGGCTTATCGAGTATTCTGAGGGTAGGGAGTTGGGGTAGAGATCGAGCTTAGGCGATTGACAGGAAAAAAATTCAACGAGCAATGGATAGCATTCCGCTTTATCCGATGAGTGCTCAGTCGAGCAATCGCCCCCCGGGCAGGTCGATAGTCCGCCAATAAGGTCAATTTCAGCATAAAATTCGATATAATCACCGGGGCGTACCGGGCTTGCCTTCATGAAATATTGATGGGTATCATGGGTAAATCCTGTGCACATGAAAACATTGAGAACATCATGTACAAATGCTTCGGCTTCCCCGTAGGATATATTGCAATATTTGGCGAGGGCACGAGTTAAGTTTGAATGGCAGCAATAGTGATAATCAATATTTGTAAGTAGTTTTGCTGTATAGGGATCACATCTTGTCCCGATAACATCATGCACGGAAGCACCGTCTGTATCCCATCCGTACCAATCCAGTGTATCGTGAGTGATTGTTACAAGAGGACGCATGAAGGGAAAAGTTGACCACATACGATCACCGGTTGATAGATGTGTTCCATGAAGGGCACGGGTTTTGCCCGAATAAAATTTTTCGGAAAGATCGTGTGTTGACCATAGATTCAAGTCACCAACCTGAGGCCCGTCGACGCTGCAGATGCGGAAGAAGCATCCAGCCGGAATTTCAAAGCAGGTGGCGTCGCGTGGAGGAATGAGAAGTTCCTTGACCTTTTTCATTGCGGACCTAGCCGAAATCAACAGTTCAAGGTTTTTATTTGTCAGTGCATGGGTAGGATAACAGATTACCGGGCTTCCTTTCCGCCGTGATTCTGCATCTTTTGGGATTATCTTTGGGTTGTCGATTTTCATGGTTGATCACCGTGTTAGAAGTTCAGTCTAATTAAACTACAATTTAACAATAACCTCTTTGGAAATCATCAGCATTAAACAGAATCATTTGGGACCACCCTTCCACATGAAGTCGTGGGATTAAAAAACAATTGTTTAATTTTCAGGCTCTTTAATGTTTGCGTATTCCGTTGCTGCTTCCTGCTCGATATTGATTTGCAGCGCATCGTTAAACCGATTAAAAAAACCACATAGCGAAATACGCAAGGTGAGTTCGACAATTTGAGAATCATCAAAGTACTCACGGAGTTCCACAAAAATTGAATCCTTGATGTATTGAGGCTGTCTTGTTACCTGCACTGCGTAATCGCGGACAAGAGTGTCAACTTTATCAAAGCCAGGAATTTCCGCTTCAAGAATCTTTTCCGCCGATACCGGGTCAATTCCGTAGGAACTCAAACGAGGTGTATGGTGAACCACACAATACTCACAGGCATTCAATCGGGATACAGTGACGAGCGCAATTTCTAGATATCGCTTGGGGAGAACGTCTTCTTCTGCAAGTTCAAAGAGCATGTTGAACAGATGTCGAAAAGCCGGAGGACGGTGTGCCAGAATTCTAGCTTGATTTTGAAAATATCCATAATCCCCTGAAAGCTTTTGGTAAATGGGTCGATCTTTTTCTTCGAAATCGTTCCTAGCTATTTCTTTAACACGCGGCATATCTTGCTCCTAATTCATGAAGTCCTGAGTAGGTTGATAACTAACGCAGACTGGTAGTTTGTGTAATACTTTGTGTTTAAAATCAACTTTTGTCGTGGTCAATTAACCTCGTTTGTTTATTTTTTATCCTGAAAAAATTAACCTGTTCATGCTATTTGGGAAGGTCAAAGAGAATTTTTTGTTTGCAGACATGCACTTAACCTGGACAAGTGCAGTGTATCACACGATGATAATTAAGTTGTGTTATATGACATTGTTATTTTTCTGTTTTATTCATGACGGGTCGGGTAATATTGATATGATCTGATCATAGCACTGTGGAGGTTAGGCTGATCTTTCCCAAAATTATTCACTCTATAGAGAAAATTAATGAACGGATTGGCCGTTGGACAAGTTGGTTGGTTCTGTCGCTAGTTTTGACAACTTTTTTTGTCGCAACCTTCCGATATGGCTTCAGTCTTGGCTGGATATGGCTGCAGGAGCTATATGTCTGGATGCATGGCGCCATAATCATGCTGGCTGCTGCCTATACGCTTCTCCATGATGGACATGTCCGGATTGACATATTTTATCGTGCTCTATCGTCTAGGGGAAAGGCCTGGGTAAATCTTATCTGTACAACCTTGTTCCTTTTGCCGGCCGTAATAACCATTGCGTGGTTTATTTTTCCATACGTAATGCTTTCATGGGAGAGGTTTGAAACATCTCGGGAGGCAGGCGGCATGCATGGTTTATTTATCTGGAAAACAACTATGGCGCTGTTTTGTGTTTTGCTCTTCCTACAGGGGGTTGCTCTCATTTTGAAAAGCGCTGGTATTCTTTTTGGTTCCTCGACATTGAAAACTGCAGATTCAAGTGGGACAGGTAAATAAATATGTCGACTAATGAAGTCATAAGTATCCTCATGCTTTTGACACTGACAGGTGCTATGCTTATCGGTTTTCCCGTAGCGTTTACCCTGGCCGGAGTTGCCGTTTTATTTGCTTTGGGCGGCAGCCTAATTGGCCAGTTTGATATGTTTTTCTTTGCGGCGGTGCCTTCCCGGTTTTTTGGTGTAATGACCAATGAAATTCTCGTTGCCGTTCCGTTGTTTGTCTTTATGGGAGTAATGCTTGAGAAGTCCAAGGTTGCCGAAGATCTTTTACGAACGATGGGCCAGTGCTTTGGTAAGTTGCGGGGTGGCCTAGGTATTTCGGTCACACTTGTGGGCATGCTTCTTGCCGCATCGACCGGTATCGTAGGGGCAACAGTTGTCACGATGGGGCTTTTAAGCCTTCCAAGCATGATCAAGGCAGGATATGACCATAAGCTGGCTTGTGGGACAATCTGTGCCTCTGGAACACTTGGGCAGATAATTCCGCCGTCAATTGCGCTGGTGATACTTGGTGATGCACTTGCCGGAACTTATACTGAGGCGCAACTTGCCAAAGGTAATTATTTGGTCGAGCCCTTTGGTGTTATCGACCTCTTTGCAGGGGCGTTGTTACCAGGGCTTCTCCTGGTTGTTTTATATGTTATATGGTTGATCATTGTCGGAATTGGAAAACCCGAGACCTGTCCGCCATATTATGAAAGTGGAATAGAAGGGCGTGAACTCCTAAAGCAGATTGCAAAAGCACTGCTCCCTCCGGCTTTTCTTGTGATTGCTGTATTAGGGTCCATCCTTGCAGGCTTAGCGACACCGACAGAGGCGGCATCTTTTGGCGGGGTTGGAGCAATGTGCCTTGCAATTCTCAAACGGCAACTGTCACGCGTCATCCTCATCGATGTTTTACGGACAACAACCAGAATCTCTTGTATGGTTTTCGGTATTTTGCTTGGTGCGTCATTGTTTTCCCTTACTTTCCGCGGGTTTGGCGGAGACGATCTGGTCCATCAGTTTCTCACAGATCTTCCCGGAGGTTTTATAACGGCAATGCTCATTGTGATGGGAATAATGTTTTTGCTAGGATTTGTTCTCGATTTTATCGAAATCGTGTTCATCGTTGTACCGATCGTAGCTCCTGCTCTTTTCACCTTTGATATAAATCCTGTATGGCTTGGTGTAATGATGGCAATGAATTTGCAAACCAGCTTCATGACACCACCTTTTGGTTGGGCGTTGTTCTATATACGGGGAGTTGCGCCCGAAGTTGTTCAAACATCGGATATTTATCGTGGAGTGATACCGTTTATCTGTATTCAGTTACTTGGTTTAGTCATTTTGGCTACTTATCCGGATCTTGCCACGTGGCTGCCTAGTAAAATTCTCTGATGAGCGTTGCTTCTTAGTTGGTTGTCCTATTGCGTTCCATTACCCGAAATCGGAATAGCGAGCATGTTTGTGACTGGTTGAGGGAAGGCTTAAATTTGTCCTTGTGAAGTCTATTGATCCCCAGTGGTAATTTTCTTTATATTGTTTGCTCGAATATGGAGGCGACCAGAATTGTAAGGCTAAGAATTGCACAGGTTTGCTGGTGCTTAAAATTGGTGGGTATTCTGCATTTTTACACATAAATTTGCTAAAATCTTGCTTTTTATGTGTTTTTAAGTGTGCAATAATTTTTTAATATAGAGGTCTTCTATATATAGATTAATTAATGTTGAAAAAATTAGCAGCTTTATTAAAAGATTCTGCTAGTGCGTCTTGTAAAAATCTGTAAGGGGAGAAAGCTTATGAAGCGAAGAAAAATGTTAAAAACTGCCGTTACAGCAGTGGGTGCCGCTGCTGTAGCTTCGACATTTCCAAAACCGGGTCTATCGTCCAACCATAAGAAATGGCGTTTGATAACGACATGGCCAAAAAATCTTCCCGGTCTTGGGACCGGTGCCCAGTATTTTGCTGACCAGGTTACAAAATGCTCTGGGGGACGATTGAGCATTCAGTTGTTTGCTTCGGGGGAAATTGTTCCTGCATTTGAATCCATTGATGCTGTCGGAGCGGGTACCGTCGAAATGGGCCATGGGGCTCCATATTATTGGAAAGGAAAAGCTCCCGCCTCTCAATTTGTCAGCAATTTTCCATTTGGTCTGACTGCTCAAGAATACAATGCCTGGTACTATTATGGTGGCGGTGACAAGCTGTGCGATGAATTGTATCAAGATGCTTTTGGCTGCAAATATATCATCTGTGGGAATACCGGTATTCAGCATCCAGGTTGGTGCTCGAAAGAAGTGGATACTCTTGAACAATTTAAAGGCTTGAAGATGCGGATGCCGGGTATTGGGGCGGAAGTCATGAAGCGAATAGGTGCGACGGTTGTCAATCTTCCCGGAAGTGAGGTCGCTGCTGCCCTGGCGTCTGGCACCATTGACTGGGTTGAATGGAACAATCCATACGGGGAAGCCTCAATGGGATTTCATCGTCATGCAAAATATTATTATGCCCCCGGGTGGCACGAATGTGGGACGGCTCTAGAGTTATTCGTGAACAGTAAGGCATGGAATAGTCTGGATGATGAGTTGAAGGCGATAGTCATTCAGTGTGCAAATTCAACTAATGTTGTAATGCTCAGTGAATTTCAGGGGAGATCGGGACCTGTGTTGCAGGACTTTATCAAGAATCATGGCGTTAAAATTAAGATGTTATCTGATGAAGTTTTGACAAAATTAGGAAACGTAGCCGGTGAAGTGATTTCTGAATTGGCCGCAGCCGATAAGATGAGTGGTAAAGTGCTGAAAAGTATGGCTAAGTTTCGAACGGAACAGGTTGCCTATTCCAACACGATGGAGACGGCATTCCTTAATGCTAGAAACCTTCCATTTAAATTCCCATCTTAAGATGTAGGTAAAATAATTCGCGAACAGGTTGCTACGGGTGAAATCTCGTAGCAACCATATCGTCGGAAGGGACAAAAGCTAATCTATTTTGACTGGATGTTTTACCCTTAGTATTTTGATATACACGTATAAAATTGCATTGTTCTGTTTCCAATTTACCTATGTTCTCCGGGAATTTTGTTGTGTACGATTAAGTGGGGATTGTTTCAAAATGGGTTTCACTCTTATCAGCATAACCTATCGGCCTTACTATGAGCGATGATACAATCACTGTGTGTGTTAAAGATATTTTCAAGGAAGTAAAAGATATTTTGCGCATTGAACTCGTTCATCATGACGGATCTCGATTACCGCAGTTCAATGCAGGGGCACATATTGATATCTTTCTGCCGGACGGTCTTATTCGACAATATTCAGTTTGTAGCAATCCGGAAAATTTAGAGAGTTACCAGATTGCGGTTTTGAAAGAGGTTAGCGGACGGGGGGGCTCGCAAGCGATTCATGAAACTTTTCATGCAGGTATGCAGATAGAAATTTCTCCGCCAAGAAACCATTTCCCACTTTCGATGCACGCAAAAAAACATCTATTACTGGCCGGTGGTATTGGTGTAACCCCAATGATAGCAATGATTTACGAACTTGAGGAGAAAGGGGAAAATTACCTTATGCATTATTGTACGAGAAGTCGTGATAATACTGCTTTTTATGATTTTCTCCAATTGCGTGAAACCGAGAAAAAGGTATTTTTCCATCACGATCAGGGAAACCCGGAAAATGGTCTGGATATAAAAACGCTCCTTTCAACAAACGAACCCGGTACGCATGTTTACTTCTGTGGACCTGCCTCTTTTATGAATGCAGTTGAAGGAGCATCCGCCGACTGGCCCATCGAAACGCTCCACTTTGAATATTTTTCAAAACCAGAAGATTCAGAGTTTGAAGATAAAAACGATAAGGAATTTTTCGTTAAAATTGCAAAGACTGGAGATGTGTTCGAAGTCAAAAAAAACCAGACGATTGTTGAAGTCTTGAGACATAACGGACTATCGATTGACACCTCATGTGAAGACGGTTTCTGCGGTACCTGTATAACAAAATATGTAGAAGGTGAACCTGAGCACCGAGATAATGTACTTGATGATGAAGATCGAAAGAATTTTGTACTTATTTGTTGTGCGAGATCGAAAACACCGTATCTCGTTCTTGATTTATAATCGGCATTAGGAATTTTATGGAGGTATTAATGTCACCTTATCAATCTATCCGGAACTGCTGGTATGTTATTGGTTTTTCCCATGAATTCGAAACTCATAATCTCACAGGGCACCAGGTTGCTGGAAAGGCAATGGTGGCATGGAGAAATCAGGAAGGCAACATGGTTGTTTTGGACAACCGCTGCGCTCACAAAAGGTTTCCACTTTCTGAAGGTCGCTTGATGGATGATGGAACACTGGAGTGTGCATATCATGGGCTACGGTATAATTGCGAGGGACAGTGTGTTCTGATACCCTCGCAACCAGATGTCGACATTCCTAAGCATGCACAGGTCCAAACATTTCCTGTTATCGAGCAGGATGGAATAGTTTGGGTATGGCCTGGTAACATCGAAAAATCAACTGAAAGAAAGCCTCCACGGACAGAAGAAGTGAACAGTGATGAGTGGGAATCGATCGATTCAGGTCCAATGCACGTCCCGGCAAACTACCTGCTTCTTATTGAAAACCTGCTTGATATAACTCACTTCTACCCTCTCCATGATGGAAATATAGGTGATGTTGAAAATAGTTACATCCCGATTCAGTACGAGGAGGGTGAGGTTGATGGGAATAAATATATAAAAACCGTTAGAGAGGTAGAAAATTACACACAACCACCGTTTCTGGCCGACTGGTTCTGCTATGACCTTGTTGATCGCAATCATACACATTGCATGATGAGCCCTGGGTTAACAAGGGTTGTCATGAGGGTCGCGCCTCCGGGAAAACTCGGTAGTGATGATGATCGTGGTTACGTTTTGCTCCACACTCACACGCCAATTGATGATCGAAACCACATCTGGCGATGGTGCGTAAACTGCCGAAAAGACCACATGTCGGGAGGGAACCCAAATATGTCGGCTGCGCAGCGCGTTGCATCTATGTTTCCCGGTGTTGTAGATGAGGATCGCTGGGCACTTGAAAAGCAACAAGAAATGGTGGATATCCCAGATGAGGGGTATAACGAATTATTCCTAAAGCCGGATAAGGCGTTGAGGAGAGCTCGCCAGATTTTTCTTGGAATGCTGAGAGAAGAACAACCCCAGGCTGCAAAATAGATACAATTAATACACCATTATTTCTGCTAGGTTAGGGTTGGGTCAGTTGTTGTCTAGGTAGGGAGATATTATTTGGAATTTTGAAAAATCAAGTTTTGTGAATTTAACGTTCTAGTTTGGCCGACTTTCTTCATGAATAGCAATTCGCTGGAAGTGCCGCTTTGCTCCATAATAGTCGTTTACTGCATAATGCAGTGTGCACCGGTTATCCCATACTCCGACCGTATTAGGTGACCAACGATACCGGCAGGTAAATTCAGGCCGCGCTGCGTGCTCCCAGAGAAAATTTAAGAGTGGTAATGATTCTTCAATGGTCATTCCGGCAAAGGATTGCGTAAAGCCGCGATTAACATAAAGCGACTTTCGTCCTGTTTCTGGATGACTCCGGACGACGGGGTGAATGTTTTCAACAATATCTACTTTTGTTTGTTCAGCGGTTTTCGAAGCAAATAGACGGTCTTCAGGTGATGCAGCCCGTTTTTTGGAAACAGCCCCGAACCGAGCGCTCTCGCCACCGTACAGCATGACATTGCTGTGTTTTGCCTTTAAGTTATCCAAAAGTTTCTTCATTCCGTCTGAAAGTGTTTCGTATGCAAGGTATTGGTTGCTGAACATTGTATCACCACCTTGAGCCGGACACTCCTTGGCATAGATAACGCCGACTTTATGAGGACATTTACGATATGTTACATCGGCGTGCCAAAACCCCCCGAAGTTAACTGACTTGTCATCATCTTCCTTGATGATATTCCAGATTTCAGGAAAATCTGGATCGGTAGGCATGATAAAAGGATATGAGAAAGGATCTTCATCTATGGTTCCAAATAAATTGGAAAACTCGCGTAGCTCTTTTGGTGAAACTTCTTTCTGACTGGGAAACAGGAGAACAAGGTTTTCAAGTAAGGACTCGTGGATGAATTTCTTCTCTGCTTCAGTCAGCTTTTGTCGAATATCAATGCCTTTGATTTCGAGACCGATTGTGCCAGAAAGTGACTGTGTTTCTATATGGTTTAATTTTGGAATATTCACAACGGTCGCTTTCCTAATATGTTTTAATCCATTTCAAAAAACTATCAATATGAACGCTTGTAAAACAAGTCTGGCTTCCAAACAAGCCCTTCCTGATTGCCTAGCTATTAACAGAGGTTAGTTTAAACTTTTTGAATTTTATCGTAAATATACTTTGCCGTCATTAAGTCGAGATGCCCTCCACCGCCATTTTTGAAGAGAGTAATTTCGGTCGGGTTGATCCGTCCGGGGTGAGATTTCTGACAAAGCTGGAAAAGATCTGCACGTATGCATTCCTTTGTTATGGCACCGCTCTTGATCGGCAGTGCAAGCTCACCGACCTTTTCGATAGTTGTTTTTCGACAATCGACAAAAATATGACTTTTTTTAACGGTTTCGTCATCCACTTCACGCATTGTTTCTGTTGATGCACCAACCAGATCAAGATGGGTTCCTGGTGCAAGCCAATTGCCCTTGATTATCGGCTCTATTGCTTTTGTTGCAGTAACAATTATCTCTGCCTGGTGGACTGCATCAGGCAAGTTCTCGAATACGGAACATTCTAGCTTTGGTGATTCGAATCTTGTCGCGAGCACTTCTGCTTTTTTAATGGAACGGTTCCAGAAATTTAAGCGCCGGATAGTCGGGCGAACGGCAAGGTGCGCCTTTACAAGTGGTTCTGCTATGTTCCCAGCTCCTATCACCAATAGGGACTCTGCGTCCTGTTTTGAGAGATAACGTGAGGCAAGAGCAGAATCACAGGCTGTTTTCCACCGGGTAAGTGACGCGGAATCGATGATTATTTTGGGTGTGCCATTTGATCCATCAAAAAGAATAAATTGACCCTGTACAACAGGAGCCAGATTTTGTTGCTTGCTGTTGTTTGGAAATTCAGTAACGCACTTAATTCCAAGCCATTCGTTATTTTCCCAGGCGATCCGGCTTCGAAAGATATTGGTCGTTCCGGTCTTGTCATCATTCGCCAATACCAGATCTTCAATCATCGGGATTGGTTCCTGATGGCACTCCTGGAGATAATCAACTAGAGGGGCGTACTTCAGAATCTTATCTACACCATTTTCATCCAATACTATCATCATGTAAAATTATCTTGTTAGGTTCGGTGATTCAATAGCAGGTCACGTAAGGTCTTCATATACGTTCAATTAATCGTTTATCTGAGGTGAAGGCTAACCAATCGTTACGCCATCCAGCGCTAAAAACGGGGTAAGGTCCATGAAACTGATCTATAAAGTTAAGATTCCCTAATAACTGATCAACTGAAAAATTAAAGAGATATAATGAAGTGAGCTCCACGGTGAAAGTGGAGAAACTTTTGGGTAAAAGACTAAGCTCTACCGAATACCAAGGACTTGGTCCGATCGATGCGGAAAATGCACGCCAGTATAAGTCGATAGATGGATGAATATGGCCACAGTTATGTGCCGGACTTGTCTGTGGGGATGGATTCCAAACGCCAGCGCATCAGGATTTTTACAGTTCTGCACGTTCATGTGTTCTATTCTTGTTAGAAAAGAAGGATCATTTATGAAAAGTAGAGTTGGTTTTCCAAGGCTGCTTGGAGGAAAGTCAAAGCTTATAGTTCATTTGGCGTCGTTTTTTTCGGTTCAATAATAACATGGGCACTACGGAAAAGAGAGTTGCACCTGCCATGGTATACATTGTTATTTCAAAGCCGAAATAATCACTGATGATTCCTAAAGCCACTGGCCCTAGAAAACAGGCGAGAGAGGACACTGTATAGATCAAGGAAAATCCCCTCGACAATCGCTCGGGATGAATTAAGTCGCTAACAACACTGTAGGTAATTGACGTGGACCCCTGCAATACCACGCCTAGGAAAGGTAGAAAAATAAGACAGAATACTTTATCCAGATTAAGTATCAAAACAATACCAGCAGCGGTTAGGAATTGGATTAGAGTGAATGCCTGACGGGTGCCTATATGTTTTGCCATGAACCCGCAGATAACCTTTCCAAATATACCGCCTATCAGTACTAATGTTACCGCAAATGTTGCTATATTTAAGGGGACCTGCTTGGCCGCTACGAAGAAGGCCACAAAAGTCAGAAAACTTGATTGTACCGAACTGTCTAGAAAAACGGCTGTGGTCAGAAGCGAAAAACTTCCTTTGTCTGACATGCCCCAACCTATTTTCTTTCCTGTTTCCATATCAACCACAGATGTAGGCGATTTCCCCCCTACCGAGAGATTAACAAGGCTAAATAAAATGATTATCCCGCCAACTAATGCAATCCAGCTAAAAAGACCAGCAGTCGTCTTCCATCCGATGCCGATTGTTATTGCAAGACTAAAGAGTGAGGCAAAAATAAGTTTCCCGGCATCACCGGAGGAATTATAGATGCCAAGAGCGGAGCGGCGGTCTTGAAAGTCATGTGTACTACTTACCATTGAGGACGATAGAGCATGCTGAAAGGCGGCGCCAAAGCCGATTATAAAAAAACAACATCCAATCATCCAGTATGTATCAGAAAAAAGCAGAAGCATGTATCCGAGACCGGCACATGTTAGACCAAAGGTCAGAAGGTTCCGTTCTCCTAAATGCTCAGACAATAGACCAGAAAGTGTTTCGAGTAATGCCATGGCACTACTGTAAATGGCTCTTAGGGCACCTATCTGGGTTAGAGTTAGGCCAAATGTCTGGGCAAGAACGGGAAGAATTACGTACAATGCTGCACCTAGGCCATCTTGAATGGCGTGTGCAGCGCAACAGACAGCAAGAATTCGTTTTTTTCTTTGCATTCAATAATATAGGTCGGGTTAGCGTTCGCTGAAACGTAAAAGAATGGGATCTTCCATATCACCTGTCGCCGTTGGAAACAAGGCATGCGGTAGGATTTGAGCTTATTCAGCCTGACCACTAAGAGGATTATATATCAAATGGGGGGTAACTGGAACGGTTGATGGAAAGGTTTTTTTGTTATGCAATACTACAGGATAATTCTTGAAAAGCGGCTTTCAGAGGGACTGTAATGCCGGAAAGGTTAATTTCTATATATCAGTGCCTTTCGCTGTCGTAGTACCAGTTTTCAAAGAAATGATCATTAACGATCCCTTTTGAATGAACCTCTTTCCATACCCGCTTTACAGCATCAACCCCCTTTCGGATAATTTTGTCTTCATCGCAGAACTGGGATATTGCCTCTTTGACCAGTACTTTTCCATCAACCATAACTAGGGAGACATCGGAACGGTCAGCATTCCAGAGAAATGTTTTTATTGGATCACTAACTGGCTGGAAATACGGCTTAGCAAGATCAATTCCAATCAGGTCGGCACGAGCGCCTGGCATGATTCGACCAAGATCAGGACGGCCTAAATAATCGGCTGCAGCAATTGTTACTGCCGAGATAAGTTCGTATGAAGGGGTTGCATTTGCTCGACCTGCGTGAAGTTTTGAGACTAATGCAGCCGCACGCATTTCTCCTACTATGTCCATCCGGTAGCCGTCGGTTCCAATAACAGTACGTAGGCCAAATTCAGAAAATTTGTGGTAGGGCGCAAACACCCCACCACGGCCAAAGGTCAGAGGGCAGTTGGCAACGGTGACGTTTCGTGTTTTTAATAATTCGAGATCTTGATTAGATGCAAAAATACAATGTGCAGCAAGAAGGTCAGGTCCAAGCAAACCGCAATAGTCCAGATACTCGCTTGGTGTCATGTCATAACGCCCCTGTATCATATCCTCCTCTGATTCTGTCTGAGATAAATGGATCGTAATTAAGCAATCGTATGTATCTGCTAGGCCACGAATTCTTCTTATCAAATCTGCATCACAAGTATCGGTCCCATGCGGACCCAACCCGATACGCAGTCTATCGTTGGCGGAACAGTTAAAGGTGTTAAAAAGGTTTTCCCAATCACCAATCAAATCGTCAACATCCTTAATGCTCCTGTATTGCGGCTGGCCTTCAGACGTGACCCCCACCGGGGCATGGGACATTAGGTACGGCATGCCGTAAAAGCGTAATCCCATGTCAGTTGCCGATTCACAGGTTCCTTGCTGGCCAATTCGAAACTGTTCCATGAGAGTGGTTGTTCCGCCCTTGATGATTTCCAGGAGACCAAGGTCAAACATCGCACGTGTTTCGTCACTGTTTAGGACCTCAAGTGCAGCAGTATTAAATGGCATTAACAGGCCATAAACGAGATCAACTGGAAAGTCGGTAGGATTGTCGGAAGGCATATCCTCCGATAATCCACGGAACATTACAGAAGAAGAGCAGTGGTTATGTAGGTTTATAAACCCGGGCATAACAAGCAGTTCCCCACTTTCGGCAACAAGCTCGGCAGAAGAGGGTTTTGTATCTGTTATTGCAGTAATTTCATTACCCTCAGTGATAACATAGCGGTTGTAAAGAATGGTCGGTTTGCCGTCATCTACTGCTAATAGCCATTTAGCATGAACTGCATATTGTGTCGAAATAGGCATTTATTTGCTCAATCTCCTGGGTTGTAGTGAAAAGCCAGAGAATTAGTTGGCCTGCACATATGTATAAAGATCAATTAAATTCTTCCCAAGGCGAAAAGCTTGAATGCATTTGGGGGGTCTGTTTTTCAATTGTTCGATCCTTCAAAAATACCCAGGTACCAGCGGCAAAGCTTAAAGATAAAGTTTTTACTATGCTCACTATTCCTGGGGTGAAGACCAGGGGAACAGAACTCTTTCAATAATTGCGACAGCCTGAAACAAGACGATACCTAACAAGGAAAGTATTACCAAAGCGCCAAATGCTACCGACGTATTAAAGAAACTTGTTGCGGCCATTATCTGATATCCGAGACCTTTATCGGCTGCCACAAATTCTCCGACTGTCGCACCGACTACTGCAAAGGTAATGGCTAGTTTCAGGCCATTAAACAAGAAAGGAACCGACCAGGGAAGGCGAATAAGCCACATCTCTTGCCACCAGGTACCCCTGTACGAACGGCTAAGCTCAATTAAATCCTTGGGTACCGCCAGTAGACCGGTTGCCAATGATGTAACAAGTGGGAAAAATGCGACCAGAAATGTAACTATGACCCGTGGCATTTCGCCAGCACCCAATGCCACTACAAGTATAGGTGCTAATGCTACCTTCGGAATTGACTGGGTCAATACGAGTAGGGGATAAATCGTATTAGCTACAACGGCTGATGATGCAATCATTACAGCCAGTGGAAAACTAATAGCGATAGACAGCAAAAACCCACCAAGAATTGTATTAACTGTTGCTGTGGTATGGCCATAGACGAGATCAGCCTTGCTGATGAAGTCGACCCAGATAACGCTCGGCGCCGGAAGAAGATAGACGGGAATGCTGAATATATGCACAGAGGCCTCCCAAAGCAGACCCAAAAGAATAACTGCAGCGGCCGGGAGGATGACGCCTCGGCTATGGTGCCAGATTTGTTCAATTCTACGCGGCACCGATCCGCCTCGCTGATGTTTGGTTTTCAAAAATATGCTTCCGAATACGCTGCGAAATATTTTGAAATTCTTGCTCTGTTTCCAGCGAATAGGACCGAGGTCGAGCAAGGGGGATTTCTATTACTTCCTTAACATGGCCTGGTCGGGAACTCATAACACAGACCTTATCTGAAAGCAGCACTGCCTCTGGCACGGAGTGAGTAACAAATATGATTGTTGTTGGGCGTTCGGTCCATATGCGTTGAAGTTCCAGGCTCATTTCCTCTCGAGTTAGAGCATCCAACGCACCGAAAGGCTCATCCATAAGAAGAATTTTTGGTTCAGGAATAAGCGCACGGCAGATTGCAGCTCGTTGCTGCATACCCCCAGAAAGCTCTGATGGCATTTTTTTTTCAAATTCTCCAAGTCCTACAAGTTTAAGAAGTTCCCGTGCTCTATTCTCACTGTCGGCCGTGAGCCTGTGTAGTACTTTAAGAGGAAACAATACATTTTTAAGTATATTGGCCCACGGTAAAAGGGTAGGGGCCTGGAAGACCATGCCGATATCCCGGCGCGGCTCAGTTACCTCGTCTCCGTCAATCAAAATACGGCCTTCAGTTGGACCGGTAAGACCCGCAACTAGACGCAGAAGGGTTGATTTTCCGCAGCCTGACGGACCAACGATAGACACAAATTCGCTCAGTCCAACATCCAGAGAAACGTCTTCCAAAGCGAGGACGTCCGCACCATCAAGAGAACGAAAAACTTTCGTTATTTTGTTAATTTCTATCAAAGTGCGTGACGCCACCCGTTATTGATATCACTTTGGCAGTAAGCTATCATAAATGACTTGCTTAACATCAAAGTTTGGATCCAGATCTCTTGATTTAACCAAGACTCCGTAGGTTTTTTCCACCCTTTTCATATCAAATTTTCCTGTCCAGGCTCTGGATAGATCCTTGCCGAACATATTGCCCCTGAGATCAAGCCATCCGGCTAAATTATCCTTATACTTTGTATCTGGCCATTGTTTTGAGTGTGCTTTGCATGCTTCTTCAGGGTTATCTTTAGCCCAGATCCATGCACGTTGTGTGGCTGCAACAAACCGACGAAGCATATCTGATTCTTTTGCGATGACGTCATCGCGCGTGTAGATACAATAGGAGTAAATATCAAAACCGTAATCGGCAAAAGGGATAACGACTAATTCGTCTCCTCGAGCTTCCACCTGTGGTTTGATAAACGAAATATTGGATGTAAAATAAGGTACGCCATCAACCTTCTTATTGACAAGCATGGCTGGCATTGTTGTTGAATCCACAACTGTCCATTTCACAGTATCGGGATCAAGACCCGCCATGCGAGCGGCAATTGGGAAATAGTTTCGATGGCTGTTTCCTGCCGTGGTTGCCAAGGTTTTCCCTTTAAGATCCTTGAAACCCTTGATTCCGCTACTTTTAAGGAGAAAAAGCGAATGTGGAGAATGATCGTGGATATGCATAAGGCATTTAACCGGTGCATTCTCACGTGACCGTGCACTCATGACGGCAGAGATATCACCGTCACCAATCGGCGACCCCCCACCTGCAACTTTTTTGACTGCATCTCCAGAACCTCTCCCAGTGCTAACAGAAAGGTCAATCCCTACATCGGTATAAAAACCCTTCGCAATCGCGCCGGAAATAGGGCAGTAAAACCCTGTTGGTAGCCAGCTCCATTGAAAGTGTACCTTATCTTTTGAAAAGGCTGTTGTCGGCGCAGCAAAACAAAAAACAACCCCTATTGCTGCAATTAAAAGTTTTTCAGCTAGAAGACTTTTCCAATTAAAAATACCTGATATGTTCATAATAGTTTTTCTCCCTTACCTATGATTAAGTTACTAATATTAATTGAGCTGCAGTTAATGTTGTAACGGTGGTTTTTATCAATTATTTTCATTTTATAAGATCTCTCCCCTCACAGAGTATTCTTACAAAACGTATTAGCACAATCTTCTGTCAAAGCCTTTATACTTATTATCGTTTTTTTATAATAGAATGTGGCTTTAGTGAGAAAACTATTGCATACTTAAATCCACATAAAAAGTTAAAATTTAGCAAGGCAGTGTGTAAAAATACAGATCGACCAATAATTGCAAACACCAACAGACAGCTCCAACCTTTACCGATTAACAAAGTTTTTTGATGTGCGAACAAGGTGACCCTTTGTTAGACTTCTTTTTCTTCTTTAATTCTCGTATCGATTCGATCTTATTGATTGTATGTTAGTTAAAAAAAAAAATTGCAATGCATTTTATCTTTGTCGAATGGAGTTACAAATTCAAGACTACAAAAATTTTAAAATACATTCTTCTGATAACTTGTATCTAGCTGCTGTTCATTTTTTGCCAGGGCACTTGACATGAAAGATATCCAGCCTGTTGTTATCCAGAAAGGCAGAATATTAAATGGGGCTTTGCGAGTTGCTGAATTTAAAGATTTACTGATCAAAGATGGCGTTATTTGCGAGGTCAGTGAACCTGGTCTTACTGTGGCATCTGAAGTAAAAGTAATCGATGCGAGCAATATGCTCTTGATTCCGGGATTGGTTAATGCGCATACCCATGGTCATGGAAGTTTTTCAAAAGGGTTGGGGGATCGCTGGACACTTGAGCATCTTTTACATGCCGGTGGCTGGCTGAATGGCTCCCGCCGCAGGGAAGACAAGTACTTATCTGCAGCTCTGAATGCAGTCGAAATGGTATTAAAGGGGTGTACCGCAACCTATGATCTTTACTTTGAGGCGCCCTTACCGACAACTGAGGGAATCCAGGTTGTTGCTAGCGCATATGAAGATGTGGGGGTACGTTCAACGATTGCACCAATGATTGCGGATCGTTCGTTTTACCAGGCAATTCCAGGGCTTTTTGAGATGTTCCCAAGTAATGAACGAGAGCGTCTAACTAACTTTTTCGAATCACCTGCAAAACAAATTCTTTTTACTTGTGGAGAATTGGCAAAAAAATGGTCATTTAATAAAGCACAAACGAGGTTTGCCCTAGCACCGACCATCCCTCTTCACTGTAGCGACGAATTTCTTATTTCGTGCTACGAAATTGCCCTTCAAAACGATATTGGTCTTCATATGCATCTGGCGGAATCACGTGTTCAGGCAGTTACCGGCATTCAAAAATATGGGAAATCATTAACTGCGCACCTCGATGACCTGGGATTTCTTGGACCGAATTTCACCGCGGCACATGGTGTTTGGCTGGATGACGAGGATCTTACTCGACTAGCCGATAATGGGTGTTCTCTGGCCCACAATCCTGGCAGCAATCTTCGGCTGGGCTCCGGTATTGCTCCAGCGCGGAAAGCAGTTGATTTAGGCTTAAATGTAGGCATTGGGACAGATGGTTCGCATTGTGCCGACAACCAGAATATGTTTGAAGCAATGCGTATCGCCTCCTTTGCGTCTAGGATCAGGTCTCCTGATACAAGCCAGTGGTTTGAAACAACTGATATTATCCATATGGCAACAGAAGGTAGTGCTCACGCACTTGGGTTTGGAGATAAAATCGGCAGACTTTCAAAAGGTTCATTCGCAGATATTGTTTTTCTTGATCTGTCTAATGTTAACTTTATCCCTTTCAATGATCCAATAAATCAAATTGTACATACAGAGGATAGCAGCGCGGTGAATAGCGTTATGGTCAACGGTGAGTTCGTATTAAAAGACCGTGAATTCGTGACTATTAACTACACTAAACTGTGCCATGATGTAGAAGAAGCGGTTTCAAGACTTCTAGAATCCAACGCTGATTCGCGCGTGATGGCGGAAAAGTTAGAAGGAATGGTATCGCAATTTTGCGTTGGCCTTTCTAGAACACCATACCATGTAAATCGGTGGTCCGCTGACTAATCCTGGAAAGTTTCGAGCGTGAGGAGATAACTGAAAAAAAATACGATTAATTACGAAGTAATCCATCCATTGCCTGCATTCAGATCTTGAGATACGGTTTAGTAAAATCCACTTTAACATGTAGTAGGTTACCATGATTGATTTTGATTTGATAATAACTGGTGGGACCATAGTTACAGCAACCGATACTTTTAAAGCAGATATAGGTATTAAAAATAGCCAAATTACCAGTATTGCCGATCGACTGGAAGGTGCTCAGCACATAATCAATGCCCAGGACCGATATGTATTTCCGGGAGGGATAGAGGCCCATTGTCATATCGAGCAGGAGTCAGGCATGGGGATTATGGCGGCTGATGACTACCGGAGCGGATCAATTTCAGCTGCATTTGGAGGGAATACTACGATCGTTCCCTTCGCCGCACAACATCGAGGCCAGAGTTTACGGGAAGTGGTTCAAATTTACCATGACCGTGCTGGCCCGAAATCAATAATTGACTATGCTTTCCACCTCATTATTTCCGACGTTAATGACAAAATTCTTGGGCAGGAACTACCGGCGTTAATCAAGGACGGATATACCTCGTTCAAGATCTTTCTCACCTATCCCATGCTCAAGCTGTCAGATGGTGACATGCTAAGTGTCTTAGCAGTTGCTCGTGAAAATGGTGCAATAACTATGGTGCATGCTGAAAATGATGATGTTATAAGCTGGCTATCCAAGCGACTTCTCGATTCTGGAAATATTGCGCCAAAATTCCATGCTGTTAGTCATGCCCGAATAGCCGAGTCTGAAGCCTCAAATAGAGCAATCCAGTTGGCGAGACTTTTGGATACCCCAATATTTATCGTTCATGTTTCCACCAGTGAAGCAGCATCAATAATTCGCAAGGCCCAAGGCGACGGACTAAAAATTTTTGCTGAAACATGCCCTCAGTATCTATTTTTAACATCGGATGATATCGATATTGAGGGAATGGAGGGAGCCAAGTTTTGTTGCAGTCCGCCTCCACGTGATAAATTCGATCAGGAGGCGATGTGGCAGGGGTTGATTAATGGTACATTCCAGTTATTTTCCTCTGATCATGCACCATATCGTTTTGATGAAACAGGGAAGCTTCATGCCGGCCCTAATCCGCAATTTAAAAAAATTGCAAATGGGGTCCCAGGAATTGAATTACGGATGCCTCTGCTGTTTTCGGAGGGAGTTTGTAAGGGGAGGATAAGTCTTAACAAATTTGTAGAGTTAACTTCGACGAATGCGGCTAAGGTATATGGCCTTAGCCCTAAAAAAGGTTCCATTGCGGTTGGCTGTGATGCAGATATTGTAATCTGGGATCCGAAAAGGGAGGTTACCGTATCATACGATCTCCTCCATGATAATGTCGGGTATACTCCTTATGAAGGTATGTCTATCAAGGGCTGGCCTGAAACAGTGGTGAGTCGGGGGCGCATTGTCATCGCAAAGGGGCAGCTGAAAGTTAAACCGGGTTCCGGAAAATTCATTCAACGGTCTCCGGGTTATGAATTTATTCGCCCTGCAGGAATCTCTCCGCCGGAGATTGACCCAAAGACGAATTTTGGTGCGAAAATTATTTGATAAAAAAACAGATGACTCCAATTATACGTGTAATTAACCCAAATTCGAACAAGCATGTTACCGAGGAAATGTCCAGGGCTCTCGAGCCCCTCCGGTATTCGACGGGGCCGCGTCTAGAGTGTGTTACTCTCGAAAAAGGTCCGATGGGTATTGAAAGCCAGGCTGACGTTTCTAAGGTAGAGCCAATGCTTGCCCAGTTAATTCAGTCTGACAGCTCGTCATCTGCTTTTATAATCGGGTGTTATAGTGATCCTGGATTGGCGCTTTGTCGCGAAATTACGGACCGGCCAGTTTTTGGAATTGCTGAGTGTGCAATTTTAACAGCCCTAACCCGTGGTTCATCTTTTGGTGTAATTTCTATTTTGCCTAATTCAGTTGAACGCCATATTCGTCATTTGCGCGAGCGACTTCTCCATCATCGATTTGCTGGAGACAGGGCTCTTGGATTGACTGTAGCCCAAATTCAAAATGACAAAATGACGTTCGGAAGAATGAAGAAGATCGGCACGATGCTTCGGGATGACGATGGTGCAGATGTCATAATTATGGGCTGTGCGGGAATGGCTAAGTACCGAGCTAAACTTGAAAGAATTCTATCCGTCCCGGTAATTGATCCGACGCAGGCAGCGGCCAGTATGGCCATTGGGGTTGTTGCCTTGTCGAATTAGGTGGTTCTTTTTTTGAGCCACTCTGAATGACTGAGACGGGTATACGCAAATGTTTCAGTTACCGGAGTGTAGAGGTCTCCATACAATCTTCCAACAATGTTGTATTTCGGGAGATTCAGTTTCAGGGTATTAGGGTCAATCAAACCATCTCGTGCATGCATATAAAGTATTTCGCCTATTGCCAGCTCTCGATTTTCGTTAATTTGAAGCATTATGGTCCGTCGACACTCGAAGGCAATCGGCGCCTCTTCTATTCGGCTAACTTGAACAAACCGGCAACTTGACCGTGTAATGCCGGCAACATCAAACTCACTGACTTCTTCAGGAAAATCTACAGAACACTCATTCATTGCTTCTGCTAGGGGGCGGTCAACGAGATGTACGACAAATTCACCACACTGACGTATATTGTTTGTGGTGTCTTTTGGTATACGGCTGTTTCGAGATTGCAGGCCTAGAATAAGAAGTGGCGGGTCGTCGCTGAAAACATTGAAAAAACTGTAGGGTGCAGCGTTATCAGTTCCATCAGAACTGCGGGTTGTTACAAGGGCGATCGGTCTAGGTATGACAGCAGCGGTTAAAAGCTTATACCGGGTTTTCGAGTCAAGTTCTTGAAAGTTCAGTTCCATTTGGGATCAATTATAAGTCTTTGGGGAGTTCAACACCAACCTGGGAAGTTATGCGGGTATAATGTTTAATCTGTCGATGGCGGACAAAATCAAACATTGTTTTTTTCCCAAATACGGTATCGTCTAGATCACAACTATGTACAAGAAGTTCATCTCCATCGGTTGAAGCCTGTGCCACAATTTCACCATCCGGGTTTACAATCACACTGCCCCCAAATAAGGGGTGCCCATCTTCAATCCCGGCCTTGGCAACGCCTATTACCCAAGTGCTGTTCTGGTATGCGCCAGCCTGCATGACGAGTGAACTATGAAACATTCTTTTTTCAGGGCCTTCCGTACTTTTTTGTGAATTTGTGGATGGGGTGTTGTAGCCAAGCGTTATCATTTCTACCCCTTGCAAACCCATTACACGGTAGGTTTCGGGCCAGCGTCGGTCATTGCATATACATAATCCAAAAATACCATCAAGTGTTCGATAAACCGGGAATCCAAGATCTCCAGGCTCAAAATATCGTTTTTCAAGATGCTGGTGGGTGCGCTTAGGGTCAAATTCAGTATGCCCTGGAAGATGAACTTTTCGGTACTTCCCCACAATTGAACCTGTTTTGTCAACGTGAATTGAGGTATTAAAGTGGCGGCCTTCGGGTGTCAGCTCCGCGTACCCAAAGCTCATTGCCATGCCAAGTGACTTTGCATGTTCAAACAGGGGATTTGTCTTTTTACTGGGCATATCGGTTTCAAACCAGAAATCTACGTCATTTTGATCCTCCATATAATAACGAGGGAAAAAAGTTGTTAATGCCAGCTCGGGATAAACAATAAAATCTGCACCTTCCTTCTGTGCTTGGTCCATTAGTTCTATCATTCTGGAGATTACGGTTTCGCGGCTATCATTTTTCTGGATTGGGCCCATCTGTGCGGCTGCTACGCTGAAGTTTCGCATTTTTTCTCCCCGGCTGAATGTTGTAATCTCAAGATTCAAATAATTTCTAATTCTGCCATATATATCATTGAAACTGAAAGAAAAATCGGACAAAACTTTGTAGAACCTAGGGCTGTCGATGTCCACATTCGTCGATTGCGGGCAGTATTGAATTCTCACGGAGGTTCTGATTTAGTTTGAACTGTTTGTGGCTCAGGTTATGCGCTAGATGTTGAAAAATAATTTTAAAACCGATCTATTACTGTTAGCCATCATTTTTCTTGGTCTTTGGTTTTATGGATTTGGGTGATAACCGAATGTTGTATCGGGTCCTTATGGCTTTTTCAGTGACTGGATCCAGGTGGTCAGGAAAATGTTCCTTGAGTATCCTAGACGCTTGGGAACGGGCAGTTTGATATAGATCAGGTTTTCCTGAGTCGTGCCAGTCTTCTATTAACCGACGGTCAGCAATTTCAGGATACAGAAAGTCGGAACGCATCCGGGCGTGGGTTTCGGCCTGGCCAAGAAAGTGTCCTTCACCTTTTGTTACAGCCTGGATTTCTTCGAATGCCAATGTTTTCTTGTTGACTTCAGGTCCTACGTTGCTTCGCAGGATAGCACCTAGCATATCGTTATCTATCACATAGGCTTCAAGTGAAACACCCATTAAGGAGGCCTGCATTCCGCATGCTTGCGTGATGAGGTTAGCTCCCGCCTGAAGAGATGTTGATATATTTAGCGCTTTTTCGTACCCGGCCTGGGAATCGGGCATCTTGCTATCGGTTGCGCCAGCAATTACTGAACAGGGTAGGTCCAAATGTCTCAGCACCTGAGCGCACACTGCTGTTGCTATTGCTTGTTCACCCGATCCACCGGAAAGCCCACCGGTTCTGAGGTCTGTTATCATAGATCGCGGGCCAGCAATGGTTTTAGCATTTGGGTTGATGGCATGTGCAAAAACGAGACCCGCTAATGTTTCCGCAATTGTCTGTGCAACAGATCCCGCAATAGTTACCGGGCTTGACGCGCCGAGTTGTCCGAAAACATTTGCGTGAACCGGAAATCCGAGACGGATTGCTTCGGCCATTACAGCCATGCTATCGGAGTGAAATCTTAGTGGTGGAATAATATGGTTGGTATTGAACGATACAAAGGGTCGTTTCCGAAAAGCGGTTTCAGAACCGGCAATTAAATAGCAGATCTGGGCAATGGGTGCCAGATGCTCTGGGTTGCTTGCACTGATCATTACATGTTTCGTTGTGCCAAGCAGTGCTGCAAACGCAGTATTTATGTCAAGGTCGAGGGGGGTTTCCATATCACGGGCAACAAGTGGCCGTGAAAAGAAATGAATATGGTCAAGGAAATCACAAAGTCTTGCGGCATCATAGAGATCTATTAAGTTTGATGGACGATAAGCACCCGTATTCATGTCCAGTATATTTGGTGCGGCACCTCCGGTGCCGGTATAGCCTCTCCTTCCTCCAACCTTCATGTCTTTTTCGGGTATTTGTCCACAGAGTTCGATTTCCTTTGGGGTGTTTCTGATTACCTGTTCCACAGTTTTTTGAGGAAGGACAAGCCGGTCTCCTCGAATTTTGCCTCCTATACTAAGGATTGTGTCCTTTACTGAATCGGAAAATTCTGCAACGCCAATTTCAGATAAAATCATCAGTGCGGTGTCAGCGATTTTCCCTATCTCTCGTTTGGATAAAGGCTCAAATGTAGCACCTAAGGCCAGAGTTGAGGGTTTATCGCTTGTTGCACGTGCGCCGGTACGTTTACGTTTTCTCTCGCGTTTTTCGATCATTGTCATCCTCAGAAGCGCCATGTCCGGCGAATAATTTTATTTTGCACCTAGAAAACACTGATTTAGGTCCGGAGGAAGAGCTGCATATAGCCGGATAAAGATCCATTTTGAACAAAATCCAGTTGCGACACAAAAAGGCTTGATGGAACCAGAAAATTGCTTGTTATCTCGCTTGTCTGATATGCGCATGTTATTGAAACAGTATACATACTGGTAGAAAAAACATCATCAATAGATAGTATTCTCTTCAATTTTTCTTATATCGTCTTCGTTCAGGCTAAAATCACGTATTTCAAGATCATCTGCCATATGAGTTGCATTGCTTGTTCCTGTTAAGGGGATTATCCCTAATTGGTATGCAAATCGGAAAATAATTTGACTGGGCGTACGTTGGTATTGTTGTGCAATTTGTTTCAGGAAAGAACTCTGAACGATTTTATGATTGGCGGTTAGAAGAGAAAAACCTTGATATGTGAGGTTATTTTTCTGGCAAAAAATTCGGATGTCACGATCCCATTTTCTTGATGCAAAACAGCGATTTTGGACAAATTTTGGCCTTATTCTTGCCCCTTTCATTAAAAGCCTCAGCTGTTCAAGGCTTATATTGCTTATTCCAAGTGCTTTGACTTTTCCATTGTCAAATAGTGATTCCATGGCTGCCCAGGCTTTCCAGTCCTCTTCGCTTAACCCAACGCCAATAGACGGTCCGTGAAGAATATATGAGTCTATAAAATCCCTCCGCAGGTGCTTTAAGGAATTGACAAATGACTGCTGAACTTGCTCGGATACCGGGGCGTCAGGCTCATAGGGCAAACGCTGATCCTGGCCACCAATATGGGTAAATTTCGTTTGAAGGAACAATCTTTTGCGCGAGCCGTTTGTTTTTGAAAGAAATTCACTTATTGCTTCACCTACTGCACTTTCATTATAATGTTTTCGCTGATTTGCCGTGTCAATACCTAGAAACCCTTTCCTTAGTGCAAGTAAAACCAGTGATTTTGTTTTATCTTCTTTCCAAGCCGTTCCGTATATGAAGTCAGGGGAGTTTTTCATTTGTGCCCTGTTTTGTTGCTTAGTCTAAAATCTTCCAGAATTTATTAACTTGTTTTTTTTTTTTGATGTATTTTATCATTTTATCTTATCGGGTTATTCATCGTATTAAAAACATAAATATATTTGTGCCGTATGGAGAGTTATCGTGAGACTTATTGATCTTTCAATACCGATTGCCCATGGGGATGGGAGACTTGGGGTCGAGGTTTCTTTCGAAAGACCTTATACATTTGAAAATTGTGGTTGGCAGGGGTCTAGCTTCAAGATGTTTGCGCACTATGCATCGCACGTTGATGCACCACGTCATTTTCTTCCGGATGGTTTAACGATTGACCAGGTGCCACTAAAGAGCTTGATCGGTCCGGCGGCGGTGATTGATCTCACAGATCATTGTGAAACTATGGAAATCTCAGGCGACACGCTTGAGGAGCGGGGACGGTGTGTTGAGGAAGGTGATATTGTTATTCTTCGGACGACGTGGACCGATAAATACTGGGGTACCGACAAGTTCTGGGAGGAGGGTCCCTATCTAAGTGCAGAAGGTGCCAGTTGGTTGGTTGAGCATCGGATTAAATCAGTTGTCTATGATTTTTCTGAGGAATATGTTGTTCGCAAGTCAGGTTTTCGGGGTGAGGATTGTGAGATCCATCACAAAATTCTTGGATCAGATATATTCAATATTGAATACGTTCGAGGACTGAACCAGATAAAGCGTCCACGCTGCGCGATTATGGCAATGCCGTTGAATCTTTCTGGCCTCGATGGTGCCCCGGCTCGGGTGGTTGCGATCGAGGGACACACCCTGCCAAAAGAATTCGAAGTCGTTGCTGTGTAATTTCTCAAAATGTTAAAAATCATAAAAGGGTATTAATATATAAGTGCTTTGAAGATTGAATTCTCAATTGAGGGCGATATTCAGGTTGATTTTAGAATAATAATGCCGATAAGAATGAAAGATGAAACAATAGCCCTCTTTGTGCCAAATGGTTCTTTTAATAACCTGCAACCAATCCATACCGCTAGCACAACGCTCGTTTCTCTTAACGCCGATACATGTGCCATTGGCGCAACGGTTAGGGCCCAAATAGCAGTCGCATAGGCCAATGCTCCTAGAATACCAATTAACACTCCCGATTTTCCTTCATTTATTATCAATTGTCGGAGGTTTTTCCGGCGGCTAAAAAAAATTACGGGTGAGAAGGGCAGAGCGCTAAGGGTGAAAAGCCAGGCTATATAACCGTAAACATTTTCAGAAGATCGGGCCCCCATTCCATCAATTACGGTGTAGGTGGAAATTATTAATCCGGTAAATAAAGCACAGAAGATTGCTTTGGGGTTTTCTAGTTTCCATGAATTCCCCATGGAGAGGTAGATGATTGCCAAGCTGATGATAAAAACACCTAACAAGGTTTGAAAATTATAGATCTCTCCGGCAAATACAAAAGCACCAAGCGTGACGAGCAATGGTGCGGTTCCCCTTTGAAGTGGATAAACCAGTGACAGGTCACCCAAACGATACCCTAAACAAACAGTTGCAAAATATATTTGGTGAATAATTGCTGATGCTATAATAAATGGCCAGGCATCAAGGGGTGGTGCTGGGACAACAAACAAAATAAAAGCACTAATGAAACTTGATGTTGCAAGACCGATAGCCATTCGCAGCCAAGGGTCGGCTGTATTTTTTACAACCGCATTCCACGATGCATGGCACATGGCTGATATTAGAAGAAGGGAAAAAACTAATAGGTCCAAATGAAAGCCTGTTTTTTAGTATATTATTATTTGCTTTAGCACTATTGGATTCTAGCACTTTTTTTCATGACAGAAAAAGTATCTGGTTGATACTTAGCTTTCCAATACTTTAACCCTAAAACAACCAAGGGTTACAATAATATCGATAAAAGAACTTTTTATCTGGACCTTATATTTATATTATTCTGACTTTATGGATGGACAACGGTCAAATTTAGAAATATTTATTGAATGATTTCTAAATAATTGATAACGCAAATTACGTCGCTTTTTTTGTTTGTTCAAAGTGTGTCTCAGTTATTGCTTTTTTATCGCTAGATTTCAGAAGTATCTTGTCTTTTTTCTGAATGTTTTTTCTAACCGTTTCAGCTACGAAAGCTAGGTCCTTGGGTTTTATGTTTTTCCACAAAAACATGGTTTTGTCCTCATGTATCGGAGCTGGTAGCGTTAAGATTACATGTACACATTTGTTTATTGAAATTAATAGTCGTTCGCACTATACGTGCGATCGAGAACTGTTTGCAAGATGTTTTTTTTATTAATTGCCTTTTTACTTCATATCTTGATCGAATAACTTTACTGAAATGGGGTGATTGTAGTGAAACTCAGCTTTTGAGAATAAGAGAGGTAGAGCTAATAACTACATTCATGAACAGATAAAGAAAAATGCACCCTTTTCTGGTTTTTTCAGCGGTTGTATCGCGTTAAGAGATCAAGGATTTCTATTTTGTTGTGGAACTGCATTTCCGTTGATCGCCTTGTGTCTATTTCTTTTGCTGATAGGACAAACGTGCTGACTAGTAGTACGCAAATAAGCAATATTGCCCAATTTTGACCCAGGAACATGTTAGGTTTTAGGCCAGTAGTGGTGGCGAGGACCATGGTAACCGCTAGGAGTGAGATAAAAATCCAGTGAATCAATTTTAAATCTTTTCAATGATGATAGTATGAGGGGTGAGCATTGGTTAGTGGGTCTGCCTTCTCTGGCAACCCGATTATATGCGAATTCCGGGGGCGGATCATGAAGTGTGCTTCTTTAAGTTCGTATGCCAGCATTGCAAAAAATTTCTGAACATTGATGTTATCCTTGGAAGAAAGCCAATTACTCGTTAGCGATTCTGCTTTATTCTTTGTATGAGTAAATTGCCAAATTGCAATTACAGTCAGAAAACGTTCCTCATCTTGGGTGATAATGGAGGAATTTGGGCAGTTTATTTCTATGTTGCCCGTTGCTTTTCTTGATAAGAGCTGCATCAGGCCATCTAATGTTATTGCAACTCCTGATACTCCTGCAGCAGTATACAAATATCGTATTTTAGATATTGTGCAGCTATTTTGCTTATAGGCCTTAACCCAAAGGCGGACTGATACCACGAGCAACCTCTCGGCAAAGTTAAGATGTTTTAGTTCAATGACTTTTTGGTGGACTGATTTTAATTTAACCTTAGAGTTCATTTTCATACGAGTTTCTGCTTTCTGAGGATAAGACGGCTAGCAATGAACCAAGCCCGCTCGATCGAAGCGGTTCAAATTTTTTACAATTCTGCCGACAAAGTTTTTTGACTTTTTTGACGGCTGAGTGGCTGACGCAATCGCAAGGAAAAACAACTGTATCAGCCTGGGTGATGGATTTTTCTAGTTGATTAATGGATCTCTCTACTCCCCCGTCATGGTAGATGAGTTTTCCGTTAAACGAGGCAATGATTTCCTGATATCTGCTAACGCTTTGTGGGCGTCCGCCAACATACAGGATGCATTGGTTTTTCAAGTCAAGCTGAACAGTCTTGTTATTGTTTTGTGAAAATGAAAAAAGTTCTCCAGCGTGAAGTTCCTTTTTTAGTTCCAGGTTTTCCTTTTTTAACTGGTGCAATGAATCGTTTAAAAATTTATTTGACTGTGTAAGAGAGTTGTGCGTTTCCTTGCTTCTTTCCTTTTCCAGTTTCAATCGCTGCTTTGCTTGCTGCAATTCATGCTTTAGCTTTTCAATGTTATCATAAGTGTAAGGCGTTTCTTTACTGGTCGGTGCGTGGTTTTTTTCATCTTTTAGCGAGCTCAGCAGTTCAATTTCATGATTTTTCTCGGCCATCCGTTCATAGTGCTTATTAGTCGCATAATTAAGCCTGTTCTTAAGGTATTCTAGCTCTATTTGCGTTTTATTTTTTTCCCGAATATCGAACCTTCTTGACGCTCCATTGATATGGGATAGCATATGGACATCGGCGTATGCTCGCTCCGATAACTCAGGCGGTGTTTCAGAATATGAGACCAGAGCCCAGAAGGGCCCGGCAATGTTACCTTCATGAAGTGCCCGTTCCCACTCATTTTCTAGTAAATTTTTATCTTTTAGAGTCTTAATTCGTTGAATATATCTCGTTGATTTTTTATCTAGCAACTGGTTTACTAATCTTGTGGGCGGGGATGGGTTCTCTGCTTCAGTAACAAAAAAAGCATGGAGCTGGTAGTCCCTTGGAAAATCGGGCTTATATCTTAGCTTGAGCTTTCTGCCAAGTTTATTCAGGTCACTTAGCGTCAAGCAAGTTCCAATGATCAGGCAATGCATATGATGCGATATTTGCCAGAGTTTTAGATGGCGCCCTTTTTGACTAGGGTTGTTATTTTGATTGGAACTTTCGAAGCACATACGGGAATTCTTAAATTTTCTTTACTTAAATTTGTTGCGAATCATTCTCAATATAACATCTTTATATATTAATGCAAATAAGAATTATTATTAATATGATAAAGCTGGATTTCGATCAGATTATAATTAGCCAATTATGGGTTTTTAAGAATATCTTTTTGAATCTTGGTTTTGTAATTATGTGTTTTAAACACCCTTCGAATCAGCTAAAGGGTGTGTTTGGGTTTCTGTGTATAATATTAATGGGGTAAAACAGTGCTTCCCGGGGACCAATGGCAGTCAATCAAGTCGGCCTTGACGTTATTTGCGTATTTTGCATGCATAGTCTTAATAGGAATAGAAATCTGGAATACAGGCCCCAGTATCTTGCTTGTTGGGGCAGGCTCAGGGTTAATCGTTCTAACTTATTACAAAGTCAGAGAATAATGGTCCGATTTAACTATTGGAGTGCCAATTTCAAACTTTCAGATATCAGGGTCACAAAAGCAACATGAAAGATAATCTTCTTATTCCATTTTCTATTGGTCATTGTGCCAATGATCTGGTTCCCATCGCCATGTACATTATTATTCCAGCTTTTGGAACAGCCATGGGTCTGTCTCCAGCAAAAATCGGCTTGCTTTTCATGATACATAATCTTTCTGCGATTGCATACTTTCCGGCAGGTTTGATGGCGGATCATTCGCCAAATCGTGGAGTTCTTCTTACGGCGACCTTCTTCTGGGTTGGGGTTGGTTATTTTATTGCGTCGTTTGCGGATCATTTTTGGATGTTTGCTATCTTGATTGCCGTTGCTGCCATGGGAGATGCCTTTTGGCATCCATTAGCGACAGCTGTGTTAACCCAGATGAACAAGTCAAGGCGTGCCTTCGCTCTTGGCATGCATGCGATCGGAGGAAATATCTCGGAGGTAATTGCGTTACCTGCAGCGGGATTTTTTATAATGCTTTGGGATTGGAAGACTGCTATTCAGTTAATGGTATTACCAACTCTTCTAATGGGCTGTATTTTTATTTTTATCGCTCCCAAAGTTCCAAGGAATTCAAACAGTCAGTTCACGCGATCTGATTTTACGCAGATCTGGAATACCTGGACAACGGTTGCAGGCATTCGGGTTATTGCACTTTTTACTGCCTACAATATGGCCTTGTTTGCAATAACTACAATGACACCTTTATATCTTCGGTCGAATCATGGATTTGACTGGATGATGACAGCTCTTTTGCTGGCTGTTATGATGCTGCCCGGAGCATTGCTGCAGCCTTGGGTTGGTAAGGTTTCGGATAGACTAGGGCGTCGCCCACTTATACTCCTTGGCAACTCCGTAGCCGCGGGGGCAGCTCTCACTGCTGGCCTGTCACTGAGCTTTACTCTCGCGTTGGTAGGACTGGGGCTTGCCTTAACTGTTCTTGTTTCAATTCGACCGGTTTTGCTTGCAGCAGCCGTTGATCATTCTGCGGGCCGTGAGGGAGCTAGTCTCGGCTTGACTTTTGCATTCATGGATGGATTTGCTGCATCTTCGGCTGTGCTTGCCGGGCTTGTGGGTCAGAAGGATCTGTCGAATGCATTTTTGCTAGCGAGTGGTTTTTCATTGATTGCTGTTGTTCTGGCTCTTGCAATCCCTAGGGGTCGTCACCCGGATGGTGGAACTCTCCCGGAGATCGCTCGTTGACTCCTATAAAAGCTTACGGGGATTGTCTAACCGCTCGTATTTTGCTGGTCTAAGATAGCCTCTTTTTACTGTATGCTTTCTCCGTGCAAGCTTAGGTCAAGTCCAGTTATTTCAGAATCTTCATCAACACGGAGCCCAGTGGTAATGTCAATAATTTTAAGAATCAGGAAGGTTACGGTTGCACAGTAAATCACAGTTATGAAAATCCCTTCAAGCTGAATAAAAACTTGCCCGAAGTTTCCTTCCAGCATCCCGGGTGTGCCACCGATGGTCTCAATGGCAAAAACTCCGGTCAATATAGCCCCTATGATTCCACCCACGCCATGGACTCCAAATACGTCGAGTGAATCGTCATATCCGAAGTAATGTTTTAGACCGGTCGCGCCCCAGTAACAACCTATTCCGGACACGACACCAATTAGCAGTGCCCCAGTCGGGTCCACAAAACCGGCCGCTGGAGTGATGGCGACCAGTCCACCTATTGCCCCCGATATGATGCCAAGTACACTAGGCTTGCCGCGTTTTATAGTTTCAATAAGCAACCAGCTTAAACCGGCGGCGGCAGCGGAAATCTGGGTTGCTACCATCGCCATGCCTGCGGATTTATTGGCGGCTAATGCGGAGCCTGCGTTAAACCCGAACCAGCCAACCCACAAGAAAGATGCCCCGATAACACTTAGCACAAGATTGTGAGGAGCCATGTTTTCCACGCCGTAGCCTTTACGTCTTCCCAGAACAATTGCTGCAATTAAACCGGCCACTCCGGCGTTAATGTGTACGACTGTTCCACCGGCAAAATCAAGAACTCCATCGTTGCCAAGAAACCCTCCACCCCATACCCAATGTGTGACCGGCACATAGACCAACATTACCCAGATTCCGACGAACAGGAGCATTGCTCCAAACTTCAAGCGATCAGTAAAAGCACCGCAAATCAAGGCGGGGGTGATGATAGCAAAAGTCATCTGGAAAGTCATAAATGTGGTCTCAGGAATACTTCCATTAGCGGAATCGATAGTTAAATTATTAAGAAAAAGCTTATTCATACCTCCGATATAGCTGTTTAGCGAACCACCGTCCGTAAATGCCAGTGAATAACCTGCAACCATCCACAAAACACTTACTAGACAGGTTATTGAGAAACACTGCATAACTAAAGAGAGCACATTCTTTTTTCGGACCATACCGCCATAAAAGAGAGCCAGGCCTGGGATTGTCATAAGCAGCACGAGCAAAGTCGAGGTCAACATCCAGGAAGTATCTCCAGGGCTTATTTCTGTTCCAGCCATTACTCGACTTGGACCCAGTAATAGTATTGCGAAAGTTATGCATAAAGCTGATAAACACGAAATTTTTCTGAGGTAGATTTTGTTTTGCAAGTATATTTTTAACATACGATTTCCTTTTATAACGCCTCTCTATTTTTTTCTCCGGTACGTATTCGAACTAAAGAATCTAGGGAATAAACAAAAATTTTTCCGTCGCCTATTTTTCCAGTGCCTGCTGCATTTCTTATGGCTTCGATGACCGAATCAACAACCTCGTCTGCAACCGAAATTTCTATTTTTACTTTTGGTAGGAAACTCACTTCATATTCAGCGCCACGATAAATCTCCATTTGACCTTTCTGGCGCCCGAATCCCTTAACTTCGCTAATGGTCATTCCTTCAATCCCAATGGGGACCAGGGAGGCTTTAACTTCTTCGAGTTTAAAAGGTTTGATTACTGCCATAATTAGTTTCATGGTTTGGTCCTATTTAGTTTTCCTAAATCATAGTATTCATTACAAATTCTATGCCAGTTACCTAAGGAATTTTTTTCTTTTGTTTTCAATATGTTAAGTTTTATTTTAATTTCTAATCACCATGTTTGCAAAAAAAATAGGCATGTATTGCGCATTAATAAAAATTAATTGATTAAAAAAAAGGCAGTATTGGCAAAAATCTAGGTATGGAAAGCCCGAGGTATAGTGAGATGAAGATATAAGGGTTGTCTTTAGAAATTTCCTTTAGCATTTAGCAATTTTGTTTTAATTTTTAGCTGATT
>PBKU01000056.1 GCA_002722175.1 Magnetovibrio sp.
ATGGCAAAAGACAATAACTCAAGAAAAAAAATACTTCTTCTCTAATAAAGGGGGATAAGCCAATTTAACGGGGACATTTTTTGATTTTTGCAAAATTCTGTGGAAAAGTGGTGCTTTCAGGCAAGAGTACTTATTGGATATCCTTAGTTGACTGATTTAGTGTGGAGGATCAATCCAATTATTAACTTTAAAATACGCATGGTGAATACTTTGCCTTTCAGGCTACTCCACTTTGAGATTTAAGAAAGAATTAGAGCGTGTGTTATTAAGTATTAATTTATCTAATAATCGATTATTGCAAAATAATGATGAGTCGAAAGATGCAGGTAAAAGCGCATTGCAAAATTTTATGTTAGTTTTATCAATACACTGTGTTTGGGGAGTAGAATGATTAAATTATTTTTCGGTCTTATCCAAAGGCTTGTCCTGTAATTGTTGCAGTTCATCTGTTGTTGAGGGCAAATCACTTTTAGACAATATATTATTGTTATCCTCTTCTGGAGGCATAGTGTTTCCTGAATCCATAATGTCAGCAATTGCTTTTTCTTTCGCACTTTTTTCGAAAATGTCTTTGGTAATGTCTTCAGGGTTAGGTGTAGAATCTATATGTTCCGCTTCTGTGGCTGCCAAAACTGCGTGTCCAGTTTTTGCCTGTGTTTTTGCCTCGTCCTCTGAACGTGCAACGTTGATGCTAATTTTAACAAAGATTTCTGGATGTAGTTGGATCTTTATACTATGGAGACCTAGGGTTTTAATGGGTGAGGTTAACAGGATTTGTTGACGTGAAACCTTGAATCCCATATCGCTAATAGCCATAGCGATATTGCGACTGTTAACAGAACCATATAGTTGCCCAGCATCGCCCGCTTGGCGAATTAGGGTAACAACCATGCCTTCCATTCGCGATGCTATATCTTTAGCGTCGCTTTTCAGTTTTAAGTTATTAGCTTCTAAGTCTGCACGTTTCCCTTCAAAGTAGCTTTTGTTCTTTTCTGTCGCTCGGAGTGCTTTTCTTTGCGGCAAAAGATAATTTCTTGCGAACCCTACTTTGACCGTAACAATATCCCCGATTTGTCCAAGTTTCTCTATTTTCTCTAATAGG
Organism: Magnetovibrio sp.; assembly: GCA_002722175.1. Taxonomy (GTDB): domain Bacteria; phylum Pseudomonadota; class Alphaproteobacteria; order Rhodospirillales; family Casp-alpha2. Next base: position 1,103 of record PBKU01000056.1, read on the forward strand.
ATGACTTCCATCTAGCTTACTCCTTATTTCTTGGGTAGGTGACGATACGTGAAACCCAAGCCCAACCAAACCACTGTTCAATAATTCCTAGCACAGCTACAAGAAAGCTAGCCCAACTTGAAACTAGTAGAACGACATAAAATAGTGCAATCATAGTGCTAGCATGCTTCTGTTTTCCAAGGAATTTGTGAACTACCGCTAACCCAACAAAAAAAAACGGTATGGCTAAGACTAACGCTAGGTTATTGCCTAGATATCCCCAATTGTTTGGTCCTAAAAGGGCAAGTATGCAGGCCCCAACAAATACGGTCGATAGCCATTGAGGCATTGAAACGTTGGAATAAGAAGGGGTTGGCCGTAGATTTTTTTTCATGCGGACTGAAGCCCACTGGGCGATCGCAGCATTTGCAATATTCATTACAATCCAACTTGCAACAGCGACCCCCGGAAAAAAAGGACTCAATGATGCAATTGTAGTGTTGTGTATGTTTTGAGGTAAATTTGGCACCATTGAGGTTAAGGCTTCACTTAAATGGTCTACTACCAACGGTTCAAAACCTTTAGTTGTTTCCGCTATTAGACAAACAACAAAGAGCAGAATGCCGCCTAATGCTGTGAGGTAAGCGACTGCTTCGCCCGCTGCGTGCCACTCACTTTTGCTGTTGCTGCTAGGGCGCTGGATAAGGAAGCAAGTGCAAACAATAAAGGCCGGCAAAACACAGGCGGCTAGAAAAGGGATTGTTGCAATTATCTCACCTAATGCAAACGAAACAATTAAGCCGCTTGTTCCAGCAACCAAGAGGCCTTTTGCTCCAATTGTGAGTCCCACAAAATAAATGGGCACTGGTGCTAAATAAAATATTGGAAAGGCGAGAATTGAACCAGATAACACAGACAAAAGAGCGAGCGAACTGATGAGGCCGGCAAGAATTGATACGAAAGCGATATTTAGCATTTTTACTACCACTCTTTGGAATAAGTCTACGTGTGGTCCAACTACATCTAGCTTATTTTACAGCATAAGGAAGTAATGCGAGGAACCGTGCCCGTTTGATAGCGCGTGATAATTCTCGTTGTTTCTTTCCAGAAACCGCCGTAATTCTACTGGGAACTATTTTACCGCGTTCTGAAATGTACCGGTTTAGCAACTTGACATTCTTATAATCTATTGATGCTTCTGCTCCCCCTACAAATGGGCAAGTCTTACGCCGTCGGAAAAAATTCGGTCGATTCATTCAGGTTTTCCTTCTATTGGTTCTAGAGAAGAATTACTAGATGGATGTGTTGTCTGTTTTTCGTTTGTAGACCGTCCCTGTCTTGTAAACTTTTCATCGCGGTCCTTATTTTGCATCATGAACGATGGACCTTCTTCTAACGCTTCAACTTTGATTGTTAAAAACCGCAGAATATCTTCATGGAGTCGCATTTGTTTCTCCATCTCATGTATTGCTTCTGGAGTTCCATCTATATTGATTAAGACATAGTGGCCTTTCCGATTCTTTTTGATTTTATATGCTAACGTCCTAAGGCCCCATTGCTCTTTTTTTGTAATTTGCCCACCATGGCTTTTTAAAATTTTTTCAAAAGTTTCTATAAGAGCATCTACTTGTGGCGTAAGAATGTCCTGACGTGCGATAAACACGGTTTCGTAATATGCCAAAACAACCCTCCTTATGGCTTTTCTCAACATCCCTTAACATTAATGAGGTGATGCATAGCTGACTATTCAGCGAGGAGTTTAAGCCGCGCAATATAACTAAAAACCTTAAATCTGCAAGACTTTTAACGAAAAGAACATGTACGGGAAACCTTGACAAGATGTAACTATGCCATCAACTTTCAAATAACAAAAAATCAGAAGTTCATTTTCATTAGGATTCCTAAAAAGAGGCTTGCTTCATGTCAACTGCACTCATATTTCCAGGGCAGGGTTCTCAAACTGTCGGAATGGGTAAAAATCTCGTAGATTCTTTTCCTGCTGCAAAATATGTCTTTGAAGAGATAAATGATGCTTTAGAACAGAACCTGTCGGAAATAATATTCGAGGGTCCTGAAAAAGAGTTAAGATTGACTGAGAATGCACAACCTGCATTATTATGTATGAGTATGGCAATTCTTGCTGTTCTAAAATCGAATTTTGATATTGATTTGCCTAGAAAATCTACTTTTGTCGCTGGCCATTCGTTGGGCGAATACTCTGCTTTAGCTGCAGTCGGCACATTTTCTTTATTTAATGCTGCCCGATTGTTAAAAAAGCGGGGGCTAGCAATGCAAAAAGCGGTTCCTGTTGGCGATGGAGCAATGGCGGCTATACTTGGCCTTGAATTGGCAGATGTTGAGGTGATTGTCAGCGAATTTGCGCAAAATGAAACATTAACTGTAGCGAATGATAATGCTCCTGGTCAAGTTGTTATTAGTGGTGCCAAGAATGCTGTTGAAAGAGCTATCGGGGGTGCAAAGGCTAAGGGTGCAAAACGTGCTTTATTATTGTCTGTTAGCGCACCATTTCATTGTCCCTTAATGGAACCGGCGGCGAAGATTATGTCAGATGCACTTGATAAAACCGAAATGTTTGAGCCATCAGTTCCCTTAGTATCAAACATTGCCGCAATGCCTGTTAAGAATTTGGTGGAAATACGAGAATTGCTCGTTCAACAGGTGATAGGACGCGTTCGTTGGCGAGAAAGTGTCCAGTATATGAAAAGCCAGGGAGTTGGAACCTTAATTGAGCTTGGAGCAGGAAAAGTACTTAGCGGGATTACAAAGCGAATTGATAGAAACTTAGATAGTTATAGTGTTGATAGCTTGTCGGCTATCGAAAAGCTGGCAGGAAAGTTAAAAAATATATAAATCTAAGGAAGGGTAAAAGGAGAATGTTTGATTTGAGTGGAAAATGTGCTTTGGTAACTGGTGCGTCAGGGGGAATAGGTGGAGCTATTTCAGAAGCATTAATTAATCAAGGTGCCACTGTCACGTTGTCCGGCACGCGTGCTGATGCGTTGGATATGCTAAGAGCAAGATTAGGAAAAAAAGCATACGTTGTTTCTGCTGATATAGGTTCTACCAACTCGATTGAATCATTAGTCCTCAAAGGACAAGAGAAGATGGGGGCGATTGATATCTTAATTAACAACGCTGGACGTACTCATGATAGTTTAGCTCTGCGAATGAAGGATGAGGAATGGGAGAGTATTCTCAATATCAATCTAACAGCAGCTTTTAGGCTCTCTAGAGCCTGTATTAAAGGCATGATGAAGAAAAGGTGGGGACGTATAATCAGTATTAGTTCAGTAGTAGGAATTTCTGGGAATGCTGGCCAGGCTAATTACGCGGCATCAAAAGCAGCAATGATTGGAATGTCAAAGTCACTGGCACAAGAGGTTGCGTCAAGAGGAATTACAGTCAATTGTGTTGCACCAGGGTTTATCGAAACGGCCATGACAGATTCATTAAATAGCGATCAAAAGGGTCGCTTGTTAGAAGCTATTCCACTTGGCCGTTTCGGTAGAGCCGGTGATGTTGCCGCTGCGGTGCTTTATCTAGCTAGCGATGAAGCATCTTACGTGACTGGCCAAACTTTTCACGTGAATGGCGGAATGTTAATGATTTAATCTAGAAAATATTCAATTCGTTATTGATCCGGTGATATTCTGGTGCTAGTCAAGTAATAAAAATTTGCTGTGCATCGCTAGCATCTTGGATTATCGGTATCAAAAGTCTTTTTAATTTAGTTTTTGACATATTAAAGCAAGGAACCAAAACTATGACTGACGTTTCAGATCGTGTAAAAAAAATCGTGTTAGAGCACTTAGGCGTTGAAGAGGCAAAGGTAGCTGAGAATGCGAGTTTTATCGATGATTTGGGAGCCGATAGTCTTGATACGGTTGAACTTGTAATGGCTTTTGAAGAAGAATTTAATATTGAGATTCCAGATGATGCAGCAGAAAAGATATTAACTATTAAAGATGCAATTAAATTTATTGAGTCGCAGAATGCATAAGTTTATTGTTTGGGTTTGAGCGATACGACAAATACCTATGCATGTTCTTAGCTGATTGCGACATTAAGGGCAGACCGCGATGAGGCGTGTGGTTGCGACCGGGTTGGGTATAGTGAACTCTCTGGGTTGTGGGATTGAGGAGAATTGGGGAAATTTACTATCAGGGAAATCTGGTATACAAAAAATTCAGACTTTTGATGTCTCAGATTTGCCAGCTAGGATAGCAGGGCTGGTTCCAGCAGGCGATGGAACTGGGAATACGTTTGACGCTAATGCTTGGGTAGAGCCTAAAGATCAGCGCAGGATGGACTCTTTTATAATTTATGGGTTAGCAGCAGCTGAACAGGCCATAAAAGATTCTGGTTGGATTCCAAGAAGCGATGAAAGTTTTTGGCGTACTGGTGTTCTAATAGGATCTGGGATAGGAGGTTTGCCTGAAATTTCGAGTGCAGCATTATTAGTTGAGGGAGGAAAAACAAGGCGGCTTAGCCCTTTTTTTGTTCCTTCTACCTTGATTAACCTTATCTCGGGGCATGTGTCAATCCGGCATGGATATAAAGGTCCGAACCATGCAGTTGTCACCGCCTGTTCCACAGGTGCTCATGCCATTGGTGATGCTGCTCGGATGATAATGTTGGATGATGCTGATGTTATGGTTGCTGGGGGTGCCGAGGCTGCATGTTGTCGGTTGGGTATGGCCGGGTTTTGTGCAGCGCGTGCCCTTTCTACTGGCTTTAACGAAAATCCCGAAAAAGCGTCTAGGCCATGGGATAAGAGGCGGGATGGTTTTGTGATGGGCGAGGGTGCCGGAGTGGTTATCCTCGAAGAATATGAACATGCCAAGAAACGTGGCGCGACAATTTATGCTGAAATCGTGGGGTATGGGATGTCTGGAGATGCACACCATATCACGGCACCTGCAGCAGATGGGGACGGTGCATATCGTTGCATGAAGTTAGCTTTGAAGCGTGCAAACATGAGCCCTGAGGATATTGATTATATTAATGCTCATGGAACCTCAACTCCTCTTGGAGATACTATTGAGCTAGAGGCAGTCAAAAGAGTTTTTGGAGCACAATCAGATAATTTATCGATGTCTTCGACAAAATCAGCTGTAGGCCACTTGTTAGGTGCTGCGGGTGCAGTTGAAGCAATTTATTCGATATTGGCGATACGTGACGAGGTTGTTCCCCCGACTTTAAATTTAGATGAACCTTCGGAAGGGTGTGATATAGACTTGGTTCCGCATACAGCTAAATCTCGGCCGGTTAGAGCAGCATTATCTAACTCATTTGGATTTGGAGGAACTAATGCATCTTTAATTTTTTCAAAAATAGATTGATTGGAAATATGTATGAAATATTTTACGGGCAAACTGCTTGCCGCCGTAAGTATTTCGTCCTTATTTATAATTTTAGTATTCTTATTTTGGCTTAGAAGTATTTACTTAAAGCCTGGCCCTTTTGAAGCTCCCAAAGTTGTTGTAATCCCAAAAGGCAGCAGTATAGCAAAAATTGCTGAACTGCTTGAATCAAAGGGAGCCATCAGGAACAAATATTTTTTTATTATTTCAATAAGATTATGGGGAAATGATGCCTTGCTTAAAGCCGGTGAATTTTTATTGCCTGCAAAAGCTTCATTTTACGATGTCCAAAAAATTCTTAAAGATGGGAGGTCGTTGTTCCGAAAATTTACAATCCCAGAGGGGTTAACAACATTTGAGATTGTCAAGAAAATTGAAAATATTGCGGAATTAAGTGGCGAAGTATCTATTAATCTTGAGGAAGGGGAACTTCTTCCTGAAACGTACCACTTTGCATATGGGGTTAGTCGGAATAAAATTGTTAAGAGAATGCAGGAAGAAATGCTTGTGACACTTAATAGTTTGTGGGATGGGCGAAAAAGGGGGTTGCCACTTGAAACGCCAATTCAGGCTTTAATTTTGGCTTCTATAGTTGAAAAAGAAACTGGACAACCTTCAGAAAGAGGACGTGTGGCTGCGGTATTTATCAATCGGTTGAGAAAAAATATGAGGTTACAGTCAGACCCTACGGTTGTTTACGGTCTTACACAGGGTAGGGGTAGGCTAGGCCGCTCACTGACAAAGGGTGATTTAAAGACCCCTACCTCATACAATACTTACCTAATCGGAGGTCTGCCGCCTGGTCCTATTTGCAATCCAGGTCGGGCTGCAATTGAAGCTGTTCTTCAACCTCCAGATACAAAAGAGTTTTATTTTGTATCTAATGGAGATGGTGGACATGAGTTTTCTAAATCGCTTAAAGAGCATAATAGAAACGTTGCGAGGTTTCGGGAAAAAAGAATTAAAAATAAATAAAAAGCCCAAAAGATGCAGATAAGAAAACTACAGACTCGGTTAGAAGTATTTTGTATTGTTTTCCTGAAACCGTCATTTTTGAGGGAGTTGTATTTGTGTTCTTACGTTCTATGACAGGTTATGCCAAATCTGATGGCAAAAATGAAAGTGCAATATGGAACTGGGAAATTAAAAGTGTAAATTCTCGAAATTTAGATATTCGATGTAAATTACCAGCGAGTTGCGATTTTTGGGAATTAGAAGTTTGCCAGGCCATTAAAGCTAAAATTAAGCGAGGCTTTGTTTCGGTTAATCTTCATATAAACAGAGATAGTAAGCAGAAAAAATACAAGGTAAATAGACCTCTTGTAAGGTCATTGTTTGAAATAGCGGATGAACTAAGTGCAGAATTTCCTAATCTCAACCGAATTGATTTTGGTGATATTGTTAAGGTACAAGGTATTGTTGAGCCAATTGAGAGTATTTTAGATAATCAAAACCTAGCTGACATAAAACAATCGATTTTCGTGGATTTAGGGATCGCTATCGATTTGTTGTTAGAAGCCCGAAAGGTTGAGGGGAAAATAATCCAGTCGTTGTTGCGTGAGTTAATGCACAGTTTTAGAGTCTTACGGCTTAAAGCTGACGGTTTATCATCAATCGAGCCAGAGTTTTTTCGCAACAAGTTAAAAAATCTCGTAGGGGGTTTGCTTGAAAACTATAGTTCTCTTAATAAGGAACGTCTTGAAAATGAGGTGGCCATTATTTTAACAAGAGGAGATGTGCGTGAAGAACTTGATCGGTTGAACGCACATGAACAGACTATAATGGGAGTATTGGAAAACGGAGGGGTAATTGGTCGGCGTTTAGATTTTTTATGCCAAGAATTAAATCGGGAGGCTAACACTATTTGCTCGAAAGCAACAACTTCTGAATTAACTAGTTTAGGGATAGAGTTAAAAGTTATAATTGATCAAGTACGTGAACAGGCTCAAAATGTTGAATAGGAACTCAGTTAACCAAAGAAATCTTAAATTTCGCCGTGGCTTGGTGCTGGTACTTTCATCACCATCTGGTGCTGGGAAGTCAACCATTTCAAAAGGTTTAATTCAAAGAAATTCTGACGTTTCATTATCAGTCTCAGTGACAACGCGACCTCGCCGGCCAAATGAAATAGATGGGGTAGACTATATTTTTAAGACTATTACAGAATTTCAGCTAATGGTTGATCGCGAAGAGTTTCTAGAACACGCTACAGTTTTTGGGCATCACTATGGAACACCTAAACATCCAACAGGTATGCTGCTTGACGATGGAAAGGATGTGATATTTGATGTAGATTGGCAAGGGTCACAGCAACTCCGCCAAAATCTTTCAGAAGACTTAGTTAGTGTTTTTATTTTACCTCCTTCAATTGGGGAGTTGGAAAAGCGCCTCTCCTCTAGAGCACAGGATTCAGAAGAAGTTGTAAAAAAACGAATGGGTAAAGCATCATCTGAGATGAGTCACTGGCCAGAGTATGATTATATAATAATTAATGAAAATGTTAGTGAAAGCATCGACCAAGCCGAGTCTATTTTGATCGCAGAGCGTTTGCATAGGAAAAGGCAGACAGGGCTTCATGAATTTGTAAAGGGTTTAGTGTGAATAATTTTTTCTGTATGTATTTTTGTTGATAGAATTCACCTTGCTAATCCGAAGAGAGCTAAATACCTTATCAAAAAGTTTTGCTCAATAGATGCGCTAGCTTGCCAAACTGGTCTACCGTTAGGGCTTCAGCCCGCAATCTAGGGTCAATATTGACTTTTGATGTATCAAGTCCAATGCTTTTTAAGCTGCTTTTTAACATTTTTCTACGTTGTCCAAAGGCAAGTTTTGTAACAGTTTCCAAATCCTCTAATTTTATTAAGGCCCGTTTTGTGGAATGTGGTGTAAGGTTAATTACAGATGACTGGACCGTTGGCTGGGGTTTAAAAGCTTTTTTATCAACGTTAAATTCTAATTTAACTTTACAGCACCATTGTGCAATTATTGAGAGGCGACCATAAGATTTTCCCGAGGTAGAAATTAATCGATTTGCTACTTCTTTTTGGAACATAAGCGTGAAATTCTTAAAAAAAGAGACTTCGTGCAGCCATTTGACTAGCAAAATTGTTGATATGTTGTAAGGAAGATTTGAGACAACTTTACATGGAGGCGTTAAGAAGCTGTTGATTTTGAACTTAAGAGCATCGGCTTCAATTACTCTCAAACGCCCATTAGATAAATGCACTAAATCTTCTAGTGCAGCTACGCAGCGAGGATCACGTTCTACAGCTACAATTTTACGTGCGCCAGCCCCGAGGAGCGCACGAGTTAATCCACCAGGACCTGGCCCAATCTCTAGGATATCATAATCTTGAAGATTTCCAGCAACTCTAGCAATTCGTTTTGTAAGGTTGAGGTCATGCAGAAAATGCTGACCTAGCGAAGGTTTTGTATCAAGCTTGTAGGCACTAATAATTTCTCGCAATGGAGGTAGGTTATCAATAGCTTCGGTAAATAATTTATTTTTCACTGGATGTATTTCTATAGTGAGAAATAAGTCGGCCTGCAAGTTTGATTGCGCTCACCATACTATCAGCCCTTGCTGTGCCATTTTTTGCTATATTTAGTGCTGTTCCATGGTCAGGAGAGCTTCGCACAAACGACAGACCAAGTGTAACGTTAACGGTATTGTATGGGTCAAGGGCCTTAACTGGGATTAGCGCTTGATCATGGTACATACATATAGCTACGTCATAAATTTTCCGGATATCTGGGAGAAAAAGTGCATCAGGAGAAACAGGTCCAAAAATATTAATTCCTAATTTTTGGAGTTCCTCAATAGCAGGTACAATGATGTCCATTTCTTCATTGCCGAAATGCCCTCCTTCACCTGCATGAGGGTTTAACCCTGCTATAGCAAAGCAAGGCTTTTTTATGCCAAATAACGTTGATAGTTTTTCGTTTACAATACTTACTTTTTCTACGATTGCTGCAGTCGTAAGTACTTCTAGAACCCTTTTGTAAGATATATGGATTGTAATAGGAACGACGCTAAGGGCAGGTGATGTTAACATCATTACAGGAAGTGAACATTCGTCTAGACTGGCAATAAATTCGGTATGTCCAGGGAACTTGAATCCTGTTTTATACAAAATATCCTTATGAATAGGACTGGTTACCATGCCAGAAGCTTGACCAGATTTAATCAGCCTGACAGCTTTCTTAATTGTATACACGATCAATTCACTATTTGACATATCTACTTTCCCAAGGTCACCTGATACGTTTTCTTCAATATCAAGAACGGGAAACCCATCTGAAAATACTGTATCTGTTTCATTTGGGGAAGAAATTCCATATACAGGTGTGTCTATTTTCAGCCGCCTTGCAATGGATTGGTAGTGTTTAACAGGGCCAATTGCAAAAAATGGAAGTGAAGATTTTCGGCATTGAGGCCATGCTTTCAAGCTAACTTCTGGACCAATTCCGGCGGGTTCTCCTAAGGTCAGTGCAAGTGGTGCTAAGTTCATCAGTAGTTGCTCAAAATGTTTGTTGCAGAATTATTTTCAAATTCTAATATCAATAAAAGCGCTTCTCCGAAGATCTCTAAGGTGCTTCTGGGCTGATCTTAAAAGGCGTTTTTCAAAAAGTTTGTTCCGAATAGCTTCACGATATCTTGTTTCAGGATCAAGGTTATTTGACGTCTTGCGGTTGCATACCATTGCTACTAAGAGGCCATTCTTTACAAGAATAGGTTGACTGGGTGTTGAATCTGCTAAATTAGATATTAGAGAACGTAATTTTGAAGCGAGTCTCTCTTCATTTATTGGTCCTAAGGGACCATGTTGCGAGAGCTTATTATTTTTAGCTGTTTTCTCCATAGCCGCACAGGAGCGGATATTACGAGTTTTTTCTCTAATTCCATTTCTAACTGTCTTGATCAGTTCGGACGAAGTGTTTCTAGGTATAGGAAAAAGCATTTGATAGAGGCTAACGATAGAAGAGCTCTTAGTTCGTTCATCTAAACGACCCCGGGTAACCCGTTTTTTTCTAAGGAGTATAATCTTGTAACCGCCAACTACTTTGGTTAAGTTTGATATATGTCCTGGTTTGAGCGAAGATAGTAATTGTGCCAACGGCTTCTCCACATGATTTAATCTAACCCAACCAAGATCACCCCCTACTGCAGCCGAAGCACTTTGTGAAAAGTTTCGCGCAATAGCGCGAAAAGGGGCGCCATTACGGATTTCATTTAAAAGGCGAAGTCCTTGAGCTGTAACACTGGTTTCTTTACTCTTATCTGCGGAGGCCAAAAATATTTCTGAAACTAAGAACTCAGGTTTTCCTTTATTCTTTTCAATATCAGTTATGACATCATCGATTTCTTGATCGGTAACCGTGTGTTTTGGACCAAAAAAACGTTGAACTAATTTAATCCATGCTATGTCAGTTTCTACTTTTTCTTCAACAGTAGCTTTACCCAAGCCTATGTTTTTGAGATGTCTCTCAAGCATACCCGAAGAGATTTTATGTTCTTTTTCGAATTGCACCATTCTGGCCTCTAGTTCTTTTTGGCTGACCTCAATTTCTGCGCGTTTAGCCTCAGACCGTTTTATTGATTCATCAATCAAATTACGAAGTACTATTGGGCCAAAGTATTTTCTTGATTTAGTTGAGTCTGGAATATTAGATAATCGCAAAAACAGGGTTAGGCGTGATTCTAGGTCATAAACAGAGATAGCATCATCGTTGACGATAGCGGCAATGCGAAGGGAATCCTGAGCTAATCCAACTCCCGTTCCAAGTTGCAGTACTGTTAGGGAAAAAATCATCGCTGCAGCAGAGAATTTTGGCCAACAAGGGAGCCAAAAAAAATTTTTGAAAAAACTATTAACTAATTTTGCATATAAACTAGAAGCAAAAATCATTAGAACGCCTTATTATCTATTTTCCCGATCACTTAGGGTTTTTAATATCACATTGAAAGCAATCGTGTCCTCAGGTTCAATATCACGATCTTCAAAAAAAGAACGGTTCCCATTAATTCTTAATTTGACGCATTCGTTTTCATATTCCACTCCGAGCCCAAGAGAACGAAGCTCTTTTTGTCGGATATCTTGCCTTGCATGCAGGTCTGCACTCCAATTTTCTGTTATCTGTGATGAAACATTCCCTGATATCTCTTCCCTCCCAGAGAACTCGCTGCCTTCTAATTGGTCTAGAAAAATATAGTTAGAAGAAATCATTAAAGCCGGAACACCAGCTGTGACTTTAAGCTCGTTATGTTGCGGCGATAAGTTGTCTGGAGAAAACCTGGTCCGATAAAATAGACTGATATTCTTTCCAGGAGAAATTTGGACTCGGCTAACAATATCTGAAAAATTTTCTTCCAAACCACTTCCCACACCAAAAGTTGAGTCATCTTGCTCCCTGTATGATTGGCCTATTAAGAAGGAGGCGCTTCCACCTGTCCGCCCATAAATGCCCCATTTCGCGCCGTAACTAAAACGGACACCTCCCTCAACTCTGTCAATGCCTGTGAAACGATTAGCGCTAAATAAGTTGGTATCATCAAATTCAACCTCTTCGCTATCTTCGTTAGGAATATCGGGTGGATTCCCTCCATTCGGACTCCACATTGCCGCAAAAATAGGTTCTAATATTTGGCTCGCGCGCTTTCCCTCAAGTACTAATGGGAATCTTCCCTCTAACGTTGTACGGGGGAACATTCTATAATCGAGAGAACTGTATTTTGTACCATCGTCACGGAGGTAGTCTTGGCTATGGTAGAAGTCCGCATCTACAGCAATACTGTATTTGTAGATATCCCCATAAGAACCTTGAATTGGTCGGTTCCAGGTGGGCCGAAAAGATAAACGTTGTAGATCTGCGCCGTGGTCTCGGTAAAGATTCAGCATATTTATATCAAAAGTGGAGTATCCACCAAATTGATCCATATCGCCAACATGGTGGTAATTAATTAAAGGTAATATCAGAGGTATAGTTCCAGGGTCAGTGGCAGCCGTTTGATCCTGAAATAAGTAGCCGTTTGCGCTAAAATAGCTCTTATCTGAAATACCTTCTGTGAACACATGACTGACAAGAGAGTTTGACGCGGCCCCACCGTACCGGCTTAAATAATTATCTGACGTTTGAATTCTGTAGCGTCTTAAATAAGTGTCATCGGTGCTTCTTTGAATATGAGCTCCCCATTTCCAGTTTTTATTAACTATAAACTCTTTACGAGCATCTAAATTAGCCCGGATACTTTCTTGACTGTCGCCTAGGACCATACTTACATTTGAATCCAATGTGCTTTTTTCGTCGCGATCCCGATATTCACCAATGAAGCCAGACCCTTCATTTGAGGTGATTATCGGGGTAATTGTGGCATCTTCATATGGGCTGATCGCCCAGAAAAATGGTGATTTTACAACAAAACCCAGCTTGCTCGTAGAATTAAAGGTTGGGAATAAAAAACCGGTTTTGCGTTTTACTGTTGGGTCTGGATGGAGAAAAAAGGGTGTATAGAGAACAGGGACACCTGAGACTTCAAGCCAAGCATTCCGGTATTCTATTGTTTGTTCTTTTTGGTCATGAATAATTCTGACAGCTTTAATTTGCCAAAGTGGTGACATTGATGGATCATCAGGACACAAATTACAAGGTGAATAAATACCCTTTTCCATTTCTAAAATACGACCTCCACTTCGTCTCGCGCCAACTGCTGCGAGGCGAGAACGGTCTTTAAATAAAATTCCAATATTTTCTATGATGCCATTTTTGAGATCCCCCGTGACCTCTGTATAGTCTGCAAAAACACGATGTCCACTCGGGTCATCAAATACAACGTTGCCCGAGGCGGTAACTATTCCTGTTTTCTGGTTATAGCTAACTACATCTGCAGAAAGTTTCTGATTTTCCTTGTTAAGTTTTACGCGCCCTCGGGCAGTCACAATACCTAATTCTTTGTCATGACTTAATTCATCAGCAGAAAAATCAACGGCGTTTGGGTCGCTTCTTTCTGGGGGTAAATTAAATTCTATCTTCTTTATCTGTTTGGGCTGCTTTTCAAGCTGGATATTTTGATTTGGAGCTTTGGTTGGACGTGATTGTATTTTTTGTCCTAGCAATAGGCCCAGAGGTTTTGTTTTTGAAGCTCCATAAAGTGCAGGCACAGGTTTTGATGGCTGCAAAAAAATACTTTTTTTACTAAACGGGCTGAAAAAAGGCCGAGTCTTTTGTAGATGAGAGTTATTATTTTTTTGCTGCTTATCAATCAATAGTACGCCTAAGGGTTTACTTGTATGGAAGCTTCGAACAGGGAATAAAGTGGGGTTGGCCCTTGGGGCAAGAGGTTGTTTCTGGATATTAGCTAGAGATTTCGTTGCGGGTTCAAATTTTTCCGATGGCGATTTTGAAATACCTGCAGTATTCGAGAACGGGATTATGAGTATTCCAAGAGGTGGTGTTTTCTTTATAGCAGCTATGCCTTTGACCGAAAGAAACACGTTGGTCAAAGCAGCAAGAACCAAAAAACTAATAAAAAAATTAAATTTTTTATTCATACCTCTTATCCATCCTCTAAATGGAGGAGCATGGCAAGTCCTAATAACATTGCAATGCCTGAAGGCGCCCATGCAGCAAGGGTTGGAGGTATTTTTTCTGAGAGACCTAACGCAAAGACAACATCAGAAAAGAAATACAATAAAAACCCTGTTAGTATTCCCCCAGCCGTGACAAAGGCGGCACCTCTTTTGTTGGATTGTCGTAGGGTAAATGTCGCGGAAATAAGTACCATTGCGCACATTAGAAGCGGGGAGGAAAGTAGACTATGCCATTGAAGGCGGTGCCGGACTGCTGAGAACCCAGTTTTTTCTAATGCCTCAATGAATTTAGGTAGAGACCAAAATGACATAGTCTCGGGGGTAGAGAAGCTATCTTGTATTTTGTCCAAGGTTAAATCCGTTTCTAACCAATATTCATTTTCATAGTGGGGTGGATGTTCAGGTTTAAGGATCCAAACGTCCCGCATATGCCAAAAATTGTCTTCAAGCGTTGCAGATCTAGCGTCAATTCGACCATGGAAGTTATCTAGACCTTCGTACAGGAATACGGTTATGTTAAAAAGTTCAACATCATTGTTTTGTTGAACAATTTGCTCAGAATGCACCACTGATTGTCCTCTCTGACCCATCTGGCGAAGCCAGAGTCCAGATGGCGATAAAGCAAGTGCTTGGGTTTGGCCTTTTATTCTTAATGCTTCCAGTCTTTCATATCGCGAGAGCATGGTTGATGCGATAGGGTTTAAAACTGACATTTGTAAGATTCCGAGTACGACTGAAAGTAGTAGCACAGGAAGTAGAAATTGCCAGGCAGAAACTCCTGCTGCACGTGTAACAGCTAATTCCTGTGTGCGTGTTAGTCTCCAAAAGGCAGCCATCCCTCCAAAAAGTACGGCGAAGGGAGATGTTTCTTGACCCATATGGGGTAATTTTAAAAAAGCCATCTCTAGAATCATTCCAAACGTGATATCAGGTTGAAGAGCCGTTCGTCTAAGTAGCTCAATACAATCGAAAAGCAAGATTAGAAGCAAGAACAAGGATAACAGACTAAAAAAACTAAATAGAAAATGTCGTCCAATGTATATTGACAATATTGCTGACAGTCGCATTTGTGTTTTCTTTCGGTCTATTATAGAAAAATATTATGAGGCGGTTACGCGCTGCCTTCGCGGCGAGTGAAGGGTTAAGTAAGCCCCAAGTACAATAGGAATTACAGCGTTAACATAAAGGGTGGGAATAAATTCTAGCTTCTTCGAAATAAAGTTTTCTAGCCCTAGTTGGCCTAATTGGAAAAATGTCATGCAAAATATAGCAATTACTACTCGATTAGTTTGATTCCAACGATCAAAATGTCCTGAGATGAGACAGGCTAGTGCTATTAAAGTAAAACCGATACCAAATAAAGGTGCAGTAAGGCGTTTGTGTAATTCAGTAACATATTTGCCATGGTCTTTTGGGCTAATATCACGTTCTGGGTCTAGATTCCACAATTCTAAAAATGATCTCTCTCTGGGCTCACGAAATCGTTGTTCTTTTGATTCACGCGACCATTCCATATCTAGTATATATCGATCAAAATAGAGAATAGATAATTTCTTTGTTTTCGGGTCTACTGTTTGACGACTCCCTTTATATAGCACTACGCGAGCAGAATCAGTCGTTTCGACTAAAGCACCCCGCTCTGCCATATAAGTAGACTGGTCTATGCTATCATGGGTAAGTACACCAAGTAATTCACCGTCTTTGCTATGCTCACGAACATAAACAGTGAAACGTGATGAAATACTATTAAATGTCCCCTCTCTCAAGAGTATGTGTGAATAGTTGTTGCGCAAATCCCACTGCAATTCTCTAAATACTTGATAAGAGTATGGCAAAAGGTACAAATTGAGGATATATCCTGCAACAGCTATTCCTATCGCTACTATTAATGCGGGCTTAGCTAACGATAATTGATTTAACCCTGCTGAACGCATTACTAATATTTCGCGGTCATTGATTGTTTTTGCGTAGACAAAAAGAACTACAAAAAAGGTTGATATCGGCAAAATTATCACTAAGAAATTAGGCAAAAGAAGTAGTGTCAAATAAGCAAAGTTGGACGCTGATACACCTCTATTAACGATCATTTCCACAAATCTGAGTGACTGTGACAACCAAATGATTGCTGTAAGCCCTGATGCTACAAAGACCGTACTCACCAGCAGTTGCCGCACCAAATATTTGGTAAAGCTATTCATTCTATAAAGCCTAACTGTCTGTTTGGATGCAAAATGGGGGAAGATTATTGGAAAATCAATATTTTTCAGCTAACCAGAGACTGTCTTGTGTTTTATTTTTATCCTATTTTGGCTAGTTTTCAGTAATATTCCACGTGAATTTCACCACTGATCTACAATGTTTTCCCTGGAAGACTTCTAGTTGGTGCTCAGTTCAAAAAATGTATTGGCATTTTTGTAAAATTATTTTAGATGACTTTCTTCTAGTAAGTTTAGCGCGGCATCTCCATTTATGAGGAGTTCAGATAACATTGGTGCCTCAACTAAGCAGTGGTCAGCAAAAAATCTACAGGATAATAGTTTTGAATTGAGAAACGTCACTTTAGTTGGGTTTTTGTCTTTATTTTGTTCAGCCGCCATTGCAGCTTTGCCCATTAACCAACCTCCGGCAACTATTCCCAATAGCTTTAGATAATGTACAGCGCTTCCAGAAACATAGTCAGGGTTTTCAATGAACGTTTTTGCTATCCAGTCTGTGGATCTGGTCAATTCTTTTATCGCGATTTTTAAGTTTTTGCAGAGGATTAATGTATGTTCAGAGCGTGCGATGGATGAAGCGTCAATAAAAATAATGATTTCGTCAACAAGGTTATAAACTTCACGTCCCTTGTCCCGGGCAACCTTTCTGCCGACCAAGTCATTTGCTTGGATACCGTTTGTTCCTTCATATATTTGACTGATACGAGCATCCCTAAGATGTTGAGCTGCTCCTGTTTCTTCAATATATCCCATGCCACCATGTATTTGAATGCCAGTGGAAGCAGCTTCAAAACCGTTATCTGTGCTCCAAGCTTTTACCACTGGGGTTAATAGGTCAACCCGAGCTTGGGCAGCATTACGTTTTGGGCCTAGGGGGTGATGGGTAGCAGTGTCTATCCGGTTTGCAACGTAGTACGCGAGTGCTCGTGTCGCTTCTGCCTTTACTTTCATCGAAAGAAGCATTCGTTTGACGTCGGGATGGTGGACTATGTTAACACCTTTCTCTCTTCTTTGCCCTGGTAAACGGCCTTGAACTCGCTCAAAAGAATAGTTCCTTGCTTGCTGATATGCTCTTTCAGCGATAGCAACACCTTGCAGACCAACGGTTAAACGAGCGTTATTCATCATTGTGAAAATATACTCTATACCGTGGTGTTTTTTTCCTATTAGGAAGCCAATGGCCCCGTCATTTTCTCCGTATACCATTACAGCAGTTGGGCTCGCATTTATACCAAGCTTATGCTCAATAGATGCGCAACGGATATCATTGCGTTGACCAACTCCACCGGAAGGGTTTTGTAGGAATTTTGGAACCAAGAAAAGCGAGAGGCCTTTTATGCCTTCAGGTGCGTCAGGCAACCGAGCTAGAACCATATGGATAATATTATCAGCTAAGTCATGGTCCCCATATGTAACATAGATTTTCTGGCCAAAAATCCTATATTTTTGATCAAAAGGAAGAGCTTTAGTGCTTATAAGTGAAAGGTCACTTCCTGCTTGCGGCTCCGTCAGATTCATTGTCCCAGTCCATTTACCTGATACTAGGTTTGGTAAATACTTTGCTTTTAGATCTGCTGAGCCATGGACTTGAAGCAGCTCCACTGCACCTTGGGTAAGAAGTGGGCACAGACCAAATGCCATATTGGCTGAATACCAAATCTCTGAGAGCGCTGTTCCTACTAACGACGGAAGCCCCTGGCCACCAAGTTCCGTTGGAAAAGAGGCTCCATTCCAACCGTTTTCAACAAATTGATAATAGGCATCCTTAAAGCCTTCAGGGCTGTGCACCAAACCGTTTTGAAAAGTGCAGCCATTGATGTCACCAGTTTGATTTAGTGGGGCAAGTACCGCTGATCCAAGCTTGTTTGCTTCCTCTAAAATAGTTTCTGTTAAGTCTGGTGACATTGAATTAAAAGCGGGTAGATCGAACACTTCTTTAAGTTCCGCAATTTCGTTCATTACAAAAAGCATTTCATCAATTGGGGCAGAATAAGGGATCATTAAATTTGTCTCCAAACATATTACTGTCTATGCTAAGGGGAGTAAGACCTTTCTCCCAAGAAAAAATTAGGGTTGGGGGCGGGTAAAAACCGGTGAATCTTTAGAAGATAGTTCAGGCCGGTATTTGTAACCTCCATAAGAGAAGTCTTTTATTCCGTCCGACCGATCAACTCGTTCTTTTACAAGAAAACGTGCCATCATTCCGCGAGCACGCTTAGCAAATATCGAAAGTGTGCGTTCTTGCCCATTTTTTATTTCTTTGAAAATAGGAGTGACAATTGGGTTAGCCACCTTCTCGATATTTACGGATTTAAAATATTCTTGTGAAGCGATATTTACTATTGTTTTGTCTGAATGGTCGTAGAGTGTACTATTAATGTCGGGCGTAATCCGTTTATTCCAAAAGTCGTACAAATTGTTAAAGCCATCAGGTTTAAACCGAGCTCCCATTTCAAGTCGATATGGTTGAATTAGATCTAGTGGGCGAAGTACACCATAAAGCCCTGATAAGATTCGCAAATGTTTTTGGGCGAAGCCTAAATCACGTTCGGAAAGCGTTGAAGCATCTAGGCCGACGTATGTATCTCCTTTAAATACATGTATCGCCTGTTGAGCGTTTGATAAATCAAAAGGTGACTGAAATGCTTGAAACCTAGCATAGTTTAGGTCCGCAAGCTTTTCACTTAAATTCATGGTTTCTGCAATTTGGCCTCTACTCAAACTACGTGCCTTCTTAACTAGTATTTTTGACGCTTTTAGAAGACTAGGCTGAGAAAAAGTTTTAGTGCATGGTAATTCTTCAAAAGAAAGCTTTTTTGCAGGCGATAAAAGTGAGAGCATTTATCTATTCCCTGATTTCGTAAATACAACTACCTTTGTAATGCATAGAGCTACCCTACAATATAGGGAGTTATCTAATATATGATATAAGAGTTTCCCTATACACATGGCAACCTAAGAAATTAAGAAAATTTATTTTTTCAAAAATGTATTGGCTAAAGTGTAACTTCAGAATAATTTTAGAGAGAGTTAGAAAGTGACGAGTTTTCCAGAAATCGTCGGATATCCGCTCAGAGTTTTTACGCGCAAGTTAAGGAAACTAAATAGTACGAGTTATTTGTAATTTTGAATAATTACATCTGATACCTACCCTGATGTATAGAGTTTGATATAGTAGTTTTTTAATAAATAGTATTTCGTAAAGGTTCAAAGGGCTATATTGTGGGGAACAATTAGATCGCACAGATGTTTGTTTGCGCTTTTAGCGCAGTGGACATAATTTTTTCTTGATTCTGAATGCGAATACCTAGTTTTCATTTGCTTTAGAGAAGTTTTCCAGGGTTCATAATATCACTAGGATCAAGCATTTTTTTCAACATTTTCATAAGCTCAACTTCTTCATTTGAACGGTATCGTGTTAATTCATTTTTCTTTAGAAGTCCGATGCCATGTTCGGCTGAAAAGGACCCTTCTAATTTTTGTACGATAGTGTTAATTTTTTCTACAAGTACATTACGTTTTTCTAGATACGTGTTTTTCTCCATATTTGTTGGTTGGCTTAAATTATAATGTATATTTCCATCTCCTATATGACCAAAAGATATGTGCCTAATATTAGGAACTATTTGACTTGTAGCTTGGTCGGCTTCTTCAATAAATTTTTGGACATTTGATATAGGAACCGAAATATCATTTTTAATCGATGCCCCTTTAAAGTTTTGCGCTTCAGGAATTGTTTCACGAATTCGCCAAAAATTAGACCTCTGTTCAATGCTTTTTGCAAGTACTGCATTGAGTATAGTACCGTCGGCAATGGCATCTGAAAGAATTGATTCCATGGTGAGGGCAAGCTCATTGTTTTGATTTGAGCTTGTTAGCTCTACTAGAACAAAATTGGGGTAGAAAGCTGAGAATGGATACCGGTTGCCTTTTATGCTATTGGTTGCGATTTCAACCGATAAGGAATTCATATATTCAAAAACAGAAAGAGTTTCGCCTGCAAATTTACTAAATTTAAGGAAAAGCTTGATAATTTTTTCAATAGATTTTGCAGCAACAAATGCGGTTGAAATTTGTTGCGGTTTTGGAAACAATTTTAATATACATCGCGTTATTATACCTAATGTGCCTTCACTTCCTATAAAAAGGTGCTTTAGGTCATAGCCTGTATTATCTTTTTTGAGGCTTCGGAGCCCATTCCATATTTTCCCATTAGGTAACACGACTTCTAAACCAACGACTAAGTCACGAATATTTCCATAACGCACCACATGTACCCCACCGGCATTTGTAGCAAGATTTCCGCCAATTAAGCAGCTTTCTTCAGATGCAAGACTCAGTGGAAAAATACGGTCAACCGAGTCTGCCGCTGTTTGAACGTTTTTTAAAATTGTACCGCTTTCACAAGTGAGAGTAGAATTTGATACATTAACGTTAAGTATTTTGTCCATTCTGTCTAAGCTAAGGATAATTCCACCAGATGGCACACCCCCTCCGACGAGTCCAGTATTTCCGGACTGAGGAGTTATAGGTATACTCTGATTGTTGCAGATCTTAACGATGCTCGATACATCATCAACTGAATTTGGTCGAACGATCAGATCACAACTCCCGCGCCAGTATCCGCGCCATTCAGTAAGATACTTTTCTTGATCAAGCTTTTTTTCAACTACCCCTGTAGGGCCAACAATATTTCGAATTTTCTGGTATGCAGAGTTAGTCATCTGAATATCTAAATCGCCAATCCAATAGTTTTATGACACCAATTTAATATGCGGGCTATATATTTTGAATGGAAGTGTACAACAAAAATCCTATTTTCAACTATTACGGAAACAAACAGATTCTTCCCCTTTAAAAACTCAAAAAAAGAAATTCAATGTTTTTATCTGTTTAAGACCTCATTGTCTCGTCTAAAACATTTAATTTTGCACTCGACATATGAGCGTGACAAAAACTCTGTGTTATTTCTAAAACTAGTATTTTTATAGGTTGGTTTGCTAACTACTAGAAGGCAAAAAACCTGACGCTGCTCGATACAAACGATCATTAATCGCCTCGCCGAGGCCTATGTTTGGTATTGACATTACAGCAATTCCAGAAGCTTTATCGTCATCAAGTGCATGGAGCATCGCAAAGAGATTCCCAGCTGCTTCAATTAAGTTGCCTGTTGCACTTAAATTAGCACTGGCAGTGTTGGGAGCATTAGGGCCAAAGGCCAATAATAATTCTCCTGGCCTTTTGTCTGAAGCATGCATACGTAGAGGTATAGAAGGAGCATAGTGTTTTGCAAGCATTCCAGGAGCCTTGGGTTTTGAAGAGAATTTTTGTGACAAACTGATTTTGTTTATCACTTTTTCTATGTCTGTTGTAACAATTCCACCCGGACGAAGGAGTGCAGCTTGGGTGCTTGATAAATCTATTACAGTAGATTCTATTCCGA
The DNA here is from genome assembly GCA_002722175.1 of Magnetovibrio sp. GTDB lineage: Bacteria > Pseudomonadota > Alphaproteobacteria > Rhodospirillales > Casp-alpha2. The sequence continues at coordinate 22,713 of PBKU01000056.1, forward strand.
TTTTACATTGCCCAGCATCTAAAACGAGAGCGGGCCCACCTTTGTCGACGTTAGGTAGAGAGCTTATGACATGCATAGCATGCGTTGGGCTAATTGAACTAGAATGATTAGCACTAGGGGCTGCGATTGGACATTTTGATTCTTTTATTAGTTTAAGAGCAATAGGATGTGCAGGGATCCTAATAGCAATAGTATTAAGCCCTGCGCTTGCTAGCAGTGATACCTTGCAATATTTTTGTCGTGGCAAAACTAGTGTTAGCGCACCCGGCCAAAATGCCTTAGCAAGTTTTTCTGCTCGGTCATCAAAGATTGATATTGTTCGTGCTGTTTCAATATTATGGGTATGCACAATGAGTGGATTGAAGGCGGGGCGTTTTTTTACTGAAAAGATTGTTGCTACCGCTTGTTCATTGGTAGCATCACCTCCTAAACCGTAAACAGTTTCTGTTGGAAATACTACTAGCTTACCGTTTCGAAGCAAAATGGATGCTTCCTTAATAGTTTCTGATGTTGCCACTTTTATATTATGACCAATAGAGTTCACGATGAAATATTTTCACTTATTTATAAATTGTTCGCAATCTGGAGATAGAGCGATAAAATAAGGATTTTTAAAATTATTTTTCCCGTATTTTAGTGGCGTGCCTGCAGTTGTTAAAACATTTCCTCCTGCAAATTTAAGAATTGCATGCCCCGCTGCAGTGTCCCATTCCATTGTTGGTCCAAACCGCGGATAAATGTCTGCTGAACCCTCTGCAATCATGCAAAACTTTAATGACGAACCAGTATTGGTTGTTTTCGCAAGATGGTAATTTTTTAAATAATCAACGCTCTTGGCGTTAGCATGACTGTTGCTCAGTACAGCAGTCAATCCGTTTTTAGGGGGTGTCCGAACAGAAATTGCTACACCGTCTTCATCACCCTTCTGAAGAAAAACACCGTCTTTAAATCCAATGTAAGAAATGTTTTTTGCTGGAGCATGTACAATACCCAGAATTGGTTCTTCATTATCGATTAGCGCTATATTGACAGTAAATTCGTTATTACGCTTGATAAACTCTTTTGTTCCATCAAGTGGGTCAACCAACCAAAATGGTGTCTTTTCAATTTTTGGTATTTTTCCCTTTGAAATAGATTCTTCTGCTACGATTGGCCATTTTGATGTTATGCCTTCACGAATGGCGTGAATTATGATTTCTTCTGCAATCTGGTCCGCTTTAGTCACTGGAGTGTGATCGGTTTTCAATACTGCCGTGAAACCTGTCTTATAAACTTTCATAATTTCATGCCCAGCCCTTTTAGCAATAAGAGATATTTCCTCGGCTGTACTAAGACCTATACCAATGACCATTTAGCGACCTTCTTTTTGAAAACAAAATTAACTGATACCGATTTATTTTCTCTAATCTATTTAGGTTAGAAAGAAAACCCCAAGGGTAAGTATATTTTTTTCCTATCTGCAGCTAATAGTATTGGAGGTTTATTTTTTCCAAAGCGATCCACTTAACGAAAGCTCCGAACTAGTCACTTCCTCTGTCACAAACCGCCATGCTTTAAAGTTGTTCGACCACTGGTCTGGGTTCATGCCAGCTTTCTTTTTTAGGTGAAGCAGAAATTGTTCTGGCTCAGGTATTTGCTCCCATACAGTAGGTAGAAAAAGGGCTCGGTGTGCCCCATCCTGAATAATTAATCCATCTTTTTTAGGCTGGAGTTGCTTTAAGAGATCCAACTGATCATTTATTCTAAAAGGAATATGTGATGACAACAATGAAATAGATATCTCTAGATTTTTTACTTCGGATACAGAAACCCTTTTGAATCGAGGATCTTGGAATGCTGCTTTAAAGGCATTATTGACAATATCAGCAACAAGCGGTTGGTGCATTTGGAGCGACCCTATACAGCCACGAAGATTGCCAGTTAAGTATAACGTTACAAAAGAAGCTCCTTTTTGCCGCAGTCGCATTGGAAAACTCGAAATATCTAAGCTTGCTAACGTCCCTTTTTTCAGGCCAATTAAAATAGACTTTGCCGCTAATCGGACAAGTGTTTCTCCATGTTCTTCAAGCATATCTTTTGTTTCTGAACAGAAATGATCTGCTTTTTGGGTGTTTGTTGATGCTTGCATTCTTCTATTTGATGTAGCTGGTCTCCTTTGTCGTTTCATTACTCGTCTTTTGTCTGTTAGTCTGTTTTCAAAAAATACCCAGGCACCATAACCTACCACTTTGTTTTTTGGGCCAGCAGTATCTCCAGAATTCCGGAGATCAACAGTCTTCACTTTCAAGCCGCGTGCTTTTGCAATATGCAACAGCCCCCCAATAGGGTAGCGTCCACAAGCACCATGGTCACGAATTTTTTCTGGCGCCATTTGTTCAATAGCGGAACAAGTTTGACGATCAATATCTAGAGCCGTTTTATAGTCGAGATAATGGCTTAAATCTGAGCTAACAACGATAAATGTTTCAGGCCCACCCCATAATTGGTCTAGAACAGAGGCAACCACACTAGGTTTAGCTTGTCCAACAACAATTGGTACAAGCAGAAAGTTACCAAGTATTTCTTGTAAAAATGGCAAATGGACTTCCAAGCTATGCTCCATTGCATGCGCAGCATCACATAGTTGGACTTGTGGCAAAGATAGAATTTTTTGTTGTACACGTTTATCTACCGGAATGTCACCTAACGGAGTTTGAAAAAAATCGGCGGAAGATATAGCAAGGCCTCTCACTGGAACACGATGACATGGTCCTAGGAGAATTACTCGGGATATATTGTGTGCGATAGTTTCTAAGTGTACGTAAGCTGAGGCTGCAACTGATCCTGAATATACATATCCTGCATGGGGAGCAATAATAGCTTTAGGTTTCAATATCTTGGTTGTTTTTTTCCCAAGCAGGAATTTTTCGATACCTGAACGAAGTTCATTGGTAGTGTAGGGATAGAACGTACCGGCTACTGCTGCTTCTCTAACTGAACCCATTTTAATTCTTTCATTTAGGTATAGATTAGTTTGTACTATTGTACTCTAAGATTTGGGGTAAGGCTATGATGCCAGAAGAGAAAAATGCAAAAAATAAAATCAAGAAGGTTAGTGATGGCTTCCCTGGGCGCTATTGGCACAAAGAGGGTGACAAAATTCAATGCGACATATGCCCTCGATTTTGTAGGCTTAATGAAGGACAGAGGGGGCTTTGTTTTGTGCGTGCTAGGCAGAACAATCAAATGGTTCTCACAACTTATGGTCGGTCTAGCGGGTTTTGCATCGACCCTATTGAAAAAAAACCGTTAAATCATTTTTTACCAGGCGTTCCAATACTAAGTTTTGGGACGGCTGGCTGTAACCTAACATGCAAATTTTGTCAAAATTGGGACATATCTAAATCGCGCCAATTTGATAAACTGCAGTCCAAGGCATCACCTGCAGTAATTGCTAATGTAGCATTAAAGACAAACAGCCGAGCTGTTGCTTATACTTATAATGATCCGGTTATATTTATGGAATATGCAGTTGATACAGCTCGTGCTTGCAGAGAACTCGGAATTATGAATGTTGCAGTTACTGCTGGTTATATCTGTCCAGATCCACGGAAAGAATTTTTTTCTTATATGGATGCTGCGAATGTAGACTTGAAAGGCTTTACTGAGACTTTCTATAAAACATTGTGTACTGCGAGATTAGAATCTGTTTTAGATACCCTGAAATACCTCAAGCATGATACGGGGGTGTGGATTGAACTAACTGACCTTTTGATTCCTGGTGAGAATGACTCCCCTAGAGAAATTGAGCGTATGTCAAAATGGATTGTAAAGAATCTGGGCTCTGAAGTGCCAATACATTTTACTGCATTTCACCCCGATTATAAAATGCTTGAAAAATCGCGCACACCGCCATCCACATTGCTAATGGCGCGAAAAATAGCCCTTCATGAAGGTATCAAGTACGTATATACAGGAAATATTCACCACAAGCAGACTGCTTCAACTTGGTGTCACAATTGTGGTGAGTTGGTTATTGGTCGTGATTGGCATCAACTTTTAGGGTGGCATATTAAAGTGAGAGGTGATGGAGTAGCTAGCTGTAAGAGTTGCGGGGAACATATACCCGGAGTTTTTGAAAAAAAACCTGGTAACTGGGGGCGTAAAAGGGTACCGATCCGAATACGTTAAGTTTGCAGGTGGTGTTTAACCCTATATAAGAAACAAAAATTCCACCTAGGCATGCTCTATTTCAAAGATTTAGGGGTAAGGTGCGTTATTATAATCTTATGCATAAACATGAAAAAGTACCTTTTAATATCGGTTAAATTTTTAGTTTCTTTTTTATTAATTTGGGTTTTGTTCGACCAAATTGATTTAGGCATTGCATTTGACCGCGCCAAAGCCGCAAAGTTTTGGCCTTTATTATTTGTGTTGCTAGTTTTTGTAGTGCAAATCGCGATTGGTGGGGGTCGGTGGGGATTTGTTCTTAATGCAATAGGAGCACCTTTAAAATTTTTTGATACTGTAAAGCTTTTTTATATTGGCGGGTTTTTTAACCAAGTATTACCGTCTTCCGTTGGAGGTGATGCAGTGCGAATATTTATGTCGTATAAGCGGGGACTTTCCCTCTCTAAGGCCATTAATGGTGTAATGATAGAAAGAATTGTGACATTAGCAGGTTTAGCAGTCCTATGTACTCTTGTCCTACCGGGCTTTATTCCAAAATTAGATCCAATCACAAAGCAATGGGTAATCTTAATTTTCCCGACTTTGGTTTTTGGCCTGGTAGTCGGTATTGTTTTTTTGAGTCTTTTAAATCGGCTTCCATCGTCATTCGAAAAATTTAAGATTTTCAGAGGGTTGACGTACCTTGCCTCAGATACTCGTTCCATTTTTTTTAATCCAAAGTCACTGAGTGCAGCAATTGGTTTGGGGGTTTTGACACATGTGTGCATTTCCACTTATGTTTTCGGTTTGGGCGTAAGCCTCGATCTAGAGTTAACCTGGTTAGATTGTTTAATTCTCATTCCACCTGTTATGCTAATTACTACAATGCCTATTTCGATCGCTGGCTGGGGTGTTCGTGAAACTGCCATGGTTATTGCTATGAGCACAATAGGTGTTCCTGATGATGCTGCGTTAGTTCTGTCAATATTGTTTGGTTTTAGCGCTATAGTATTTACATTGCCTGCGGCACTACTCTGGATACTTAATCGGTCTCAGGCTGGAAAAGTTTCGTTGGATGAGATAGAGCGAACAATAAAAACGTCAAGCACTCTGGGCACCCGGTTGCATGAATAGTGTTTGTGCCTTTTATCTTGTTTTTGAGAACATTACAGTTTAGCAGTAAATAACATATATTTAATATCGGAGGAGATTAATGAAAGTATCCTTTGCATCTGAACCCCTTCCAAATTCTGGCGTTTTGGTTTTCGTTTTACCTGAGGTTGGAAAATTAAGTTCGTTAGTCTCATCATTTGATAAAACTACAAAGGGGCAGGTTAAGCGAGCAATTAAAGTCTCCGGTTTTACAGGAAAAAAAGGCGAGGAACTCACCTTGATTGAACCGCATGGCACAAAGATTACAAGGCTAATCCTGGTAGGACTTGGGGCCTCTGACAAGGCAAACTTAACTGTGCTGAAAGATGTCGGTGGCATAGTAGCAAAGCAAGTGGAGACGATTGCAGAAAAAGTTTCTGTGTCTATTCAGCCCTTTGGTAGAGGCCGTTATCCCCCGGAGGAGGCGGTAACTCAGTTTGCATTAGGGGCTATGCTTCGTTCATACCGATTCGACAAATATTTAACAAAAAAGAACAAAGATAAGCTACCGATACTTAAGACACTGATAATCCATAGTGAAAACTCCTCTAAGATACGGCAGATGTTCAAACGGCAAGCCGCTATAGTTGATGGGGTGTTCTTAACCAGGAACTTGGTGACGGAACCGGCAAATATTCTGTATCCGGCAGAGTTTGCATTTCGGGTTAAGAAAGAGCTGAAAAAACTTGGTGTTAAGGTTTCGATATTAACTGAAAAGGACATGAAGAAACATTCCATGGGTGCGCTTCTTGGCGTTGCACAAGGAAGTTCGCGTGAAGCACGCTTGGTCGTCATGGAATGGGATGGATTAGAGGGAAAATCAAAGAGAAATGATAAGCCTTTGGCTTTTATAGGGAAGGGTGTATGTTTTGATACCGGGGGAATATCACTAAAACCTGCAGGTGGAATGGAGGATATGAAATGGGATATGGGCGGTGCAGGTGTTGTTGCCGGCCTTATTAAAACATTAGCTTTACGGAAATCCAAGACACACGCAATCGGTGCCATTGGCTTGGTAGAAAACATGCCAGACGGGAACGCGCAACGTCCTGGTGATATTGTTAAGTCGATGTCTGGGCAGACTATTGAGGTTCTGAATACAGATGCAGAAGGTCGATTGGTCCTCTGTGACGTTTTGCACTATGTAAACAAAAAGTATAAACCAAAATTTTTAGTTGATTTAGCAACTCTGACGGGAGCAATAATTATTTCGTTGGGGTATGAACGTGCTGGGTTGTTTTCTAATAACGATGAACTTGCTAAGAACCTATTAAAATCAGGAGAAGCAACTGGCGAAAAGTTATGGCGTTTACCCCTTGGGGAGGAATATGACAAACTAATTGATTCCGATATTGCCGATATCAAAAATATATCTGGAGGCCGCGGTGCAGGATCAATAACGGCTGCTCAATTTCTTGCTAGATTTGTTGGTGAAACACCTTGGGCACATTTAGATATAGCCGGCGTTACTTGGTCAAAAAAAGATACGGCGACAGTTCCTAAAGGCGGTACAGCGTATGGTGTTCAACTCCTTGAGTATTTGATTAAACAATACTACGAGTAAATCGTTATTAATCTTTGATAGGGCTTAACGTGCGTGTTTGATCAAGTCGAAGTTTAGAGCCGTGATTTTCAGCCAAAGAATCGGTGATCCGTTTACTTTTCTGCTTACTCACACGTTAGTGCTTCTTGTAAGTTTTATTTTAAAATTCGATATTAATAGTTTCAAGAACTTTAAAATCGAAACAGTTTGGCGGTAAATACAGTTCTATATCAGGCGGAATACGTTAACTTATTCTATAAAAACCATTTTGGAAAATTTTCGTCAGTGATTAGGTTATGACAACAATAGCGTTTTATCATATAAATAAAAGTTCATTCGAGAATGTGCTTATAACGTTACTGCAGAAATCTTTTAACACTGGAAAACGAACATTAGTATTGGTCGATTCTGAAGAGCGTGCCTCGTTTCTAGATAATTTGCTTTGGAGTTATGATCCTAGTTCGTGGCTACCACATGGCACTTGCGATGATGCAGCGTCAGGTGAACATCCAATCTTGCTAACCAGTACGGATCTAAATATAAACAGTGCAGAGTTTTTGTTTTTGTTGTATGGTACAACATCGTCGAATATAGAGAATTTTGAAAGATGTTTTAATTTATTCGATGGAAGGGCTGAGGCTGCAGTACAAGCTGCTCGGGGCTATTGGAGCGAATATAAAAAAGCCGGACATATTTTAACGTATTGGCAGCAAGATGAAGAAGGCTCTTGGAAAAACAAGTCGTGAATTCTTGGATAGATGAGAGAACGCTGATCATTTATATAGTGGGCTAACGTGAGTAACGCTAAAGTAATTTTAGTTAGCTATAACTCGTGACAGGTTGTGAGTGTTGCAAGCTTAAGTATTGAGAGTTATTCATGTAGGAGTTATCAATGGCAGTTGAAACAACACTTTCAATTATAAAACCGGATGCGACCCGGCGAAACCTGACGGGGAAAATAAATGCTCGCTTTGAGGAATCTGGCCTTCAGATCGTTGCTCAAAAAAAAATATGGCTGACTCGGAATCAAGCTGAAGCTTTTTATGAAGTTCATAAGGAGAGAGCTTTTTTTGACGATTTATGCAACTTTATGATTTCAGGGGCGGTCGTTGTTCAGGTATTACAAGGTGAAAACGCTATTGCTGAAAATCGCAAAATTATGGGAGCAACCAACCCTGTTAATGCTGAAGAAGGGACAATTCGCAGAGATTTTGCAGAAAATGTCGAAGCCAATTCAGTGCATGGCTCAGATTCAGCAGAAAATGCAAAAAAAGAAATTAGTTTTTTTTTTAGCGAATTGGAAATAGTTGGTTAGTGCATTTAGCTATTTTCATATGGGTTTATTACAGAGTGTGGTTGTTTTATCGACCCTTGAATTTCTGTATGGCAAGAAACCACTTTTACCCGATTTTCAGCGATCCAACGAACAGCCATAGGATAAATAATATGTTCCTGGGCCAGCACTCGTGCTCCTAGTGTTTCTTTACTATCATTTGGTAAAACCGGCACTACTGATTGAATTAAGATTGGCCCATCATCGACGTCTGGCCGCACGAAATGGACAGTGCAACCAGAGAACATAGTTCCCATTTTAAGTACGCGAGAATGTACATTTAGCCCTTTGAAAGCAGGGAGAAGTGAGGGGTGAATGTTGATAATTTTGTCTTGCCAGTCGTTTACAAATTTTGGTGAGAAAAGTCGCATAAACCCAGCCAGACAGATTAGATCAATCCCGGCCGACTTCATATAGTCAGTCATTTCTTCATCAAAACTTTCGCGAGTAGAATGGCGATCCTCATATATAATTTCTCTTTGAATACCGGCAGCGTCGGCTTTCTTTAGGCCATTTGCCTCTGGATTGTTAGAGATTACGAGAACAATATTGGCTGGAAACTCTTTATCTGCGCAAGCATTTATTAGAGCCTGTAAATTGCTACCCTCACCAGAAATAATCACAGCTATTTTTGTTGCCATGGTTCATCACAATTATTTAGAATTGTCTCTGCAAAGCCTGCATTAGATTTAATGTAGCCAATTTTAAAGACGTGTTCACCAGCATTTTCAAAGCAGTTGGTCAATTCTGTTACATTATCAGGCGTGCAAATCACAGCCATGCCAATCCCACAGTTAAAAACTCTAAACATTTCGATTGGCTCAATATCACCTTTGTTTTTTAGCCAATGAAATATTTCAGGAATTTTCCAACTTGCGCAATCGATTACTATCGAGTTTCCACTTGGAACCACGCGAGGTAAGTTTTCGATGATGCCCCCGCCAGTAATATGAGCTAGAGCTTTAATGTGACCTGTCTTGATGGCATTGAGGCAAGATTTAACATAAATCCGGGTTGGGTCCAAAAGGACGTCACCAATCCGTCTATCAGGCTTGAAAGGGGCTGGTGAAAAATAGGAATCACACGTCTCAGAAAAAATGTGTCTGACGAGCGAAAAGCCATTTGCATGGATTCCGTTTGATGCAAGCCCCAGAACAATATCTCCTTCAATTATATTTTCGCCTGGAAGAATAGCTGTTCTTTCAACTGCACCAACGCAAAATCCTGCTAACTCATATTTGTCAGCTCCATATATTCCAGGCATTTCTGCAGTTTCGCCGCCAATTAGAGCACAGCCAGCATCACAACACCCTTGAACAATGCCATTAATTAACGAAACACTACAATCAATTATTAATTTTCCTGTAGCATAATAATCTAAAAAAAATAGGGGTTCAGCACCAAGTACAACTACGTCGTTAGTGCACATTGCAACAAGATCAATACCAATTCTTTCATACTCACCCATTGCAGCAGCTACAACTAGTTTTGTTCCTACCCCATCGCTTCCTGAAACTAGTATTGGATCATCAAATCCCGCTTGTTTTAAATCGAAAAGACCACCAAACCCCCCAATTGTTCCTGATGCACCAGGCCTAGACGTTTTTTTTATAAGCGGTTCTATGGTTTTTATTAATTGATTTCCTGCGCCAATATCCACACCAGATTTTTTGTAATTCAGTCTGTTGGTTCTTGACTCTTTTGTTTCCTTGTTGACCAATGTATTAATTCCTCATCCCTCTTTTCTCTGTTCTCTAAGGATAATAGTCTATGATCGATAAGACAGCGAGTCAGACAATAAGCCAAAGATAAGGGTTTTCAATGTCTATGCGCATGAACTTTGGACTTATACGAAAACTAAGGCCTGGTAGCTATTGGTCAACTATCTTTTTATTTAGTTTAACTATGTTCTCTACCGGCTTGACACAACCTTTGTTCGGGGATGTTTTTGATATTGAGGAAATCATTGTAGATGTTACAGCAAACTCAGCAGCTGAGGCAAAGAACCGCGCTATAAAAGAAGGAGAGGCGCGGGCTTTTAGTAGTCTTATCTCAAAATTAACGATTCGGACAGATTACGAACAATTCGCTCAATTTTCAGCTGAGGAAATATCAAATTACATACATAATTTTTCTGTATCTGAAGAAAAAACGTCCAAGGTTCGTTACATTGCGAAATTGAATTTCCGCTTCAAACCAGAAGCTATGCATAGGATGTTTGAAGAACATAAAATCCTTTTTGCCGAGACAGTTAGCAAGCCTGTTTTAGTGCTACCAGTTTTACTTAGTGGTGGTGCAATAATGTTGTGGGATGACCCTAATCTATGGCGTCAGGCTTGGCGAAAATACAAAGCGAAACCTTCCCTTGTACCAATAATTGTCCCTATAGGAGACCTCAAAGATGTTGCATTGCTTGGGGCGGAGCAAGCCTTAAGTCGTGATGTGTCAAGACTTGAAGCAATTGGGAAACGCTATAAAGTTGGGACCACAGCAGTTTTAGTTGCGAGAATTTTCGATTCTGAATTAGAAAAAAATATAGAAATAGAAGGTAATTGGGATGGCGTAGTTGGAGCCAGGGATTTTTTTAAAGTCATTGTTGAAGGCAAAAAAAATGAAACCGTCGAAGACACTCTATCGAGGGCCGTCTATAAAGTTGTCGAGAAAATGGAATATAATTGGAAGCAAGGAAACCTTGTTGGACTTAATAAGCAAACAGCATTAAATGTTACCGTGCCGATTAATAATCTTGATGACTGGCTGATGATGCGTGAATTATTAGCCCGTATAAAAATTCTCCGCGATGTTGACCTTGTATTTCTTTCGCTTAGGGAAATAAGGCTTCATCTGCAATTTCTTGGGGAAGTAAAAAAATTAGTTTTGGCTTTGGCCCAAGAGGATCTATCATTAATTCAGGATAATGACGAATGGCTTTTGATACCTGCAAACCCAAATGTTACTAATTAGGATAAGATGAATATTCCAAATTTAATATCTATTTCCCGTTTGTTAATTATGCCGTCTATAGTTTGGTTTATTCTGTCAGGCGAACTAGCGGTAGCGTTTTGGATTTTTTTTGTAGCAGCGATGAGTGATGCTATTGATGGTATCATAGCAAAAAAGTTTGATTTGGTAACACAACTTGGTATGTACCTTGACCCACTTGCTGACAAAATATTGTTAGTTTCGGTATATTTTACACTTGGACATCAAGGCTTCTTACCTATATGGCTCGTCATCCTTGTCATTTTTCGTGACGTGTTGATTGTCGGGGGCGCTATTCTCTTTGAGACATTAACTCGGTCACTTTTTATGGATCCCCTGTGGGTAAGTAAGCTAAACACGCTTCTTCAAGTAATACTGGCGGGGGTCGTTCTTTATGTAAACGGTTACCATATCAACTATTTGTGGCTATGTGAAATGTTGCATTGGGCGGTTGGTTTTACCACAGTTATATCAGGGATCTCTTATGTCATGATTTGGGGAACACGTGCCGTGAAACTTGAAAAGAAAAGTAATAGACAAACCGGTTTAACGGTAAAGACGTTGTCTGAGGAAGAAAATACTGAAAAACATAATAGAGATTTAGCTGCATGACACCAGGTTGGCGTTTTCTTATATGGCTTGGTGGACTTTTTGCAACTGGGCTGTTTCTGCATCTTTTAGGTGGCATATTATTTCCATTTGTTGTTGGAATGGTTATAGCGTATTTTTTTGATCCAATTGTTGATCGCCTCGAACTAACCGGCGTATCGCGAACACTCGCTACGTTCTGTACTCTTACTGGTTGTTTCTTTTTGTTCCTAAGTATTTTATTTTTATTAATACCAATACTTCATGAGCAAATCTTAACGTTAATCCGACTTCTCCCAATATTTTTTGATTCCCTAAGAACGTGGATAGATCCTATCCTTGTAAGTATTGAAAGCGACATAGAAAGCAATATCTTTGTAAAGCTAAAAAAAGCAACAACGGCCCAAGTAGGTATGGCTGTTCACTGGGTCTCAACATTTTTGACTAGCATTCTGAGTGGCGGGCTAGCAATCTTCAATATGTTATCGTTAGTTTTTATCACCCCTTTGGTGGCTTTTTATTTGCTTCGTGATTGGGACAAATTAGTCGCAGAAGTAAATTCCTGGCTTCCTCTTGATTCAGCTGAAACTATTCGCGCGCAGGCCCAACAAGTAGATAAAACAATGGCTGGATTCGTTCGCGGCCAAGCTACAGTTTGTGTATTACTTGCAGTATTTTACGGTGCATTACTAACTATAGTTGGATTAAAAGCCGGAATCTTACTTGGCGTGTTTGCGGGAATACTAGCATTTATACCATTTATTGGGTGGACTGTCGCTTTTGTCATCGCTATGGCTATGTCTTTTGCTCAATTTGATAGCTTTGTTAGCACAGCCTTTGTTAGTGTTATAATGATTGTAGGTGCTATCACAGAAAGCTATTTTCTGACTCCTTGGTTGGTGGGAGGTCGCGTTGGATTATCACCAATCTGGATAATTTTTGCAATGTTATCAGGTGGTGCCTTATTTGGTTTTACAGGGGTTTTGCTATCAATTCCGGTGGCGTCAGTGGTAGGTGTATTACTTAGATTCTGGCTAAAACGGTATCTTCAAAGCACTCTTTTTCAAGGAGGGAGTGATAACCATAAGGAGCTGAAGTGATTTCCAGCCTCCAGCTTCCATTGCATTTCCAGCACCGACCAAGCCTTAGCGGTGATGATTTTATTGTTGCACCATGCAATTCGGAAGCAATTCAGTGGATTGATCGTTGGCCAAAATGGCCAGAGCCTATAATTGCTCTTACCGGACCACGGGGGTGCGGAAAATCACACTTAGTAAATGTTTTTTCTAATATAGCAAAACCTTACCCGATCGTTGTAAATAAGTTGGAGCATGCTTTGCGGCGTGCAATGAAAGTGCAAACTGCTTTTGTGATAGATAATGCCGAAGAAAAATTATGCATGGAGGTTGAAGAACTATTTTTGCATTTTATCAACGTGCTAAAAGAATCTGGAGGACATCTCTTAATTGCTTCAAGCAACCCTCCCGGGCGATGGAAACTTGCCCTTCCAGACTTAGTTTCGCGACTTAGAGCTGTCCAGGTTGTTTCAATTGGAATGCCAGACGATAGATTGGTTGCAGCTTTACTAGTTAAGCTTTTTTCGGACAGGCAGTTACGTATCGATTCTGACGTAATTAAATATCTTTTGCCAAGAATAGACCGCTCTTTCGAAGGAATTCAGAAGCAAGTTTCTATTCTCGATTCAACTGCATTACACTTGCAAAGGAAAATTACCGTACCGTTTGTGCGTGAGATTTTAGATAACAAGCAAAAGAGCGTGGATAATTAAAAAAGCTAGAGGTGAAAATGAACCTAGGAATCAAAGGTAGACAAGCACTTATTTGTGCTTCAAGCAAAGGCCTTGGACGTGCTTGTGCAGAGTCCTTATGCCGTGAAGGTGTTGATATTACTATTTGCGCTAGGTCGCCAGAAGTGCTTGCGAAGACGGTGACTGATATCCGTCGAATTGGCGGGGGAAGCGTTAATAGCGTAGCATGTGATGTTACTACAATTGAAGGCCAAAGAGCGTTGCTTGCAGTTTGCCCAGAACCGGATATTGTAGTTAATAACGCCGGAGGGCCACCACCTGGAGACTTTCGAGACTGGGGATACGATGCGTGGTCTGCCGCTTTGAATGCAAATATGTTAACTCCAATATTTATTATTAAGGCTACTTTAGATGGAATGATAGAAAGAAAGTTCGGAAGAATTGTTAATATTACTTCAAGCGCTGTTAAGGCTCCAATAGATTTCTTAGGCTTGTCAAATGGGGCCCGGTCTGGCCTTACGGGTTTTGTAGCAGGGTTAGCACGCCAGACGGCTTGTCATAACGTGACAATCAACTCAATTTTACCTGGACCATTTCAAACAGATCGTTTAGATCAAACACTTAAGGCCCTGGCAGAAAAGGAGGAGAAATTAGTTGGCAAAGTAAGAAAAGATAAGATACAGACCATCCCGGCAAAACGTTTTGGCAAGCCGTCTGAGTTAGGTGATTTATGCGCATATTTGTGCTCGGCACAAGCAGGTTTTATTACAGGTCAGAATATAGTTATCGATGGTGGCATGTACCCAGGAACCTTCTGAAAAACTAATTTGTTTTTATCGATAGCTGGGGATGAATCGGTTGGCAGGTTGCAATGTTGTTGCGTGAAGTAATTTTAATCACTTATTATTTGTGATCTTCGGCAGGTCGACGGTCATGACTTTTGACTGTCCTGCAGCAAGCGCAATTTCAGCTCGTAAAAGTCGTATAGCGTCATTCCCAAAAATTTCTCTCCTCCAACCCTTGAGCGCACTCACATCTGCTGTTTCTCCATATCCAGCAATAAGTTCGATATCAGATGCTGATGCAACAAGGCGGCTTGCAACCCCATGATCTTCGCAACGCATTTTAAGCAATACTTTGAGTAAATCTGTCATCGGGCCAACGCCGCGAGGTAACTTGGTTTTTTTAGGGGGAGAAGGCCATTTTGATTTCGGTAAATTTAATCCCAATTTAATCGCGCTTATAATTTCCTTGCCCCTATCTCCGTGTATTGATTTGGGAGGAAGCCCACGCGTATACTTTAGTTCCTCGATAGTTAAGGGCCTTTGGTGTGCAATTTCCAGTAGGGTCATATCCTTTATGATTCGATTTCGCGGAATATTTATTTGTTTTGCGATATTTTCTCGCCACGCTGCTAACTCCCGAAGAACAACCATTGTTTTTTGGTCAGGATTTCTTGACTTTATTTTCTTATATGCCTCATAAGGGTTATTTTCGTAGCTTGAAGGTGCAATTAATGCATCAATTTCTTCTTTTAACCACGATTGTCGACCTGAAAGCTCTATTTGCATCAATAGCTTTTCGTAAGCTTCGCACAAATGTGTGACGTCCGCCAGTGCGTAATCGATTTGGCGTTGGCTTAAGGGACGGCGCTCCCAGTCAGTGAATCTAGAAGCTTTATCGATTGGTCTATTAAAGAGCTTTAAGATCAGGTTTTCATAACTTACTGAGTCACCAAAACCGCATACCATGGCCGATATTTGTGTGTCAAAAATAGGGGTTGGAATTTCACCCATTAACTTATAAAAAATCTCAAGGTCTTGGCGTGCAGCATGAAAGACTTTCATTATTTTTTTGTTTCGCATTAATTGAAATATTGGTGTTAAATCAAGGTTTGCTGTTAGTATATCAATTGCTGTTGCTTTGGAATTGTGGCCAATTTGTATTAAGCAGGGTTTTGCCCAATAGGTCTTTTCTCGAATAAATTCAGTGTCAATTGTAATATAATCGACGTTAGAGAGGCGTTCGCAAAAGCTTGCAAGTTGTTCGGTGGTTGTGATTATAGACATTATTTTATAATTAATTTTTGGTGCAAAGATGAAAGAAAATAATAGGATACAGTAATAGTTTAAGAGAACGCATACAATGTATGAAAAGGATTTAGCGTTTAAAAACGTTTTTAGTCTGTCTAGACTAAAACTAAGGTGCTAAAATAATATACTGTTCTTCTTTACTAGAAAGCTTTTAAAGCAGTTAACATTCTCTATTTACCAACCACGTCTGATTGATCGCTTGGGATTTTTTTTGATGCTACCCAACGGAAGTAAAGTACCATGTAGAGCACTGCAAATGTGAACCAAGTTGGTCCCCACCACAGAATATTTAAGGAAAATATGGTTGCTAAAAGCCAGCTTAAAACTAAAGGTAGGAGCAGCCATCCTGCAAAGGCTAGTTTGCGCGTCCTTTTTTTAATATTAACTCCACTTTGCATTTCAGAACCTGGGTTTTGGTCAACACTATAAAGTCTAACTCACTATAGAATTGGGTAAAATTGCCTTTGTAGTATTTCAGGGTATTTTAGCTTTAGAAGGACTTTATACGAGAATTATTTTTTAAAAAAAGTCCTACCTAATACTAAGTAGATGGGAGATAGGGGTTGCTTTTTAGGTTACATTCGGTCTGGGACTAGTGCTAGCTGTTTATTCTCTTTAGCTTCCGTGCTTATCCAGTCTCCGGGCTCTACTTTTATTGCCCAAGGTTTTTTTATTCCAACGTTAAAAAGCGCCCGCCGAATAGAAGATTCTTGACGGCTCATGAATGGACCGACAACAACCCGAAATGTTATTCTGTCATTTAACCTAGCAGCAAGTACATCAGCTTTTAGGTTTGAATACGCCTCACTTAATTTGTGTGCTCTAGTAGCATTACGAAAGCTCCCGATCACAAGATAAAAACCCGGGGAAGGTTCTTCTTTTTTTGCTTGGTTTAACTTTTTCTTATTTCCTGAGGCAGATTGTTGCAAGGTTAGTTTAGAAACTTTTTGAGGTTTAGTATTAATAATATAATTTTCCTTTGTTTGACGTTTTGTAATATGGCCTTTTGGCTCTGCAACAAACTGATCCGGATAAATTTTAGCTATGCTCAGATTATCAGCTTTAAATTGTTGCGTCGGGAGAGCCGCCATTAAAACATTCGTTTTTTGCAGACCAGTGCGTGACATTTTTTCATGTACGTTTGCAGTCTGAACAAAGTTATCTTCAACGTCATTTATTTGGTGTTTTTCCCAGTATGAAAAACCGTGGTGCCTTTGATAGAGCTCATTGCTTAGATGGGCGTTATAAAGATTCGATTTATCAAAAATGTTTTCCGAAAACTCTAATATGAAGTTATTTTTAGCCATTGGTTTGCTTTTTTCCCAGAGTGCATATTGGTCGCCGTGTTTGTCTGACAATCTAGCCCCAGTGTGATCACCAAAATATTTTTCTTCCCAATAAGCAAACAGATCACTAGGCTCTCCTTCCCAGGTGCGACAGATATACCCATCAGTAAATCCACGAAATAGCGCGCAATCCTGTTGCGCGACGATCGAAATTCCGTGATCAGTAACAGATTTTTGTGTTGCGACCAATGACACACCATCTAAAATCCAAGACGCTATCTGAACAGGAACTGGGGGCGCACAACCACCCAACAAAAACAACCCGAATAATATTACTAGTTTTCTCAAGTTACAGCCTAACACTCTTTTTTGTTATTTAAGCTTAGGGCCTATATATTAATTCTTTAATACCGTA
>PBKU01000057.1 GCA_002722175.1 Magnetovibrio sp.
CTATGTATAAAAGAAAATGTGTAATATGGTTCTTAAAGGAAAATTAGTAGAATTAAGCTTCTTCCATATAGGTTGGTTTTAAAAAATGAAACTAAACGTATGAATTCAAATAAGAAAAACTGGAATGAAGCCACCCGATTGGTTCATGAAGGGTCATTGAGATCACAGTTTTTTGAGACTTCTGAGGCGCTTTTCTTAACCTCAGGATATGTTTATCCCTCCCCGGAAGATGCGGAAGAAGCCTTTAAAGGTAACCGCCTACGCTATGTCTATTCACGTTATTCTAATCCAACAGTAACTATGTTTGAAAATCGACTGGCTAAGCTTGAGGGTGCCAATTGGTGCGTTGCAACAGCATCTGGCATGGCAGCGTGTTTTTCAATTCTTGCTTCACAACTAGTTTCAGGTGATCGATTGGTTGCTTCAAAAGCTCTATTTGGTTCTTGCCTGTTTATTATAACAGAGCTCCTCCCAAGGTATGGTATTCAGACCACACTGGTTGATGGAAAAGAACTCAACGAGTGGAAAAATGCCCTAAAGACTAAAACAAAATGTGTTTTTGTTGAAACACCTTCAAATCCAACGCTAGATATTATCGACCTGTCTGCTCTCTCTCAGCTGACGCACAAAGCCGGTGCATGCTTGATAGTTGATAATGCATTCGCCTCCCCGCTTTTGCAAAAACCATTAGACCTGGGCGCTGATATCGTAATGTACTCAGCAACAAAGCATATTGATGGGCAAGGCCGTACCCTTGGGGGAGCTATTCTCTCAAATAACGAAAGCCTCCTGACAAATAATATCTTGCCATGGATGCGTCACACCGGCCCTGCATTATCTCCATTTAACGCCTGGGTTCTGCTCAAAGGGCTCGAGACATTGAATTTACGCGTTTCTAAAGCTACTGAAAACGCGACAAAGTTAGCAACTTTATTATCAAATCACCCAAAAATATCTAAACTACTCTATCCAGGACATCCTACCCACCCTCAACATGATCTAGCAACTGAACAAATGAAAAAAGGGGGGACCATAGTTACATTTGAGGTTCGCGGTGGAAAAAAATCTGCCTTCGATTTTATCCGAAATTTAGACATTATAAAAATTTCTAACAATTTAGGAGACTCGAAAAGCTTAATTACGCATCCTACCACCACAACACATCAAAGACTTTCGCAAAAAGAGCGGAAATCCCTCGGCATCACTAATGGTATGTTGCGACTATCAGTGGGCCTTGAAGACATAGAAGATTTAGAGCTTGATATAAAAACTGGCTTAGATTGTCTCAGCCTTTAAGTGTTGTCGTGTAAAACAGTGTCCGGAGGGATATGCCCGTCAATAAACGTTTTAATATTTATTAATACTTTTTCCCCCATATCAATTCGACCCTCGTAGGTTGCAGAGCCCATGTGCGGAAGAAGAACAACGTTCTCAAGTTTTAGCATTTTTGGATTAACAGCCGGTTCATGCTCAAAAACATCTAACCCTGCACCCGCTATCTCATGGTTTACAAGCATTCTTGTCAATTCATTTTCATCTATGATTTCACCGCGCGCGGTGTTAATAATCACAGCATGTGATTGGAGTAACCTTAGTCGACGAGCCGAAAGCAGGTGATACGTAGCAGGAGTATGAGGGCAGTTCACTGAAATAATATCAACCCGCGCTAACATTTGATCCAAGCTTTCCCAATACGTCGCTTCATACGTTTGTTCAATCTCATCATGCAAACGACGACGATTATGGTAATGGACCGAGAGCCCAAAGCCTTTTGCACGTCTTGCGACCGCTAGACCGATTCGGCCCATACCGATAATACCAAGCCTTTTACCGTAAATCCGATGTCCAAGCATAGAAGTTGGTGCCCACCCATTCCACTCCCCCGCCCTAAGAAGCCGTTCCCCTTCAGTAAGGCGACGGGGAACAGCCAACATAAGAGCTAGGGTCATGTCTGCTGTGTCTTCGGTTAAAGCATCCGGTGTGTTAGTGACAGTAACACCTTTTTTGCGAGCTGCCTCCAAATCTATATGATCAACCCCAGTACCATAGTTGGCAATTAACTTTAGTTTTGCTCCCGCCTGAGATATAATCTCACTATCAAGGTGATCCGTAACTGTTGGCACTAAAACATCGGCATTTCTTATAGAATCAATGAGTTGGTCTGAGTTCATAGATTGATCTGTCAAGTTTAATTGAACATTAAAAAGTTCCATCATTCTTGTTTCTATAGAATCCGGTAATTTTCGAGTTATAATTACAACCGGCTTTTGATTTGCCATCTTATTACTCCCAACTGAACATCCTAACGCCTACCAATATCAAGACAAATTGTCTAGCCCCTTGACCGATTATTGTCTAAACGGCATATACTTCTCGTGCAAATTAACTGTTTAACTCTCAGCCATTTACGATGAAGCATTTGAATAATCTTTATATATTGGGGTTTCTGTTTGCCATAAATATTTTTGCGGGCATAAAGGTTCTTGCTGAAACAAAAAAAACTGAATTGCCCCCCCGTTTTGCAAGTTTACGTGCTAATGAAGTAAATCTTCGCACAGGCCCAGGGGTACGGTATCCTGTTGAATTAGTCTTTCATCGCAAAGCACTCCCGGTAAAAATTATAAAAAACTATCACACTTGGCGACTTATCCGAGATTGGGAAGGAACGAAAGGTTGGGTTCACCAAAGCATGCTTACCAACAAACGAACATTGATTGTAACAGGTAGAATACGCACTTTAAGAAACAAGCCAACGAGCGAGAGCCGCGCTATTGCCCGGCTCGAAGAAGGCCTCATTGTTAAATTGGACTACTGCCCATCGGATGTTAGATGGTGCCGTATTAGTGTAAAAGGAGTGAGCGGATGGCTCCGTCGGGCTGAAATTTGGGGCGTTGGTAAAAATGAAGTTGTAAAATGAACCAGCGCTAGTCTAAGTCACCAATCAAGCTTTTATGTATACTACTTGGCATGAACGCACTATGGTTATATCTTAGGTGCGCAATTGCTATTTTCGGCTGAGCATTTGGTTCTTTAAATTTTTTAATTTGTTCTTGCGAAAATAAAAAATGCACAAACTGGACCGCAGATGCTTTTCCTTTTGAGGAGGTTCGGTCAATATCGTTCTCAGGAGTTCCAGAAATACTTTCGGCGCTGAATTGAAGACTAATCGTTTTTTCGACACCGCCAAGCTCGCTAAGTGTAGCTGCCCGAACGATCGGGTCCGCAATTTCAAACATCAACGTAGCAACAAGCTCATGTCCATTTGGAATTAAAGGATTATATGCTATTAATTCGTCTTCAATCTGGCTATCGCCTCCTTTTTCAATAAAAAGCATCTCATGAACCTGGTGATGCATTGTTTCGTAATTTTCAAAATAAAAAGTTGCATCTGGGCCGCAACTTAGCCGCCTGTCACGTTTGATCGCTCTGATTTCTTGACGGCGTTCATTCCGAATTCTTTTATACTCTGACATAGACATAATATCTTCACGAGTAAGTTTGTAATTAGCCATTACAAATTTCCCTGCTTTCCAAAGCCATTTAAACCGTATGCTTGCGCTACTAGCTCTATTGGGTGTCGGGCTATACTGATTGTTGGGGGCGTATCAACTAATAGTTCTAAGCCATGTAATATATGATCACGTGCCAGAGGACACTCCGATACAATATTCTCTGTTATATTTCTCGAAACCTTTCGAGCAACTGGTTTCCCTACTTTTAAACTGACCTCATAGTTTTCTTTCATTACTCCCCAGGTTCCGCCATGGCCTGAGCATTGGTCAAGAACCGTGACTTGAGTATCAGGTATTTTATGCAATACTTCAGCGCCCTTTTGTCCGATATTTTGGGCGCGCGAATGACAGGAAATATGTACAGTAATATCCCCAATTGGTGACATGCCCTCTGCTAGACCCTCATTTTTTGAAATATCAACTAGGTATTCAGTTATATCATAAACTGAGTTTGAAAGTTTCTCTACATCTTGATTGTTTGGCAAAATTAAGGGCCATTCAAATTTGAGCATTAAGGCACATGAAGGGACTACAGTTACAATGTCATAACCTTTATCAATCCAGTCTCTTAAAATAACAGATATTTCTTCAGCACGCTTTGCAACACCGGCTAAATCTCCATACTCCAGCTGAGGCATCCCGCAGCATTTTGGGTATACCACTTCAGTCTGAACACCATTTTTTTCTAAAACTGCTTTGGCAGCTAACCCTATTTTAGAATTATTATACTCCGCAAAACAAGTTGCATACATCACAACCTTTCTACCTTTCGCTGGCACAGTATTGTTTGGTTTGATTGCACTCTGGCGAACTTGTTCAGTAAAGCGTTTTTCCTCATATGTTGGTAAAATTGCATTCTGATGAATCCCAAGGAACGTCTGCAAAATTGACCGCGTTACTCTATTTCCACATTCAAGAAACTTGTTTAAAATTCCACTGAAATAACAACCCAGCTTTCCATTTAAGTCCGTATCTGAAATCCGCTTCTTTATCCAAGAAACCTTATTTTTCTTCAATTCTATCGCACGAAAGCGGAGCATAAGGTGCGGAAAGTCGATGTCAAATTCATGCGGAGGAACATATGGGCATTTTGTCATAAAGCACATATCACATAAAGTACAGGCTTCTACTATTTGGGGAAAATGTGCACTATCAACTGTATCCAATTCACCATTAGCGGACTCATCTATCAAATCAAATAAGCGAGGAAAGCTTTCACAAATATTGAAACACCGCCTACACCCGTGGCAAACATCAAAGACACGACGCAGTTCAACATCCAATTTTTCTTCATTAAAAAAGTCTTGCGTCTCCCATTTGATTGGCTTCCTAATCGGCGCTTCCAGGCTACCTTCCCGCATTTTCTCGCTCCTGTCGCCAGTCAATCAATTAATCACCAATATAAAGGGGGGCTATCGTAGCCCCCCCAATAGAAAACTCGCTTCGCTTTATACGCGAAATTTATTCCATTGTGTCGAAAGCTTTCTGAAAACGTCCAGCGTGCGATTTCTCAGCCTTTGCCAACGTTTCAAACCAATCGGCAATTTCATCAAATCCTTCTTCTCTAGCTGTTCTAGCCATTCCAGGATACATGTCTGTGTATTCATGGGTTTCCCCTGCAATAGCAGCTTTTAAATTATCCCCTGTGGGACCAATTGGCTCTCCTGTTGCAGGATCTCCAGTTTCCTCAAGGAATTCCAGATGGCCATGCGCATGTCCTGTTTCTCCTTCAGCCGTGGATCGAAAAACAGCAGCAACGTCATTAAAACCCTCAACGTCGGCTTTTTGCGCAAAATACAGA
This sequence comes from Magnetovibrio sp., assembly GCA_002722175.1. Lineage (GTDB taxonomy): Bacteria > Pseudomonadota > Alphaproteobacteria > Rhodospirillales > Casp-alpha2. The sequence continues at coordinate 5,314 of PBKU01000057.1, forward strand.
TACCGTCTATTGGCCTGGGATTCGCCAGCGAAAGCATCTTTAAGATTTTGTTCTGTTTTAGAGTTTTTTAGTTCAGGCATTTCAGTCTCCTGACGGTTTCGTTAATCTAAGCCCTTGTCGCCAAGGTTAATAAACAATAAAATTACACGGTCTGGATATGGGCCTATCCAGTACGAATGTCAATACTTTTGAACGATTCTAAAATAAAAAATCTGGCGTCAAGCTCAATCTATCTTCTAACGAACACGGATTATGATATCAATACGGTCTATAGTCGCACCATCCGGTAATAAGGGAATTCCATGTATCTTAATTACATCGGAAGGAATATCTTTTAATTGGCCTGTTCCTTCGAAAAAAAAATGGTGGTGATGATTTGTGTTTGTATCAAAATAACTACTGTTTGAATCAACTATAATATGCCTCAACAACCCTTTTTTCGTAAACTGATTAAGTGTGTTGTAGACTGTTGCCAAAGAGACGCTTACTCCATTAGACAAAGCCTTATTATATAGCCAGTCAGCAGTTACATGCTGATCACATTCAACAAACAGCATTTTAGCAAGCGAAAGGCGCTGGCGCGTGGGGCGCAAATCCGCACTGCGTAATATTTGCAACGGAGATTTAGGCGGGAGCATCTGAGTATCTCTCTACATTACCTGTAATTTGACATTCTTAAATAATAATTCTCAAAATTGAGATAAAATATATCCTATCCTGTTTAAGTTATTCTTTGAGAACTGATGGAGCAGGCAAGCCAACAATATTATACCCCGCATCCACGTGGTGAATTTCTCCAGTGACGCTTCGTGAAAGATCAGACGTTAGATAAAGTGCAGCACCACCGACATCAGAAAGCTCAATATTTTTTTTCATCGGAGAGTGTTTCTCACTCCAACGAAAAATATGGCGGGCATCACTAATGGCACTTCCAGCAAGTGTTCGCATCGGTCCAGCTGATATTGCGTTCACTCGAATGTTTTGAGGCCCGAGGTCTACAGCGAGATATCGGACACTTGCTTCAAGAGCAGCTTTTGCAACGCCCATTACATTATAATTTGGCACAACACGCTGCGACCCCGCAAATGTCAGAGCGATCATACTGCCACCATGCGGCATAAGCTTTGCAACCTTTCCTGCCAGAGCCGTGAACGAATAACAGGAAACATCCATCGTCCTCAGAAAGTTTGCTCGCGTTGTATCAAGGTATTGTCCTTTTAATTCATCCTTATCAGAGTAAGCTACAGCATGAATCAGAAAATCTATATTACTCCACTTAGAAGCCACAACAGTAATTACCCGATCTAAATCTTCCGCACATTCAACGTCGCAGGGTTCAATAATTTCAGCCCCAACAGATTCAGCAAGGGGGCGCACACGTTTTTCTATCGCAGGCCCTTGATATGTAAATGCAAGATCGGCACCGTGGTGTGCCAACACTTCGGCAATACCCCATGCAATTGACTTATTATTTGCGACTCCGATAATCAGTCCCTTTTTGCCACGCATAAGTCTACCTTCAACTAAAGTTTCTAAGGCCGATGTTTGTTGATAATTAATAGTCATTTATTTCAACTCTAAAATAAGATTATTCATAGATCGTGGCGTTTAAAAGCAAGTGTCGCGTTCGTTCCCCCAAATCCAAAGCTATTCGACATGACGCAATTTAGGGCAATACCAGTCATCAGTTCCGTAATTATTGGCATGTCATGCAAAGTTGGGTCAGGATCCGTTACGTTAGCTGACGCCGAAATAAAACCTTTTTCCATCATTATGAGGCTGTATATAACTTCTTGAACACCTGCCGCTCCTAACGAGTGCCCCGTCAAAGATTTAGTTGACGTAAAGTTTGGCACACGGTTTCTATCAGCAAAAACCTCTCGGATTGCCTCTAGCTCCTTTTGATCTCCAACTGGGGTCGAGGTTCCATGGGTATTAATATAATCTATAGGCACATCCAAATTATGCATTGCCATTCGCATACAGCGCACAGCTCCTTCGCCAGAAGGTTGAACCATATCAAAGCCATCAGATGTTGCTCCATAACCAGCAACTTCAGCATAAATCTTTGCCCCTCTTGCTTTTGCATGGTCATATTCCTCCAGAACAACAACACCCCCACCTCCCGAAATAACAAATCCATCACGCATTGAATCAAATGGGCGCGATGCTTGCTCTGGGGTATCGTTAAAACCAGATGACAGCGCAGGCATAGCATCAAAAAGCACTGATAACGTCCAATGCAATTCTTCTCCCCCACCCGCAAATACAATGTCTTGCTTTCCAAGCTGAATTAACTCTGCGCCATTCCCGATGCAATGAGCGCTTGTTGAACAAGCTGAGCTAATTGAATAGCTTAATCCTTTGATTTTAAAGGCTGTTGCCAAAGTCGCAGAATTTGTAGACGACATGGTCCTTGGGACCATAAAAGGCCCTACCCGTTTTGGGCCCTTATTTTGAGCTAGGTCTGCCGCCTCTACCTGATTTGACGTCGAAGGCCCTCCGGACCCCATTATTAAAGCCGCCCTTTCATTTGAAACCTCTGATTCAGTTAAACCTGAGTCTTCGATAGCTTCTTTCATCGCAACAAAGTTGTATGCAGCTCCATCGCCCATAAAGCGTCGCCAACGCCTATCTACATGGTTATCAAGGTTTGTTTTAGGTGTGCCATGCAGATGACTCCGAAACCCCATTTCTTTATACTCTTCAGAAAACACGATACCTGATCGACCTTCGTGAAGGGATTTTGTTACCTGTTCCTTGTTCCCGCCAATACTAGACACAATCCCAATACCAGTAATAACCACGCGTTTCATGGCTGCCTCATCAATTATTGTCTTCGCTTTTAAACAACGTGACCCGCAAGTCAGACGCTTCATATGCTAAACGACCATCAACCAGCATAGTTCCATTTGCAATACCAAGCGTAATTTGTCGACTTATTATTCGTTTTATATCAATTTTATAGGATAGTAACTTTGCATCAGGTTTTACCTGGTCAGAAAATTTCACTGCGCCAACACCTAAAGCACGCCCATAACCCGGTGCTCCCCCCCAACCAAGAAAAAATCCAACTAACTGCCACAAAGCATCTAGCCCTAAACATCCTGGCATCACCGGATCTCCATCAAAATGACAACTAAAAAACCAAAGGTCCGGCGATATATCAAACTCTGCCTCCGCAGTTCCCTTTCCAAATGTCCCCCCTTGATCTACAATGTTTGTAATACGGTTAAACATAAGCATCGGTGGTAATGGCAGTTGTGCGTTCCCTGCGCCAAAGAGTTCACCCTTCCCACACTGAATTAAGTCATCGTAGGTGAAACTATTTTTCGGCTTCAAATTGCAACTCCGCTTTTCTTACGCAGTAATTATATTATATCTATTGCTATTATAAGACACGCAACCATTCAAAAACACAAAATATTATAATAAAGCAATGTTATTAGATTTAGAGAGAATATGGTACCCAAATCTCATTTAATTTATAGATTTTCGACTAAAAATAAATGTTGCACGCATTATTTCCTTTTCGCAGTTCTTTCACGTGATATGTCATTTCCAGTTGTCTGATCAACAGCACGCATTGACAATTTCACCTTACCACGATCATCTATTCCTATAAGTTTTACCTTAACTTCATTGCCCTCTTGTATTACATCTGTAACTTTATCGACCCGACCATCAGTTAACTCAGATATATGAACGAGACCGTCTTTAGACCCCATAAAATTTACAAATGCACCAAAATCTACAATTTTAACCACCTTCCCAGTATAAATTACACCTACCTCTGGTTCAGCAACTATCTCATTAATCCATTCAATTGCCTTGCTAGCTGATTCTTGGTCAACAGCTGCAACCTTTATACTTCCATCGTCTTCAATATCTATCTTTGCCCCTGTAACTTCACATATTTCACGAATCACTTTTCCTCCTGCGCCTATCACATCTCGTATTTTTTCGGGTTTGATATTTAACTGGGTGATTTGTGGTGCATTATTGCTTACTTGATCCCGCGCATTAGAAATCGACTTTGACATCTCACCTAAAATATGTAAGCGGCCATCCCGAGCCTGCATTAATGCCTTTTCCATGATTTCGCTAGTAATTGAGGTGATTTTAATATCCATTTGGAGGGAAGTAATACCACCTTCTGTTCCTGCAACTTTAAAATCCATATCACCTAAGTGGTCTTCGTCCCCAATTATATCAGATAAAACTGCAAATTTATCACCCTCTTTTATTAAGCCCATAGCAATCCCAGCAATCGGATGCGGCAAAGGAACCCCTGCGTCCATTAAGGCTAACGATGCCCCACAAACTGTCGCCATAGAAGACGAGCCATTAGACTCGGTTATTTCTGAAACAATTCTGACAGTATAAGGAAATTCTTCTTTTAACGGCATAAGAGGGTGGATGGCGCGCCATGCTAACTTACCGTGACCAACTTCACGGCGACCAGTAAAACCCACACGTCCTACCTCGCCAACAGAGTATGGAGGGAAATTGTAATGCAGCATAAAATGTTCACGGTAACTTTCCGTTAATCCGTCAACTAGTTGTTCGTCCTGACCAGTTCCAAGAGTCGCCGTGACTAGACTCTGGGTTTCTCCACGAGTGAATAAAGCGCTGCCGTGAGCACGCGGAAGCACCCCAACTTCAACAGCGATGGGACGAACGGTTTCCGTATCCCGCCCATCAATTCTCTTTCCTGTTTCAAGAACATCTTTCCGAACAATATTCTTTTCTATAGATTTAAAAGCTGAGTCTAAAACATTGACTATTAAAGATTCTTCGTAGTCTCCTGAATCAATTAATCGTTCTCCTGCGTCATTCTTCGCTACTGCTATAGCTTCCTGACGCTTAACTTTACTAGTAATGCTATACGCTGCACGTAGCTGCGGCTCGGCTATTTCCTTTATCCTCAGGGAGATGTCATCAACCTCCTTCGGCTTTTCCACTATTTCAAGCGGGTCCTTTGCACATGCTTCCGCCAACTCTATGATCGCCGATATAACGGCCTGAAAGCTATTGTGGCCGAATGTTACCGCATCCAACATTTCTTTTTCAGAAAATTCCTTTGCTTCAGATTCAACCATCAACACACCATCAGCTATTCCGGCAACAATTAGGTCTAGATCACTTGATAGCATTGCATTTATTGTTGGATTGAGAACATATTCGCCATCGCAACGACCAACCCGGCAACCGGCAACTGGCCCCAAAAATGGAAGTCCTGATATCGTCAACGCAGCAGATGCACCTAACATGGCAACTATATCAGGATCACTTTCAAGATCGTGCGAAAGAACTGTGCAGATTATTTGAGTTTCGTTCCTAAAGCCCTCTGCAAACAAAGGACGGATTGGACGGTCAATAAGCCTGGAAACCAATGTTTCTTTTTCGCTAGGCCGACCCTCTCGTTTAAAAAATCCACTTGGAATTTTTCCTGCAGCATAGGTTCGCTCTTGATAATTAACGGAAAGAGGAAAAAAGTCTACCCCTTCCCGTGGAAGCTTCTCCCCAACCACTGTACACAAAACTTTTGTTTCGCCATATGTAACTAATACAGCGCCATCGGCTTGACGAGCAATTTTCCCGGTTTCAAAAACGAGCTTGCGTCCTCCCCAGTCCAATTCCTTCCTATATTCTTGAAACATAATAAATCTTTCCCTTAACTTCCATGCAACACCTACACCCCATGTACAGATGTTTTGATCGATTACTTGATGTTTGTCTCAGAAAAAGCGAGTCACTTTTTCTAGCCAATACCAAACTGTTCAGATTAACGCCGAAGACCAAGACGCTTGATTAGGTCCCCATAATGTTCAAAGTTTTTCTTCTTTACATAATCCAACAAACGACGCCGTTGACCAACCATCATTAAAAGGCCCCGGCGCGAATGAAAGTCCTTAGGGTGCTTTTTTTGATGATCAGTAAGTTTTGTTATCCGGTCAGACAAAATAGCCACCTGAACATCTGGCGACCCTGTATCTTCTGGACTTCGAGCAAAATCTTTTATTATTTCTTGTTTCCGTTCAGATGTTATTGACATCTTTTTTCTCCATATTTCAAATACTCAAAACGCGAAATGGGTGTATATGCCCACTATTTATCTTCCCCAGAGCGATAAGCCGGCCACCATACATGGCACTGATTACTCTTCCTGAACTAAAGTCAAGTGGCTCAGATCGTCTTGCTATCGGGTCAAATGATACGCTCTGTCCGGACAACATTTTATGAGCCTCACGTTCGGTTAATACTACACGTAGAACGTCCCCGAGAACAGCTTCTACTGGCTTTAGCAAATTTTTTACAAATGAGCCCTTGTCGTGCATTTCTTGTTTCAAAAACTCATACTCTACTGAGTTATCCTTGTTAAAGTGTCCAATCGAAATCCGATCTAGGCGCCTTATATGCCCATATGTGCCTAGTTTCAAGGCAAGATCCCTACCTAGTGCCCGAACATACATCCCTTTACCTGAAACAACTTCAAATTCAGCATTATTATCATCTAATATAGAAACTAGATTTAATCTGGAAATACAGATAGTACGTGGTTTCAAAAGTATTGGTTTTCCTTCCCGCGCGAGCTTATATGCACGTTTTCCCTTGATCTTTATAGCCGAGTATATTGGCGGGGTCTGAAGCGTTTCGCCTACAAACATTTTTAATGCTGTTTTAATATCGGCTTTATTTGGCCTAACGTCTGACTTTTTGACAACTGAGCCCTCTGAGTCGTCCGTATCTGTAGATATGCCCCATCGAACAATAAATTTGTATGTTTTGGATAGCTCCATTGCATAAGGAACCGTTTTTGTCGCTGCACCTAGTGCAATCAGAATTATACCAGAAGCTAGTGGGTCAAGCGTGCCTGCATGCCCTACTTTATGCGCCCCGGTCAACCTCTTGACAGTTGCAACCACAGCTGCAGAGGCTATTCCGACTGGCTTGATAATGGGCAACCATCCATGAATAAAGTTTTTGTGTTTTTTTGATGCCACAACTAACTACCGTTCACGATCATTTATCGTACTTGGCGATTCTATTTTGCTAAGAAGCTCGTCAATGTGTCTTGCTTGATCAAAGGATGAATCTAAAACAAAAGTAAGTTTCGGCAACGACTTCAAACGTAACTGAGAGGATATTTTGTGCAACAAAAATGGGGCTGCTCTGTTTAAAGCTAAAACAAGCGAGTCAGAGCCCTCACCACCAAGCGGCAAGACAAAAACCTTGGCATTTTTTAAGTCCGAACTTAAGCGGACCTCTGTAACAGTTAGCGATCGCCCGACTATTTCAGGATCATAAACAATATCCCGCTTAAAAACCCAAGATAATGCATGGCGTATCGTCTCAGAAATACGCAACTGGCGTTGCGTGGGTTCTTTTTTTTTTGTGTACTTCATAATCAATATTTAGCTATTTCTTTAAATGCAAAGCTTTTTAAAGACTACGACCTGTTGCTTCTAATTCAAAACATTCAATAATATCGCCCACTTGAATGTCTTGATAATTTAAAAAGGCCATACCACACTCTAAACCTTCCTTAACTTCTCTCGCGTCATCCTTAAATCTCTTTAATTGACTGAGGTCCCCCTCGTGAATCACTAATTCATCTCGAACCAACCGAACCCTTGATCCCCTTTTAACTATTCCATCTGTCACCATACAACCCGCAATTCGACCAACCTTAGAAACCATGAACACTTCTCTGATTTCAGCATGCCCCAAAAAAGTTTCTGTCAAGTCAGGAGACAACAACCCAGATAAAAGGTTTTTCAGGTCGTCTGTCAAATTATAGATAACGGAATAGTAACGAATATCCACGGCATCACGTTTTGCTAGTTCACGAGCCTGAGGGTTTGCCCGAACATTGAAACCTAAAACGACCGCCTCGGAGGCGCGAGCCAGAGTTACATCTGATTCATTGATACCCCCAACACCAGAGTGAAGGATCTGGACTTCAACTTCATCTGTTTTCAATTGACCCAACGCCCCAGAAATCGCCTCAACAGAGCCGTGAACGTCTGCCTTAACCACAACGGCAACTGATTTGGTTTTTCCATCTTTAATTCGCTCAAACATTTGTTCCATCGTTCCTCGACCCGCAGCTGCAGCCCGGGTTTGGCGGTCTACACGTTGACGATATGCCACAATCTCTCGAGCACGAGCCTCATTATCTACCACAATCATCATATCGCCAGACGCTGGCATCCCGTTCAATCCAAGAACTTCCACTGGCATTGTTGGGGGAGCAGAGGTGCACTGAACTCCATAGGAATCAAACATAGCACGAACCCGCCCCCATTCCGTGCCCGCAACAAAAATGTTGCCTGCGCTGAGCGTACCCCGTTGAATTAATAAAGTGGCAACAATGCCCTTTCCTTGCTCCATCTTTGCCTCAATAACAACCCCTTCCCCGGCACGGTTTGGGTTTGCCTTCAAATCCATCAATTCGGCCTGTAAAAGGATTGCTTCATTTAATTTTTCAAGATTTTTCTTTTTTGCCGCTGAAATTGGTACGCAAAGAATTTCTCCTCCAGTATCCTCTACCTGGATATCATGTTTCAGAAGCTCCGTTTTTATAAGATCTGGGTTAGCGTTAGGTAAATCGACTTTATTTATGGCAATAATAACCGGCGCCTCAGCAGCTTTGGCATGGTCAAACGCCTCTATAGTCTGAGGCATAATGCCATCATCAGCTGCTATCACAATAATAACTATATCCGTTACTCGTGCCCCGCGCGCGCGCATTTCGGTAAATGCAGCATGGCCTGGGGTATCAATAAATGTTATTTTTTCACCTGAATTAAGGGTGACTTGGTATGCTCCAATATGCTGTGTAATGCCACCCGCCTCATGATTAACTATATCTGTTTCACGGATCGCATCTAATAAAGAAGTTTTTCCATGGTCCACGTGTCCCATAACAGTAACCACCGGGGCACGCAGTTCTAATTGACTATCGTCATCATCGATCCCCTTAAGACCAACTTCAACATCTGCTTCACTAACTCTTTTTACATTGTGTCCAAATTCACCAACAACAAGTTCTGCTGTATCTGCGTCAATCGGCTGATTAATAGTTGCCATAATTCCTGATTTCATTAACACTTTTACGACGTCCGCTCCACGCTCAGCCATCCTGTTCGCTAATTCTTGTACGGTGATAGTCTCTGGAATTATGACCTCCCGAATCACTTTTACCCCTTCAGTGAGCCGTTCTCTCTGCTTTTCTCTTTCTCGTTCCAATTTACGTTTGAACGATGTTACACTCCGTGTTCTTTCTTCGATTTCCTCAAAACTTTCTGCTTCCGCTATTGTCAATTTTCCCGAACGACGGCGAGTCTCTGCCCGCCTTAGACCTGCTGGTAGCTTTTCAGTTTTTGGTTTTGCTGTTTTACGGCTTCGCCCGCGACCCTCCTCCTCCAGTAGCGCCAATTCTATTTCATCAGGGGTATTTACAACTGTGGGTTTAAGCTTGGATTTTTCGAGTTTTTTGGGTTCCACCATTGGGGCAATTAAAGATTCTTCAGGCTTTTTTGCATCTTTTGTTGATTCATCAACTACCGCGGGGCCGGTATTAGCTTCCTCTAGAGCTCTAACGCGTGTTTCTTTTTCCTCCGTGGTTAATGCAGATTCCTCACCCAAAGTCACAGGTGCCTGCTGTGTATCAGAAGAAGTCGGCTCTGGATGTTCTTTAGCTTTAGAAACGGGAACAAATGTGCGCTTCTTTCTTACTTCAACTGTCACCATCTTTGACCGACCGTGAGAAAAGTTTTGCCGAACTTTTCCCGTCTCAATCGTTTTCTTCAGTTGAAGCTTTTCAGGCTTAGCAAGTGCTAGACGATTTGCGTCTTTCTTGTTGTTTTTATCCATACCTTTAATCCAAACGGTTATTTATCAACTCGAAATACCCTAAATTTATTCTAAACAGGCCTAGCCTCCCTCACATGGATTGGTACTCTACGCTCAAAACTAGACAAATGCACGAATTGTTAGCCTTTAAAAGCTTTCTTTGTTAATGTCTCTTCTTATTGCCAAAGCTTAAGGTTTTTGCCTAAAATTGTTTTAATTATCAAGCTCCCCATCAGGTTCAGAAAAAACCTCTGCGTTTTTGTCCTCATTTACCTCAGGTGCTTCTTTATCAGCAAACCAGTGAGCCCTTGCTTGCATTATAACTTCGTCGGCATTCGACGGTGTGATAGTCCCTTCCGGGATAATTTCAAGAAGTTCGTCCCCGGCCAAGTCAGCTAGGTCATCACGTGTTTTTATTCCGGATTCCCCTAAGGCAATGAGCAGATTTGGAGACATATTCTCTAAATCTGCCAAGTCATCCTGAATACCCAGTTCACGGCGGCGTGCCTCAAAACTTTTTTCTTGTTGATCAATAAAGTTTTCTGCACGACCCTTTAATTCGGTTGCAACATCAATATCGAAACCTTCAATCGCAACAAGGTCATCAATAGGAACATATGCAACTTCCTCAACCGAGGAAAAACCTTCCGTAACAAGTAAATGTGCAATTACGTCATCAACATCTAAATTATCAACAAACATTTTAGAACGCTCTTGAAATTCTTTGGTGCGACGTTCTGATTCATCTGCTTCTGTAAGGATATCAATATCCCACCCCGATAATTGCGAAGCAAGACGAACATTTTGACCCCTTCGTCCGATTGCAAGACTCAATTGATCGTCTGGAACAACAACTTCAATTTTGTTCTTTTCTTCATCCACAACAACCTTTGAAACTTCAGCGGGTGCTAACGCATTTACAATAAAGGTAGCGTCATCGGTTGACCATTGAATAATGTCAATTTTTTCTCCCTGCAGCTCTCCGACAACTGCCTGCACACGCGATCCTCGCATTCCTATACATGGGCCTACAGGGTCAATGCTTGAATCATGAGACACTACCGCAATCTTTGCGCGGGACCCAGGATCTCGTGCTACAGACTTTATCTCTATGATACCATCATAAATCTCAGGAACTTCCTGAGTGAATAGACGTGCCATGAAATCGGGATGTGTCCGCGTTAAAAAAATTTGTGGCCCACGCGATTCTTTCCGAACATCAAGAATAAATGCCCGTATGCGGTCCCCATTATTAAAATGCTCCCGCGGGATTGCCTCATCTCGCCTAAGCATTGCTTCTGCACGACCAAGATCAACTACAATGTTTCCATATTCCATTCTTTTAAGAATGCCATTGACAACCTCACCAACTCGCTCCTTATATTCCTCAAAATGTCTTTCCCTCTCTGCTTCCCGAACCCGTTGGACAATTACTTGTTTTGCTGTCTGTGCGGCAATTCGCCCAAAATCGATTGGTGGTAATGCATCAACAAAAAATTCTCCAACACTGACATCTGATTTACGCTTAATTGCTGATGAAAGTCTTATTTGGGCTGCTTCATTTTCAATTTCAGCATTATCTTCAACTATTTCAACGTATCGAGCCAGTTGAATTTCACCTGATTTTCGGTCAATATTTGCACGAATATCGTGTTCATAGCCGTATTTTGAGCGTCCTGCCTTTTGGATAGCTTGCTCCATCGCCTCCAAAACCTCCTCACGCTCAATCCCTTTGTCACGAGCTACAGTATCAGCCACCTGCAAAAGCTCAGGACGAGCACGAACATCACTTATATTGATTGCTGAACTTGTCATTAGTTTTTTTTCCTTTTCCTGACTCACGACGAACTTCTGTTGACGCTAGTTTGGCTTTCGAAATATTTGAAAACGGCAAGCGGACTAATCCATTTTCAGGGCCAGTCTCAATTAAAACATCATCTTTTACCACTCCACGAAGAGTACCATTACACGTTTTTTTACCATTAAACTCATAAAACAATTCAATTTCTGTCTTGTAATCAACAAATCGCTCAAAATCCTCAAACTTAGTTAGAGGGCGCTCAACACCAGGGGAACTAATCTCAAGTGTATAATCACCGTTTATTGGGTCCTCTACATCTAATATTGCAGAGACTGACCGGCTTATATTCGCACAATCCTCAACAGTCATTAAAGAATCTAGCATCGGCTCAACCATTATCTGCAGCGTTAAATTTCGATTTCCAAGCATTAAAATACGAACCACACGAAAACCCATGGATTCGATAGCTGGCCCTACCAACGCCTCAATGCAACGGACTGATACATTCATAACGCTTTATGATTTCTTATCATTGACACAAAAAAAGGCGGGCTTAACACCCACCTCATCAACCCAATTCATCAAGGACTAACGAGAAAAATTCTTCACGTGTAGTTTATATCCTAAACCTAAAAATATCAAGGTCATGATGTTCTTGTAAATGTTAAGTAAGTAATTTTCCTTTTCTTTAAAAGCGCCTTTTCTTCATATCTAGTAGGAATCCAGTCACGCGGCCGGATAGACCAGTCTTTTTTTGATTCTGCCTCCCAAAAAAAGAACGGACTGTTGGTAAATTTTTTTAAAGTCCACCGCACAAAATCCGCATGATCGCTAGCAAATACGATGTGCCCCCCACCTACCGTGATATTAGCAAGAATTCTGATCATGTCATCCTGCACCAAACGTCTTTTGTGGTGGCGCACCTTAGGCCAGGGGTCATTAAACAAAATGTATACTGTTTTAACAGATTCACATGGAAAATAATCTAAAATCAAACGCACATCATCATCAAAAATACGAATATTTTTTACATTGTTGTATATTAATCCGTTCAGCAATGATGCAACACCATTTAAAAACGGATCAACCCCTATGAAACCAACTTTAGGGTTTTGGATTGCCTTTGCCAATAGGTGCTCCCCCGCACCGAACCCTATTTCAAGATGAAGTTCTTCAGGCTTACTAGGGAAAAGATCTACTAAATTTATATTTTTTGAATCTTGTGGAACCCTTATTCGAAAAGAAGGCAACACTTCATTGATTAGGAATTTTTTTCTTATGGATAATTTATAGGCTTTCCGTCGACCATGGAAAATAGGTTGAGCGCATTGATTATAGTGTTTTTCCGATTTTAATTTTGGCATCTTACTAGCAACACTATCTAACGGTGGTTTTTCTTGACCGGTGTTGTTGTTATCAATTTTGGTTGACGCCATTTTTTCGCTCCCTCACCGCTAACAAAATAATACCAACAACAAAAAAAACACCTGCGAACCCAATTGAAATAAATTTTTTAAACTTCAAAAATAAGGGAGAAGTACGCAACGGTTTAGGTAAACCCGTATCTATAATTTGAGTTTTATTTATTGGTGTCGATGCGACAATTTGCCCGATTGGATTGACAACTGCCGTGATACCTGTATTTGCCACTCGGATTAACGGGACACCATATTCTATAGCACGAAATTGCACGGCCGCCAGGTGTTGGTAGGGCCCTGCTGTATCTCCAAACCAAGCATCATTTGTCAGATTTAAAATCCAATCAGGCTGATTGGATTCTAGGCTAAAGATATCAAAGAAAATCGCCTCAAAGCAGATTAAAGGGGCGACTGGTGGCAGCTTGGGAAGCGTCAGCACTGAAGGCCCCAGGCCCGGGGAAAAATCACCTCTTCCCTCAACTAATTTTGTAAGCGGTAAAATATCACGCAATGGCACGTATTCCCCAAATGGGACAAGATGAAATTTATCGTAAGTAGCAATGATTTCACCTTTAGCATCAATAGCGTGAATACTATTCCATGTCCGTCCTAGATCTTCATCAGTTCGCGGAGCTCCGGTAATTACAACACCCCCCGGGGGTGCGATCGTCCCAATCACTTTTAAGAGTTTTGGGGAATTAGACAATAGAAAGGGAACGGCTGTTTCTGGCCAAACAACATGTGTGGGCGAGCTATTATCTATTGATGCTACGCTCATATTATGAAGCTTTTGAAAGTGGGATAGACGCAAATCCTCCTTCCATTTAAGTTTTTGCGGAACGTTTGGCTGCACAAGTCTCATCACAACCCCTTCAACAAATTCTTCTTTGTATGCGGATAGCCTCCATGCCCCAAAACCCCAGAGACTTGCACCAAACGTAAAAGCAAGAATGAGAAAAAAAGCGCCCAATTTCCTTTCTCTATCAAATAATAAGGCCGGGCTAGACGCTAGTAAAACTGTGAAGGCGCCTAACCCAAGAACACCTACAACTGATGCTATCTGAAGTACTGGCTCAAATGGCATCCATGCTGTTCCGATGAGATTCCAAGGAAAACCTGTTAAAACCCAACTTCGCAACCATTCAAACGCTGCCCAAATAAGGGCAAAACCTGCAACTCCGCCCAAAAGGCAAAAGTCAAACCTAACGAACAAGCTTTTTAGAACCCACAAACACATTGCTGGAAAAACCGCTAACCCGGCTACCATTGCTAAAATTGCGAATGGTGCCATCCAACCATAAAGTTCCGGCTCAACAAAAAACGCAGCTCCAACCCAGTACAAACCGCAACCAAAATATCCAAAACCAAACCACCAGCCATCGAATAGTGCGCGTCTTTTTGATCCTGCGCTTTTTGTCAGATAATAAATTCCAGAAAAAGCAGGGATTAACAACGGCAGAATATGCCATGGCGGCAAAGCCAATGCTCCGGCTACACCCATCAATAAAGCAAAGGCGTTCCTGCTCCAACCTTTCTTTAAAATTGGCCGTTTAAGATTGCTGCACCCGAAACGATATCGTATATGGTTAACCTTATTCCAACAATTGCTGCTCACATTTATTTTACCGTATCAATTGTTTCATTAGTTGCTTTTCGAGCCAACACCCGAATTTTTTTTACTCGACGCGGATCAGCTTCCAGTATTTCAAACTCCAGGCCAGATGAATGCGCAACAATTTCTCCACGAATAGGAACACGTCCTGCTAACGTGAAAACTGCTCCACCCAATGTGTCAACATCAAGACGCTCTTCATCTGAAAAGATAAGGTCCAATTTTGCCTCTAGATCCTCAATAGGCAATCTGGCATCTGCAACTAAACTACCTTCAGATTCATAAATTAAATCTAGCTCTTCTTCCCGGTCATGTTCATCTTCTATTTCCCCTACGATTTCCTCTACTAAATCCTCAATTGTGACCAAGCCATCAACCCCCCCATATTCATCAACCACTAGGGCCATATGCAATTTTGTTGTTCGCATCTCAAGCATAAGCTCCATAACTTGCATGGACGGTGCAACAAAAAGGGCCTTTCGCTGTACCCTGGATAATGAAAAGCTCTCTTTTCTATCCCACCAAGCTAAAACATCTTTAATATGAACAAATCCAAGGGCATCATCTAAATTATCTCTATACACAGGAAGGCGTGAATGGCCCTCTGTAATCATTATGTTAATTACATCCTGGAGTCCCGCTTTGACTTCTACAGCAAAGATATCAGCTCTAGGCACCATAACATCAGCAATGGTTCTGCCTCTCAACTCTAAAATATTTGCAAGCAATATTTTTTCTTCTGCGTCAATTGGAACCTCAGACACATCACGATTTTCCAGAAGCCGATCAAACGTTTCCCGCGCTGATCCATTATATGGCCGCAAAAAATGCAATCCACGAAACCAGTTTTTGATTTTGCTACTAAACGTAATATTTGCATTAGTTTCTCGATTCGACGCAAAATCAGTTGGCTCTTTTTGGTTCATTTTCCACCTAAAGTTCAGTTTTAGTTAAACGGCTTTCATACGGGTTATCAATCCCAAGCGTCGCTAGAATATTTGTTTCTAGTTGTTCCATCCTTACGGCTTCGCGATGACTTTTGTGATTGAACCCCATAAGATGCAGCATCCCGTGTATAATTAGATGGCTTAAATGATTTGTAATTTTTTTAGACTGCTGCATTGATTCTACTAATACAGTTTCGCGGGCAATAATAATATCTCCAAGCTGCACTGGCGCCCCTTCAATATTAAAAGTCAAAGAGTCACTCGCCGCAAACGCCAATACGTTGGTCGGTTGATCTACGCCTCGATAACGAACATTAAGAGCTTGAACAAATTCGTCGTTAGCTAACAAAATAGAGGCTTCGCTCTCTTTCCTTTTGTCACCGACTAACGCAAACGACGCTTCTGCTGCCCGCAAACACCGGCTCTTTGCGTCCGTCACAAAAGAATTCCAATCAGAATCCCGGATATCTACATAAACACAGAGCTTAGAGCCATTATTCAGGTGGACTTGCTCGCAATTAGAAATTTGATCTATCCTCTTGTTTGTATTGTTGCTTGGACTGGCTAGAATCATAGGCCCTTACAATACGCCTTACTAGAGGATGCCTAACAACATCTTTGTGATCAAATGTGACAAAACTAATGCCGGAAACCGCAGAAAGTACTTCCATTGCATCGCGCAATCCGGAGCAAGTGTCCCGTGGCAAGTCTACTTGGCTTAGGTCACCTGTAACTACTAGAGATGAGTGTTTACCTAGCCGCGTTAAAAACATTTTCATTTGAATCGCGGTGGTATTTTGTGCCTCGTCTAAGATAATAAAGGCATTGTTAAGACTCCGACCGCGCATAAATGCTAAAGGAGCCACTTCGATTTCACCACGTTCTAAACGTTTAACAACCTGTGCTGATGGCAGCATTTCATTTAGCACATCAAATAAGGGCCGTAAATATGGGTCAACCTTATCACGCAAGTCACCTGGCAAAAACCCTAGCTGCTCTCCAGCTTCAACTGCAGGGCGTGACAAAATAATCCGATCAACCAGCCCTTTTGAAAGGGCTTCGATTGCTTTTACAACTGCTAAGTATGTCTTCCCTGTCCCCGCGGGCCCCTCAGCTATAACCAACTGAGACTTGTCAATAGCGCGCAGATATTCTGCTTGGTTTAAAGAACGGGGTAAAATCTTTCGCTGTTTAAGGTGTACAAAAATATCGCTATCCGGCAAGCTTCCACCTTGTCCCTTGATAATTCTTAACATACTTTCCACATCTTCCGAATCAACGTCCTCGCCAGCTTCAGCGCGTAATTTCAAGCCATCAATCACTTGTTGAACAATGACAATATCGTCTTTATTGCCAATAACAGTTATTTTGTTACCCCGGCTGTTGATTTCAACTTCTAGAACGGTTTCTATTTGCGCAAGATGACTATGATGTGGGCCGCACACCGCTACGGCTATGCTATTTTCACCAAGTGATATAACTTTTGACATGGCATGAAGGGTATCATCAATAGGTGGAAAAGGATCCCTAATTACTGTCAATGTTGAACCCTCATGGGTTTTGAATTCAGCGAATCGCAACTCTTTATTTCACCCATCAAACTATTCTTGTATCCCTTTATAATATTAACATTTATTATTTCTCCAATAATGTCCCTCTCACTAAAAACATGCACCGCCTGCATATAAGGACTTCGTCCTAAAAACTGGCCTCTTTTTTTCCCTGGACGATCAAATAATACTGATATTTTTTTATTTACACAGTCTCGATTAAATTTGGATTGCTGTATTTTTAGTACATCTTGAAGATGCTTTAAACGTTCGTTTTTTTCTTTCTCTGACACCTGCCCAGGCAAAGAAGCAGCTGGCGTCCCTGGCCGCGGACTATATTTGAAAGAGTATGCTTGGGCAAAACCAATTTCCTCGACCAAATTAATAGTTTCTTTAAAATCACTTTCACTCTCTCCAGGAAAGCCAACAATAAAGTCTGACGACAACCCGATATCGGGACGGGCTTTTCTCAAGGAATCTGCCAAGCAATAATAATCATAGCTGTTGTGTCTGCGATTCATTGCAGTCAGAATTTTGTTAGAACCTGATTGAACTGGAAGATGAATAAAAGGCATCAATGCCGGAACATCACTATGTGCCTGAATAAGCTCTTTTGTCATATTGGCCGGGTAACTTGTTGTATATCGGATTCGATCTAAACCGTCTATTTCAGCCAAGGATCGAATTAATTTGGCCAAATCCCAACTTCCACTTTCAGCCTTTCCATTGTAAGCATTTACATTTTGACCCAAAACTGTAATTTCGCGAACGCCGTGCTTCACTAAATGACGTGCCTCTATAAGTATTTCTTCCACCGGCCTGGAATATTCCATGCCCCGCGTATATGGAACAACGCAGAACGTACAAAATTTGTCGCAACCCTCTTGTATGGTAAGAAAGGCTGTGAAATGTGAATGATAATGTCGGGTGGTAACCTGATCAAATTTTGTCTCCGGTGAAAATCGCAAGTCAAACGCAGGCCCACGCCTCCCTGTGCTCCGGACAACAAGTTCAGGCAGGCGCTGATAAGACTGGGGTCCCAAGATGAAGTCTACGTATGGAGCCCTCTTAAAAATTTCTTTGCCCTCTGCCTGAGCCACACAGCCGACAACCGCTATCTGGATTCTTTCGCCAGCAACGTATCTGCTTTTCTTAATTTTGTACAACCGACCTAATTCTGAATAAATCTTTTCCGCAGCCTTCTCTCTAATATGACATGTATTAAGGATTATCATATCAGCTGCTTCTGGACTTTTAACCTCGTCATACCCAAGAGGCTTCAGTAATGCTGCCATCCTATTAGAATCGTACACATTCATCTGGCAGCCATAGGTCTTAATATATACTGACCTTTTCAATGCCACACATTCCCCAGTGAGTGGTTTTTTCTTCTTGTTACAACAAAAATCGGCTCACAATTGATCACCCTTTATAATTCCGATGTAAAAATTTGGCAATCGCGATTTTTCAAGCATCATCATCCACGCTAACCATCTTTGCTAGGATTTAGTGATACTCCATACAATTCAAGTCTATGCCCAACTAAACGCATCCCATGTTCTTGGGCTATTTTTTCTTGTATTTGTTCGATTTCAGCATTATGAAATTCTATAACCTGCCCCGACTTAACGTCGATCAGGTGGTCATGATGTTCGGAAACTTCCTCGTATCGGGCTCTTCCATCCCCAAAGTCATGTCGGTCAACTAATCCCGCGTCTTCAAAAAGACGAACTGTTCTATATACTGTAGCAATTGAAACTTTAGGATCAATTTGGCTAGCTCTAAGATAAACTTCTTCAACATCTGGGTGGTCATCGGATTCAGAAATCACGCGCGCAATAACTCGACGCTGATCAGTCATTTTCATCCCTTTTTCGACACAAATTTCTTCAAGCTTACTCATGATCTAGCCTTTCAATGTTAGTATTTTAAGCAAACTAATCCCCATTTATTTTCTAGATTGCATCAACCAAAACTTTGCCACAACAATGCATAGTGTCATTTTAAAAAACAACAAAGCTCCTGCCTGTTAAGTTGAAACACTTTCTGCATGTCCCTAAACTTTGAATGCGTCAATTAATTGTTTCCTAGGAGTGTATTGCAAATAAACTTAAACGCCCACTGTTTTTTGGTAAAACTTCCTGTTCATATGATTTTGTCGAGTAATTTCGTAGCTTAGTGACTTTATACTACTATTACAAAACAGTGCATTTTTTTAGTGCGCCTAGCACTTTATGACCACTTTTCGCAATATCAATATTCTAACATATTATGCTGTTCAATACGCAATATTAAAGCTCGTGCCTTTCTAACAAAATTATGGTATCCAGGGGGTAGCATCCAAGCGCAATAAAACCTGTGATTTTCATTTTTAGCATGACAAAACACGAAAAATTTTCCCCTGCTCCATTTCAACTAGACATAACAAGTGAGGTCTGCCCTTTAACCTTTGTAAAAACCAAGTTGATGCTTGAAAAAATGCCAGTTAATTCAACTCTCGAAATCCGACTTAAAGGAAAAGAACCATTAAAAAATGTACCAAATTCTATTCTTGAACATGGCTATGTTATATTGTCATTTAAACCTGAAGAGCCCTACGGCGCCCTTGATCGAATTCATCGCTTGCTTGTACATAAGAATTGATAACCTAGCTCGGCCTTAACTGCCCCCCAAATTTTGCAGGCTTCGCATCTAATGGCTGCAAGTAAAATGGTTCTGGAAATTTTTTAACGCCACCCAAACTAGTTTTGTGCGTATCTTTAATTGCTAAGCGAGCAAGCCAATAAGCACTCGCGCAGCTAGGAACCGTTGATTGCATGCACCCCCACCCCTTCTCCTTAAGTGCGTTAACTATTTTCGAGTGTATATCACCTGTAAGAAAAATATTACTTGTTGAAAAAACGGTCTCTTGCAACATATCACAAATTCCGCCTACCGCGGCTAACCTTGGAGCACATAATTGCAATCCACTTTTAGAAAAAATTTGTGCATAATAGGTCTCCTGCTTCGTTTTTATAACAGAGAGCACAGGAAACTGGGGTCTATCATCAGTTAACGCCTTAAAGGTTATGACTTCTAGTGTTGTAGCATCAAAAATCGGTATTTTTCTCGCCAAGGCGATGCCATGTGCAGCAGCCAACCCAATACGGACACCGGTAAAACTACCAGGCCCTCGAGTAACAGCAACAACCCCTATATCCTTATATCTAATACCCGATTCAAAAAGTATTTCTCTAATCATTGGGAACAAGGCCTCAGATTGTCCACTAGACATTTCTTTTAACTGAGTTACAACAACTTCACCTTTAATCGCTAGCGCGACAGAACACGCCTGCGACGCGGTTTCAATTGCCAAAACAGACAATGGCTTTGTGTTCATGTTACCCACAGGAAAACTGTTAATCAGCAAAGACAATAAACTAGTAAAAATGTTTCTACAATGATCTAACCATCTTTGTAAAAAATTCGGAAAATATATGAATAACAAAATCATGTTAGATTAAAAAAACAAATTTTCTAGCAATACCGTGCTACAATGGTAGAGTGATTGCTAGATGACCTCTTAACTTAACTCAATGCGCAGGTGTCTTATATTTAGGTGTAAAAAACTTCTTGCTCTTTAATAAATAAGAACACACTTCGATGGATATCCATTTTGCGTTCGCATGTCATTAAAAAGCCGAGACAAATCTAAAATAACTTGGCTGTCTAATAAAAAAGCACATGGATTTTTTTGTAGACAAAAGGTAGTTATTTTTGGTTAAAATATTTTACCGTTGGCTTTTAGGAAATTTACGTTCAGTTGACATCTCAAGACATTACCTAGAAAAACGTTGACAATGCATAATCTAAAGTTAGCCTTTTTTTTATTCACACTTATATTTACCGCAGGGCTGAATGCTGTTTTCTGGCGATCTTCAGAGGCTCGAGCCGAAGAACCATCTGCAGTAGTATTAATGTACCACCGATTTGGCGAAGAACAGTTTCCATCAACAAATATCACTATAAAGCAATTTGAATCCCATCTAAATGAATTAAAATCTAATTCCTATAATGTGATGGGGCTTCCCGAAATCGTTTTATCGCTGAAAAACAAGAAAAAACTGCCAGACCGCACCATTGGAATTAGTATTGACGACGCGTATTTGTCAATCTACACAAAGGCTTGGCCTCGGTTAAAGGCTTTGGGATTTCCTTTTACTGTTTTTGTTGCTACTAAGCCGATCGATCAAAAAAACAAAAATTATATGTCTTGGGAACAACTTAAAGAAATTTCCGAAGCGGGCGTCACGATTGGAAGTCAAACAGCGAATCATCCTCACCTAACTTATTTAGATGAATCAAATGTGAAAAGAGAATTAAACCTTTCAAACGCTCGGTTTTTAGAAAAACTAGGCTCCCTACCTCAATTATTTGCATACCCTTATGGTGAGGCTAGTTTAAAAACGGAAAAAATAGTTGAGGCCTATGGTTTCAGTGCCGCTTTTGGGCAACACTCTGGTGTCATTAGCTTTGCGGAAAATATATTTTATTTGCCACGTTTCACTATGAACGAAACATATGGATCATTGAGTCGACTAAAGTTAGTAGCAAACGCCCTACCACTTCCAGTTGCTGACATAACTCCTAAAGATCACGTTATAAGCGATTACAACCCGCCCTTAATGGGATTTACAGTGACCGGAAAAGAGTTAGCTTATTTAAAGCACCTTAATTGCTTTGCTTCGCATGAAGGGCAGACAAAGGTGGAACAAATAGGGAAACGGCGGTTTGAAATTCGTGTTAAGACCCCATTCCCAAAAGGGCGCACCCGATTGAATTGTACTCTTTTCGGACCAGAAAACCGTTGGCATTGGCTTGGTCGCCAATTTTTTGTCCCCTGAAGCGATTTCTCTAGGACTTATCCCAAAAGGTTCGATTTCATTTCACTTAAAGGTAAAAAAATTGTGTAACACTATGCATATTTTGGGCCCCTTTCGCTGAGGAGAGGGGAGCAGCCGTTTTAATTAACTCTGGCTTGGCCTTTTTTCCAACGTCACATTGTCTAATGAATGAAGGTCGTTCGATAAAATAAGCTTTTGCAATATTTTTATATATGCTTGCCCACGTTGAGAATATTTTTTTAAACCGCTAACTAGGGCCATACCTGAAATTTCGGACCCCGACTTTCTTATAACAGACCGTGTTTTCCTAAAGCTACGATACGCAGGGTGAGTGTTAAGATTTCTCATGTAGGCAGAAATTGATTTGGAGAGGCTCTCAAATCTTTTAACTTTGTGAGTTTTGCCAATATCACGATTAAGTGGCACTACACCGCTATCGTTTTTCGTAGTCCATTGGCCAAACACCGCATTTGCTGAAGTAGCAAACCGTGATGTCCCCCATCCACTTTCTTCTGCTGCTTGCGCCAACGCTAGAGACGCAGGGATTATATCCACTCGCATTAATAGCGATGACAGATCATTTCGATCAACCTTAAAGCTTTCAGCTAAAACCGCTAACCACAATCGATCCTGAGCAAAAATATGTTCACCCATCCTCTTTCGCGCAATAATTTCCCAAAGGCGAGCACGATCTTCTTGTATTTTTTCATTTTCTTTAAGAATCAGTGGCAAAATTATCATAAGAAATAAATGTTTCCGAAATTTAGTATCAGTAATGTTTTTAAGGTCCCGTGGAAGTGAGGAAAAAAAAACTCGAGGTACTAACATTTTTTTTTCGGTAACCTGATCGAGTTGATATTCATATTTCTTGAATATCTTTTCAATGCCCCTCCATCCATGCACCCAAGCTGCACTTTCTGTTACACCAAGCGAATCAATCCAGAAGTTTCTGGGCTTCTTGGCTGAATAAAACATTACCTTTTGGTTCTGTTGAAGCAATACAGCACTTTGTAGGGGCCCAGAAGACACAAGTGACGTGGGATAAACGACCATGGCTACTCCACAGAAAAATATAAGGGCAACAAGAGTTGCTATAACCAAGCACTCGAATGCTCTCCACGTAGTTTGCCGTTGAACAGGCTTACGGGAAATTAACAATCGTGTAATCCTCCAACATCCAACCCAACCAATAAAATTAAATGGTTGATAGGCAATAAAAATTACCGTTTTGGAGTTGGCCGGCGATAGAAAACTTAGTCTTTAAGTCACAATAAAACTGAACACGATAAAAAAAACTTATTCATACGGCCGTACTTCACGAACCTCAGGAATATAATGTTGTAACATTCGCTCAATACCATGTTTAAGCGTGGCGGTCGAGCTAGGGCAACCAGAGCAAGCCCCCCTCATTTCCAGATATACAACGCCTTCATCAAATAACTTAAATACGATATCACCACCATCTTGCGCCACTGCTGGCCGCACACGAGTATCTATTAACTCTATAATTTGTCGGGTAATTTCATCACCCGACTCACTTGTCGCGTCGCCTACAACATCATTAATAATTGGGCGCCCAGATTGGTAATGACCCATGATTGCTCCTAGAATGCGCGGCTTTAGAATATCCCATTCAACATTTGAAGCTTTCGACACCGTAATAAAATCAGATCCCAAAAAAACCCTTTTAACACCTTCAATCAAAAACAGTGCCTCTGCGATTGGGGATTCACTGGAGGACCCAGGATTATCAAAATTAGCAGTGCCCGACGGCATAACTTGCCCGCCAGGTATAAATTTCAGCGTCGCTGGATTAGGTGTTGCTTCAGTCTGAATAAACATTGTTTTGTCCTACTCATTAAAAAGGTCATACGAAATGAATAGCTTAAGTTGCAACACTATAAACTAATGTTATTCTGACAAAAGTCCAACAATTTTCTTAATTTCCTGCATTGTTGGATAGGCCAGGGCGTTCGCACGCTCGGACCCAACACTGAGGATTCGGTCTAACTCTGCTGGGTCATTTAACAACCGAACCATTTCGGACTGAATAGGAGAGAGTACTGCTACCGCCAGATCTATAAGTTCTTCCTTAAACTTGGAAAACGGCAACCCACCAAACCTCTCACAAACAATTTCAAGCTTGGTGTCTGAAAGTGCCGCGAAAATTGCCATTAAGTTTTGAGCTTCTGGCCGTCCCTCAAGACTTCTAACGTCATGGGGAAGTGGATTGGGATCAGTTTTCGCTTTACGAATTTTTTTAGAAATCAAGTCTGAATCATCAACCATCGTTACACGGGAAAGCTCTGAAGGATCAGATTTCGACATCTTTGACATTCCATCCCGCAGCGACATTACCCTGGTAGCCTCCCCTAGAATTAGGGGTTCAACAATGGGGAAGAAGTCTATTCCAAAATCACTGTTAAATTTCTGAGCGATATCTCGCGTTAATTCCAAATGCTGCTTTTGGTCAGCACCTACTGGAACTTGGGTTCCCTTATAGAGCAAGATGTCAGCTGCCATTAGGTTTGGATAAGCGAATAGGCCAACTGATGCATTTTCACGGTTTCGCCCGGCTTTTTCTTTAAATTGAGTCATGCGATTTAGCCAACCTATGCGAGAAACACAGTTAAATATCCATGCAAGTTCTGCATGGCCGGAGACCCTACTTTGATTAAATATAATCTGCTTTTCTGAATCTATTCCGGATGCAATCATTGCGGCCACAACTTCACGAGTATGTTGCCTAAGTTTATCGGGGGCTTGCCATACGGTTATGGCATGAAGATCCACGACACAAAAAATACAAAATTTGTCCTTTTGGAGCTGCACCCAATTGCGTATTGCCCCGAGATAATTTCCCAGATGCAAGTTACCTGTTGGTTGAATTCCAGAAAAAATTATGTCCATTTCATTAATACCAGATATCCCACGGTGTAATATTACCTAGGGGCTTCAAATTAAATGTTTTTTAGGCACCTGAACTTTAATTATGATCACGCATCATTACTTTGATTTCAGCAAAACGCATTACCCCTAACAGTTGGGCTGTCAAGACAAAGGTTATCAAACCAATAACCACCAACATTAACAAGGCCAAAAACCTACTTAGTTCGCCACCAGAAAACAACGCAGGGTTGTAAAACATCACCAACCACAAACCTATTCCCATAATGGTCGCTGACAAAATAATTTTAGAAATCCGTGCGAAAAGCCCAAAGCTCACTTTTAGATGGCCTCTTTTTATAAGAATACCTGCTAAGAAAATAGCATTAACCCATGAAGCCACCGCAGTTGCCATTGCTATACCAACATGCAGAAAAGGTCCCATTAATAAGAGATTTAACAACAAGTTCAGACCAACACAAAAAATAGATATTTTTACAGGGGTCAAGGTATCTTCACGTGAAAAAAATCCCGGTGTTAAGCTCTTTATCAAGATATAGGCTGGAAGTCCAAGAGCATAAATTGCCACGGCATTTGCTGTAGCTGCACTCGAAATAGCATCAAATTCTTGGCGCTCAAATAAAGTTTGAATGATCGGTCCGGCAATAATGGCCAGTGCAGTTGCAGCCGGCAATATAAAAAACAAAGACAGCTCAATTGCTTTCTGTTGGCTAATTACTGCTCTTGCAGAATCGCCCGACTTTATCTGTCGCGTAAGTAATGGGAGGAGTGCAGTTCCGACAGCCACACCAACAATCCCCAAAGGAAGTTGGATTACGCGGTCTGCGTAAAAAAGATATGAAATAGACCCCTCTGGCAAAAAAGAAGCGATAATTGTATCAATAACCAAATTAATTTGATATATCCCTGCCCCGACAGCAACCGGCATCATGCGACGAATCAATGTTAAGGTATTTGACGTAAAGCGCGGAAAAATAAAGTGTAAAATAAATCCCGCTCTAAAAACTGCCCAAATAATCCAACAAAGCTGAATAACACCAGCTATTGCAATACCCCATGACAGCGCATGTGCGGGGCTCTCAACATACGGGGCAAGCCAAATTACAGACCCTATAAGGCAAAGATTTAGAAAAATTGGTGTTGCCGCAGCGGCAGAAAAGCGCCCTAAGGAATTAAGAACTCCTGAAAAAAGCGACACTAATGATATAAATAACACATAGGGAAAAGTTACTCTTGTCAAAAAAATGGCAAGTTGAACTTTATCTGGATTTTCGAAAAAGCCGGGTGCCACACCAAGTATCAAATATGGCATAAAAAGCTCAACGATTATGACAAATACAAGTAAAAACCACAATAGAATTGCAAATGCTTCATCGATAAAACGCTGAGCAGATTCATGGCCACCTTTTTCTAATTTACCCACAAAAATAGGGATGAAGGCTGCTGAAAACGCCCCTTCGGCAAAAAGTCTTCTGAATAAATTTGGAAGCTTAAAAGCAACAAAAAAGATATCTGCCCACAAACCAGCGCCAAGTGAAGCGGCAACTAAAATATCGCGGCAGAACCCCAAAACCCGGCTAATACCAGTAAAACATCCAACAGTGATCGTCGCTCGCAACAAATTCATCGCGGTCTAGCGTTATTATATTTTTTTTGGGAGATCTTGTGGCTAAATGGCTTCATTGGTCTATTGCATTAGAGGAACCCTGCTCCGATCCGGGTAAAAGTTTGTTAAGTAACGTTTTTCGGATAAACTCATGTTTAGAACTACTGTCAATTTTTAAACCAAAAACATCTTTGACGTAAAATACGTCGACAATACGCTCGCCATACGTCGAAATATGGGCGCTAGAAATTTGAGCCCCCGCTTCAGATAAGCCTTCAGCAACATCTTGGAGAAAGCCTGGCCGATCGGAACCATTAATCTCGATAACGGTATGACTGTTGCTAGCCTCATTATCAATTAACACCCTATGAGACACGTCAAAAATATTTGACCTACCGCTATCACCTTTCTCTTTAATTATAGTTAATTGCTCTACTAACCCTCGCCTAATCTTTTTACAAAGAGTTGATAACCTCTCTTTTTCAGCATATACACTTGCATTAAAGTCACGAACCCAAAAGGTGTCCAATGCCATACCGTTTGATAGCGTTACAACCTTAGCATCCACAACCGACGCACCTGCAGATGTTATTCCACCAACAATTCGTGCAAACAGTCCAGAGTGATCAGCTGTATAAATAATTATCTCGGTCACACCCCTGTCTTCCAAATTTCTTGCCTCTATAGTCAACTTTTCCCTACTTAAATCTGCTTTTCTCATCAAATTAGCATGGCGATATAGTGTGTCGAGATCAAAACTCAGCCAATAGCTGTCTCCCCCTATGAACATGTGGGTATTAATTTCTTTTTGTCTCCATTTTTGCGAATTGTTTTTTAGCCGAAAGCTTAGTTCAGTTTTAATTTTCTCTATTTGCCGAAACCGTCCTGCAGCGGATACGGTGCCAGTAAGAATTTGTTGCGTTTTCCCAAAAAGCTCACGCAAAAGTGCGGCCTTCCAAGAATTCCAAACCGTTGGGCCCACGGCACGAATATCCGCTACTGTAAGAACCAACAACAAACGTAATCGTTCAGAGGTTTGTACGAGCCTAGCAAAGTCCTCAATTGTTTTTGGATCATTAATATCTCTTTTAAATGCTGTTTCGCTCATACGAAGGTGGTTAAGTACTAACCAGGACACTGTGTCAGTTTCCCAATCATTAAATCCAAAGCGAGGGCAAAGCTTCATTGCAATCTTTGCGCCTAGCTTTGAATGGTCGCCCTTAAGACCCTTTGCAATATCATGTAATAAAACAGCCACAAAAAGCACTCGTCTGGATTGAACTTCTTTTATAATTTCAGTAGATAGCGGGAGTTCTTTTGCTAAAATATTGTTTTCAATATCTGAAAGTGCGCCTATTGCTCTAATTGTGTGCTCATCAACAGTATATATATGGTACATATCATACTGCATTTGAGCCACAATCTTCCCAAATTCTGGAATAAAAGCACCTAAAACGCGTGTTTCATTCAGCCGCATTAAGACGTTGCCTGGCTGAGGTCCCAACAAAATATTTATAAAAATGTCATTATAGTGCCTATTATTTCGAAATTCTTCATTTATAATATTTAGATTTTGAGAAACTAATCTCAGTGCTGAAGGGTGTACATCGTACCCCCACTCCTGCGCCTCACTAAACAATGTTAAAATTCGGTGCGGCTCTTTATCAAAAGGGTTATCTTCTTCAAAACCAAGGCGATTTCCATCAGTTTTAAAACCTGCTTTTATTTTTTTATTCGTACTTAACGTTGTGAATTTACGAAAATAAGATCTTGGACGAGTTTTTTTTTGGTTTTCTTCAAGAATTGCACACAGAACTCTCGTTAAATTTCCAACATCTTTGACAGTTAAGAAATAGTCCTTCATAAAACGTTCAACACCCTTGATCCCTTGTTCGCCAACATAACCCATTCGTTCTCCAATGACCGACTGAACATCAAACGTTAGCCGCTCTTCTGGTCGACCGGCGATATAGTGAAGGTGGAAGCGCACGGTCCATAAAAAATTTTCTGATTTACAAAATGTTTCTATATCACTTTTGGTCAGAACCTCTATTGGGCTTAGCTCATTTATATTGTTAATCCTATAAAGATATTTCACGATCCAGAACAGCGTGTGTAGATCTCTAAGGCCACCCTTTCCTACTTTCACATTAGGCTCTAAAACGTACCGACTATCGCCCATTCTTTTATGGCGGCTATCACGTTCAACTAACTTGGCCTTAACAAACTCAGGCCCAGTACTTGCGATTAATTTAGTGAGAAATTTTTTGCGAAATTCAATATAGAGTTTCCGGTCCCCAGTAAGCCATCGTGATTCGAGTAAATTAGTTCTAATTGTGAAGTCTTCCCTGGACAGACGAAGCGCATCATCAATGGAGCGGGTTGCATGTCCAACCTTAAGACCTAAATCCCAAAGTGAGTATAGCATAAACTCGATAATTTGCTCTGAGTGAGCTGTAAGTTTGTAGGGCAAAAGAAACATCAAATCAACATCCGAGAATGGGGCTAATGTTTGTCGACCGTAGCCGCCTGTAGTCAAAATGCTTAAATGCTCCCCCGCGGTGGGATTGCTCATTGGATAAACGTGAAAAACAGCAAATTCATAAAGCGTTCTAATAATCTGATCTATTAAGAAAGATTGTGTATTAGCCGCCTCAACGCCACTCCATCTTCCTTTAAGGAATCTTTGCCGAATTTCGGTTCGTCCTCCCAAAATCGCGTTGCTTAATGATAATATTACTTTCTTTTGTAATTCTGATTTTAGGTTACATTTAGAAACATGCGACTTAAGTTCAACAATCAAGGATTTGCGATTGATTACTCTTCGGGGAAATTCAATGTTTTGCATCATAACTATTCTAGGAATTTATTAAACCGAAACAGATAAACTGCACTTACTAGAAGCAGCAGGCTTTCGATCCGACCGGGTCTTTGCTTCGCAACAAGATTGTATTTCTTAAATACGCAGCCATTTCTATTAAATTTTAGCTGACTTTGTCCAGTACATCTAATATTAAAAAATTAGGATAAATACATTTTATGTTAGACAGTCCAAATTTCTGATCTTAATCGGGAACGTTTGGTTTCATGATTTAGTCATTTTCCACAGCTCATATATAAGTTCAAGTGATTCAAGCGGGGTCAATTGGTCAGGATCAATATTACGAAGCTTTTCTTCTAAAGGAGATAGTTTGTTGCTGGCAGGGGTCAAAACCTTATCTTCAAATAAGGGTAGCTTGTCGGCAAACAACCTGGCCGGTCTTCCTTCCCGACTATTTTCTAGCTCTAGTAATAGCGCCTCTGCCCGATCAGTTGCTTTTTTAGGTAGACCAGCCAGCCGGGCAACGTGTATGCCATAAGATCGGTCTGCCATTCCAGGGGTAACTTCATGCAAGAATACAACATCCCCATTCCATTCCCTAACCTTCATTGTTTGGCCCAAAAGACAATCTATTTGATTTACTAAGGTTGCCAGTTCATGAAAATGAGTAGCAAAAATAGCTCTACTCTTGTTTACGTTACATAAATGTTCAATAACAGCCCACGCAATTGATAATCCATCGTAAGTAGCCGTACCTCGTCCAATTTCATCGAGGATAACGAACGACCGTGGCCCCGCATTGTGCAAAATGCTTGCTGTTTCAACCATTTCAACCATAAAAGTGGAGCGCCCATGAGCTATGTCATCTGATGCACCAACTCGCGAAAACAAGTGATCGACTGCGCCAATGCGCACTTCACGTGCCGGAACAAACGACCCCATTTGAGCCAATACGATAATTAGGGCGTTTTGTCGCAAAAATGTGCTTTTCCCTGCCATATTTGGTCCTGTAAGCAGCCAAACACGACCTTTGCTGTCCAACTTACTTGCATTAAGTTCACAGTCATTTTCTACAAATTTCTGGCTCCCGCTTTTACGTAACAACTTATCGACTACCGGGTGGCGACCACCTTTTATAAGCAAATCACAATCTTCAGTTATAGTTGGATAAACATAATCCAATTCCGTTGCTAAAAAAGCCAAGCTAGACGCAACATCAATGCATGCTAGTGCTCTAGATGCTTGAGAAATTGAATGTTTTTGGGAAAGCACTTTTTCGACCAGGTAAGCATATATTTTTAATTCAAAGTTTAAGGCATCTTCACGGGCCTGGGCAATTTGAGTTTCGAATCCGGTAAGCTCAACGGTCGTGTAGCGAACAGTATTAGTCATTGTTTGCCGATGAATAAACATAGAGTTTTGTTGGATAGAACGCTGCTCTGCCTGCTTAGAGGATACTTCAACAAAAAAACCTAAAATATTGTTATGCTTGATTTTTAGTGTCTTAATACCCGTCTGCTTCGAATACCTGCTCTCGAGT
The DNA here is from genome assembly GCA_002722175.1 of Magnetovibrio sp. Taxonomy (GTDB): domain Bacteria; phylum Pseudomonadota; class Alphaproteobacteria; order Rhodospirillales; family Casp-alpha2. The sequence goes on from PBKU01000057.1 coordinate 36,260, forward strand.
TCAGCAACTAATTGGTGGCTTTCGTCACGATAATTAATTGTTTTGTCAAGTTTATTGCAAAAACCTGGAGCTATAAAGCCCCCCTCTCGAGCTAAAATTGGTAAATCGTTGGAAAGAGCTTTTGTTAATTCATCAATAAGATAATGATGACTGCCCAGTTCATAAATCCTAGTCTTGATTTCTGATGGCAAACCAAGATCTGAGCTGCCAGATAAGAGAATTTTACTTTGTTCTGCCATCGATAAACCGTCCCTTATAGCTGATAGGTCTCTAGGGCCACCCCTATCAAGAGCTATACGTGAAAGTGCACGCTGGATATCTGGGCATTTTTTAAGAAAATCTCTTATTTTATCGCGAACATTGTCCGCTTTAACAAAAAAATCAACTGCCTGTAGTCGAGTTTTTATCTTTTCAGTGTTAGTCAGTGGCGATGCCAACCTAGACGCAAGCAAACGGGACCCGGCTCCAGTTATAGTATGGTCAATAGTCGATAGGACGCTTCCCTCCTTATCCCCAGACAACGTTGCTGTCAATTCAAGGTTTCTGCGGGTTGCTGAATCCATCTTTAAGATATGTCCATCAGTTAAGGGCCGCAAAACGGAAATATGTGGTAACCCTCCCCTTTGTGTTAACTCTATGTAATTTATCACAGAACCGGCGGCCGCTATCTCCGCACGCGAAAAATTCCCAAACGCTTCTAATGTTTTTACTTTGTATAGATTGCACAAACGTTCTTCACTATTGCGACTGTCAAAATTGTTTGGTTCCAGAATAGTGATTGCAGCCTTTATGCGGTCTTGTTGGATGAGTGAAGTTTGTTCCAAGGTTTTCTGGTCGATTAATAGCTCCCCCGGTTCTAAACGAGCAAAAACAGCCAAAAGCTCATCCTTTTTAACTGGTTGGGAAAAAAAGTCCCCTGTTGAAACATCTATCCAAGCAAGACCTAGTTTAGCGTTAATAGCAGCTAAAGCAGCCAGATAATTGTTACGGCGTGAATCTAAAAGTGCTTCTTCTGTTATAGTTCCAGGGGTTATAACGCGCACAACATTGCGCTTCACGATTTTTTTGGCTCCATGCCGTTTTTTGGCCTCCGCGGGATCCTCAAGTTGTTCACAAATCGCTACCCGGAAATCCTTTTTTACAAGTTTATTCAGATAACTTTCGTGACTGTGAACAGGAACACCGCACATCGCAACATCAGATCCAAGGTGCTGGCCGCGCTTTGTAAGCGCAATATCCAGAGCGGCTGACGCTATAACCGCATCATCAAAAAATAATTCATAAAAATCCCCCATACGATAAAATAAAAGGTGGTCTAGATGTTCTTTCTTTATCTCAAGATACTGAGCCATCATCGGCGTTACGGTCATATTTTTTGTTTTAGGATCACTTTCTTTTTCAGGGGTGGGCTTCACTTGCATTACTAACGGCCTTAGTTGATGTTTTCTGACTGGGGTGAAGTTTTCATAATATATACCAAAAGCATCAAGCCTGGAATTGCCCCTATAGTGGTAAAAATAAAAAAAGAAACCCAGTCCATACTATCCGCAAGCCATCCCGCACCAGATGCCATCACTGTACGAGAAAATGCCATTAGGGAAGTTAAAAGTGCATATTGTGTTGCTGTGTAGGCAGTACTGCATAGGCTCGAAAGATAGGCTACAAATGCCGCTGTCCCCATCCCAGTAGTAATGTTCTCAACTGCAATAGTTAGTGCTAGCATGCTTAAATTGCTGCCTGTCCACGCCTGAAGGATAAATATCAAATTTGAAACCCCCATCAATAGACCGCACACAAAGAGACCACGGAGAATACCTAACCTGGCAAGTAAAATACCACCTAAGAAACCACCTGCAACTATAGCGTTGAAGCCGAAAACCTTGGCAACACCAGCAATTTCTGTTTTTGAAAATCCGATTTCCAAAAAAAATGGAATTTTCATAACCGCTAGAACAGCATCACCAAACTTATAAAACATTATAAAAAACAATATTGGGAGCCAACTTGGCCGAGATATAAATTCAAGAAAAGGGCAAAGAAATGCACTATAAAACCAGATTCCAGCCTCAAGAATCTTTGGAGGAAGCTGTTTCTTGCTTTTAATAAAGGGTTTTATTGACTTCCCTAATATAATTGGAGCCGGAAAAGAAGGAGCTGCAGGTTCTGGATTAAGCAAAATACTGATTATACCAACAAAAATTAATAACCCCATACCGAGAAATACTAAATTCCATGGCAGCATATCTGCAAAAATAAGGCCCGCTGCAGCGCCACCCACCTGCCCAACACGCCACCCAAGAACTATAGTCGCCGCACCTGCAGCAAGATGTTTCCTATCTAAGATCTCCACCCGATAAGCATCAATAACAATATCTTGGCTAGCTGATGCAAAGGCTACTATAACCGCAAATCCGGCCACTACTAATAAACTGTCCTTCGGGTTACTATGTCCCAGCGCAATAATTGAAATCAACAAAAAAACCTGGGTAACCAACACCCACCCGCGTCGTCGTCCAAACAAAGGCGTAATAAAAGGAAGGGAAATATGATCAATTAGAGGGGCCCACAAAAACTTTAATGAATAAGGTAAACTTACTAGAGCAAACAAACCTATACCACTTTTACTAACCCCCCCCTCAAATAACCAGGCGGTTAAGGGTTCAGCTAAAACGCCAAAGGGTATCCCGCTCGAAAGGCCAAGAAAAACCATCGATAGAACCCTTCGATCCAAATATATCTTGAAGGCTTCCAGCCATTTTTTTGTAATAACTCTCAAGCTGAATCCGTAGACAATATTTTGTTACTTTCGGACCATACCTGTTCTACACCTATCGATTCAATACATGGAAAGGGGTTTCTTTTGTTGTCTCGTTTTGTACAACGCCAAAAGCAGTGATAACACGGCATTTTATAGCTTATAAATCGGGTGGTAGAAGGCGTTAAGTTAGGCGGGTAGGGAAAAAAGCTTGAAAAATGCCCCCCCCCAACTAGAACAACTGTTGGAGCGCCAAGCCCTATGGCAAGGTGAGCAGTTCCAGTATCGTTGGAAACTACTAATGCTGCATTTTTTAGTAAGTATAATAAATCGGGCAAGGATGTCTTTCCCGTTAAATTTGTTATTTGAGCTCCACCCTCGGTTTGAGAAAATACCGGCCACGTGACATTTTCAAAAACGTGCCCAACAATACAGACATTAAAGCCTGCTACTGCGAATTTTTCTGCAAGTGTTTTGTAACCTTCCAAAGGCCAACGTCGACCAAATTCGTTACTGCCTGGTACTAATACAACGTAATTTTTAAGCTTTCGAAATATTGTAGGTGTTTTTGCAACCCAATTGATTTTTGGAAATTCTGGCATTATATCACGTCCTAGCAACGCAGAAACAAATCGTGCATGCCTGACAATTTCATGAGTTGGGTAGTCACCGGTGTTTATTATAAGATGTGCTTGGCTCAAGTAATACTTAAACTCTGAACGTGTCGTTTCACTTATATATGGATAGCTTACTACCATCTTCGGTGCACCAGAGACCCAAACTAAACTATCAGCCATCAATGTTCGACGAAAGTATGAATCACATACAGCTACAGCTACACCTAGCAGCCGCACTTTTACTGAAACACAAAATCTGTAAAGTATTTTTTTAGCAAAAGCATGCTCATTTATTGTAATTATCTGGTAACCTTCAAAAATTTGTTTGGCAATGGTGGCCCAACTTTTACACCCAAGAATTGTAATATCTTGTTTCGAAACACCAAAAGCCTCTGAATAATGTTCTAGAGATTGCCGAAATAAGGTCATATCTCCAATGCCGTCCATACGAACAACTAAAACGCCCTTTCGTTTAAAGAACACTGGTAAATTCCTAGCAACTAGGTCAAACGGACGAAACAACCACCAACGTCGCCGCATCGCACCAGGAAATAAACGCCAAAATCTGGGAGTTTCAATTTCCGGGTGCCAACTATTTTTTTTATCTATCGGCGAAAACTTGACGCCGTAATTTTTTTTGGCCATAAAAAAACATCACTGAATTATTTCACAAAATCATAAAGGGGAGCTAAAATATACTTTTTGGTGAAAAATTGCATTTATCATATCTAATAGACTTTCAAGATGCTGATCAAAATTTATATTTAATTTACCTACAATCACATACTAGCATTTCCCAGGATACGCACTAAAGTAAGATCAATACGAAAACAGCTTTATTATTCATTTTTCGAGTACCCCGAGAGGCACTTAAAGCCTACCTATTTGCTTGACCGAACGGATCTGATCTCAACGGAGCAAAACACTGCATAAATCAATAAAAACCAACTATTTATAGACTTTTATTAATTATTATTTTATTATTTCATTATACTACATTGAAATTAATAAATATACTATATTTACGCGGTTGAGACTCTCGTTTGTTAACTTGTCGTCACTACCTTAAACACATTAAGTTTTTTAATACTGACATAAACACATGATGTTACGTCTTTTTATTAATTCATTGCATGATATTGTTGAACTACGCTTGCAAAAATATCTTTGGCTAGCATTCTGTATATCTATAGGTATTTTTCTCATAATTTTTTTTGGCATTATTGCTTTAATTGACATAATCAGTGCTGCAAATATAGGGTGGTTCACATCAACCGTTAAATTCCTGGGTTTTTTCGCATCTTTTGCACTCACTTTAATTTTTTTTCCTACAACTGTAACAGCCATTACTAATTTTTATCTTGAGGATATAGCTTACGCTGTTGAAAACAAACACTATTCTCCTAAACTAGAAATAAATAAACAATCCCTAATTTCCTCTTTAACTACTAGCGTAAAGTTTTTTTGTATTTTAGTAGCTTTAAACATCGCCATTTTACCTTTTCTGCTCGTGTTGCCCGTTTTTCCTTTTGTCTATTTTACAATTAACGGGTATCTACATGGACTTGAACTTTTTAAAATTATTGCGAATCGTCAATTTTGTGCAAAAGATGTAGATATTATTATAAGATCGAAGCGCATTCAAATATTTGCTGCAGGCGTTATAATTGTGCTTGTGCAAACTGTTCCTTTAATTAATCTTTTTGCTCCTGTTGTCGGGGCGGTTACAATGGTACACCTTTTCCATTGCTGGAAAGCCGATCACAGCGTTAGATTATCATGACGTTTTCTGCTAAAACTTAAAAAGGGGGCTAGAAATGTTCAATAAAAAAACCGACAAAAGTAGTGAGGAGAATTCTAAGCCCGATGACTCCTCGAACACTAATAGCGAGCTAGCGCCACCTCTAAAACCCTTCTCAAAGAAAGGCTCACACATACCAAACAAACCTCCTGTTTCATCAAGTTTTCAACTTGAACCACATGTAACACGTAAAACTGAAATCCCGAGAGGTCCTGATAGAAAGTTTAAGCCCCAACGCAATTCGGATATTGACAGTAAAACATTAATCGTAGGTCGGTCTATTGAACTGCGTGGTGAGATTACATCTTGCGATCATCTAATTATTGAAGGATATGTCGAGATCACCCTGCCGGGGGCACGCGTGCTCGAAATTTCTACTGACGGGCGATACAAAGGCTCAGCCGAAGTTGAAGTCGCGGATATAAGTGGCCGTTTTGAGGGTGACTTAACAGCGAGAGATCGCCTGATAGTTAGATCAGGCGGTAGAATTTTTGGGAAAGTCCGATATGGGCGTATTGTAATAGAATCTGGTGGGGAGGTAGCCGGGGAAATGAAAACCCTTGACCCAACGTCATTTGATGAAACTAACAACAATCAAGCTGACCCTAAGAATAGTCATAAAAAGTCCCAGGCAGCAAAAAAAAGGAACACCTAATGCAACTGACCTCCGGGTTTCGACTCTTTTTTCTGTGCTGTGTATTATTTGGTCTTGTTAACTGCAAAAAGCATTCGCATACCTTAAAGACTAAAGTCGCAACGGTTTCTGAAAAACAAAGCACCACTGTTTTTGCTCCTGTGCCCGCAATAAACCAGGATATACCCCCATCTAGGTCCAACAAGCTACCGCCCCAAGATAGCACGCTGGAATCTTCGATTGTAGCTTCCTACCCAGATATAGAGACTCTTTCCGGGATGGCGTTGACAGAAATTTCTGATTTATTGGGCGAGCCCGATCTAGCTCGACACGATCCACCTGCAATATATTGGCAGTACAAGCTTATTAACTGCACTCTGGATTTTTATCTTTACCCCGACAAAAAAGATAAACACACCCACAGGGTGACTTTTTTCCAAACTCGTGGCAACCAGCCCTTAAACTCTTGTTTTACCAATGCAATTGCTCGCAACAAGAATGTCCCAAGCAGCTAAGCACTCATTTTGGCCGCTTAGCTGAAAAAGATAAGAGATCACAGTTCAAAAAATCTGGTATCTGGCTATCAGTTAAGCTCGGACCTTTGGTCGACGCTTTGATGATATTGCTTCAAGGAAAAAATCAATCTAAATTAAGCACATCACGCATACTATATAGACCAGGCTCTTTTTGGCCAATCCATAGAGCAGCTCGGAGGGCCCCCTTTACAAAAAGAGCCCGATCGCTGGCTTTATGAGTGAACTCTATGCGTTCACCATACCCGGCAAATATTATACTATGATCACCAACCACGTCTCCTCCCCTTAGAACCGAATACCCTATCTCGCCATCAGACCGGGGGCCAGCCTGCCCCTTTCTACCAAAAAGAGCTTTCTCACTATGCTTAACCCCCATACCACTAGCCGCTGCTTCCCCTAGCATAAGCGCCGTACCTGAGGGTGCGTCAACTTTCTTCCGGTGATGCATTTCAAGCACCTCAACGTCCCAGCCTTCGCCAAGTATTTTGGCAGCTTTCTCTGTAATACCGACTAGCAAATTAATACCCATACTCATATTACCAGCCTGTACAATAGCAGCCATTAATGCCGCATTATTAATATACATCTGCTCCTCGTCAGATAAGCCGGTTGTGCCAATTATTAATGCGGTTCTAGTTTCAGCAGCTAGTTTAGCATGATTTACCGTAGCGGCGGGGGCTGTAAAATCTATAATTACATCGGAATCTTGAAACAGCGATAACGGGTCACTCCCAATATAAACTGGTTTTTTGTCTAGTCCCAGTAAAGCGGCTATGTCTTGTCCAACAAGTGCACTCTCTGGATGTTCTGTGCCCCCTACAAACTCTACCCTATCGTCATTTATGGCACCAGCTACCAACATACGCCCCATTTGGCCCCAACAACCAACAACTCCAACTTTCATAGTGCCCCCTTTATAGCCAAAGGACCTCGCAGAAGTATGGGTGACCTAAAACACCTAAAAAATTTTACTCACTCAAGTCTTCCCAAAGTTCTTTTACTTTATCAAAAAACCCCTGTGATTGTGGACTGTGCTTTTTACTTCCTCCCCCCTTTTCAGCAAATTCTTTTAAAAGCTCTTTTTGCCTTTTTGTTAGGTTTACTGGTGTCTCAACAATGGTTTGCACAAACATGTCGCCCCTAGCCTTACTTCGGAGAATACTCATGCCCTTTCCTTTCAGGCGTAATTGGTATCCAGTGGAAGTTCCCTCTGGAATATTCACCCTAGCTAGCTTCCCCTCAACGGTAGGGACTTCTATTGCACCCCCTAGTGCAGCTACAGTCATTGGGATTGGAACACGGCAGTTTATATCAACACCTTCTCGTTGAAAAAATCGATGGGGTCGAATAGCAAGAAAAATGTACAAATCCCCTGGAGGGGCGCCACGAACACCTGCCTCACCCTCACCTGACAAACGTATCCTGGTTCCATCTTCAACACCGGGGGGAATATTAACTGAAAGATTTTTCTTTTTGTTCACACGCCCCTGCCCCCCGCAAGAGGTGCAGGGGTCTTTTATCATATGGCCTGTCCCACCACAATTTGGGCAAGTTCGTTCAACAGTAAAAAAGCCTGACTGAGCACGCACTCTTCCAGCGCCACCACAACCTGAGCAAGCCCCAGGCCGAGCCCCGCCCTCTGAACCGCTTCCACTGCAGTCCCCGCACAGTACCGATGCCGGAACGCGAATATCTGTTTTTTTACCAGTGAAAGCCTCCTCTAAATCTATTTCCATATTAAACCGTAAATCCGAACCCTGTCCTGAATTTGTGTGACTCCTACCACCCGCACCAAACGCACCAAACATTTCGTCAAATATGTCAGCGAAGCCCGAACCAAAACCCCCACCGCCTCCTTGACCACCCTGCTCAAACGCCGCATGTCCAAAGCGATCATATGCTGCTCGCTTTTCATCATCTTTCAAGATTTCGTAAGCTTCGCTAACTTCTTTAAAATTTTTTTCTGCCTCAGCGTTATCCGGATTACGGTCAGGGTGATATTTCATAGCAAGCTTGCGATAAGCTTTTTTTATTTCTTCAGAATTCGCACTACGGTTTATTCCGAGGGCTTCATAGAAATCTCGCTTGGGCATGCCTGCTCCCTAAAATTGCTTTGGTCAGCTCTTGTTGAAGGCTTCTGATGTCTGCGAAATGAGTAAATACGTTAACGAAAACCTTAAAGAATTCGACGTTATCTATTGTTTTACTGTTTTTTATCTTCTTTGTTATTTTGCTCGTCCGGATCAACTTCCTCAAATTCCGCATCGACAACTGGTTCGTCGTCATTTTTTTCTTCTGAAGGCTCCCCTTTCGCTACTTCTTCTTGACTTGCCTTATACATGGCTTCGCCCAGTTTCATAGAGACTTGGGCTAACGCTTCAGACTTCGCTTTGATTAAATCCGGATCATCACCATCAATCGCACTTTTTAATTCGCTTAACGCTGATTCAACCTCTGTTTTATCCTCACTCGAAATTTTCTCACCAAATTCTGAAAGATTTTTTTCTGTTGTATGAATCAAAGAATCCGCATTGTTACGGACATCAACGGTCTCACGTCTTTTCTTATCATCCTCAGCATGAGACTCTGCATCTTGCACCATAGATTCAATATCTTCATCAGAAAGCCCCCCAGATGCCTGGATTCGTATCTGTTGTTCCTTCCCTGTGGCAGTATCTTTCGCGGAAACATTAACAATGCCATTAGCATCAATATCAAAAGTAACTTCGATCTGAGGCACGCCACGAGGAGCGGGTGGAATCCCCATAAGATCAAACTGTCCAAGCATCTTATTATCAGCCGCCATTTCCCGTTCACCTTGAAACACTCGAATGGTAACTGCGTTTTGGTTGTCTTCAGCCGTTGAAAAGACCTGGCTCTTACGTGTAGGAATTGTAGTATTACGGTCAATCAAACGGGTAAATACTCCGCCAAGCGTCTCTATACCTAACGACAACGGTGTTACATCTAAAAGCAATACGTCCTTCACGTCACCTTTTAGAACCCCACCCTGTATTGCCGCCCCAAGGGCTACTACTTCGTCAGGATTAACCCCCTTGTGGGGCTCACGCCCAAAGACCTCTTTAACCGTTTCTATAACTTGAGGCATCCGTGTCATGCCTCCAACCAAAATTATTTCGTCAATTTCAGATGCCTTAAGATCTGCGTCTTTTAGAGCATTCTTGCATGGTCCAATCGTTCTTTGAACAAGATCTTCTACAAGCGCCTCCAGTTTTGCCCTGGTTAATTTGATATTTAGATGTTTTGGTCCCGCTTGGTCCGCTGTAATAAACGGTAGATTGATTTCTGTCTGCCCTGCAGAACTCAGTTCGATTTTGGCATTTTCTGCAGCTTCCTTTAGCCGCTGCAAAGCCAGGCGGTCTTCACGTAAATCTATAGTGTTATCTTTTCTAAATTCTTCGGCAAGGTAATCAACAATGCGCGTATCAAAATCCTCGCCTCCTAAGAACGTATCGCCATTTGTGGATTTTACTTCAAAGACACCATCTCCTATTTCCATAATAGAGACGTCAAAAGTACCTCCTCCTAGATCATAAACCGCTATAGTGCCGCTTTCTTTTTTCTCTAGCCCATATGCTAACGCCGCCGCAGTTGGTTCATTAATAATTCGCAGCACCTCCAAACCAGCTATTTTCCCTGCATCTTTCGTAGCTTGCCGTTGAGAATCATTAAAATATGCAGGAACTGTAATAACAGCCTGGTTAACATCTTCTCCAAGAAAACTTTCGGCCGTTTCTTTCATTTTTTGCAAAATAAAAGCGCTTACCTGAGAGGGGGAATATTTATTTTCGCCTACCTCTACCCATGCGTCGCCGTTATCACCCGGCACAATATGATAGGGAACAAGCTTTTTATCTTTTTCAGTAATTGGGTCATCATGACGACGGCCAATTAACCGCTTGATTGCAAAAAGGGTGCTTTCTGGATTAGTTACCGCCTGACGTTTTGCTGGTTGGCCAACTAACCTTTCGCCATCGTCTGTAAATGCAACCATCGATGGTGTCGTTCTCGCACCCTCAACATTTTCGATAACCTTGGCATCTTTACCATCCATTAGGGCGACACAAGAGTTTGTTGTCCCAAGGTCAATGCCAATGACTTTGCTCATAATATATTATTCCTTTATGCAATTAGTAATTGTTTTTACGTTAAATGCCTGAAGTCTTGTGTCGACCTAATCCAATATTTTAAACGCGAGAACCGCATAAATCCTTGTTTCCGTTTGTTATATATGCGTGAACCCACACGAACGCAACCTACTAGCCACAAATATTATTTCTTTCCAAATGACAGAATTTACAATAGCAAACTATTATTGCAAATAATGGCACCTATAATTCTTCGTCAACCTTAGAACCTGGGCCTCCATTATCGTCCTCGTAGGCTTCTGAAACAAATTGGTTGGGTTCAGCGCCACCGTCATTGCTAATTTCCTTTGGGTCCTCCGGCCCCCCTTTTGTCACACCAACCTTTGCCGGTCGCAACAAGAGGCCGTTAATCGTATAGCCGACTTCTAATACCTGTCCAACAGAGCCTGTTGGCTGGCTAGAATCCTCATATTCAAACATTGCTTCATGAAACCGCGGGTCAAATTTTTTTCCCTCTGCCTCCATTGCCTGCACATTCTGGCGATTCAATGCTGATATTATTGTTTTCTCAATTATTTTAATGCCTTCTACAAAACTCGAGTACGTTTCATTCTCTGAAAGCATTTGGTCATCTATATTGTCAAGCGCCCTATGAATGTTATCCGCTACAGGTAGAATTTCCTTGGCAAAATTCGCGTTTGCTCGTTTGGAAAACTCCTCCCTATCCCGAATAGCTCTGCGGCGCACATTTTCAGCTTCCGCAAGTGCTCGCAGTAATTTATCATTAACCTCCACTAACTCTACCTCAAGATTTGCAATTTGATCAGTTTCGTCCATTCCCTCAACATCTGATAATGTTTCGGCATTATTTTGCATTTTTTCTTCTAAATGTAGTTCTGCATTTTTTTCCGAACTTGGTGTAAATGTCTTGGTGCTTTTATCTGCATCACCGTCATCAAATTCCGCTGTGTTAGGTTGATCATTATCTTTTTCTTTATCTGTATTTTTTGTCTCAGTATCTTTAGAAAATTTTTTGTTAGACATTTTTTCTATTTCACCTTTAAGTTTTTCCTGCTTTTTCAATTAATCTACCCATAAGTTTTGCTGTATAATCAACTAACGGTATTATACGTGCGTAGTTTACTCTTGCCGGACCGATAACGCCAATTGCCCCAACAACCTCATGTTCTTTTCCTCGATAAGGCCCGATTATCAAGGAGCACCCTGCCAAGTTAAACAACGAATTTTCAGCCCCAATAAAAATTTGGACGCCCTCGGCTTCATCAACCATAGAAAGAATCCGAAGCATCTCTTCCTTCGTTTCTAGAACGTCAAAAAGCGCCCGTATTTGTTCGAGATTTGTGATTGCATGCACATCCTCTAAAAGGTTTGCCTGACCGCGAATTATAAGGGACCCATGCTCACCTTCATCACCACTCCAAGTTGCCAGACCACTTGAAACAACTTTTTTTGTTAGATCGTCTAGTTCTGCTTTATGCAGGTTTAGTTCGTTCATGATCTCGCCCGACACTTCCGAAATGTTTTGCCCCACTAATCGTGCGCTCAAATAGTTTGTAGCCTGAACTAAAATGGAAGGGGATATTCCTGTTGGAGTTTGTATTATACGGTTTTCAATACTGCCACTTTCAGTTACCAAAACAACTAGCGTTCGACCAGGGCTTAATGCAACAAATTCTATATGTTTTAGTGGGCTTTCCGTTTTAGGCACGACGACAAGGCTTGCCATGCCTGAAAGGCCTGAAAGAGTTCGGGTGGCCTCCTCTAACAGTGCTTCTCGATTATTGGAAGAGCCGGCACACTGAGCGTCTATCTGCTTTTGTTCTTTAGGAGTTAAGTTGCCCAGCTCCAAAATCCCGTCAACAAACAGCCGTAAACCAGCATCCGTAGGCAAACGGCCTGACGATATATGCGGAGCATAAAGCAGCCCCGCGTCAACTAAATCTGCCATTGCGTTCCGTATGGTCGCAGGAGACAAAGGCTTGGAAAACTTTTTTGAGATTTCACGTGAACCTACCGGTTCGCCCGTTTCAATATACCTATCAATTATAAGTCCCAATATTTCGCACGAACGTGCATTCATTCTATTTATAACCGACATTTTACCGACCTATTACAAATCTTGAAAAAAATTATTAAGCAAAGAAAATAATAAGCACTGGACATAGCGTCAATACGAGTAAAACTGGCCCTTTACCGTGAGACCGGACCAAGCTAGCCTAAAAACGCTATTATAACTGAATTCGGAGATTTAAAAATGAGGTTATTAGACCGTCAAGCCGATCAAATGCGTGAGGTGCTTCTAGACCTAAATGTCGCAAAGCATGCTGAGGGATCTTGCCTCATTCAGTTTGGTGATACCCATGTACTTTGCACTGCTAGCATAGAAGAAAAAGTGCCCCCATGGCTCCGCGAGACTGGAGAAGGGTGGATAACTGCCGAATATGGAATGCTCCCAAGATCAACACACACACGGGGTTCCAGGGAATCAGTAACTGGAAAACAGTCAGGAAGAACCCTTGAAATTCAGCGACTAATTGGCCGAAGTCTGCGTTCAGTTGTTGACCGCAAGAAAATGGGCGAACTACAAATTCGAATCGATTGCGATGTTATCCAGGCAGATGGGGGTACGCGCACAGCCTCAATTACAGGTGCATACGTTGCCCTTTACCAAGCGTTCTTACATTGCACTAACTCTGGAAAAATTAAGAGTTGGCCAATATTTACTGAAGTTTCCGCCGTATCCTGCGGGCTATTAAACGGCACCGTTTTGTTGGATTTAGATTATCTGGAAGACAGCTCTGCAGAGGTAGATGCTAATTTTGTTTTGACCGGAAGCGGACAAATTGTTGAGATTCAAGCTACAGCCGAAAAAAACACGTTTACCGACAAACAATTTTTTTCTTTATTAAACCTTGCAAAAAAGGGGACCTCCAGATTATTCGAAATTCAACGTAATATTATTAACACTCTATAGGCCCTAGATGACTTCTTTCAGGAAATTCAATTGCAGTACTCTTGTAATTGCCAGCCACAATAATAATAAGTTAGCCGAAATTAGTTCTAGACTCAAAAACTTCTCCATAAATCTTCTATCAGCAAGAAGTTTTGGGTTAAGTGCACCCGCTGAATCTGGCAATAGTTTCTGTGAAAACGCTGCAATAAAGGCGCTTTGCGCGGCAAGAACAACTAACATGCCGGCCCTAGCAGATGATTCTGGACTGGTTGTATCTGCACTTAATGGCAGGCCCGGAATTCATTCGTCACGATTTGCTGGCCCGGAAAACGACTTTCGGACAGCTATGAAACGGATTATGCAAAACCTCCGCAACACTGAAGATAAGAGTGCTTATTTCATCTGTGCTTTATGTCTGGCCTGGCCAGACGAACATCTTGAGCTTTTTCAGGGAAAAGTGTCTGGATCTCTTGTCTGGCCGATGCGCGGAACACATGGATTTGGATATGATCCAATTTTTCAGCCTAATGGCTTTGCATTAACATTTGCCGAAATTGAGCCAAGGATTAAGAATAAAGTCAGTCATCGTGCCATCGCTTTCTCTAAATTAATTAGCGCCTGTTTTGATGAAAAAAAGCTATAACAGTCTAGCAGTTTATATTCACTGGCCATTTTGTGAATCAATATGTCCATATTGTGACTTTAATAGCCACATTGAAAAAAAAATTAACCAGCTGCGTTGGGAGAGGGCTTTACTGAAGGAGGTTCAATATTTTTATGAGAAAACTAAAACGCACACCGTAAAAACTATTTTTTTTGGAGGTGGAACACCATCTTTAATGCCACCAATACTCGTTAACAATATAATCGATGCTATCAAAAAGCTTTGGAGAACTAGCAAAAAACTAGAAATCACTTTAGAGGCAAATCCACTGGGATTTGATATTAGCCGATTTGAAGAATTTAGGGGTGCTGGGATAAATCGTTTATCTTTAGGAATCCAGTCACTCAACGATAAATCTTTAATGTTTCTTGGCCGTCAACACACTCGACGTGATGCATTAATAGCTATTAATGCCGGAAAAAAAATATTTAACCAATGCTCTATTGATATGATTTATGCGCTCCCTAACCAAACCAAAGATTCGTGGAAGAAAGAATTGGATGAAATTATTTCAATATCAGGAAACCATTTATCCCTGTATCAACTAACCATTGAGCCAGGAACAGTATTTTTCAAAAGTCGAATAAACCCTGCTACGGAGCATACCGCTATACAGTTATATCGACAAACAAGAAAAACAGCCATAACTTCTGGCTTTTTGCATTATGAAGTTTCAAGTTATGCAAGATCGGGCCATAAGTCCAAACACAACCTAACATATTGGAGAGGTGGAGAATATATTGGAATCGGACCCGGAGCCCATGGTCGTTTGTTAGAAAGAAAAACCACTATAGCTACCCATCAAATCCATAGCCCTGACAATTGGCTGCAAGCCGTCGAAAAGCGAGGAGTAGGGCTAGCTAAAGCAAGGCCATTAGGGGCTAAAGAAAGAATAGAAGAATTATTCCTTTTAGGACTAAGGATAACGGAGGGAATTAACCGGGCCAGATTTAAACAACAAACGGGGCACGCTCTTGATAGAGTTATTGATCAGAAAATCCTAAACGAACTTATTAATTCTAGATATTTGGAAGTTAACAAAACAAGCATTCGCGCCACAGAAAAGGGAAGGCTATGTATTAATGCAATTACAGCTAGTATTGTTTCTAAAAAAACAGCCTTAATTAATTAGCGCTTCAAAACTTTCCGGGGCTCGCACAACAACACTGTTAGTATGTCGTTGTACCTTTAGAACAGCCAAGCCACGTTCAACAACGCCTGTTGGCAAAAAACGAAATATGCCATCGCGACCAAGAAAGCCATTTTCATCTGTAATTGCTTTGTTTGAGAACCGGTACCCTTCCTTCAATTGGGAAAGCACTGCTACAAGTGCCGTTGCATCGTAAGAAAGTGTAGCTAGACGTTCTGGCTTCGCTTTAAATTTCTTTAAATATTCATTCTCAAACTCTACTCGAAAACCTGGGTCTGGAGCAGCGAAAAATCCACCGATTAGAGCAGGCTCTGCCCCTATTCCTTCAACATCCCATTGCCCAGTTCCCAGTATACGAACTATAGCGGGGTCAATATCAAAAAATGGCAGCAATGCTGCAATCGCCTGAAGTCGTTCTCCTCCTTCAGCCAACAAAAGAGCATCAAATGGGGGATCACCAATGGTTTGCAATTTTTCTAATCTTTTCAACGCTTTTTTAGATAATTCATCTTCTGCCCTGCTTAAAACTTCACGTTCAGCAAGCAAAGAAGCTCGTCGCGTCTCATAATTTGCAATATCGCGGATAAGAGGCGAAAAATCTTTTGTTTCAATATCATAAAATTCTATTCTGGAAATAGCCCCTCCAAAAACCTCGGTGGAGCGCTCCATTTCTTTAACAACGGTGTCCCCATATGCATTTTTTGGCGCTATTACGGCAAAGCTTTTAGCCCCCTTTGAGGCGGCAAACCTTATTATGTGCCGGACTTGACTGCCCGGCGTAAATCCCATTATGAAAACGCCATTTCCAGCAATCGTTGAATCGCTTGAAAAGGCTATAACTGGTATACCGGCCTCTAAAGTAATAGGAGCAATGGCTTTTACAGAGGATGAAAACATGGGCCCAAGAATTATCTGCGCTCCGTCAAAAATCGCTTTTTGAGCAGCTGCTACTGCTGCGTTTTCTGTTCCTTTAGTATCGTGTACCAATAACTCTAAGCGCTCATCAGCAAATGCAAATAATGCTAGTTTTGCTGCCTGAAGCATCGCTTCACCTAATTTTTTGTTAGCACCAGAAAGTGGCAGGAGAAGACCAACTCGAACTGTGTTCACATCAGAAGCAGGCAATTGATAAGAAGAAGGCTGTATATTTACATTTTTTTCGTCAAAAGGCATATCATTATGCAATGGTATGTTTTGAAAAAATTGTTCTAACGGGGGCAGGGGTTGCCCTAACTTAATTGTTGTTTTGTCTTTGTTTGTAGTCGTTGGTTTAGTGATTGTTGTTTCTTGAGAAATTGGCCGCACATTATTGATTCTGTTGACAATAACGGTCGGCGCTTGCGGAATAACAGGTGTCGGTTTCAATACCGCTATCTCTGACCCTAACCTTTTAGTTGACTGACAACCGAAAACTATAAAGAGTTGGCAGCAAACAATTGCGACGGTAAAAGTTTTTGAAAATAATCGTTCCATAGAATAACTGTAATATCCGTAATTTAAATATTTTTCACTATATATTTTCTTTTTTAAGCTTGTTTTTATCGTGTTATTATTAACCTTGTGTCTAAGCACATGATTCAACCTGGCCTTTACATTGTAGCCCTTCCAATTGGTAATGCACGAGATATTACGCTTCGAGCATTGGATACTTTGACTAATGTAAACCAAATTTTCTGCGAAGATACCCGCATAACACGAAAGCTAATGACTTTATATGGAATTAAAAAAAAGCTGCTTTCGTACCACGAACATAACGCTCAAAAAATACGCCCTAAAATAATTGATATGCTCCTATCAAAAAAAAGCGTTGCTTTGGTATGTGATGCTGGAACACCCCTGATTAATGATCCAGGCTTTAAGCTAGTAAGTGAATCATTAGCACAAAAAATTTCCGTGTTTTCTCTCCCTGGTCCATCTGCAGTGATCAACTCGTTAGCACTAGCAGGAATTCCAACTGACCGTTTCTTTTTTGTTGGCTATCCACCTTCAAAATCAAAGAAACGAAAAGAGTGGTTAAAAGAATTATCTGGGGCAAGGGCAACATTAGTGTTTTTAGAAAACCCTAAACGACTACTTGCTTCTCTAATAGATATGGAAAGTGTTTTCGGTCTTCGTGATGCCGCTGTTTTAAGAGAAATGACAAAACTCCATGAAGAAGTAAAAAGAGGAGAAATTAAAGACCTAATAAATTATTACAGTTTCTCTGGGTCACCAAAAGGGGAAATAACCCTGATTGTTGGGCGCTCAAAAAAGGCTAGCACTGATATAGATCTTAAATTAAAAAAATTACTTGAAATTGCTCTGAAAAATAACGCCTTAAAAGATTCTATCGGCATAATCTCAGAAGCGACCGGATTTTCTAAACGAAGTGTGTATCGTCATGCACTTCAAATAAAGAAAAACATACGCTATACAAAAAACTAATGATTTAGCACAACGAAATAGCTGCAGTTAAAATTAATCGATCCTGATTAACTTGCCACCAGAGATTGTATAATTGGCTTTAAATTGATAAGAATACTTCATTGAATAGGCGACAACCTATGAATATGAACACTAAAAAACGCAACCAGTCTTACATTATTAATATTTTCGCTGCAGCATTAATTATTCTGCCCAATTCTGCATGTACAAATGCTGTTGTCGGTGCAGGAGCAACGACTGGGCTAGCTATTTATGATGAACGCAACATCAAAACAATCGCAAGAGATACTTTAACTGCCACTCGGCTGCGTGCTAAAATGATAGAATTGTCGACAGACCTTGCAACCAAGGTTGGCATTGATGTTCATAAAGATCGTGTTTTACTAACAGGAGCGATAGCTGATGAAAAAATGATGAGCGACGCCGTGCATATTGCATGGTCAATCGATAACGTGCTCGAAGTAATAAATGAGATTCAGTTGACGGATACTGGTATTGTTGACATGGCCCGAGACGGTTGGATAACTATGCAGTTTCGTGCCCATATGGCCCTAGATGAAAAAATTTTTGCCGTTAACTATCTGTCTGAAACAGTAAACGGGGTCGTATACATAATTGGAATAGCTCAGAATAATAACGAGCTTGAGCGGGTTATCAATTTAGCCCGCGGAATAAGTCATGTTCGAAAAATAGTGAACCACGTCCAAATTAAAAAGCCAACCTCTTGATTCAAAATTTGGAACCAGAGAAAGAATTAGCTCGCATTGGGGCAATACAAGATGACGACTTTAACCCGCTGTCGGCTGCCCTATTAGTAGCTAGTTTGATGCGCCCTGGATTGAAAGTAGGTCCTTATACCCGGCATATGAAAAAATTGTCTCTGGATATTTTCCGGTATGTCAATAATGACCCTGCTAATACACCCCTAA
Source organism: Magnetovibrio sp. (assembly GCA_002722175.1). GTDB lineage: Bacteria > Pseudomonadota > Alphaproteobacteria > Rhodospirillales > Casp-alpha2. The sequence goes on from PBKU01000057.1 coordinate 54,853, forward strand.
CATTAAGAGTGGAGGCTTTAACGCAAGTTGTTTTTCGCCGCTATGGTTATAGGGGAAGGGTTGGAATTGAGTATGATCCCGATGGTGCAGATTTAGCACGTGTTATCGATGCTCGTTCTGGTTGTAGTGAAGCGTTGACCTTAATTGTCGTAAACCTCGCCGATTCCCTTGGTTGGACAGCTACACCAATCTATCTGCCCGGACGGGTTCTAGTTCGATTAGAGCATGAGGGGGAAAGACAAATTTTGGATCCTTTCACAGGAAACCCTAAAGTGAGCGCCCACTCTTTGCGAAAAATTGCAAAAACCTGTGAAAAACAAAACCGTGGCTTCAAAATAACAAAAGTGGTTGAGTTGAAAAATCGGGAACTTTTAGATCACCTCCTCGTACTACATAAAAAGTTGCTTTTAAACCAAAGCCGCCCTAAGGAAGCACTAATGTTAATAGAAGCTTGTCTTTTACTGGAGCCCAAAAATGCTATATTGTGGCAAGAATGTGGCGTTTTGCATGCACATCTTGATCAGGTTGATAGTGCTGTAAACGCCCTGGAAAAATCTCTGTGTTTTGAAAACACTGAATCAAGCCATTACAAAACTTCCATTGTTTTGCAAGAATTAAGATCACGCACTTAGCAACCTTTCAAAATAAAAAAGGAAACAAATACAGGATTTTGTGGCATGACTCTTAAAGTTGCGATTCAAATGGACCATATCTCTTTAATCGATATTGAGGTTGATTCAACATTCGTAATTGCGATGGAAGCTCAAAAACGTGGGTTTGACATCTTTCATTATCAACCAGCCAATTTAATAATGAAAAATACAAGGCTATTTGCTTGGGGAGAGCCACTGAAACTAAAAAAGGATAATGCAAGTTATTTTCAACTCGGTTCAAGTGAATTGCTAGATCTTAGTGAAATGGATGTTGTTTTGATGCGCCAAGACCCTCCTTTTGATATGTCGTATATTACAGCTACTCACCTGCTTGACCATCTAGCTTCAAAAACTCTGGTTGTTAACAACCCGACAGCGGTACGTAATGCGCCGGAAAAGCTTTTTGTAACGGAATTTTCCGCCTTTACCCCACCAACATTAATTACCTCCAACCATGACCAGGTGCGTCTTTTCAGAAGCCAATATAAGGATATAGTTTTAAAGCCGCTTTTTGGAAATGGGGGTGTTGGCGTCGTCCATATCACTGCAGAAGATGAAAACCTAAATGCTATTTTGGAGTTATTTTCACAGCATATACCCGAACCAGTCGTAGTACAGAAATATTTACCAGCGGTCCGTCAAGGCGATAAACGTATCGTCTTAATTGATGGAAAGGCTGCAGGCGCGGTTAACCGTATCCCCCCAAAAGGCGAAGCACGGTCTAATCTGCATGTTGGGGGGAAGGCAAAAAAGGCAACGCTCACTGATCGCGAGCAACAGATTTGTGAGCAACTTGGCCCAGAGCTTAGTCAGCGCGGTTTGATTTTTGCTGGAATTGATATGATTGGCGACTATCTTACCGAAATCAATGTTACCTCCCCAACTGGACTCCAGGAAATAAATCGCTTTGATAACAGCTGCCTGGAGGCGGATATATGGAATGCGATTGAGCAGCGTCTCGAAAATTTTCTTTAAGTTGCATATAATGCTTTAGCTTTTTATCCTAAGTCATGACCCACCATTTAACCAAATCAGAAATCAAGTTCATAAACTACCAGTACTTACCTGGCCTAACTGTAAAAAATGCCAGCAAATATCTAGAAGCTTCGGGTGTTCGCAGTGCGCGTGTTCGGAAAAAACTGAACTGTTTCTTAGATATTCAGTATGGAAGTGCCCTGGAACAAAAGCTTGATGTGTTCCCGTCTCCAAATAAAACATCTCCGGTTCACATTTTTATTCATGGTGGTTATTGGCGTGCTAAACATGTAAACAAAACAATATACAGCCATATTGCAGGCCCGTTAGTTGGGGCCGGCGCAACTGTTGTCCTATTGGATTATGCATTGTGTCCGAGCGTTCGTATTTCGGAGATTGTCAAACAAATACAAGATGGTGTTTTTTGGGTTCATAAAAATATCTCTAAATACAATGGTAACCCGAAAAAGTTGTTTTTATCTGGGCACTCCGCTGGCGGGCATCTAGCTGGGATGATGATGGCGACAGACTGGTCTAAATACGTCAATAATACTAAAGCCCTCTTTTGCGGCTTTATTTTTTTAAGTGGCCTTTTTGATATTGAACCTCATCGTCACTCTTCTCTCCAAAAAGATATTCGGTTGACAAAAAAAGATACGAAAAACTTTAGTCCAATGTACTTGAGGCCATTTTCAGCAGCCCCATCAATTGTTGCGGTTGGAGGAGAGGAATCTGATCTTTTCCACTGGCAATCCCTTAGATTCGCTGCGCACCTTAGGTTTCATGGCGTTAAGGCACACTTTGTTTCAACAAAAGATGATAACCACTTTACAATAACTGATCGCCTCGGTGATAGCCGTAGTTCCTTAACAAAAATGTTTATTAGGCAAATGAATTTGGGATAACCAGTAAATTAGACACTTATCAAAATCTGGAAACTTTATGCAGCAAAAGCCTTTTTTTAATTCCTCATTTGACTATATCATCATTGGCGCTGGGTCAGCCGGCTCTTTATTAGCGAATAGACTAAGCGCCAACCACAAGCACAAAGTACTCTTGATCGAGGCTGGTCCAGATTCTCAAAACTTTTGGATTCGCTTGCCTATTGGCTATTATCGCACCATGTCCAATCCAAAAATTTCTCGCGTCTTTGCTACCGAACCTAGCGAAGAAACTTCAGAACGAAAAATCAATTGGCCGCGAGGCTGCGTTATTGGAGGTTCTAGTGCAATTAATGGCTTAGCATTTATTCGTGGGCAAAAAGAAGACTTTGATGACTGGAATTCTCTTGGTGCTCGTGGCTGGAGCTATTCAGAAGTCTTACCTTTTTTTAGGCGCCTCGAAAATTACGCAGGGGGAGAAAGCCAGTATCATGGAAATTTAGGAGAAATGCGGGTTTCGGATTTGCGTAATGAAAGCCGTTGCTGTCAAGCGTGGATTCATGCAGCTCAAGAATACGGCCTTCCATTTAATCCTGATTTCAACGGAGAAACAACTTTTGGCGTTGGCTCTTATCAGCTATCAACAACTGGTCGCTGGCGATCAAGCTCTGCCGCTGCTTACCTTAGCCCGGCCAGAAAGCGGAAAAACCTTACGATTCTAACATGCGCCTTCGTTAAACGCATTTTATTTAATAAAACACGAGCTTGCGGGATAGAGTGGATAAAAGGTGATAAAATATATCAAGCAAAGGCGAATTCGGAGGTTATTCTTTCTGCTGGCACCATACAATCCCCCCAAATTTTGCAGCTGTCTGGCATTGGGCCTAGAAAGTTGCTAAAAGCCCATGGGATACCGGTAATACTCGACGCTCCCTCTGTGGGGGAAAATCTTCAAGATCACTATCAAATGCGGCTTGTAGTTCGCCTTACCGGCAAGGGATCACTTAATACGGCCTGCCGGAACCCTATAAAATTATTGGAATGGGGACTTAAGTGGTTAGTGAGTGCCTCTGGCCCCTTAACCGTTGGCGCAGGACAGGTGGGAGGAGCCGCCTGCACAAAGTTTTCAGAAGGTGGCCGGCCAGATGTTCAGTTGTTCATAATGCCCCTTTCTCTTGATAGGGCAGGAGAACCTCTTCACAAATACCCGGGTTTTACCGCTATAGTCTGGCAATGTCACCCTCAATCGAGAGGAAAAATCGCAATTAAGTCAACAAATCCATTTGATCCGCCGAAGATAGAGCCAAATTACTTTAAGAGGTCGATAGACCGCAAAGTAATGGTCGAGGGTGTAAAAATACTGAGAAAAATATTTGCTCAACCATCTTTCCGGAAATTATGGGATATTGAGACAATACCAGGAACAGAGTTCTCTTCCGACCAAGAAATCTGGGAGCAAATTAGTAAGTACGGCACTACTATTTACCACCCTGTTGGAACATGTCGAATGGGGGTTGACGACCAAGCTGTCGTTGACCAGAACTTAAAAGTTCGCGGGCTCAGTGGCCTAAGGATTGTCGACGCCTCTGTAATGCCAAAAATCACATCTGCGAACACGAATGCTCCAACACTAATGATTGCAGAAAAAGGAGCTGATATAATTCTTAACTCTGGGTGTAACTAAGGGTTAGTAAATTGACTTTTACGAAAAACTCATAATAACAAATTGGTGTAGAGTAATCCCTGCGCGTTTAAAGCTATCGAATATAGCACGCTTTTTTTGTACTCTAAATTCAATTTTGTTTGGTGTAATTATAGCAAATGAATGACTGGTGGTTTTATATATAATTAGGCAATTATAAAACGGGTTTACTGGTGTTCCGTTAACATAATTCAATTTTAAATAGTAAGCTCTTGGAAAGGCAGGTTCATGGTAAGCATATACGAAAATAGCATGTTGCATATTAATGGAAGGTGGAGGCCCTCGGCATCTGGAAAGACTATTGATGTTATAAATCCGGCTACTGAAGAAAAAATAGGCCAGGTTGCACAAGCAAATTCGGATGATCTACAAGAGGCCATTCAGGCTGCTAATGATGGTTTTAAAAAGTGGCGATATGTTCCGACCTTTGACCGATACAAATTAATGCGGAAGGTGGCAACGCTATTTAAGGAGCGTGCCGACAAAGTTGCTACCTTGTTGACGCTAGAACAGGGCAAACCTCTATATGAGGCAAAAATCGAGACACAGGTCGCAATTGATCGCATCGACTGGATGGCCGAAGAAGGTCGCCGGGCCTACGGCAGGGTTATCCCCGCCCGCTCTAGTCATGTTAGCCAGCTTGTAATTAAAGAACCTGTTGGGCCAGTAGCTGCCTTTACTCCCTGGAATTTTCCAATTAATCAGGCGGTACAAAAAGTTGCAGCTGCGGTTGCAGCTGGCTGTTCAGTAATCCTCAAGGGACCCGAGGAAGCTCCGGCCAGCTGCGCCGCATTGGTGCAGGCATTTGTAGACGCAGGGCTCCCAAACGGTGTGTTAAATTTAGTGTTTGGCATACCATCAGAGATTTCTGATTTTCTTATACCACACCCTATTATTCGGAAAGTAACATTCACTGGCTCAACAGTTGTAGGAAAACAATTAGCTGCAAAAGCAGGGGCTCATATGAAAGTAATAACAATGGAGCTTGGGGGTCATGCCCCGGCAATTATTTTTGAAGATGGGGATATTGATATTGCATTAAAGGTCCTTAGTGCAAATAAATTTCGGAATGCTGGGCAGGTTTGCATTGCACCCTCTAGGTTTTTAGTGCATGAGAAAAAATATAAGCAATTTGTGCGCGGTTTTACTCAAATCGCACAAAATTTGCGTGTTGGTGACGGCATGAACCCTAAAACAGAAATGGGGCCCCTCGCTCATGAGCGACGACTGAAAGCAATACAAGAATTTGTGAGCGACGCGGTCAGTAAAGGCGCAAAAATCGAAACAGGGGGACAAAGAAAAGGAAATAAGGGATACTTTTTTGAACCTACAGTTTTAACAAATGTACCTACAAATGCCCGTGTTATGAATGAAGAGCCATTTGGTCCTCTAGCTCCCATTAATGTTTTCAACGATTTCGATTCTGTAATCGAGGAGGCAAATCGTTTATCTTACGGATTGGCTGCTTACGCCTACACAAGTTCAGTTAAAACAGCCGCGGCCTTATCTTCAGCAATTGAAAGCGGAATGGTATCTATAAATCACCATGGCGTTGCGTTAGTTGAAACGCCATTTGGCGGAGTCAAAGATTCCGGTTTTGGAAAGGAAGGAGGCCTGGAAGGGTTAGAGGCTTACATGAATACTAAATTTGTCACACAAGCCGAGATATAGAATTAAATAAAAGGGGTGCCTACGATTAACCGTTCTGTATTTTAATCATATGACCGAGGTCACACCCTGAAAAGATATGAACATGAAAATGAAATACTTCCTGGTGCGCATCCCGACCATGATTCGCGAGAATCCGATAGCCATCCGATACCCCACCTATCATTCGTGCGACCTGTCCAACGGCGCGCCAAAATTCAGTTATTTCGAGATCACTACCATTCTCTGAAAAGTCTTCCATTGAAATATAGGAACCTTTTGGAATAACTAATACATGATTCGGTGCTTGGGGGTTAATATCACGGAATGCTAAAACATGATCATTTTCATATACTTTGTCACATGGAACTTCATTTCGAATTATTTTAGCAAAAATATTTTGACTATCGTAACCCATGGCTCTTCTCCAGTCTCAAGTTGAATCACGCGTATCTTTTTCTTCGATGCCCGACATATCAAACCGAGCATCAAGCTCTGCCCATACATCCCTGGTACTAACCCCTGTTGCTTTCCATAAAACTAAAAGGTGATATAGCAAATCACTGCTTTCTGAAATAAGGCTCGTTTTTGAACCACTGACTGCAGCTAGGGCTGTTTCTACAGCTTCTTCTCCTACCTTTTTTGCAATTTGTGTGACGTTCCCAGAGAGAAGTTTTGCTGTATAAGATGTGGCTGGGTTTGCGCTTTCCCGTGTCTGTATAACCATGTAAAGTTTCTCTAGTATATGATTTTCCATCACTACACCTCTCTAATTGCAATACCATGCAATCGCATATATGCCTTTGTTTCATTAATAGAATACTCGCCAAAATGAAAGATTGAGGCGGCAAGGACAGCTGAAGCATGGCCTTTAACTACTCCATCAACAAAGTGCTGTGGGGTCCCAACACCCCCAGACGCTATAACGGGAATTTTTACAGCATCGGCCACTGCCCGGGTTAAAGCTAAGTTAAATCCTTGTTTTGTCCCATCACGGTCCATTGATGTAAGAAGAATTTCGCCAGCTCCTAATTCCGTAATTTCACGTGCCCATTCCACTGCGTCAATTCCTGTTGCTTCACGACCCCCATGGGTAAATACTTCAAAACGTTCACCAGATACTGATTTAGCGTCAATTGCCACTACGATACATTGACTGCCAAATTGTTCAGCCGCTTGACGAACAAAGTGTGGTTGTGATACTGCCGCTGTATTGATAGATACCTTGTCAGCCCCGGCTAGAAGTAGCGACTGGATGTCTGACACACTTCGCACGCCACCACCAACCGTGAGCGGCATAAAACATTCTTCTGCTGTTCTTTTTACAACTTCCATTATTGTATCTCGATACTCATGGCTAGCGGTGATATCTAGAAAACAAAGCTCGTCTGCACCCGCCTGGTCATAAATTCGGGCTTGTTCAACAGGGTCCCCAGCATCAACGAGGTCAACAAAATTAACTCCCTTTACCACGCGGCCCTTATCAACATCCAGGCATGGAATTACTCTTACTTTTAACATAAAATGCGCCCAAATTTTGTTGTCAGCTAGAATTTAGTACGTGTATTGCAACAGCCGGGTCTATTATACCATCATAGATTGCACGGCCACTAATAACACCGTGTAATTTTCCTTTTGACATATTTTTTAGTAGAACAAGGTCCTTTATCGAAGAAATCCCGCCAGAAAGAATAACTGGAGTAGAAACCGCCGTAGCCAGTTCTAAAGTAGATCTAATGTCAGGTCCACTCATTAGCCCGTCTCGACTAATATTTGTATAGATAAACGTTCCAACACCGGCTGCTTCAAATTGACTAGCCAAGTCAATAACTTGTATTGTTGTCGTCTCTAACCAACCCTTTACCACAACTAAACCATCCCGCGCATCTATCGCGATCGCTATTTTTTTTCCAAATTCTTGGCACAATTCAGTTACCAAACCTGGGTTATATGCAGCGAGCGTTCCTAAAATGATCCTATTAACACCAATAGAAAACCATTTTTCTATTGTTTTTAGATTACGAACGCCACCACCAAGCTGGATTGATAGCTGGGTTCCCTGCACTATTGCTTCAATGGCCTCTACATTAACGGCGTGCCCGGAAATAGCACCGTTTAGATCAATTAGGTGTAACCACTTACACCCCGCCTTTTCAAAGGTAAGCGCTTGGTGAACAGGGTCGTTACTAAATACAGTTGCTTCGTTCATGTTTCCCTGAATAAGGCGCACACATTTTCCATCCTTCAAGTCAATTGCCGGATAAAAAATCATGGTTGCCACTCCAAGAAGTTTTCCAAAAATATAAATCCATTTAACTGGCTCTTTTCCGGGTGAAATTGTGTTCCCACAACGTTTTGTTTTTGAACAATCGCTGTTAGTTGGCTACCATAATCAGTAGTTGCTAAAATACTTTCGTCTAAATCGGGACGAAATGAATATGAGTGAACAAAATAAAAATGCGGGCTTATAGGCAGTTTATCAAGCAAAGGATGAGAGTTGTTCGAAAACATTATTTCATTCCAACCCATGTGAGGTGTTTTTAATGTATCACCTGAAGTGTTAATGCTTTCTACCTGACCGGGTATCCAGTTAAAACCTGGGTGATTTCCGTGCTCTAAACTATTCGTAGCCATTAATTGCATTCCAACACATATGCCGAGAAAGGGTCGGGCCTTCTGAATTGTTGTCTCTTCAATAGCTTCAGATAAACCTTTGATGGTGGATAGGCCCCTTAAACAAGAGGCAAACGCGCCTACACCTGGCAAAACAAGCCGATCTGCTTTTAGTACTATTCCAGGGTCTTTCGTCACATGAACCCTGGTCTCTTTCTTCAAATTTAGCGCTGTCCGCTCGATTGCTTTTGCAGCTGAGCGCAAGTTCCCGCTACCGTAGTTGATAATTACAACATTCATCATAAAGATTGCTCCCCACAAAAACAGTTTGGCACCACGATAAATTATTCAAGGCTTGTTTTTGTTGCAAAGACCCTTGAATTACAGAAACTCTAGCGAATGTAATGTTAAAGGGTTAAGTAGTGATAATACAAGATTTTATCGCCTTTCGAAAACCCATTCATAAGCCGTAATCACTCGCATACCTAGTTTTCACTGTAGCTTAGGTAAAATAGAAACAAGAAACAAAAGCTATAACGGTCTTTATTCAGATTTTCACAATATCAATATGAAAACTTTTTCTTAAATTAGCCAAATTAAATGGACTCTGGTCCGATAACTCCTTTTGTTGAAGGGATCGAGTCACTTTTCTTTGGATCTAATTCAACAGCATTTCTTAAAGAGCGGGCGAGCCCTTTATAACAAGATTCGATTATATGGTGATTATTTTGACCATAGAGAGTTTCCACATGAAGCGTAATACCAGAGGACTGTGAAAAAGCTTGAAACCATTCTCTAAAAAGCTCTGTATCCATTTCGCCTAGTTTTGGTTTAGAAAACTCAACCTTCCAAATGAGGTAAGGACGACCCGAAATGTCAAGTGCTACCCGTGTCAAGGTCTCATCCATAGGCGAAAACGCCGAACCATAGCGAGTGATTCCTTTTCGATTACCGAGAGCCTTGTCTACTGCTTCACCAATAGTAATTCCTGTATCCTCTGTAGTATGGTGAAAATCAATATGGATGTCGCCCTTGGCTTGAATTGCAATATCAATTAGGCTATGCCGGGATAGTTGCTCTATCATATGGTCAAGAAAACCAATGCCTGTATCAATATTATAAGAACCCGTCCCATCTAGATTTAAGTCTACAGTTATACTCGTTTCTTTTGTTCGACGCTCGACAAAAGCTTTCCGCATAGCATACTCCTAAAAAAGTTATGGGTCTTGTTCTAACAGGTTGACACAATGGAAGCTAGTCCCCTATTAGGGCTCCTTGACTTGACAAGCGGGATCCTACGCGCACATTTATATTTTTCTATTAATATTGAGGGCCATTACTAATGATTACTAAAAATAGCCCCACGTGGCACGCAACAACAATTCTAGCAATCCGAAAAGACGATCAGGTGGTCATTTCTGGAGATGGTCAAGTGAGCTTTGGTGACACTATCATAAAAAAGAATGCCAGAAAAGTTAGGCGTTTGGGTGGCGGAGAAGTAATTGCTGGCTTTGCTGGAGCAACAGCTGACGCTTTTACTCTATTTGAACGACTAGAAAATAAGTTAGAACAATATCCAGCACAACTTACTAGGGCCTGCGTTGAGTTAGCAAAGGACTGGCGAACAGATCGCTATTTAAGAAGACTAGAGGCGATGATGGCTGTCGCAGACAAAAATGTCTCTCTTGTTATTACTGGAACAGGAGATGTTCTGGAGCCGGAAGACGGTCTTATTGGGATCGGTTCTGGCGGTAATTACGCCCTAGCAGCAGCAAGGGCGCTTATCGATAGAGAGGATCTAAATGCCGAGGATATCGCCCGAAAAGCAATTGAGATTGCAGCAGAAATTTGCGTTTATACGAATAACAATTATGTGGTTGAAATATTATGAGTAGTTTTACACCCCGCGAAATCGTGTCAGAACTAGACCGACATATCGTTGGCCAAAAATCTGCAAAAAAAGCCGTAGCGATCGCGCTTAGAAACCGGTGGCGGCGTCAACAGTTAGATGATTCTTTAAAAGAAGAAGTTTTGCCCAAGAATATCTTAATGATCGGACCAACTGGTGTGGGAAAAACTGAAATCGCTCGACGTTTGGCAAAACTAGCACAAGCCCCGTTTATAAAAGTAGAGGCGACTAAATTTACAGAAGTAGGGTATGTTGGTCGAGACGTTGACCAAATTATAAGGGATCTTCTAGAAAATGCTATTCATTTAACTCGTGACCGTATGCGGAAAACTGTAGAAGCTAAAGCTGAATTAAATGCGGAAGAACGTGTTATAGATGCGCTGGTTGGCGAAAGTGCCTCTCAATCAACAAGGGACAGCTTTCGACAAAAACTAAGAGCGGGAGAGCTTGATGAAAAAGAAATAGAGATCGAACTTGCTGATCCAACAGGAACAAATATGCCTACTATAGACATACCAGGAATGCCTGGTGCACAAATGGGTATGCTGAATTTAACAGATATCCTTGGAAAGGGCTTCAATGCTCCCAAAAAAAAGAAGATCTTTTCTGTCTGTAACTCGTATGGTGTCTTGTTAAAAGAAGAAAGTGATAAACTTGTTGACGATGATAATGTCATTGCAGATGCTGTTGCCGCAGTTGAAAACAATGGAATTGTATTCCTAGACGAAGTTGATAAAATTGCCGCTCGTGCCGATCGGCACGGTGCAGATGTTAGCCGAGAGGGCGTACAGCGTGATCTGCTGCCGTTAATTGAAGGCACAACTGTCTCCACGAAACATGGGCCCGTGAATACCGACCACATATTATTTATTGCGTCTGGCGCTTTTCATGTTTCAAAACCATCTGACATGTTACCTGAGCTCCAGGGACGTCTGCCAATCCGTGTTGAACTAAAGGTGTTAACCCGGGATGACTTTATTTGTATTTTAACCGAGCCTGAGGCTAGCTTAATCAAACAATACACAGCACTAATGGCCGTTGAAAATGTAAAGCTAGAGTTTACAGAAAAAGGCATCATGACTGTTGCTGATTTAGCCGTTGAAATAAATGACGGCGTTGAAAACATCGGCGCAAGGCGACTACATACTGTTCTTGAGCGTGTTTTAGAAGAAATAAGTTTTTCTGCTTCAGAAAGAGACGGCGAAACAATAATTGTTGATGAAAATTATGTTCACCAAAAGGTCTCCGATCTCGCTAAAAATGCCGATTTAAGAAAATTTATTTTATAAACCTCCTGTGCTTTGTTAGCACTGAAATTAAAATATCTCGCATATACTCTAACACTCACTTGATACACTAATGAGTAGGACCCCTCAATTCCCCTGTACGAAGCTGAATCTCAGCCAATATCCAATCAAGGGTCTCTTCATCAATATACTTGATTTTCTTTGCTAGAATATTAGCTAATTCTGTGGCCTTTGGATTTAAACCAGCTGTGTTAACAATAGCCTTGGGATGGGAAATCTCTGCTAGATTTTTCAATTCTTCTGCTTCATCCCACATTAAATCAAAATACCCACAAATTTGTGCAACTAATCCAGAACTTGGGCTGCCTCGATGTCCATGCTCTAAAGCTGAAAAGTACGCTGCTGTTACCCCAAGATCTCTGGCCATTAATTTTAGCGATATACCTCGCTTAGCTCTATGATCACGGATTTTTTGGCCAAATGGAGTCATGGATTAATTTTAATCCCCCTTTGTTCTAATAGCTACTAAGTTTTTTGCGACGCAATGCAACATAAAAAGCTCCATCACCCCCATTCTTGGGGTGAGCATATGAATAAGCCCGAACAAATTGGTTAATTGGATATTCACTTAACCACGACGGCAAAGAGTCTCTTAATACGCCCGGCTTGTTGCGCCCCTTTCCTGTAATTACAAGTACTAATTGCCCGTCTAGATCTCTATGTTTAAATAAAAATCTTTCAAGGCAAGATCTGGCTTCATTTTGAGTAAGTCCATGGAGATCTAGTTTTGCTGTAAATCGCATTAGCCCCTTCCCAATTCGGGCCTTTGTTCGTTTATCTAGATTAGTTACATGGTAAGTGCTACTGTCACGAGAACGCTGATTTTGTGTGCTTAAAATTGGCGATTTAGTCCGTTTTTGAACAACTTTCTCTTGCCCATTACCTAATGTAAAATCATTGTGGTCCTGTCTTTTATGTTGATCGCGGATTGGCTTTACACTTTTCATTGCTGACTTAAATATTAACCGCTCAGCTTCTTCTAAGTCCCGGGTGCTCACGTTTCTCTGCCTATAGTTTTCAATTGAAAAAAAAAATCTAAAAATCATTGCATTAATCTACTACGTAATGTTTAGCTTAAAGTATTTTCTTAAAAACTTCTATTTTTGTATTTGGTAACAAATGAGATTTGCAATTTTGCTTGCCCAAAAACACCAATTAGTTCATTCCGCATTTTAGTGTAGTATGCTATAATTTATACAAGACTACTATTTAATATAGATGGAACCATCATGGCAATTGTAACCACAATCGAAGATTTGCGCTTATTAGCAAAAAAGAGAGTACCGCGCATGTTTTTTGATTATATCTCATCGGGTTCCTGGACGGAAACCACACTAAAAATCAACACTACGGATTTTGAAAAAATCTTTTTCCGCCAACGTGTGGCTGTAGATATGTCAAACCGCGACACATCTGGCTATATGGCGAGCGAGCCCGTGACCATGCCTTTGGCTTTAGCCCCTACTGGCCTAACAGGAATGGTTTATGCAAATGGCGAAATTCTTGTAGCAAAGGCAGCAAATAAATTCGGTGTTCCTTTCACTCTATCAACCATGTCGATTTGCTCTATCGAGGATGTTGCTAACAACTCCTCCTCACCGTTTTGGTTCCAACTTTACGCAATGCGTGACCGGGCTTTTTCAAAAGCACTAGTCGATAGGGCTAAGGCAGCTGAATGTTCTGCCTTAATGCTTACACTTGACCTGCAACTTTTAGGACAGCGGCACTGTGATATCAAGAATGGTTTATCTACCCCTCCAAAGCTAAAATTACGAAATATTTTTGATTTAATGCATCGCCCTCGTTGGTGCATCAATATGCTAGGAACCAAAAACCGACAATTTGGGAATATTGTTGGACACGTAAAAGGTATAACAGACATGTCATCGTTAGCTGCGTGGACCACAGAGCAGTTTGATTTAAAACTCACCTGGGAAGATGTCGCGCGTATACGTGATTGGTGGGACGGAAAATTTTTTGTTAAGGGGATTATGGATCCTGAGGATGCGGTAAATGCTGTAAATATTGGAGCGGATGTAATTATCGTGTCAAATCACGGCGGACGGCAGCTAGACGGAGTAGAATCTACAATTAGCACGTTACCGAAAATTATAGACGCTGTTGGCAACCAGGGTGAAGTATGGATTGATGGGGGCATCACGAAGGGCCAGGACTTATTAAAGGCAATGGCCTTGGGCGCTCGGGGAGGTCTCATCGGACGGGCGTTTCTATTTGGGCTTGGTGCTTTGGGTGAAAAAGGGGTTACCAAATCGCTAGAAATAATTCATAAAGAATTGGATATGACCATGGCTCTATGTGGGCATCGAAAACTGGAAAATGTTGATAGATCTATTCTTAGTAAATGCCCGTTTTAATAATTGGTTGCACTTGAAACCTCCCCGGATACAAAGTCACAAAAATTCTGCTCTCTCATTGATCGGAAGTAATAAAAAGTAACGACCCTTAGTGCGCATAGTTCCTGCGGCTTTTTCAGCCCTTGCTCCCTTACCCCAGAATATATCCCCACGAATAGGCCCTTTAATAGCGCTACCGGTATCTTGCGCTACAAACAATCGGCGCAACTTCTTCTCAGAATCAAGGGGGTCTTGTGTATCTAACCAAATTGGAACCCCAAGCGGGATAAAACTCTGGTCTACGGCCATGCTTCGCATGGGGGTTAGGGGAATGTTTTGTGCGCCAATAGGGCTGTCTTCTTGGATAACACGAAAAAAAATAAATGAGCGATTACGCTGCATTACCGCCTGGCCGGATATGGGGTTTGAACGCAACCAAACTTTAAGGTTCGGCATATTTACATCCCGTAATTTCAGTTCTCCCATACCTACAAGTATTCGCCCAATTGACGTGTAGGCATGTCCATTGCTGCCTGAATAGCCTACACGAATATGCGAACCATCTGATAATAAGATCCGTCCCGAACCTTGAATGTGAAGAAAAAAAGCATCAATTTGGCTATCAACCCAAAGTATTTCCAGGCCTCGGCCCGATAGCGCACCGTTTTCTATTGCGTTCCGGTCATAATAAGGCATTAGTTTTTCTTCTTCTAGTCGCCCAATTATTTTCTGGCCAGTCCATTTTTTGTTAAAACCGCCCAAATCAACAGTTACCAAATCCTTAGGAAGTGAAAATAAAGGGATTTTATATCTTACGTCCGGACTCCAAGAGCCCTTTAAAACAGGTTCATAATAACCGGTAAATAGGCCGGTGTCAGTTTGATCGTTCAGCACTAAAAAAGCTGAAAATTGTTTTTCAAAAAAGTATTTCGCGTCAACGTTATTGCCAGGTCGTACACGCGTTGCTGATTCGCAAACGTCTGTCCACTCCGCAATTTTTCCCATAAATGCGTGGGACCCAAAAAATTTGTTAGGCTCTTTCTTTTTTATAACGCTACACGATTGTAAAAAAACATTTAAAGCCTCAGCGTGGTTATCACCATTCCAGCCAGGCAAGTTTTCAAATGTTATTGGTTTCAGGTTTAGCCAATATTCAGGTTTTTTTTTGGTTAGAGGGTCTACCTGGTGAAGCATTTCACAGCCCGCAGCACCAACAACTATAAACAACAACAAAAATTTAATGTAAAAAAAACTTCTGCTCATTCCGGGCTTTTAGTTTGAACTAAAGTCCAATTCGGATCTTTAGCAGTTGTCTTTCGGGCAAAGGTCCAAAAGTCTGTAACCGAGACTTCTCTATTGGCATCTCCTTCAATAGCTTCCCCTTTTTCGTCACGTACTGCGTTTATTTGTTGGCTTTTAAACTCAACCGTTATAAACGCGATCTTATTCTCAACATATATTTCTACTATTTCCGCTTTATCTATGCGAATTAGAACATCTACCAACTTTTGTTTGGATCCCTCTATACTTTCAATTGCGGACTTAAACTGGTTCAACACTTCTTCACTTAAAAGTGTTTGAAGAGCTTCGAGATCATG
Source organism: Magnetovibrio sp. (assembly GCA_002722175.1). Taxonomy (GTDB): domain Bacteria; phylum Pseudomonadota; class Alphaproteobacteria; order Rhodospirillales; family Casp-alpha2. The sequence goes on from PBKU01000057.1 coordinate 70,492, forward strand.
GTTTGAATAGGCCTTTAAAACAATTTCAAATGCTGTACATGCTCCTTCCACAAACTGTTGTTGGCTAAATTCTGGATCAAGTTTTTTCAGTATTTGAAGGCCCTGTTTTTGTTCTTTCGCTGTTACCAGATTATCTGCATCGATATATTCTTCTTCAGCTTTCCGATCTTCAACTGAGTCAGAAAGTTGAAACAGATTGTTATTTCCACTATTTTCATGCCCATCACGCCGGCCTAGGGCATTTCGTAATCTAGCCACTAAGAAAAGTGCAATAACTGCTAAAAGTATAATATCTAAAAACTGAAAACCACCGCTCATTCTTTATAAAACCCGTATTTTGGTTACCGTCAAAACCTTAAAGCTTTCAGAAACTAAAGTAAGGTAAGATAAAAAATACCGAAACTTTGTAATATATTTCGCAAGAAAGCCAGATAAATAATGGTGTAATACTTCTATATGTGCATGATAACAAATATTTGTGAACAACTTATTATAAAGTTAAAGCACTTTTTTTAAAAAAACACTAGATATACATTACAATTCACGCATCAAAATGGTATTAATTGACTTTTCCATCCAAAGCGTTTTAGTCCCACTAATGCGTAAATTCCAAAAGACCGCTATGCTAACAAAAAATTATATCGCTTCTAACTAATGTCAAAAACTTTACAATTTTTCCAAAGGTAAATCTGCAATGACTGAAGACGAAATAGTGTCTGAAACACCTAACGCGGCTGCAACCGGTAATTCTCCCAAACCACAAGAGATTAACTCAACATCTTTAATTATCAATGGACAGTATATAAAAGAATTATCATTTGAAGTGCCTAATGCACCAAAAATTTTTCAAGATTTATCAAAAGCTACCCCAGATATCAAGATTAACGTTGATGTACAGGCCAAAAATATTGTAGAGAACAGCTATGAAGTTTTTTTAGAAATTTCTGCAAACTGTAATGTTAATAATGAGCAGGCTTTTGTTCTTGATTTAATTTATGCTGGCGTTTTCACGTTAAATATCAATTCTAGTATGCTTCAACCAACACTTCTTGTCGAGTGTCCCAAAATGCTGTTTCCTTTTGCTCGCAATATTATAGCTGATATCTCGCGTGATGGAGGATTTCCCCCTATAATGTTGGCTCCTGTTGACTTTGATAAAATGTATAACAAAGAAATTGATAAATCAGAAACTGGTGGCAGCAAAGATTAGCAATATTTTGTTTTTAGGGATCTACTGCCTTCAAAGTAATCTAGCTACGCCAAACGGGGTCATTTAGTTTATCAATAAAAACTTGATGGTTTTTTCTTTCTTGTACACTTGGAGCGTGCGCACGAGCAGGAAAAGCGTTTATTGAAGAGATGGGCGTCAAGTTGTCTAGGGTATCGGTCCGATTCTTATTTATAAGCTTCAAGTCCTTTTGTCGCCCGCCCTTCAACTCTAGATAAACCAAGGCTAGTAATTCAGCATCTTTTAAAGCACCATGAAATTTTCTCTCCGTTATATCAATATTAAATCGCCGACACAAAGCATCAAGATTTACCTGGGCTCCTGGAAACATTTTTCGAGCCAATATCATTGTATCTACAACGCGGGCAAACGATAAAGAAGCTTGCCCTGATTTTGTAAATTCAAAATTGAGAAAATTTATATCAAAACTTGCATTATTAATAACTAATTGTGAATCACCTATAAACTCTAAAAATGAAGCAACTACATCATCAAAAACCGGATATTTTATCAAAAACTCTGACGATATACCATGTATTTGATAAGCTTCATTTGGCATGTCCCTTTCTGGATTAATATATTGTTTGTATATTTTGCCTGTAGGTAAAATATTTAAAAGCTCCACACAACCAATCTCGATAATGCGGTGGCCCTCTTGTGGGCTAAGACCCGTTGTTTCAATATCTAGTACAATCTCACGCATTCTTAATGATCCCCTTCTTGCGAATTTTCGCTATAATTTGTTGTACTATTTTCAGACTGAAGCTTTTGCTTAAACCAGAATGAATTATAAAATCTGACCGTTGGCATTTTTCCGAATTTGGAAGTTGATTTTTGCAGATAAACTTGAATTTTTCGAGTGTCATATTAGCTCGCCGCATTGCTCGACAATACTGTATAAAGGGTGGCGACGAAACGCAGGCCACAAAATCGTATTCGCTTTGTCTTTCTGTTTCAAAAAGGAGTGGAATTTCTAAAACAACTAGGTTTTGATGATCTCTATTCGCTTTTTTCAGAAATTTAATTTCTTTTGCTTTTACTAATGGGTGAAGAATACTTTCTAATGTGGTCAAGGCTTTTTTATCACTAAACACTAGATCACCAAGGGCTTTCCTATCTATAATTCCATCAAGTGCTACCCCGGGAAATGCTTGATTGACTGTAGAAACCGCACATCCGCCTCGATTTAACATTTTATGTATTGTAGCATCTGCATCATATACGCGGACTCCCTGCCGCCGAAAGTGGGTCGCAGCCGTTGATTTTCCCATTGCTATTGAACCTGTTAAACCAAGAGTAATCATAGCATCAAATGGAACTTTTTTTTCCCAGCAGCACTGTCCTTAAATCCTTTGTTATGTGAGGCTCAGTTTTGTACCAAGCAGTAAAACCTGGTACTGCTTGATGAATCAGCATCCCAAGACCATCAACTATTTTATTTCCTCTTTTGAGGGCGGCCTTTAATAGTGGCGTTTTTAATGGAGTATAGACAATATCTGTAACTATAGCGTCTTTTGGAAGGGCCTTAAGATCTATATCAAGTGGCGGCCTATTTTGCATGCCAAGTGGTGTGGCATTGATTAATAACCCTGAATTTTCCAGGGATTTGTCTAACTGTTGCCACGGTAAAATGTTAATATTTTGACTAAATACCCTTGAGAATTGCTGCGCCTTTTCTATTGTTCTGTTGACAATACGAATTTCTTCCATACCCATGTCCAAAAGTGCTGCCACAACACTTCGCGCAGCCCCTCCTGCACCGATTACAACTGTTGGCCTTTTTTGATCCAACTTGGTTTGCAAACCAAACCGCAAATTGTCAATAAACCCGCTACTATCAGTATTATCGCCAATAATAGAGCCATTTTCTCGGATTATCAAAGTATTTACAGCTTCAACTCGACGGGCTTTTTCCGTTGCTTCATCTACAATATTATAGGCAATTTCTTTATGAGGTATTGTAACGTTCGCCCCCGCGAATCCTAAAAGAGGAAGAGACCGAATGGCTTTTTCTAAATTTTCTGGTTGAGTTTCAATAGGAATATAAGCTCCGTCAATCTTGTAAAGCTTAAGCCAGTAATTGTGAAGTATTGGAGAAAGTGTATGTTTAATAGGCCATCCAATTACACCGGCAATTATCGCTTTTCCTGAAATCAACTAGAATCTCCTCGATTTTATCGTTCCAAAATCCCAACACTTCGTAAATACTTAAGAAGGGAGAGCATTGGTAACCCTAAAATGGAAAAATAATCGCCACAAACCTGGTCAAATAACTGGACACCCTTGCCTTCAAATGCATAGCAACCAACTGAATTAAGTATATTGGGTCCTGTACTTTTTATGTAACTTCCTAAAAACTGCTTTGAAAACGGTCGTACAACCAAACTTGAACAGACCATATCAGACCACAAAAGTTTCTCTTCACGAAAAATCGCGCTGGCAGTTATTAATTCATGTTTTTTTCCACGCATTCTCTCTAAAATTGCTTGGGCTTCTTCTAAACTTTGCGCTTTATTAATAATTTCATTGTTAAGAACCAATAGCTGATCCGCACCCAAAATCCATTTATCAGGAAAGTAGGATGAAACAATGCGAGCTTTTTCTTTTGCCAGTGCACTTGCTATTGTCTTAAATTCCGCGTTTCCTAGCAATAATTGTGACTTCACCTTGTTCTCATCCATCTTTGCTGGATGCACATCAAAACAAACACCTGCCTTTTTAAGAAGTGTAGCTCGAGTATTGCTTGCCGATGCTAGTATTAGTGAATAATTTGAAGTCAGCTTTCATCCTCTCTACGTTTATTGAGCATTTGTATGATTGTGGCTGCGGTTTCTTCAATTGAACTCCTACTTACATTTATTATAGGCCACCCACACTTTAAAAATAGCTTCCTTGAATCCTTAATTTCTTCATTTACTAGGTCAGGGTTAACATAATCCGTATTTTCATCTTGGTTTAGAAACTTTAGTCTCTGGCGTCTTATCTCTATTAACCGTTTAGCATCTTTAATAAGACCTACCACTAATGGGTTTGATATATTGAATAAATCTTCCGGTAATGGACATTCTGGAACAATTGGAACATTAGCTGCTTTTATACCACGATTGGCTAAATAAATACAGGTAGGGGTCTTGGAAGTTCGCGAAACACCAACCAACACAACATCCGCCCTCTCCAGGTCACGCGTTGATTGACCATCGTCGTGGTTTAAAACATATTGCATAGATTCAATTCTATCAAAGTAATCGGCGTTCATTGCATGCTGCTGACCTGGTATTGGCTGAATTTTAGCACCTAAATAAGCGCCAAGTGCACTAATTATGGGATCTAAAACCGAAACACATGGAATACCCAGTCTACGGCAATTTTCTTCCAATTTTTCCCGTATATCAGCATCAACAAGTGTATATAGGACAATACCCTTATTTTCTTTCAAATTATCCGTTAATTGTTCGACATGCTCAGTTTTTCGAACCATTGACCATAAATGTTCTACCGGCTTTGCCTTATTAAATAAAACCATGCAGGCTCTGGCTATTAAGCTTATTGTTTCCCCTGTTGAATCAGAAACAAGATGAAGATGAAAAGATGTCATAATTTTTTTCAGCTACTAGCGTATAATCATTGTTTGAATATTGTGTACAAAATATATATGTGTGATAGGCAATGGTTTATTCATTTTTAGTCCTAAAAATATAAATTTAGAACTAAGTTATACATCGCAGTGAATAAAAAGTTTTGCTAGGGTGAATGTAGTAAATCTTTATAAAATCCAACACAAAAAAAACAAGCTACAAAGAAACAATTCTAACAAAGTTCTAAAATTAATAATATAATTTAATCTGTAAAAACTGTGGAAAACATAAAATCCCCAGTTATCACAATACATCTACAACAACAATATAAGTATTTATTATTGATAATATAGAAGCATAAAACAAATTATAAGGCTCAAATGGAAAAAAAAGTTACAGAAGTACTAAACAAAAAAATTATAAAGCCACCTCCTATATGGTTTATGCGGCAAGCAGGTCGTTACCTACCAGAATATAGAAAGCTTAGGAAGTCATGTTCCAATTTCTTGGACTTTTGTTATTCACCAGAGCTAGCTATTAAAGCTACACTTCAACCAATGAAACGATACGATTTAGATGCTGCTATTTTATTTTCAGACATACTAATTATACCAGACGCGTTAGGTCAAAAAGTGTGGTTTAAAGAGGGGGAGGGACCAATATTAGACCCAATAAAGTCACACAGCGATCTTAAAATACTGTCAAGTAATTGTTTCAGAGAACGTATTGATCCGATACTCAGAACTGTTTCCGGAGTAAAAAAAGAATTACCAAAAAATAAAGCTTTTATTGGATTTTGCGGTGCTCCCTGGACGGTGGCTGTTTATATGGTTGAGGGTAAGGGAAAAACCGATTGTTCTAGGATTCTAAAATGGGCATCCAAAGATCCAGAAAGTTTTGCGAAGTTAATCGGAATTGTAACGGATAATAGTATAAGGTATTTATTACATCAAATAAGATGTGGAGTAGATGTAATTCAGATTTTTGATAGTTGGTCTGGATTACTGAATGCAGAACAATTTCAGCAGTGGGTTATTTTGCCAACAAAGAAAATAATTGCGGAGATTCGGAAGAAATATACGAATTTTCCGTTTATAGGGTTTCCGAGATTAGCAGGGCCAAATGTTTTGGATTATATAATAGAAACAAAAGTAACCGGTGTTAGTATTGATGATACGGTTTCGCTTCATTGGGCAGCTAAAGTTTTACAAACTAAATCTGTTATTCAAGGAAACCTTTCAAACAAGTTGTTATTAGAGGGAGGGCAACCTATGAAGATAGCGGCAAACAATATTCTCAATAACCTACATAATGGACCATTTATTTTTAACCTTGGTCATGGTGTTTTACCAGGCACACCGGTCAAAAATGTTGAAAAATTAATCGAGTATATTAAAAATTGGAAGGGTTATTATAGTTGAATAAAACGGCTGTAGTTTTGCTTAATTTAGGTGGCCCCGATAGCGTAAACGCTATTCATCCGTTTTTATTTAATTTGTTTAATGATCCGGCAATATTGAAGCTACCACTTTTAATTCGTTGGCCTCTCGCAAAATTAATTTCTACACTAAGGGTTAAGAAAGCTAAAGATATTTATCTACAAATAGGTGGGAAATCGCCGATTCTTTCCCTAACGAACCAACAAGGAAAAGCATTAGAGATAATATTAAAACAGAAATATTCAGGTGTTATCAAAGTATTTGTTTGTATGCGTTATTGGCATCCAATGTCTCAAGAAGTCTCACAAGCAGTAAAAGAATTTAACCCGAAGCAAGTAGTACTGCTACCTTTGTATCCGCAATTTTCAACAACAACAACAGGCTCGGCAATTAAAGATTGGTATAAGAACGCGAAAAAGAATGGATTAAATGTTCCAATATCAACTATTTGTTGTTATCCAATCATTACAGGCCTAATTGAGGCGCATGCAGAACTTGTTACAAAGGCATATAAAATTGCAGAAACAATGGGGAAACCAAGAATAATATTTTCTGCACATGGTTTACCAAAAAGTGTTATTCAAAAAGGTGACCCATATGAGTTTCAAGTAAATAAAATGGCAAAAGCTATTATTCAAGCTTTAAATGTTAAAGAACTCGACTGGATCATAGCTTATCAAAGTAAAGTAGGACCTTTAGAATGGTTAGGGCCACCCACTGAACAAGAAATCAAAAAGGCTGGTTTTGAAAAGAAATCAGTAGTGATTGTTCCAGTAGCTTTTGTATCTGAGCATTCTGAAACATTGGTTGAATTAGATATTGAATATGCTGAAATCGCTAAACAGTCGGGTGTAAGAAGTTATCAAAGAGTTCCTGCGGTTGCCACACATCCTAGGTTTATTTCGGCATTAGGGAATTTAGTCGAGCTAGCAATAAAAAAAAGGTCTGGTGTATCATCTTTTAATGGCAAAGTATACTGTTTGTCAGATTTTAATAATTGTCCGATGTTCAAGGAATATCTTGGGGGATGTTAGATTTTTCTTTTGATACCCTTAACTGGATAAAAGCTCTACATATTATTAGCGCAATTGCATGGATGGCTGGTTTATTATATTTACCCAGACTCTTTGTATATCATGCTGAGGCCCATATTGATTCTGAGTTATACAAAACATTCATAATAATGGAACGAAGATTATTATATTTTATTATTTGTCCGGCGATGCTTAGTTCTCTTACTTTTGGGCTCTTATTATTATTTAGCTTTGATCCCATCATCTGGTCTTTTTGGTGGTGGAAAATTAAGTTAATTAGTTTGTTTCTTTTGTTGTTGGTGCAAATATTGATGATGTATCTGAGAGGTCTTTTCATTTTAAATAAGAATATTTATAGTCAAACTTTCTACCGGTATTTTAACGAAGTACCGACAATATTAATGATAATAATTGTTATAATGGCAGTTGTTGAACCATTTTAAACAAAGAAAAATAAAATAATAATTGCTAGTTGCTATATAACCCAGATTTAGTTTATACTGTAATCTCAAAGTCCGTTCTGGATACGTTTTCTCAAAGATCTTTTCTATAATAAATTTCATCGCGCAGATGCATTTTCTTTATGTTTTTAATCATACGACGCAATTCGTGAACCCTGATTTTGCTCTATTCATCAAAGGTTATTAATCCTATGAATCTAAAAGATTTAAAAGCTAAAACTCCAGGTGACCTTTTATCTTATGCTGAGGAACTTGAAGTGGAAAATGCAAGTTCACTCAGAAAGCAAGATATGATGTTTGCAATATTAAAAAAGCTTGCAGAGGAAGATGTAGCAATATCCGGGGATGGTGTTTTGGAAGTCTTACAAGATGGATTTGGATTTTTACGTAGTTCTGAATCTAATTATTTACCTGGGCCAGATGATATTTATGTGAGCCCAAACCAAGTACGTAAGTTTGGTCTCAGGACTGGTGATACTGTAGAGGGAGAAATCCGTTCACCAAAAGAGGGAGAACGTTATTTTGCACTTTTAAAAATCAACAAAGTAAATTTTGCTGATCCTGCGGATGTTCGACACCGTATAAATTTTGATAATTTAACTCCCCTCTACCCAGACCAACGTTTGGAAATGGAAATTGATGATCCCGAACTTAAGGATCCAACGCACCGAGTATTAGATTTAATTTGCCCAATCGGGAAAGGGCAAAGAGCACTTATTGTAGCGCCGCCAAGAACAGGAAAAACAGTTATGTTACAAAATATAGCTCACTCAATCGCTGCAAATCAATCAGAGTGCTATTTAATTGTGCTTTTAATTGATGAGCGACCGGAAGAAGTCACAGACATGGACCGTTCAGTTAAGGGTGAGGTGATTAGTTCAACTTTTGATGAGCCAGCTGTGCGCCACGTGCAAGTTGCAGAAATGGTAATAGAAAAAGCCAAAAGATTAGTTGAGCATAAACGTGACGTGGTAATTTTATTAGACTCTATTACCCGTTTAGCTCGTGCGTATAACACAGTAGTTCCGTCTTCAGGTAAAGTTCTTACTGGTGGTGTGGATGCAAATGCACTGCAAAGACCAAAGCGTTTTTTTGGTGCAGCACGTAATATTGAAGAGGGAGGCTCCCTTACAATTATCTCTACTGCCTTGGTTGACACCGGGTCTAGAATGGATGAGGTGATTTTTGAAGAATTTAAGGGCACAGGTAATGCGGAAATTATTCTTGATAGAAAGTTAACGGACAAACGCACTTGGCCGACAATTGACATTACAAAATCCGGGACTAGAAAAGAAGAATTGCTTGTTGATAAAGGCACATTAGCGAAAATGTGGGTATTAAGACGTATTTTGCTTCCGATGGGTGTAGTTGATGCAATGGAGTTCTTGTTGGATAAGCTGAAAAATTCAAAAAATAATGATGATTTTTTTGATACTATGAATACATAAGAAAAAACATTTAAATTGTTACTGGTCTTATTCAAGGGAAGAGAATAGTGGAACCTGTAGTTAGTCGATTTTCAAGGTCTTGATGTGCTTTTTTTACATCCGTTAGCGCAAATTTTTGGTTGTAATTTATTTTTATCGCTTTTGCGCCAACAATATCAAAAAGCATGCTTGTACCTTCAAGCAATAAATCACGGGACGCGATATGTGTAGCAAGGGTCGGGCGTGTAACATATAGCGACCCCTTAGGTCCTAATATTGATGGGCTAAAGGGGGCAACAGGTCCAGATGCATTTCCGTATGTAACTAATGTGCCGAAAGGACGCAAACTATTTAAGGATGCCTCGAAAGTATCTTTGCCAACAGAATCATAGACGACCGCAACACCCTTTCCGTCAGTAAATTCCATTACTTTTTTTGCAATATCTTGCTCTTTATAAAGAATAATTTTTTCACAGCCATGTGCTTTTGCCATAGTGGCCTTTTCAGGAGAACCCACACATCCTATGACGCTAGCACCAAGTATTTTTGCCCATTGGCACATTATCAGCCCAACACCACCGGCAGCTGCATAAACCAGTATTGGGTCTCCTTTCTGGACTTTATACGTTCTAAAAATCAAGTAATGCGCGGTTAATCCTTTTAGCATTATAGAGGCTGCTATTTGTTCATCAATATTGTCAGGCAGTTTTACAAGTTTAGAGGCAGGAATAGTGCGCTTTTCTGCATAAGCGCCAAGAGACATTGGATAAGCCACCCGATCCCCCTCAGCAAAATCATCGACACTTTCTCCTAACTCCTCAACAATGCCCGCACCTTCCATGCCAATAACAGAGGGAAAACTGTCAAGTGGATACAGTCCAGAACGCACATATACATCAATATAGTTCAGTCCAATTGCAGTATGACGTATAACAACCTCATTACTAGCAGGCCTATCGATGGAAACATCTTCAATTTTCATAACCGAAGGGTCGCCAGTTTTATGTATTCTTACTACTTTAACCATAATAATTAACCTTATTAATCTATTGTTTCTTTCTCAAAAGTTTTCTAGCGCTTTATATCCTTCCATTAAAAGTAAATCGCGTTTGGTTTTTTTTCCATTGCCGCCAGAATACCCACCTAAATCTTTGTTTTTCTTAATTACTCGGTGACATGGAATAATTATAGGAATTGGGTTAAATTTACAAGCATGTCCAATTGCCCGAGGAAAAGAGCCGCATTCTTTTGCAAGCTCCCCATAAGTTTTGGTTTTTCCGATTGGAATTTTTAAAAGTAACCGCCATACAGTCGCTTGAAATTTGGTGCCCTTAGGGCCTAGTGGTATGGAAAATATTTTACGTTTCCCCATGAAATACTCTTGAAGTTGCAGTTGAGTTTTTTCTAATATTGGTGAGGAGGTGTTGTTTTTGTTGGCTTTAAATTGTACCGATATCAAACATTCTTTGTTTGCAAACAATGTTAATACGCCAACTGGGCTGTCTATTGTTAAATAATTCATCGGAACCTATAAAATCATGTTTAGCATATCTTGTTTATTTTTCTAGCATAGGAAATTAATACAAAACTTGATAGAAAAAATAAAAATTACGTAGATTTAAATTAATATCTTTCATTCCAAAAGTAACTTGGAAAATAAAAGAATATTTAAATCTATAAGTTTAGTTTTGCATTAACAAATAAAAGGTCGGAAAAACTGCCATGCCCGATAACAGTATTTTTGCTCTTTCAAGCGGAAAAGGACGCTCTGGAATAGCAATTATTCGGATTTCAGGACCTGAAACCGATGCGACATTAAGTGCCTTGTTATTTCGAAAAGTCTCAGGGCTTCCGCCATACAGAACGGCAAGTTTAATGCCGATTTTTAATCCCAATAATAGGGAAAAACTAGATGAGGCAATAATTATTCGATTTGCAAAATCCAAAAGTTTTACCGGGGAAGATGTAGCAGAACTCCATTTACATGGAGGCCCGGCGGTAATTAATGCAGTACTTATTGTGCTCGAAAAATTTTCAGAACTAAGAGTTGCTGAACCAGGGGAATTTACTCGCCGTGCGTTCGAAAATGGTCGCTTGGATTTGACAGAAGTTGAGGGGTTGGCTGATCTAATAAATTCGGAAACAGAAATGCAGCGCCGCCAAGCGGTCAAACAAATGGAGGGCGGCTTAGGAAAGCTTTATGGGAAATGGAGAGAGACGATAGTTAACGCTTTAGCGTATTTAGAGGCAAACATCGATTTTTCCGAAGCCGAGCTGCCGAGCGAGGAACTCGCAAAATTTTTGAGACCCGCTTTCATGTTAACAGGAGAAATCAAAGAATACTTAAATGATGGCCACCGAGGAGAATTATTGCGAGATGGAATACGTATAGCTATTATTGGGGCCCCCAACACGGGAAAGTCGTCTCTGCTGAACGCCATTGTGAATCGAGAAGTTTCAATAATTTCAGATATACCAGGAACGACAAGAGACGTATTAGAAGCACAAATGGATATTGGGGGTTACCCAATGCTTTTTGCTGATACAGCAGGAATTCGATATAGTGGGGAGACAATAGAAAAAGAAGGAATCCGCCGGGCAAAAGCGAACGCCAAAGCGGCAGACTTAAGAATATTGGTTGTTGATGCTACCAATCCAAAAACCTGGGATACAATTAGTGAATTTTCTCACAAAAATGATATCGTGGTGATTAACAAAATGGATATCGCTTCAAATAGTCAATTAAAGATTGAAAGTGACAATACAATCATAAAAACATCCGCAAAAACAGGTGATGGAATAGATAGATTAATCGACCAACTAAAGCTATGGGCAAAAGAAGCCACGGGCAGAATTGCAAGCGAGGCCCCAGCCCTAACCCGGGCCCGCCATCGAAAAGAACTAGAGCTTTGTGTTCAGCACCTGCAAATTGCCGCAAAACTTTGGAAAACCCAGGGGGAAGATGAAATAACAGCTGAAGAGACAAGACTTGCAGCAAGAGCGCTGGGCCGAATTACTGGAGGCATCGAGGTAGAAGATCTGTTGGATGTGATATTTAGAGATTTTTGCATAGGCAAGTAATCAAATGTTTCACGTGAAACATTTTCTTGTTAGTAAGGGATTTAAGGTATTTTTTTGCATATATTATAATATTCAACTAATTTAACCCAGTTTGTGTTAGCAATAGAGCTTTCCGGAATGAAAAAATTTGATGTTATTGTTGTCGGGGGTGGGCATGCAGGTGTTGAAGCTGCTAGTGCCTCGGCAAGATTAGGTGCTAAAACATTATTAATGACCCACCGCATTGATCGAATAGGTGAGATGTCTTGTAATCCTGCTGTTGGGGGTCTCGGCAAAGGGCATTTGGTGAGGGAGGTCGATGCGCTGGGCGGCATAATGGCGGAGGCTGGTGATTTAGCTGGGATTCACTATAGGCTTTTGAATAGGAGCAAGGGGCCTGCTGTACAAGGCCCCCGAGCCCAGATAGATAGAGATAGGTACAGGCTGGCTGTTCGGGAGATATTGTTTAGAGAACCAAATCTTGAGATAAAATCAGAGCCCGCAGCCGATTTGCTTTTTGATGCGTTTGGCTCCATTGCTGGGGTTTTGGGGGAGCATGGTACTACATTTAAAGGAGGGGCAGTTGTAATAACTACGGGAACGTTTTTAAGGGGTATAATTCATATTGGAGCAGTTCAATTTGCTGCAGGAAGGGTTGGTGATCCAGCTTCGGTATCTCTAGCGAAGGCTTTTGATCGAATGGGATTTGACTTGTGTCGGTTGAAAACAGGAACCCCGCCAAGGTTAGATGGAAAAACGATAGATTGGCCAGCAATCGACATTCAGCCTGGGGACGAAGCCCCAACATGGCTTTCATTTTTGACTCAAAAAGCCTTCCTGCCGCATATCAATTGTTATATTACCGGAACAACTAAAGTTACACATAATTTAATTAACGCGAATCTTGAAAAATCATCGATTTATAGTGGGGCAATAAAAAGTATTGGTCCCCGATATTGCCCTTCAATCGAAGACAAAGTAAAACGATTTTCAGATCGAAACCGTCATCAAGTGTTTTTGGAGCCAGAAGGGTTGCGTTCTAATATTATTTACCCAAATGGGATATCGACATCCTTGCCCGAAGACATTCAAAAATTAGTTGTTTCTTCTATTCCTGGTTTAGAAAAAGCTACAATTTTACGCCCCGGTTATGCGATTGAATACGACTTTGTTGACCCTAGATCTCTACGTCCAACACTTGAAACAAAAAAGATTTCAGGTCTTTATTTTGCCGGCCAAATTAATGGTACGACGGGTTATGAAGAAGCCGGAGCCCAGGGATTAATTGCAGGGCTTAATGCAGCGTTGTCAGCGGGAAGTTCATCGCCGTTTGTCCTTGATAGGGCGGATGCTTATATTGGTGTGATGATCGATGATTTGGTTTCAAGGGGGGTTGATGAGCCGTATCGCATGTTTACATCGCGTGCTGAATATCGTTTAACTTTGCGTGCAGACAATGCAGATCAAAGGTTAACCCCAAAAGGCATTGCTATAGGTTGCATAAAAAATAGCAGATCTTTGGAATTTTCGCGTAAAAAACTCCAATTAGATAAATGGCGAAAGCTATTTGAAAACACAAAATTCTCACCAAATCTTCTTAATAGTGTCAACATTGGGGTGAATAATGATGGCATTAAAAGGAGTCTATTTGATTTATTAAGTTATAAAAAAATCAATCACCAGCGCCTGACTGTAATTTGGCCGACTATTAATTCTGTGCCAGATAATGTATTAAAGCAGCTATACAAAGAGGCAGCATATGTTGGCTATATAAGTCGCCAAAATGCTGAAATAGTCAAATTCCGGCAAGAAAATGGACAGTCTTTAGATCCTAATACAAACTTTAGCAATATACCGGGACTATCGAATGAAATAAAACAAAAGCTTCTCGCAACTAAACCAGCTACTATCGGCCAGGTTTCCAATCTACCTGGTATCACCCCAGCTGCAATTGCGCTAATTTTGTCTTATCTTCGTCGAGAAAAAAAGTTACCACAACAAAAGATAAGCTAATATTTTTTATGAAGTGATTTTCTATTGACGCCTCAAGATTTCCAAAAAGCAACAGCTGCCTCTGATGATTTAATGAACTCTCTTTATATTTACGAAAAAGAGCTTTATAAGTGGCAGAAACGCTCCAACTTAGTCAGTTCAAGTACATTGCCAGATCTTTGGGGCCGGCACTTTTATGATTCCATGCAACTAGCCAATTATCTTCCATTGAATGGTGAGGAAATTAGCGATATTGGTACAGGAGCGGGTTTTCCAGGGATGGTATTAGCAGTTTTAGGGGTACCTAATATTACTTTGATAGAAAAAAATTCAAAAAAAGTGGAATTTTTGAAAAGGCTAAAAACCTTGATTAAGCCCAAGGTTAAAATCGTTAATAAAAGAATAGATAAAGCTCAGACCTTAAAGTCCGATATTGTTATCTCACGGGCATTAGCCCCCCTGCCAGAATTACTGCGACTTTGTACATTTATATTAAAAGCGGATGGCTATATAATTGTGCTTAAGGGAAAATCTTTTTTTAGGGAATTGACGGAAGCAAAGAAAACGTGGATCATGGAGGTAGAACACTTTCAGAGCAGAAGCGATTCTTCCGGGGTGATTTTAAAAATTAACAATTTAAGATTGCGGAAATATGACAAGGCCTATATTGCCTAATTCGAATACGAGAATAATTGCAATTGCCAATCAAAAGGGTGGGGTTGGCAAAACCACAACAGCTATTAATCTTGGCACAGCCTTAGCGGCCGTGAACCAAAAAGTATTAATATTTGATATGGATCCGCAGGGTAACGCATCAACGGGTCTTGGGATAGCACAATCACAAAGATCAAAAAATTCGTACCATGTGTTAATTAATAAAACCCACCTTTATGAAACAATACTGGAAACCTGTATTCCGTCTATGGATATTGTACCTTCGGGCATAGATCTATCAGGGGCCGAGATTGAGTTGGTTGATGTTCAGGACCGGGAGATTTGTTTGCGCCAGGCGTTAGCTGTCAGTTCTATCGAATATGACTATATTCTAATTGATTGTCCACCATCGTTAAGTTTGTTGACTATTAATGCCCTGACGGCCGCGCAAGCAGTGCTAGTGCCTCTACAGTGCGAATTTTTTGCCTTAGAGGGAGTTAGCCAGTTAATGAAAACAATCGAGGGGGTTAAACAAAAATTTAACCCAGGCCTTGAAATCCAAGGTATTATTTTGACCATGTTTGATAACCACAATAACCTATCAAGTGCAGTTGCTGAAGATGTTCGGGCGTATTTTGGGGATAAGGTATATGAAACGGTTATACCAAGAAATGTCAAAGTATCAGAAGCACCATCATTTGGCCGACCAGTAGTTGTTTATGACCTGAAATGTGCGGGTTCTGAAGCATATCTAAATTTAGCCGGGGAAATTATCCATCGTGAGCGCAGGATAAACGCTTAAATGTCCCAGAAAAAAAATTTGGGACGAGGCTTAAATGCTCTTTTGGGTGATACTAATCTATCGGTTTTATCCAATGAACAGGTTGAGCGCATACAAATCGTACCAATAGAAAAAGTGCGTCCTGGAACTTTCCAGCCAAGAAAAACCTTTCCTGAAGAAACAATTAATGAACTTGCAGAATCAATTCGTGAAAAAGGTTTACTGCAACCAATTTTAGTTAGAAGAGGTGCGGAAGAACCAGAGAGTTTTGAAATTATTGCCGGCGAACGGCGTTGGCGGGCGGCCCAAAAAGCGCAGCTGCACTTAATTCCAGCTATAATAAAAGCTTTTAATAACCAAGAAGCACTTGAGGTTGGATTAATGGAAAACTTGCAACGTGAGGACCTTTCCCCGATTGATCAGGCGCGAAGTTTAGAAAAACTAGTCACAGAGTTTAAACTAAAACAAGAAGATATAGCGAAGACTTTAGGTCGAAGCCGGAGTTACGTCTCTAACACCTTGCGTCTTCTTGGCTTGCCAAAACCCATTGTTGACATGCTTGAAGATGGGCGTTTAAGTGCAGGACATGCGCGGGCCCTGTTAGGGGCTGACAAAAAATTGCTTGTAGCAGAAGAAATATTGAGAAAAGGGCTTAATGTTCGCCAAACCGAGAAAATTGTTAGTGTACAAAAAAACACTATGAATTTGGAGAAAAAACAAAAGGATATTAATACCGTATCGTTAGAACAAAGTTTATCTAATTCTTTAGGATTGCGAGTCGTGATTAGCGAAAATAAGAAAGGAGGTTCTTTGACCATCCATTACTTAACTATTGAGCAGCTAGATAATGTCTTGGCTAAATTGAAATAGAAAATTACATAATAAGAAATCTGGTGCATTAATACTGTTCTATCTGTGCCTTATAAGCCGCAATTTTTAGGAGTATTCTCTCGCAGATCGCTTTTGAAGGATACCCCGTTGATTTCATGGCGATTTCAGCCTCTATTAATTCTTCGATTAAACAATAAATTTTTGTGTTGGGCCATGTTTTGGCTTGATCAATTAGGCGTTCTCTAAATTTAAAAAATACGGGCGGTTTAAGTCCATTTATTGTTTGTTTTATGTTTTCACCTTTGGTTAGCCTTGATTGGATGAAAAACAATCGCCGGGCATGTTTTTGGGCATTACGAATTATATTAATTAACGCGCCTACATCAGAGGAAACCTGTTCTGTTATTTTTAGTCCGGTTTCTATGTCCCCGCTAAATATTGCGAAAACACTTTGGTCAATCGATATTGTCGATGCATCATCGATAATTGCTTCTATATCATGAGTGGTTATTTCACCTGTTTGTTTGTATAGTGTAAGCTTTTCAATTTCACTTCTCGACCTACCTCGATCCGAGCCTAAGAAATTAACGAAATATGAAAGCGCATTTGGAGAGATTGTTATTCCGTACTCATTTAACTGTTGTTTTGCAAGATACGAAAGTTTATTTGCGTCATCTAAATAACAACTTAAGGTAGCAGCAATATTAGCAGTATCGCATTCTTTTCGCAGTTTAGACTTAGGGCCCAAATCACCTGCTTCAATAACTACCATGTTTTCGAAACGTTCATTTAAAATATAATTGACGGCATCTAAAATCTTATCATTACCTTCTTTAATCCAAATAACCTTGAGACCTCCTAACAGTGATTCGCTGCGCAAAGCATCACCAAGGTGAGACGGGTTTTTAGAAAGAAAATCTGCAGAAAATGGGATTACCCGAAACGGGTCATTAGGGTCATTTACCAAATTGCAAATAATCTTTTTTGCCCTTTCACACACTAGCCCGTGATCAGGCCCATACAGTAAAAAACACTTTATATTAGAATCGGGACTAATGCCTGAAATAAACCCTTCAACCTGAGAGCTACTGATTTTCAAGAGTTTTTACCGAAACGTTAGTAAAAGGTTTGCGCATAAGAACAGCGCTTAAGCGGGTTCGTATCTCGTAAGCAAGCTCTATAAGAGACTGTTTTCTTGCGTTTTTTTCTGCGGCTAACGTTGCGTATTCTTCAGTAAAGATATTAAATCCACTAATTATTTCACTTTGGCTGCTAAATAAAGTTTTCTTCGTTTTTGCGTCCAATAGGACAAATTGTGATCGAATTTGTAGGTTGGCGCGTGTCGCAAAAGCACTTTTTTTAACCGAGAGGTTTTCAGCAGATTCAAATAGCACAATGTTTAACAAATATTTTGGTGTTTTCTGTCGACCATTAGGCTGCAAAAGCGTTCTAAGCTCATTTCTTAAAATTTGGCCAGATCGTCCTCCCGATATGGGTAGAATATCAATCGCGGCAAAAGCACCCCAAACATTTTCTGCACTGTTTTGAGTTGGTGCGTATGAGGGGCGAAATCCACACCCAGCAATAGTAAGTACAAGAATTGAAAGCGATAAACCTTTAGACAACAATATTAATAATCTTGTTTTGAACAATGATAGTCTTCCTTATTTTCTGGTGTCCTATAGCTTTCTGGACATTAGGGATTTTAAGTGCTACCGCTTTTGTTTTGTTTTCCGGTAAATTTTTAGCAATATCAATCGTTCCGCGAAGTTTCCCATTAACCTGTACAGCGACAGTGACTGATGTATCAACTAAAAACTCTCGGTTAGCAATAGGCCATGGAGTATTGCATAACAAAGTCTTATTCCCAAGGGCTCGCCACAACTCTTCACCTAAATGGGGTGCCATTGGACCAATTAGCTTAACTATGGTTTCGAGGGCAAACTTATATGCCCATTTATTATCCAAAGTAGATAAGGGAATTTTATCAATAGTATTTGTAAGCTCCCGAATACGTGCAACGGCTTTATTAAAATGAAATTTTTCAATATCGGCGGTTACCTCGATAATTGTTTTGTGACATTCTTTTTCAATTTGTAAGGCTGCAGGCCCAATTTTTTTTGGGCGTTTTATTTGTGAACCAAATATCGACTTTTTAGTTATTACCATATTCCATAAGCGATTAATATAACGCCAAGCTCCCTCTACGCCCGCCTCTGTCCAGTCTAAATCACGGTCTGGTGGGCTGTCAGATAACATAAATAATCTCGCTGTATCAGCACCGTAGTCCTGAATAATTAAATTTGGGTCTACTACATTTTTTTTTGATTTACTCATTTTTTCAGTTCGACCGACAAAAACGGGGATTCCTGTTTTTTTTGAAATTAAACTCCCATCATTCTCACGGACCACCTCATCTGGAAGTAACCAGGACCCGTTTTCATCCCGGTACGTTTCATGGCACACCATGCCTTGAGTTTGAAGGCCAGAAAATGGTTCTTTTAAATCTAAATAACCACAATCTTTAAGTGCACGAACAAAAAAACGAGAGTAAAGCAGATGAAGTACAGCATGTTCAATGCCTCCAATATACTGATCTACAGGCAACCAATAATTAACGTCCTTTAAGCTAAAGGGCGCTTTGTTGCCAATTGTACAAAATTTGGCAAAGTACCACGATGATTCGAAGAATGTATCAAGCGTATCCGTATCCCGTTCAGCCATTTTCTCACATTGGGGGCAACTAACATTTTTCCATGTCGGATGGCGTGAAAGTGGACTACCAGAGCCAAACAACTCAATATCGTCAGGTAAGGTAACCGGCAAATCTTTTTCTGGGACAGGTACCGCACCGCAGTCTAGGCAATGGATAAAGGGAACAGGGCACCCCCAATAACGTTGTCTTGAAACGCCCCAATCTCTAATACGATAATTAATTGCATATCGCCCGCACTGGTTTTTTTCTAATTCTCGGGTTATAGCTTTTTTTGCTTTTTCAACTGTAAGGCCGTCAAGAAAACCTGAATTCATCAAGATTCCATCACCAGAATATGCCGTTTCGGTGATTTCAAACGGCGTTTTATTATGGTGATGAGGTTTAACAACAGGTATTACATTTAAGTTATATTTTTGTGCGAATTCCAAGTCCCGTTGATCGTGAGCAGGACATCCGAAAATTGCGCCTGTTCCGTAATCCATAAGAACAAAATTTGCTATGTAAAGCGGAAGCTTAATAGTTTTATCAAGGGGGTGAATACAATTTATTTCTGTTCGAAACCCTAGTTTTTCTGTTGTTTCAATAATTGCTTCACTCGTAGCTCTCTTATTGCAGCCTTTGATGAATTTCTGCAGTTTTTTGTTGTGTGTTGCTAGCAAAGTAGCAATAGGATGGTTTGGAGCGATTGCGCAAAAGGACGCACCAAAAATAGTGTCTGGTCTCGTCGTATATACATCCAATATTTTATCTATTTCTTCTAACCGAAAAAAAATGTGAGCCCCTTCAGAGCGGCCGATCCAGTTTTCTTGCATAAGACGAACACGCTTTGGCCAATGATCAAGTTTTTTTATTTCGTTAAGTAAATCTTCGGCGTATGCAGTTATTTTTAAAAACCATTGTGAGAGTAATTTTTTTTCTACATCTTGCCCTGACCTCCAACCTTTGCCATCAATAACTTGTTCATTAGCAAGCACTGTTTGTTCGACTGGATCCCAGTTGACCCATGATTTTTTTCTATATGCTAGTCCTGCTTTATAAAAGTCTATAAACATTTTTTGTTCATGGCGAAAATAGTTAACATCACATGTCGAGACTTCCCGTCGCCAATCATATGACAAACCCATTGACTTCAGTTGATCCCGCATAATATTTATATTGTCAATGGTCCAACTGCGGGGGTGTACATTATTTTCAATCGCTGCATTTTCCGCAGGCAAACCAAAAGCATCCCAACCCATCGGGTGGAGCACGTTATAACCTTGAGCCCGGCGAAATCGTGCAACTAAATCTCCCAAGGTATAATTTCGAACGTGCCCCATGTGCATCCGCCCAGAGGGGTATGGGAACATTTCTAATACGTAGTATTTAGGCTTTTTAGGGTCGGCCTTTACGTTGAATGCCCCTGTTTCTGCCCAAATTTTTTGCCATGAACTTTCGACATGCTTGAAGTTATATTTAGTCATTTTTTAGAGTAGTAAAAAATACTTTTTAAAGTATTTTTTATGTTTACAGTCTGATTATTGTTTAAGAGCTTCATGACGCAACATTCTTGCACGTGTTAAGATAGCATTTTCAATTTTTAATCCTGTACCGCTATCTATTTTTGCATCATGCCACGTGCCGCCAATCTGTTTTATTTGCCTGAAAACTGCTACCCGAACTCCATCTGCCCGGAGCGTTTTTCCAAGGATATATATGTTTAGTTTAAAGCGTTCATCCTTTGTCTCGGGCGGTGTATGCCAGTCGGTCAAGATGACCCCACCAAATGCGTCCGCAGTGGTTATGGGAAGGAAAGCTATAGTGTCAAGTGTTGCACGCCATAAAAAACTATTAACACCGATACCTCCGCCCCCCCCTCCTGACTGGTTTTTTTCCCCAAACAAACTTAAGCCACCCTCGCCTAAAATACTTCCTTGAAAAGTATAATCGTAGGAGACTTCTTCCTTACGCTTTCTTGGAGTTGGATCTTCATCTGGTGTCCATTTATCTGAGACATACCCGCATCCAGAACTTAAAGCGATGGCACACAAAATACCGATGGCATTTTTTATTTGTAGGTTAGATTTACTACCTATCATGTCTAATAAAACCTTCGCATTTAAAGACCTAACAATTACAATATGCAATATTGATTTAAAGCCAGTCTATTTTATTTCTTTATCAGGTAAAAAAACCCCAGTTCCACAAATACCAACAGCTCCAGCTTTTCGCAAGATTCTTGCGTGTTTTAATTTTACACCTCCTAGAGCAATAATGGGTGATTTGTTTTTATGACATAAACGAGCGAAACGCAACAAACCTAAAGAAGGTTTATCTGGGTGGCTGATTGTTTGAAACACTGGTGACACAATAATGCCGTCCACACCCCACTTTGAGGCCCTTTGAATTGCTTCAGATGAATGGGCTGAGGTGGTTACTAATCCTAGCAGCGGCCGAAACCGCCTCCACATTGCAGCGCCCTGTTTCAGGCGATTTTCAGGAATGTGCAGGCCATCTGCAAGTTTAGCTAGTGCAAAATCATCTGATACTAAGATCTTAAAGTGTCTCCTTTTGCAATTTTCCATCAAATTATTCAATGTTTGTTGACGAATCAGCTTGTTTTTTGCTCGAACAATTATCGCTACATTACGCCCTAGTGAGGTTAGGGGATGGCTAATTTCTTTTAATCGAGTTTCATCCATCATAATTATTGTGGAAGGCAAAGCACCTTTCCGGGTTGTTTTTATAGGAGGAAAAATGCTTTGTAAGAGTCGGAGTTTTTTGTCATTTATCAATAATTTTATTCCACACAAGAATTTTAGAAAGAAAAGAACCTAGAAAGATATGAACTTAGAGAGTAATGTCGCTAATAATTTTCGGATAGTGCAAGAAAAAATTGAACTTGCAAAGGTTTCCGCAGGGCGGTTAGATGCGAACATAGTTTTAACTGCTGTTACGAAAACTAAAACGGTTGAAATAATTCGTTGTGCCCTAAAGGTTGGACACAGAGTATTTGGTGAAAACCGCGTTCATGAAGCAATGGAAAAATGGTTGCCACTAAAAGAACAGTTTGTTGATATAAAACTGCATTTGATTGGCCCTCTGCAAACAAACAAGGTAAAACAAGCGGTTAGAACTTTTGACATCATAGAAACTGTGGATCGTCCAAAGCTAGCGAGAGAGTTGGCAAAAATTTTTAACGCGACAGGTCTTCCGCTCGATTGTTTTATTCAAATAAACACAGGAGATGAAAAACAAAAATCAGGTGTTTCCCCAAAAGACGCTGATATTTTTATTAAACGGTGTATTAACGAATTTCAATTGCCGATTGTTGGCTTGATGTGTATCCCCCCTATTCAAGATGAACCTTCCCTTCATTTTGCACTTTTGGCTAAAATCGCAGAGCGCAACGGTTTAACACAGCTTAGTATGGGAATGAGCACGGATTACAAAGTAGCAATTGCGTTCGGGGCTACCGAGGTGCGTATAGGTAAAAATCTTTTTGGAGCCCGTTCTTCCTTTTAATCTTTTAAGGAGATAGTCAGGTGTGTTTCTACTGTTATGTCAGCGAGGAGTTCCAATAGATTTTCATAAGAAACAGCAACGCAGCCCCTAGTTGCTTTATAATTAGGTTCAGCTATATGTAAAAAAACAGCACTACCCCGATTGGCGATGATCGGCTTATCATTAAAACCTATTACAACGATTAGATCATATAACTGATCTTTCCTCCATAGTAGCTCGTGGCTTGCCGCACAAGGAAGAGAAACCCTTTTATTATATAGTATGTCTTTTGGATCATCACACCAACCATCGTTTTCATTTATTTTATTAAATTCGATGACAGATATGGGCTTTGGTATTCGATCTGCACGGTACAATCCATTTCTGAGCTTAAAAGTTCCTACTGGGGTTGTTTTATCGCCTTCATGCTTGCATTTAGACAAGCCAGCACTGCCAATAGAGCATTTAAAATATTTGTTTTTAAAACATAACCAGCCAGATCGATTAACAAGAATATTTTCATCCATGAAAGTTAATTTACTATATCAAGTACGCTAGGTTTAGAATATAAAGTCGCAGCAGCTGCATAATACCGAGCATTTGATGGTACTTGTATTGAGAAAAAATCTCCCTGGATATTAGGAGCATTATCCTCATTTAGATTTGCAACCTCGTGTTTAGGGGAAAAATTCTTTGTGACGGGTAATTCATCTGAAATATTAACTGTTGTAAGGCCAGGACTATTAGAAGAAACTTCCTGGTTAACTTTTGCTTGCTGTCTGGCCCATGCAAGCTCACCCATAGCCCACGTTGTAACAGGGTTATTTTGATCAAGTCTCGGAGCGTCTTTATTCTTTGCGGAAAAAGCGAGATCAGTAGATTGTGATTTTTCAGTAGTTTTTTCATTTGAGCTCGGATTTAAAATTGCCATCGTATGTTCACCTAGGTCAGAGCCGGTTTCGTGCTCAACAACGGTATTAATTAACGCTGCCGCAGCACCGATTGGGCCGAAAAACAAGGTTCCACCAGCAATACGCGATGCTGGGTCAATACTATCACCTGTGACCTTCCTATAAAAACTACTTAAAACAGGAATATGTTGAAACGGGTTTATAATATCAATTAAATCCATGAATGTTAAACCATCTTCACCAAAAGGTTTAAAATCAGGTCGAGTAGTATTTGAGGTGTTGATGTTAGAATTGTTCAATGAAGTTGATTGTTGTGTATCTTGAAAATTAATCGAAGTAACCATATGAAGAAATCTTTCTTTTTTAAGCCTGGTTTGATAGAAGCAAAACTAGTGCCAAGAAAAAAGTGTTTATAAATCAAATTATTAGAAAGTTTGATTGCTATGAAAAAATTTTTATCGGCAGGAATTACCGAGCAAACGATGCCTTAAAAATAGTGACCGCCTTTTACAGCTTTCGTTTTAAGGTAAAATTCATTATGTCTGTTCGATGGAAATTTGTGCGGAACACGCTCTGTAACACTTATTCCCAATTGCTCCAAGGCTTGAACCTTTGTTGGGTTATTCGTCATTAATTTTACGGTTCTAAATCCCAGACAGTTGAGCATTGAAACAGATGGCAAATAGATCCGTTCATCGTACTCGAAACCCAACTGCTCATTCGCTTCCATCGTATCAAAACCCTGATCTTGGAGCCTGTATGCGCGAAGCTTGTTAACTAATCCAATTCCACGTCCCTCTTGAGCTAAATAAAGCAATATACCAGTTCCAGCTGATATAATTTCATGTAAAGCGCCCTGAAGCTGATCACCGCAATCACAACGTAGGCTTCCTAAGAGGTCTCCCGTGAAACATTCGGAATGAATGCGTGTTAAGATCGGGGAAATCTTTGGCGGTTTCCCGATAATTATAGCCAAATGTTCCAGCCCCCCGTCCTGAGGGCGAAAAGCAATAATTCTTGTATTGACTGCACCCTCCAGAGGAACGTTTGCTTCGCTTACAATTTGTAAGGATTGGGCAGCCAAACACTCAGATTGAAAGATATCCTGCGCTTTGA
The DNA here is from genome assembly GCA_002722175.1 of Magnetovibrio sp. GTDB lineage: Bacteria > Pseudomonadota > Alphaproteobacteria > Rhodospirillales > Casp-alpha2. The sequence goes on from PBKU01000057.1 coordinate 95,200, forward strand.
CTAGGAGGAAATCTTTTTTTGATGCCCAATCAGCAAGGTTGATATTGGGCCTTGTGACAATATCAGCAGTAATTGCAGCCGGTAAAAGCCGAGAAAATTTTGCTAACATTACCGAAGCTTTTTGACAATCAAAAATGCCTGACTTTTCTGTAACAGTATTTAATTTTGCAGTCTCAAAAACAGATTTTGTATTTAGAGGATTCGAAAGCGCAAGAGCCTGTTCTGCGGATAGTTGGTTTTTGGTGGTTACTGTAACAACGTTTACATTTCCAGGGGATAAGCCAATTGCTGCTGCTCGATTTGAAGAAATGGTAAGGGCAGGCTGCTGGCCTGTTTCTTTGGAGAGCAATTGCAGTATTTCGGGCGTAACTACTTCCGCCGCAAGAGCGAGTACAGCCGTATCTTCAATACCCTCAATTACTATAAGTCGTCCGCGCCGGAACTCATATAAAGCCCGGTCCACGGAGACAGATCTTTGTTTGTTTTGACCTATCGAAACAGAGAGTGGATTTTCTTTATCATGATTCACTGAAAGTTCCTTTGATAAAACAGAGACTTTTTGCTACTTTTCTGAGCTTTTCTGCAATTAGTATTTGTAGCATGCTAGTTTATAATGCAGAAACTTATGTTAAAGTAAGTTTATGTAATATGAAAATATCATTAAAATGGGTGACGACAAAAACATTCTCGCTTTAATAAGGGATGATACTCTAGTTGAATTGCTTAACGAGCAATTTCAGCAAGTAGATGGTTTTGCTATTTCTTTTTCTAGGCCAACAGCTAATCCTATTAAAACTATAAAGGACATTGGCCAAAATGCCATTCTTTTTGATTTTGAGTCCCGTTTTTTCGATAAAATAGAGTACAAAAAAAAATCGAAGAATACAGTAATTTTATGCCTATTATGCTATTGCTTAATTTTGACCAAAGTTATAACAAATTTAAAAAAGCCGAACCCAAATTTTTGTCATATCTAAGAAAACCATTTAAATTTACGTCTTTGATTAACACGCTTGCCGAGCAAATACATATGTGCCAGCAAGCCAAAGAAGCAAACTTAACTATTGGCCCATTTATGTTTCGACCCAATGAAAAACTGCTTGTTAATAGAGATCAACAAAAAGAAATTACTTTAACTGACAAAGAAAATGCTATTTTGCTCTACCTTTATAAAGCTAAAAGAAAGGTTATAACACGAGAAATCCTTCTACAGGCAATCTGGGGCTATAATGCACGTGTAGCTACACACACTTTGGAAACATATATTTACCGATTGCGACAAAAAATAGAGCGCAACCCGTCAGCTGCAGAGATTTTGATTACTGCATCCGGGGGATACAAGCTGCAACGTTAAACCCTTTTTTGATGGATGTGCCCGTTATATAAATAGCAGTGATACACCGCATATAAAAAACAGTTTGTTGATATTTTCGAAAAATTTTCTGCAACCGTTTAGACAAGAAAAGAAAGACGTTGTCTAACGCGTATTGTCCAAGATGGGCAGCTCAAAAATAAATTCTTCTTTAGCTATGTGGCCGCCAAATGTAGTTTCTACGAGTGCAACGTTCGTTGTAATATCCCTAGAATCAAGTATAGCCCATTTACGTAGTTCGATGGGTGTATCGGAAAAAATTAATGTTAGTTTTCCATTCTGTGGATTGTTGGTTTGAGCAACAGACACTTGTATAACGCCATTTTGGTGTTTGAATTTTTCCAAGGAAACGCCGCTATTCGAAAAGGAAAACTGTTTTTCTAACAAAATACTTAGTGGTGTTTGATTAATGTCTATATTTGAAACTTGCCTTAATTTGGTATCAAAATAAGTCAGGTACGAATGATCGGCCAATATTACGACCGGGTATGGTGGTTTATAGTCAATACGTAAGTTGCCAGGGCGCGAAAGTTTCAAAGTTCCTTCATAATGATCGCCATTTGATGAAACCTGAATGAATTTTGCTTCTAGCGTAGAAATACTGTTAAGGTATTTTTCAACAGCCTCTAGGATAGGTTTGTTTTCTTGAGATAGCTCGATAAGGTTCTGGTCACCTATAGCAGGCGATAGGGCACTACAAAGAAAAAGAAAAACTCTTATTATGAACCTTAAACTTCTCATGTTTTTTATTGCAAAAAATAAATACTTCAGACAAATTAAATGGATTTCTTGTTCAATTAATTGAGGCCTCCGAGAATTTCCCTGCGCCCCACTCGATTGGCCGCACTTATTATTCCTGCCGCTTCCATTTGGTCGATTATGCGTGCGGCTCGATTATAGCCTATCTGAAGGTGGCGCTGAATAAAGCTTGTTGATGCCTTTCCTTCGCGGGTAACAACCATCACGGCTTCATCGTATAGTGCATCCGTACTCTCTTTTAGCGCATTATTATTGTTTGGATTGCTATTTAATTCTTCAGCTGTAATATCATCAATATATGCAGGCTTTCCTTGTGTTTTTAAGAAGCTTACTACTTCCTCGACCTCACTGTCAGAGACGAACGGTCCATGGATGCGAGAAATTCTTCCACCACCAGCCATATATAACATATCACCTTGTCCGAGAAGTTGCTCCGCTCCCTGCTCACCAAGAATAGTACGGCTATCGATTTTAGAAGTTACCTGAAAACTAATTCTAGATGGAAAATTTGCCTTTATGGTTCCCGTGATTACATCTACAGATGGGCGCTGTGTTGCCATCATCAAATGGATACCCGCCGCACGCGCCATCTGGGCGAGACGTTGAATTGCAGCCTCAACATCTTTTCCGGCAACAAGCATTAGGTCAGCCATTTCGTCAACTACTACGACAATGAAGGGCAAGGGATTTTCAGATACAGCCTGTTCTTCGAAAATTGGTTGTCCCAATTCATCAAACCCCGTTTGTATTATTCTTGAGAGAGTTTTGCCGGTCCTAGATGCTTCGAGAATTTTTGAGTTATAACCGGCAATGTTACGAACACCAAGCTGGCTCATTGAGCGGTAGCGATCCTCCATTTCACGAACAACCCATTTTAACGCGACCACAGCTTTTGAGGGGTCAGTAACTACAGGCGTTATTAAATTTGGTATGTCTTCATACACTGATAACTCAAGCATTTTCGGGTCGATCATGATAAACTTACAGTCTTTTGGAGACAAATTATATAAAAGTGACAATATCATGGTATTCATAGCTACGGATTTACCTGACCCTGTTGTTCCAGCTATTAAGAGGTGAGGCATTCTTGCAAGGTCAACAGTTATAGGCCCCCCCCCTATATCTTTTCCTAGTGCTAAGGGTAGAGCAGCTTTAGTTTTTTCAAAATCTTCGGAAGACAGCAATTCTCTTAAATACACAGTCTCGCGATGCTGGTTCGGAATTTCAATTCCAATGGCGTTTTTTCCAGCGACAACGGCTACTCGTACTGAAATTGCACTCATAGATCTAGCGATGTCATCAGCCAAACTAATTACACGGGAAGTTTTAGTGCCAGGAGCTGGCTCTAATTCATAAAGAGTAACAACGGGGCCTGGTCGAACCTTTACAATTTTGCCCCGTACCCCGTATTCTTCTAATATGGTTGCCAGATATAGGGCATTTTGTTTAAGTGCATTTTGACTTTCCTGTGTTTCAGAAATGGTGCTTTTTTGTAGCTTGAGAAATTCTAGCAAAGGAGGCTCAAACTTTTCAGTTGGCTCAAGTGGCAAATTTCTCTGTTTCCGTTGTATGGCTTTTTTACCATTTTTTGCGCGTTTTTTGGGGCTTACTAAAACATCGATAGTTCCGGGGCCTAAAGAATGGTTGGTAGTTGGATTTACGGGAGAATGGTGATTTTTTTGTTGAGCTTTTTCACCTAAAACCCAAGGCTTAAAACTGGTAAATAGTATGCGATCTTTATTTAATAGGTTTCTCAATTTTACAAAAAGTCTGCCTATTAAGGAAAGAGCAACTCTTAAAGTAACTACCCAGTCTTGTTGAGAAACTCCAAGGGAAAATAGAAAAAAAACAAAACCGCAAAAAATCAGCCCCAAAAACGCTAAAATGTGGTAGTCGGCGAAGCCGATGTTTGTTAAGTGATTTATTTCCCAATTAAACAAAAGCTCACCAACACTTCCGCCAAGACCATAGGTAAAATACCAGCCTGAAGGAGAAGGTATTGCTGCTAGCCCATATGTTGTGATTATGGTAGCCGCAATCATACCCAAAACCCGTAAGAAGAAATTTGTTATCAGTATATGCTTCCACAGTCGTCCCCCCCAAACCAAAAAGACTATTATAGGTATACAGATTGCGATCCCACCTGTTTGGAACGCAATATCAGCTATAATAGCTCCTATACCGCCGAGAAAGTTGTATGCTTCCTTATTGGTAATGACATTAAGAGACGGATCATTAGGGTTATAGCTTACAATCGATGCTGTTAGGGCAGCAGCGGCTACAAAAAGAACTAAGCTAAGACTTTCGTAAAATCTATGGGCTAAGAATTCACTTGCTGCGTCCGGTAACATCGAAATTCGGTTTATGGATTTATCAGGTTTTGATAATCTTGCCATTGGTTAGTGTTAACGTACTAAAGGTTTAAATAGCCTTAACAATTCGTTGTATAGCATCTTTTATTGTATTTGTAGAATGAGTAAGTGCTATTCGGATAAACGGGGCGCCAGGATTTTTGCCGTTCACAAGTGGATGTGAAAGATAGGCGCCAGGAAGGACTTTAATTGCGGCCTCTGTCCAGAGCTTTTTTGTTACACTTTCTCCATTGCCAACATTAAGCCACAAAAAAAACCCTCCATCAGGTCGATAAAAATCGAATCGTTTTTCAATAATTTTTTCTGCGCACGAGAAATTTTTCCGGTAAACTGACCGCATAATTTTAACATGTCTTTCGTCACGCCACAGAGCTTCAGCAGCGGCAAGTATTGGTAATGGTGTTTGAGGCCCCACATAACTGCGAAGGTGGCGGAAAAGCTTAATAAGGCCTGGATCACCTGCGACGAAGCCCGACCGAAGCCCCGCTGAAGACGATCTTTTTGAAAGGGAGTGAAAGACAAGAACGTTTTTAACCCCTTCTCCCATTGATGCTGCGGCCTGAAGAGCACCTATTGGTGGGATTTTGTCATAGATTTCAGAATAGCATTCGTCCACTAGTAAAGTAAAGTCGTATCGCCTGGCAAGGTCAATGGCCTTTACCAATTGATCCAGGTTTGCGGCTGCACCTTGAGGGTTCGCGGGAGAACAAAAATAAAACAATGCAAGGCGTGATAGGGTTGCCGGCTCTAGCTCAGTAATTTGGGGCAAAAATCCATTTTCCGAGCTAGCGGTTAGATAGATTGGCTCTGCTCCAGTTATGGCAGCTGCGCCCCCATAAACATGATAAAACGGGTTGGGCATTGCTACTATTGGTTTTTTCCCGTTTTTGGCC
>PBKU01000058.1 GCA_002722175.1 Magnetovibrio sp.
AAGGTCTTTGTGACAACGGCTTCCATTTGATGACCGGTTTCCAGGGCCGCGAGCTCGGGGCTAGGAGCAGGAATTGTTGCAGCCTGACGCGATGGAGTGTCAGTAGACGGACGCTGTTTGATGGAAACCGGCCGCGTGGGGTCAGGGACAGATTTTTCTTCAGAAGAGCGGGATATTTCAACAGATGAAGAATGGCGTCTTGTCCCGTCATCCGCGCTGGTGTTTTGTGCTTCCGGGTTAACCGGTGTGCTGTCCGGGACTGGTTTTCCGTTGATCTCTGTGATCACCAGGTGCACGGCTTTGCCTGTTTGCGTGACGTCCAGGGTCAATTTTGCCTCCCTTGGGAGAGGGCTCCGGGTATGCAGTGTTAACTGTCCGAACTGCGTATCAATTTCAAATCGGCCGTTTCCTAAGGCCTTTGTGACAACGGCTTCCATTTGATGACCGGCTTCCAGGGCCGCGAGCTCGGGGCTAGGAGCAGGAATTGTTGCAGCCTGACGCGATGGAGTGTCAGTAGACGGACGTCTTGTAGTGTTAGGTGGAGGTGAGATCGTGCTCATTTTTTTATTTTTGCGAATGTTGCTCGTGAATCAACGATAGTCCTTGCAATACTTTCAACATCTTCTGTTGCCGTTGAGTTGGGGTAGCGAACTAAAAGAGGGACCTGTGCTCGAATTGACTCAGGTACTTTTTGGTCGCGGCGAATTATACCCAATAAAGGTGGTGATATTTTTAAAAAACCTTGGCAAGCTTTTAACAGGGTTCCATAGGTTCGCTCTCCCGATTTAGTCGAGTTAGCCATATTGGCAACGATCGCTAGATCTGCATGAGCTTTTTCTGAATGAGTTAATTTTATCAAAGCGTAGCCATCAGTAAGGGAGGTTGGCTCATCAGTGATTATTACGATCACTTTATTTGCCACGTGGGATAATTTTCTAACTGTATTTTCAACACCAGCACCCAGATCAATGATTACAGTATCATATTGTTGCGCCAAGATACTTAATTCATGAGCTAAATTTCTGAGTTGATTAATTCCCAAGTTTGCAAAACTCCCCGAGCCCGATCTACCTGGAACAATATCGAACTCCCCCCTTGAAAATGACATAACAGCCTGATTAAGCGTAACCCGACCCGCAAGAACGTTGCCAAGGTCATGCTTTGCCATTAATCCTAGTTGTATATCGAGATTTGCAAGTCCAAGGTCTCCATCAAACAAGAGCACGCGCTGACCCATCTTTGCAAGCACGCCGGCTAAGCTAATAGAAAACCAAGTTTTTCCGACACCTCCTTTACCAGAGGCGATGGCAATAATGTTATTTCTGGTCTGGTTCTGAATTGGTAAGGTAGGAGAACCGGTGTTAGTGTTCATGAATTTACCTTTATAAAAAAATATCTTTCAGTTTATCATTGAAGCGAAGAATCTTATCAAAACGAGTTTCTAAATTTTGTTAGTGATTCTTGGAAATATATTTTGGTACGGGTCTAACTCTTTATTCAAAATTGCGTTCTTATTCAGGACAACAAATTCAGAAACTCGGAGACTGAAACTATCATATGACGTAGGAATATAGAATATTTAAGGTTTAAGAAGTTCTTGATTTTACAGTGATCCGTCAACCGCTTGGTCTATGGTTAGCTAAACTAAGCACTCTACAGTATGCAAGCTTTACCACTCCCAGGAAGAATGCTCTTAAATCTGTCCTACGGTTTTGATTTTGGCTTTCGGATACACCTCGTTTTGTGACATGACAACGGTCATTGGTCTGAAACGTTCTATGATTGACCGGACGTAGGGGCGAATTGTAGGACTTGTTAGCAGCACTGGGGTCTCTCCCATCATTGCCTGCCGTTCAAAGGTATCTCTTAGACTATTGATGAATTCTTGGAGTTTTGTAGGTGGCATTGACAACTGCCGATCATCATCTTTTCCAACAAGGTTTTCTTGAAAAGCCTGTTCCCACTGGGGGGATAATGTTATTAGGGGAATATAACCTTGCTGATTCACATGCATATCACTTATTTGCCTAGAGAGCCGTGAACGCACATGCTCGGTGATTGCCATTACGTTCCGTGTTTGACCACAAGCCTCTGCTATGCCTTCCAAAATAGATGGTAGATCACGGATTGATACTCTTTCTCCAAGAAGGTTCTGGAGTACCCTCTGTACGCCTCCCATGGAAATTTGCGCAGGTATCATATCACCTATAAGCTTTTGATGATCCTTGTCTAGCTCATCGAGTAGTTTTTGCGTTTCTGCGTAACTTAGCAGTTCTGCCATATTGTCTTTAATGATTTCTGTGAGGTGTGTAGTAATAACAGTCGCAGGGTCGACAACGGTGTAACCCCGAAATAATGCTTCTTCACGATTGGAATCATCAATCCACATTGCGGGAAGGCCAAAAGTCGGTTCTAGAGTTTGCTCGCCTGGTAAAGAAATATCCTCTCCTCTAGGGTCCATTACCATCAGCATGTTAGGACGTAGATCTCCTTTTCCACCTTCAATTTCCTTAACCCGGATTAAATAGTTGTTTGCCGGGAGTTGCATATTATCTTGAATGCGCACCGAGGGGGTTACAAATCCCATTTCGCTTGCTAGTTGTCGGCGTAACGCTTTTATTTGGTCTGTCAGGCGTTGATCGTCATGCGACTGATTGACAAGTGATAGTAGCCCGTAGCCAAGTTCAAGACGTAGATAGTCAATCCGGAGAGCCGTCGAAATAGGTTCTTCAGCAATGGCTTTAGCATCGATTTTTTCTTCTTCAATCTCACGAAGTTTTTGTTCGCTTTCCTTGCGGTCGCGCTGCGTAACGTAATAACTCATAGATCCGGTTATAAAAGCTAAGATCAGGAATGGCATCATTGGGATGCCAGGAAGTATAGCTAGTGCTAGGAGCAAGAACGTAACTAGTCCAAGGGCTTTTGGTTGGTTGGCGAGCTGCTTGATAAGGGCACTTTCTGTTTTCCCTGGAACCCCTGCTTTAGTTACTACTAACCCTGCCGCGGTAGAAACGATCAAAGCTGGTATTTGTGACACAAGTCCATCACCGATAGTTAGACGTGTATAATTGTCGGCAGCTTGCCCAAAGCTAAGGTCCATTTGGACAACTCCGATAATCATACCTCCAATAATATTAATAAAAGTGATTAACAAACCAGCAATCGCATCGCCTCGCACAAATTTTGCGGCACCATCCATGGCACCAAAGAATGAGCTTTCTTCTTCAATTTCTTTCCGACGCCTTCTTGCTTCGTCTTCATCAATTAGCCCAGAGGACATATCAGCATCAATGGCCATCTGTTTGCCCGGCATAGCGTCAAGCGAAAATCTTGCAGAAACTTCTGCAATACGACCAGAGCCCTTAGTTATGACGATGAAATTAACGATAACCAGGATAGAAAAAACAATGATGCCGATAACAAAGTTATCACTCATTACGAAGCCTCCAAAGGCCTGAATGACGGCACCGGCGGCGTCTGGGCCTGTATGTCCATCAGACAATATTAGTCTTGTTGATGCTAGATTTAGTGATAATCGGATCATGGTTGCTAGCAGCAGGACTGTTGGGAAAGCATTAAAATCAAGGGGCTTTTCAACGAATAAGGCGGTCATTAGAATCAAGACAGAGAAAGTTATTGAAAAAGCTAAGCTTATATCAAGCATCCACTTTGGCATTGGGAGAATCAAAACTACTAAAATTAGTGTTACCCCAAGCGCTAGCATAATGTCACTGCGCTTTGACGCAGCAACCAGTTGGTCTCTAATGTTGTCTAGTCGATTAACTGTGGTTATTGATGTAGTCTCAGTTCCTACGTCGCCCATTAGCCTTTTATCCCCAGTTAATCGATTTTTTGTTTAGGAACTGATTGGCGTTGTTTCGCCGGGTAACGCAACATTGAAACCTTCCCCATTATATTGCTTTAGTTTGTTTCGGAGCGTACGTATCGAAATCCCAAGGATATTAGCGGCATGGGTTCTGTTACCAAGACAGTGATGGAGCGTTTCAATTATCAGGTCACGCTCAACATCAGCTACACTTCGCCCAACAAAAGCTGAGTTTTCAGAAAGACCAGCATTAACTTGATGGTTGGGGAGGGCAGCCGCCTTTTCATTGTTGTCAAGAGAACCGGTTTCTAGAACTATTGAACTTTCTTCAATAATTTCACCATTTGAAAGCAGTACAGCACGGTGAACAGTGTTTTCTAATTCCCTCACATTTCCAGGCCATGAATAGGATTTTAAATTAGTTTCAGCGGGTGTAGAGAATGATTTCTTAGAAACCCCATTTGCTTCAGCATATTTTGAAGCAAAGAAGTTTGCTAATGGTATTATGTCAGCTGGCCTATTGGTCAAGGCAGGGAGATTCAAGCTAATAACATTTAACCTAAAATAAAGATCTTCGCGAAAATCACCTTTTTTGACAGAATCCTCAATGTTGCGATTAGATGTAGCAATGATTCGAACGTCAACGTTAACTGGTTGTTTCCCTCCAACCCGGTCGATTTCGCGTTCTTGTATAACCCGGAGCAGCTTGGCTTGCAGGCGGGGGTCCATCTCTGTAATTTCATCAAGAAGAAGTGTCCCGGCATTTGCTTCTTCGAATTTTCCAATACGCCGAGCGACTGCACCAGTAAAAGCGCCTTTTTCATGACCAAATAATTCAGACTCTAACAGATTTTCAGGAATTGCAGCGCAGTTTACAGCGACAAAACGGTTGTTCTTGCGTTTTGATTTTTTATGGATAAAACGTGCGACCACCTCTTTTCCAGTTCCTGATGGCCCAGTTACTAGGATACTAGCGTCTGAGGGAGCGACTTGGAGAGCCATGTTCAGGACCTCTTCCATTTTTGGGTCTTTACAAATGAAAGCATTGTCTTCTTCGGCAACCGCCTCAAGAACAGCAGCAATAAGTTCAGCATCAGGCGGGAATGGAATATATTCTTTTGCTCCTATGCGTATAGCCTCGACCGCAGCTTGTGTGTCATTTGCAACGCCACATGCAATAACAGGTGTGTTAATTCGTTCATCTGATAGACTGTTTATCAGGTCTTTAATTGGTTCCTTTACATCGATCAAAACCAGATCAGCTCCTTTGCCACTGCGTAGAATCACTAAACCTGAATCTACATCGTCAGCGTGAAGAACCTTAGCCCCCCTCTTGATAGCAATTTGACTGGCGGCCCCTATTTGTCCGGCGAGACTTCCAATAATTAGGATTTGCATGGTAAGCAGGAACCTCCTTCAGTAGTATTGAGAGCAACTGGTATTTGTCTAAAGATAAAATGAAAAACCTTAGCCAGAAATACCTCTTCTCGATATGCGTGAAAATTCGGAAAGGTTGAATGGATTTTTTTCATAATTATCTTTTCCAATGTTTGTTTCTTTTAGCACTCAATTATATTAACTACGCTCAGCTTTAATAATTTCAGTCATTGTTATGCCAAGCCGATTTTCAACAACAACTACCTCTCCCCGGGCTACTAGCCGGTTGTTTACATAAATATCTATAGCTTCTCCGACTTTTTGGTCGAGCTCGACCACAGCACCTCGTCCTAGTTTCAAGAGCTCGCTTACTTGCATGTGTGATTTTCCTAGTACTGCTGAAACCTGTACTGGGATGTCGTAGACAGCTTCCAGGTCTTTGCCGCCTTTTGGAAGATCCTGTATTTCCGGCAACTCGGCAATTAACGCCTCTGCATCAACCCCCTCGCTATTACCCTCGTCCTTTTTTGCTTCCGTTTCGTCGATGGCAACCGCGTCCACATCGCTATTATCCGTTGCTTCATCAGTTTTTTCTTCTGCCGCAGTATTGTCAACATTTGTGTCTTTAGCATCGCTCTCGTCAACATCTTCGTTGGCGGTTGGTTTTTCTGATGCTTCCAGATCATCTAATTGAAGATCAGTTTCATCTTCAGCCATTTTTGTCTCCAATTGTTAGGGGGATGAATTTGTATCCCCGTCATCGTTAACATTTTTTTCATCTGCCTCTTCGGGAGAAGCGCTTTCTAAGTGCACATTATTCAGCGATTCGTTCTTTTGCACTAGTTGGGTGGGCTCTTGCTTATTTTCCTGTTTGGCAGTTTCTCCATCTTTTTCTTTTTTTATGGATTGGTCCTGATGCACATTTTCCAGTATTTCTTGTGAATTGGTGTCATCGCTAGGGTCAAGATCAACCGATTTTTGATAACCATCAGAAGTGGATGATATTGGATCTGGCGAAGAAACAGGATTAGTTTGGCCATGCGGTTCCGTCTCCTCAAGCTTGCTGTGAGCATTTGTAGATGTTTGTGAAGATGTTTTCGAGTGTCCTTCGTCAGTAGATCCAATCGCGGCTTCCTGAAGGTCAGGAACCTGATTTTCGTTTTTCTCGGAGTGTCCTTCGTCAGCAGACTTAACCGCAGCCTTCTGAAGGTCAGACACCGGTTTTTGATTTGTCTGTTCCGTTTTAAGGCTAGTTGCTATCTGCTTTTTATTATCAGCTAAATAGGTTTCGATTACAGAATTTACCTTGTCCTTTAGCTTGTCAGTATCTCTAACAGCGGAGCCTTTTTGCCAGTCAATCTTGCAATCACTAGGCCCTATATTAGGATCGCCTACAACATAAAATTTCCCGTTAAATCCAGATTTTTCTGCCAGACTATTTAATCGTTGTTCAATATCTGATGTCAGCTCTTCGTGGACTGTTATTTTCAGCTTAGGCTCTTCAACAAGTAATTCAAGTACATGAGCTGTTATTCGTTCAATTTCAGGAAGAGCGACGGTTTTTTCTATTGTTGGGAAAAGCTTTCGGGGAATAGCAACACTGATGGAAATAGCCTCATCAAAAATCTCGCGAATAGAAATTTCTTGGTTTTCAATGCTGTTGCCAAGTTGATTTTCTATATTAACTAGCGAGCTTAGAATACGGTGCTCAATTTCCTTTCCTTCTTTATCAGCACCCTCTTTTTTTCCTTCTTCGTAGGCCTGCTGTTTGGCGTGCTCAAATTCTTCCTCACTATAGGACGGTGGGAGCTCTTCAATTTCGGGCAGCGAATTTTCTGCTTCTGACAGTGCGTCAAGTGCACTGTCCGAGCTGGATTCTTCGTCAGTATTGATAGGGTCTTCCGAATTTTCCGGATAAATTACTGGAGATGCCCTTGGTTTGCCAAACTCACGATCAAAAAGGAATTTTTCTATGGTTATCATTTCTTGTTGCATTCCTGCATCAATTATTGGGAGTTAACCTATCATTTCGTTATCACCGCCACCGGTGGCTAACATAATTTCACCTTTATCGCCGAGTGCTTTTGCGGTTTGTACTATTGAGGTTTGAGCTTCTTCCGCATCTTTTTTCCGGACAGCCCCCATTGCGTCCATGTCTTCCTTCATCATTTTACCGGCTCTTTCAGACATATTTGAAAAGAAAAGCTGGGATACGTCTTCTGAAGCTGCTTTCAGAGCTAGCGCAAGTTTTTCCTTCTCTACTTCCCGCAATAGCCTTTGAATGCCGCCCCCGTCAAGTCGAGTTAAGTCATCGAAGGTAAACATCAGGGCTTTGATTCGCTCTGCTGAATCACTGTTCCGTTCTTCTAATGCAGTCATAAATTTTTCATGGCTTTCGCCATCAAGATTATTGAAGATCTCTGCCATTAATTCATGGCTGTCCTGTTTTGAAGTATCAGTTAAGTTGGTTAAAAACTCCGTCCGGAATGTTTGTTCAACGTGATTTAAGACGTCGGGCTTTACTGCCTCCATGCGCAACATCCGCATAATAACTTCCATAGAAAAATTTTCAGGCAACAAGGATAAAACTCGTGACGCATGGTCTGGATTTATTTCTGCCAACACTACAGCAACAGTTTGTGGGTACTCATTTTTTAGGTAGTTAGCAAGTACAGCTTCATTAACATTACCTAGTTTGTCCCACATGGTCCGGCCAGCAGGACCACGCATTTCTGCCATGATTTGGTCGACCCGATCTTTTGGCAATACAGCCAGGAGCAGCCTCTCAGTCGCATCAAAGGTCCCAACTATGCCACCTGCAGAACTTAATTGCTCCGTAAATTCATTCAACAATTCTTCTAGGGCCTCTGCGGAAATTGAGCCTAGTTTCGTCATGGCCTGGCTTATTTGAAAGATTTCTTCATCTTCCATCCGCTCAAATAGCTTGGCAGAATATTCTTGAGGGATAGCGAGCATGAATGTGGCAGCCTTTTCTTTGCCAGTCAGTTTTGCAGCTGTCCTGGCCTCTTGTTCTTCAGCATGTCGTACTTCAATCATAAATATATCCTTAGTTCAGGAAGAAGGTCATATTTCCGCATAAGTTAAGTTAGATAAAAGATAATAACACCCTTAGCGAGGAGTATGGAAATGCTAATGTTTCAGTAATGTCATTTTATGTAGTTCTTCACGTTTGTTGCTGTGCATCTTCTGTCATCCATTCGCGCACTACAAAGAGTGCTTCTTCTGGGTGATTATCAATGATATCAGCAATTTGTTGCAATGTAGACGCTTTAACACGTCCTTCAACACGCTCTATATCTATAAGCTCATCAAAACCTTCTTCTTCTTCTAACTCGAGCTCTGGCCCGGTTAAGGCGGGAGCCCCAGCCTGTTCTGCGAGAAGGCGTTCGGCAGCTTCTTCAGCACTTGGGAGATTTTCGAAAGCTCTAGAAATGAGGGGTCTGACAACAAGGAGTATTATTAATATTGCAACAATGGCTAGCACCATGTATTTAGCAAGCTGCATCAGTTCAGCTTTAGTGAGCCCAAACAACAGTGGTTCCATTTCGTCAAGATCATCAAAGTCAGCAAATCTCATTTGAACCACTTCTAGGGTATCACCACGCTTTGAATCAAAACCAATTGCACCTTGTACTAAGCTACTTAGCAAGTTCATTTCGTCATCACTTCTGGGTTCATAAGTTATTGTACCATCTTCATTTATGCTTTTGACCTGATCGACAAGAACAGCTATAGACAACCGTTGTATCTGCCCTCCCTCACGGACTTCGTTAGTTGTTGTTTTGGTGATTTCGTAGTTGACAGTTTCTTCTGTTCGATTGCGGTTTTGTTCTGCCGTAGCGTTTTCTGCTCCGCCGAGATTGGGGTCCGGTAGATTGGTTCCTACACTAACAGGTGGCGTGCCTTCAGTATCTTTCGCTCTTTCTTGTTCTTCAATCGTTTGTGTGGAGCGCACAACCTGGCCATCGGGATCATAAGCCTCAGTTTGTTTTGAGACGCGATCGTAACTTGCAGTAGCAGTGACTTTTGCTTGAACCTTTCCAAAGCCAACGGTTTTTTCTAGTAGTTCTTCAATAGTATCTGCGATTCTATTTTCAATCATTCGAGTTCGTTCATCTGCTTTGTTTGCGAATGACGCTGCCCCATCAATGTCCTCAAAGCCTCCTGCCAACAATTTTCCCTTGTCATCGATAATAGAAATCCGATTGGGAGTGAGGGATGGGACTGCTGAGGCAACTAGGTGACTAACTGCTGCGACCTGGTCAGCGGTAAGGCGCGAAGCGCCTTGCATTCTGAGAACAATGGAAGCACTCGGTTCTTGTGTTTTACGGCTAAATAGTTCTCGTTTTGGCATTACCAGGTGGACGCGGGCAGCCCGGACGGAGTTGATTGACTGAATAGTCCTTGATAATTCACCTTCTAATGCCCGAACTAGATTTACGTTTTGCATGAAATTGGTAGTTCCGAGAGATTCGGAGTCATCAAAAACCTCATAACCAATTGCTCCACCACTTGGAATTCCTTGGTTGGCTAGCTCCAGTCGCAATTTCAATACTTCCGCACTTGGGACCAAGATTTGGCTGCCATTCCCATTTAGTTCGTACGGTATTTTTCTAGTATTGAGAACTTGTATGATACGTTGAGAGTCTTGGTTTTCCAATTCACTATATAACAGCTCCATATTATCGGAACTAAGTCTAGTAGTTAGGAAAATTAAGAAACCTATCAGCGTTAATACAACACCCCCAATAATAGCGAGGCGCGTTGGTCCAAGATTACGTATTGTTTGTGTTAATTCTTCCAAAATTTAACTTCTCCCACCAAAATACTAGCACCTCCGTTACGTCAAAGCGCTAATAGTTGCTTTTAATAAGCTTATGCTAGGGTTAGGTTGGTAAAGAAGAAGTTAACACTCGGCAAAATTTGCCTAGATAATCGAAATGATTAGTAAATTAAAAATCTATTTCCCGATAATTTTTTGTTCTGGTGGTTCTAAGGCCGGGAACGCCAAACCTCCCAAGAAGGCGCTCCCAAGAACGAAATTCATCAATAGATAAACGATATCTCTCGCATGCCTCGTCTAGTGTTATGAGGCCACCGCGCACGCACGCGACTAATTCAGCCTTTCGTCTTGGGACCCATCTATTTGAACCAGGAGGGGGGAGATCACCAACTGACATCATGCGCCCTGTTGGACCTAGAACCTCACATTTGTTGATAGTTTTTAGATTAAAGGATTCGGGATCCTTCAAGTTAGGGTCATTTGTAAGTGAGTTGTGTATCGTCATTCTTTTCTTATTTCCGGTCGTTTTTTCCTCTGGGAAACTTGGACCTTATTATAAACATGTATAATTTAAAGAATACCTAACCGGTACGGTTAATGTCTGTTAATAATTGTAAAAAACAGCGTATTTATGGCATTCTTTAAAAGAAACTGTTCTCATGTAAGTATCAATCGTACCGAACGGGAAACCGATTTTTCCAAAGAAGCTTGAATTACTATAACAACATTTGGAGTTCAGAGGAAATTTCCTCAACAACGCTTTTCCAATCCCCAGGAGTTGGCTGACGAAATAATTTTGCAGACGGATACCACACCGTTTCTTCGCAGCCTAAAAGCCAGCGACCATCCGGGTCGAAGGACAAGGCCACCAAGATAGGCGCACCTAAGGCCCCTGCAAGATGTGCGGGAGCACTGCAAACGCTAATTGTAAGGTCCATTAAGGATATAAGAGCAGCTGTATCCCCAAAATCATTAATTTTATGAGAATGGTCATAGAAATTCGCCTTATGATGGAGTTCATCGCTCTTTTCTCCAACCAGCAAGCTATGAAACTCGATTTTTTCTATATCAAATAAAGGATCTAATAGCTTGGATGGAATAGACCGAGTGTAATCGTGCGCTTGGTGTGGATTTCCTGCCCAGGCTATGCCTATACGGCGAATATTTGCAGGGCCTAGCTCCTTGCTCCATTTTAAAATACTTTCAGTTGACGCTGCAAGATAGGAATCTATCTTTTTTAATGTATCTAATTCCGTATTTAGCAGGTGAGGGAGGCTCATGTAGGGGATAGCGAGGTCGACGTCTGGAATTTGTTCGTCAGGAGATATTACGGCTTCAATGTTTTCTATGTTTCGTAACAAATTGACGAGTGGTGGTTCAGTTTCTAGGACAATTTTGTCAGTTTGGCTAAATAATTCAGGGATGAAACGACAGCACTGGATCACGTCGCCATACCCCTGATCATTCCAGATCAAAAGACGTTTCCCATCAAGCGGGGTTCCATCCCAAATTGGGATCTTGGCACTCTCAAGCCGTTTGAAAAAGGGATGTCTGCAGGACCATTCCCATCGTGATTCAAACTCTCTAAATCCTCCGGAAAAGTCACCCAAGGCAATTTTTAGACCGGCTCGCTTCACACGCGCCTCAACATAGTTTGGCTGTTGGGCGATTGCACGGTTATATTTTTTCATTGCAGACTTTTGGTCCCCAGCAGCTTGGAGGAATGAACCATAGTTTAGAAGACAGATTGGATTCTGAGGAGCTAGAGATTCGGCCTTAGCCAATGTCGTCCCGGCTGTATCCAGCTGCCCTAACCGCTGCAGAGTGTTGCCAAGTGTTGTAAGTGCTTCAACGAAATCCGGTTTTATGTGAAGAGATTCCTGCGCTCTTGTCAGAGCCTCGTCAAAAAAACCTGCTTCATACAAGGCTATGGCAAGATTATTGAGTAGTTCCGGCGTTGGTTCACTGATATTTATTATTTGTCGGTACAATTTTATTGCTTCGTGGAAATCTTCTTCCTCGGCCACTAGATTAGCTAGATTAAACATTGCGGCAACAAAGTTCGGATTCAAAGCTAGCGCTTTATGATAGTTTTGTTTTGCATCGGTTAACTGGCCATTCGATTTGAGGGCTACGCCATAGTTAACCAGTATCTCCGGACTATCTGGTACTAACCTGGCTAGTTGGCGATAGTACTGGACAGCGTCTTCAATACGTTGTTCTGCAAAAGCATCCCGAGCGGCGTTTAATAATGCTTGAGGTTCCCTATTTATCACCTTTTATAATCTACTTTTTAAGTATTGTTTCTGTTGGTTTGATTTTCGAATATGACTTTAGTTTTTTGTGCACCGCTTGTGAAGTCTAATGTCTAGAAGAATAGAATCATCTATAGGGTGGAACGAACAGTAAGGTGCGCCTTGGTAAAGGTTAACTTGAAATAAAAAACGATTATGAAAATGCGACGCCAGTGATCTGGCGCCGCGAGTTGGATTTAGGGAGGCAAAGTATTAACTTAAAGAGTTTAACGTTTTACCCTGAGCAGTTCTTCAAGCATTTCGTCTGCTGTTGAAATGATTTTTGTAGAAGCAGAAAATGCGCGTTGGACAATAATCATTTTGGTAAATTGATCTCCAATGTCAACCGTTGAAGATTCAAGTGAGGCCTGAATTGTTTGACCCGCCACGCCATTATCCGCTTCCCTTAATGTATAATCGCCGGAGGCTTCAGTCTGATTCCAGACGGTGCCGGTTCGCCCCGACAAACCGTTAACATTGACAAATGTAGCGACAGGAACTTTGTATACTGGCCTGGTTTCACCATTGTCGAACAACGCCGTTACGAGACCACTAGTATTAACTGTAATGCCGGCAAAATTACCGAATGCCGAGCCGTTTTGGGTTATGAACCCGGGGGTAAATTCAGCGCCAAATTGAGTAAATCCGTTAGCTACTGAAACCGTTCCTAAATCAAGTGTCTGGCGAAAGGTGTTTAAGCTATCGTCGTCAAAATTTGCCGCGCCGGTGTCCAAACCGGAGATGTCCACTTCGGATACATTGAAGGCTGTCGGCAGCCCTTTTGAATCGAACGTTATGCCATTTGCCTTATTAATGGCAAAGTCAGTGTTTGCCACATACGTTGCTGTGCCATCAGGTTCTTTCGGCATGGAACTCCAGGCTGCACTGAATTTTATATTGAATGAGCCAAAATCCATTGAGTCAATCACAAGGGTATTATATGCGGTTGCAGTCAAACTTGTTGCATGGTCCCCGATATGCCGAATTCGGACGTTTGCGGCACCAGCTGCAAACCTTGGATCATTCGCTTCTATAGATGCTTCAAGGTCAGATAGGAAATTTGCTATTGAATCCATACGGATTGTTGTATCGTTATCAGAACTACCTTCCGCGTTAGATAGGGTGTATGTAATGCCATTTATTATAATGGTAGCGGTGTTTTGCAGTGTTACCCCATCAAAGGAAAACTGGTGGTAATCTCTGAAAGTGGAAGTTGTTTTTGAGACAGTATAAGTCTCTTCCTGCTTGCAGGCATATGCACCGGTCGATGTTAGCAAGCCCGACGGGTCGATAGCCATTGCCCCGGTTCCATCATCAGTAAAATAAAGAGCTGACGCATTACCAGGTGCAACATTAACCCGATCATTGGTAAATCCCCCGTGGTCGGTAAAATTAGAGTCGACGGCCTTGATCTTTGCTTCGAGTGCGGCAACATGCTGGGCAACCGTTGTCGCTGTTGAGACATTGACTTGCTTTACCAGAGTTGTATCGCTGGCCGAGCCGCTCGTATCAAATTGATAAGTGAGGGTTACTGCTGTAGCAGTGCCGGAAACGTTCTCTGTCTGGGTTATTTTGACAATCGAATCGTTGGCCGGTGTTCCAGTGAATTCCAGCTGACCGATACTTTCGTATACGGAGGATCCCGCAGTATCTGAATAAAGGGTGACTGTATTGACGCCCATCGGTGGCGTTGCCGTTATATCCCATTCGTTGTCGCGGCCCGTTTTTGTCCACGTGTAGCTCATGGTATGAGCGTTTCCTAATGTATCAAAGAATTGAACATCACTTTTGTGAGTTGTCCCTTTTGCGTCGCTTGAAGGCAGATTAGCGCCAATGGCGACTGTCGTGGTTGGAGCTGCCGTACCGCCGACGCGGTTTAAATTGATCGTGGAGAGGTAGTCTGTTGACATGATGTTTTGGTTGGGGATTGTCAGTGATGTATTAGCGGTTGTGACATTCCCACTCGCGTCAGTTGGCCAGCCCTGCAAATAGAATCCGGCAGTATTCCGCAGATAACCATCTTCGTCTTGATAGAAAGAACCCGCACGGGTAAACAAATACTGGTCCGAAAGCGTTGGCAGAGCGGCTTCATTTACTACGAAATACCCTGCGCCAGAGACTGCAAGATCGGTTTGCGAAGTTGAAGATTGCAGGAGACCCTGCAACCCGGTGTTCTGCCTTGGTTTTGACTGAACCCCACCAGCCGAGTAGAAGGTAGCTGAAGTTTGAACCGTCACCAAATTTTGAAAGCTGACCTCAGTTGATTTGTACCCAATGGTATTGATATTTGTAATGTTATCCGATATTGCCCCCATGGCACTGGATTGTGCAGTTAGACCCGATACACCGGAAGTTAGGGAACCGAATAACGTCATTTTTTCCTCCTTTGCGACTGGAGCTTCAGAGCCCAGAGCTTATTTATACCTGCGTGATTAATTAGTTTTCTTAGTCGGGACCTCTTTGACTGAAAGAACTTTGTCTTGACCAACTTCAATATTACCGAGGAACAGGCTTGCATTTCCTTCGTTAGCGCCGACCCCTGTCACTCGACCATACACTGTATGTGGAATCTCGAGGAGTTCGCCATATTGATTTAGGCCGCTGACCAGCACGTTGTAGGACCCATCTTTTTGTTGGATTCCATAATTGTCTTTGCCATCCCAGACGAATGTATGTTTTCCCTGGTCCAGCACAGCATCTGATTTATGTACATTAACCCCGCTAGAATTGGTGATGACAATCGTGGCTGATTTAGCGCCGAATGGCATAGAATAGGTAAATTCAGCACGACCATTATCGAGTGGGAGCTTTTTGCCATCAACTTCAACCATTGTATCAATAAAGTCGACCATTGAAGAAATCTGATTGGTTTGTTGGATCTCAAGAAGCTTTTCGAGATTGGCGTTCTGGAATATCTGTTGCTCGACGCTTGCAAATTGCACTAACTGTTGGGTGAATTCGTTGGAATCCATTGGATCCAATGGGTCTTGATTTTTCAACTGGGCAATAAGCAGGCTAAGAAAACGGTTAAGATCCTCTTCGAGCTTAGCCTTGGAGTCAGCTGATTGCGTTCCCTCGGCAAGGCCAGAACTGCTAGAAATTCCACCAAGTAAGCTCATCTGTTAAATACCTCTATTTCTTAGATTTATTAAATTCGTACGTCGACCCGGTTATTAGTAATTATGCCCGCTTCCCATGCTGCCATGATTCCATCATCTTGGAGTTCATCGTTGGCATCTGCATCTTTTTTGCTTTCGTCAACATCAGGAAAATGGGAATTTTTCTTGCGCTCTTCAGCAACTTCGCTTTCTTGTTTACCTTTAAGGTTAAAGGACAGGTCGCCTGTTTCAGTCTTTAATCCGGCATCCTGAAGGGCTCGTTGCAATTCTGAAGCATCCCGGCGTAACAGATCCAAGGTGTCCTTGCTTTCTGCAGTCACTACAGCTTGGACTCGGCCATCGTGTGTCAATTCCATCTTAACATCAACCTTGCCAAGCTCAGCAGGTTTTAGCTGAATGTTAATGCGATCATTTCCAGCTTGAAGCGCTTTCTGGATCTTTACGGAAACCTGTTCAGCAATATTCTGGGCCTGCGATGCAAAGCGGTGACCTTGATTGAGATTTTCCTGTGTTCCAATGCGGCTCGCGGATGTTTGCTGCGCTTGTTGATTGCTAGCACTCAATTGTTGATTTGAACTGGCTGCTGAATCACTGGATTGTTGGTTTCCCAATCCGGAGTTCATTAACTGGTTTATCGTCCCGCCCGTTGCACCATCACCTCTACTCTGGATTGCCCCTTGGGCTAATGATTGCCTCATTAGGCCCTGGTTAAGGTTATTTTGTTGCCCCATGGTCTGTGCTTGCACTGCCAACGCCATGTTATTA
The DNA here is from genome assembly GCA_002722175.1 of Magnetovibrio sp. Classification (GTDB taxonomy): domain Bacteria; phylum Pseudomonadota; class Alphaproteobacteria; order Rhodospirillales; family Casp-alpha2. The sequence continues at coordinate 16,186 of PBKU01000058.1, forward strand.
TTTGGCTGGTGCTGCCCAGGTTGGCTGGTCTGATTGTTATTGCTGTTTTCCGATGTAAAGATTGATGCATTTGACATTGTTGACATTGGGCGGGAAGCGAAGCTCGTGTTTTCACTGGAAACACTGACGTCTACTTTAAGTCGGCTATCTCCACCGATCACCTGGGAGAGTTGCATCGCTTGACGTTGGATATTTTCTGATTGTCGAAGTTGGTAGTTGGTCGCATCAGTAGGCTGTTGGGCACTACTTGTCAGTTGGCCGGTTTCTTTCTGTTGTGCAGCATGTGTGAGAGTATTTGTGGGCGTCCTACCACTGTTCCTCGATGTTAACGAGAGTGGTTCACTCGAGTTTGAAATATCGTAAAATTTGTCGTGTTGGCCTAAGCTTTTGTTATAACCATATAATGCAGCTGCAAGAGTTCCCGCCGCTTCGGTCCCAATCAGATTCTGAGAAGTGATTTCGCTTTTTTCGTTCAGGAGAGGATTACTTTCTAGACCTTTGCCTTCGCTCGTTGAATTCTTTATGGCTCCGCTATCTAACGTATTAAACGAAGTTTCATTGCCATTAGATTCGGCTGTCTTTTCTCCAGAGGTACTAGCAGCACTGTTGCTGTCGCCAGAATTTCTGGATTTTTCGTGATTATCTGTTTGACCTTGCTCTACGCTATCCTGAGTTTCTAACGCTGGGTTCTTGTCTTTACCACCGTTTGTTGAATGACCGTTTCTACTGTTATCATGAGCAACTGAGAACTCGTGATCCGGGTGACTATTGCGATTCGGGTCATCTTCACGAGAATCATGCCTCTCGCTGCTTACATCGCGGTAGATGAACCCTTGTTGGTCGTTTTCACGATCAGTCTGTGGTGCACTAATAGAATCAGAGAACTTTGCTGGTTCATTGAATCCATTATCAATGCGGGCACCGAAACGCTGAACAAGTTCTTCGAATGAAATTGCGTAGCCAGCAACCTGAATAACATGGGAGTGCGGTCTCCTTGCTTGACCTTGCTTCGGCGTAGTTGGAAAGCTAACGGCAGGAATTGAAAGATAGTTGTATTCGTTTTGGGTGGTTTCCAGCATGACGTAATTACCTCATTGGTCTGTGTGGTATCGCGTTCTGCTGTTAACTAATTTGCTAAATTACTCATAACACATGTAATCCCTCTATTGACAGCAAGGGTTGGGCCAAAAGCTGCCATAGAAAAAAAATACATTAAATCAGTAGCTTAAGGTAAAGATGTGAGGTTTGTGGCTAGGTAAAAAGTTTTATGGGTCGGCAACAAATGCCGAGTGCGATGGGAAAAAAATCCTCAGCTGAAGGCAAATCTATTAATATTGCAACAAAAAACCATGGTGGATTCCCGCTGGTAATTCAGGATTCACATGTTTGATTTTCCGCACATCTGAAAAGAAAACTGCCTGAGTATTTTCTACACGAACGGTACCCAGGCAGCAAAAGTTTAAAGAGTCTTGTCTTTAATTTTTTAGACGAACAATTGCAGGATAGCTTGTTCTACCTGTCCCGCAAAGGCCAGAGCCTGCGTGGCTAGTGCTTGGCGCGTTTGCAGGGCAACCAGATTCGCTCCTTCCTGGTTTAGATCAGCAAGCACCAGCTTGTCAGCACCTGAACTCAACCCTTGAATGTATTCGTCTGTGAAATCAAGACGGGATTTTAACAGAGCAACATTGGACCCAAGCTTCTTTGCATTTGATCGAACAGCACTGATGGCACTGTCAAATGCATCCAGGGCACTATCGAGAACGGTAACCGCAGTAGCAGCACTAATTAAAGACCAACCGCCTGAAATTCCCATTCCGGAAAAGGTGGAGATCTTTGACGCCATAGCGGCAGCTGATACACCGAATAGTCCTGTGAGTGCACTTACGCTTGCATTGAAGCCACTTACTGCAAGGAGTGACCCCGTCTTATCGGAGAAGGATATTGATAACGTAGCAGTAGTCGATTCTACCAAGTTCAACCCCTGATAGCTCGCATCAACGACGAGACTGTTAACCTGATCTGCCAAGTCTGTAAACTGGGCTTTCAGGGTTGCCCGTTCCGCGGAAGTACCTGCTTTAGCAGAACTGAGAATACCCTTCATTTGTACGAGTATTTCTTCTACCGTGCCCAAAGCAGTTAGGGCTGCTGACAAGGTGCTAATGCCCTGGTCTATTCCTTCCCTTTTGCCTCGGATATCATTAGCTCGGTCATTTAACGCTTTTGCTTGGAAATAAGCCGTAGCATCATCTGCCGCGCTTGTTACCTTCAACCCGGTTGCGAGCCGATTCTGGGTCGAAGCAACTTGGGTAGCAGTTTGTTGTAAAGATAAAAGATTGGTGCGGATAGCCGCACTCAGCTTAACTTCTGACATATCGAATTCCTTTCTGGAGTTCATATTTTACAAGGCTTATTCTAGCCTCGCGCCCCTTCTAGCACGTTCCCTTTGTCAAAGAAAGCATTTTTTTTAAATGTGTCGTTTTTTGATTTATCGGATGATTGGGAAAGAAACAGGTGTTTTTCTCAATATCTGTTGAATTACTGAGCTAAGATTTACTAACTGGTCACAGATCGGGACGGGCCATTCCTAACGATATCCAACCTGTCGTTTTTCTCGATAATTTGATATGCTCCAGGATAGCGATCGAAGGGAGCTAAATCTTTGCTATTATGCGCGTCTAGTGGAGCCATCGAGTCTAGAACTAGGGTTCGACCAATGCTTCGCCACGTAGCATATTTAATATAGTCACCCCGCCGTATCCCAGGAACATCTGTGTCTCCAGGTGCTTTTTTCGTGGCGATAAAGCGGAAGTCAATTGACACTCTGTTGGCATTTTGTTTTTTCTGGGTGGCGTGCAATAAATAAGGATCGAACAATAATAGATCACCGCGTTGGAAGCAGAAGTTGTATTTGTTTCCATTATTGACGAGGCGCTGGCCTTCATTAAAATTATCCAATGTTCTGCGTAAACAGCTAGGAATGTTAGCAGGCTCAACCCATTTTATTCCGACGTTTTTTGTATCGCCAAGTACTGGTAAAAGGACACTAATGGCATCAGCAGGTTCCCCTGACCAGATATCTAAGTGATATTTAGTTGTTGATCTCGGCCGATTATCAATCTTTGGTGACGATGTGCCTTTAACTAATCGAATGCTAACAGGGGCAAAAATGGCCTCTACATGTTTATGGAGTCCGGCTTCTTCAAAAATACGCACAACTTCTGTATGGACAAGATTATATGCGTCAAGAGTACCGAGTTTTGGTAGGACAATCCCGTTTGGGGTTACGTTTGGTAGATCCGCAAGACGTTCCACCTGTTCTTCTAAAATATTTGCTGATGGTTGAATTTTGAGGTCAGAATAATACTGAGTTAGTGTGGCATGGAGGTAATTAAGAACCGAATCTTTCAGTTTGTTTGCGCTGTTTTTCTTCAGCGAACAGGCTTTTAACAGGGGGAAGTCATGAGATGGGTCTAATTTATCTGTAATGCCAGATAACCGATCTGCTCGCTCAGGGAATGCGGTTGCAAATTTCATTTAAGATTCGTTCCTTTTGGAGCTTCCCTTTTTTCTTTATACTAACCGTAAGCAAGTATAGGGCCAGAAGTGTATTTTGATTGTCGAACTTCCACAAGTTCTAACTGTCTTTAATGCTAGGGTTTTAATTTACCGTTAATTTGCAATCATAGTTTTCTATATTACAGTTTTCTGAATGGTCCTTTGAGTAGCGCGAAAAATTTTATAGTTCGGGCGTTTAATTGAACAGCGTTTGATCAAGTAAAGAAACGATTCGTGTGTCTGAATAATGTTTGTTATAAAAACTTAAACCGGCATTTCGCACTTTTTTTACCATTTCAGGCTTTTTTTGCAAAATTAAACATATTTCTTTTAAATCCCCTAGTGAACGAAATGGGAAAAAATGCTTTCCCGGAACAAAGTATAAATTAACATCTTCCGACTCTTCCTGTATTAGGAGTGCTCCTGAAGCAATGATTTCAAAAGTACGACCTGTTTGTGTTCTGGAAAAGTTGCCGCGCATTGAAAAGTTAATAGCGGCCCCTGATTTTTTAAGGCGCAGAAAATATTGATTTGAACTTTCTATAGCAGATAAGCCATCATCTAAATGATTGCTTAAGTGAATATCTATCGGAAGCCCATGGCTTTTCATAGCGGAAAGCCACAATGCTCGCTGCCAGTTGTAGAAGCCGACACCTCCGGTAAATTGAATGGATGTTACTTCTGTATCAGATTTTGCCGTTTTTATGCCATAGGGCAATGGTGAAAAAAATTTTTTCTTTGCAAATATTAGCTCGTCCCAGATTGGGGCGGCAGCAAACGCACTCCAGGTTAGATCTAGAAACTGATTTATTGCTCGCATCTCGGGCCAATGCTCCTTAGCCCACGGGTCTAGGTACAAACCGATTAATCTTCGAGAGCGGTTACGGGACCTATTTTGAAAAAGGACGTTGCGCTCGGTTTGAAACAGTCGAGGTTGGTCAATAATTATTAGTTCGGCTTCTACTTTATCCGAATATTCTTCCAGTCCTCGGTAGTCCTTGATTAACTCCTCTTCTGCCTGGGAAAAACTTAGAGGGAAGAAAGTTGCATTCCAACCCCCCTTTATGAGTCCTGAAACCAAACGAGGGCCTATTTCATGATAACGAGAATTTTTTACACTGGGGAAAAATCGTTCGCGACATGCAACGACAACGTTCCGCCGTGGCACAGGTTTGGCATCAAAAATTGTTTTGGCGATAAATGGAAGGGTATTTGAAGGAGTTTTCCATTCCAGTAGCCTCTTTGATTGATATATTGGATTTAAGCGTGGTTCGACAGATTTCAATAACGCCCCGATTTGGAAAACAGGAGTATTATTTCCGAGCTGAAACATGTGATTG
>PBKU01000059.1 GCA_002722175.1 Magnetovibrio sp.
AGCCGTGCACCTGGTGATCACAGAGATCAACGGAAAACCAGTCCCGGACAGCACACCGGTTAACCCGGAAGCACAAAACACCAGCGCGGGATTTAGACTTGGTGACGTAGTCGAGTTGGTTTACCTGACGCCTCAGTCATCTATCACGCAAGTATCCGACTCTCCTCAAGTTAATAATTCTATTAAAAACCGTAACACAGATACAACTCCCTTGATAGGAAAGCATAGCGGCTTAGAGATTAATAAAAGCAATCATGACACTAAAAGACCTTTTTTCAATATTTCCCTAAACACTTTAAGTTTTTCAAATATCGCCTCATCAGCGGTTAATAGCCTTAGTGCAAAAACGGCACTAAGATTTCTTAAAGGGCAAGCAGCTCTCTTTGCTAAAAAAAAGAAGCCTGTAATGGCTACTCCACCTCTCCCTCTCTCCAAACAACTGCTCTATAATCGTTATGCACTAACATTAGTTCCAGGACAAAGACTCCAAGCTCAAATTATTAAAATCAAAACACCTGGCAATAAACAACAAAGTACAGACGAAAAACTTTTACACACTGCCACCATTGGCAAAAGCATTACCGGGAGAGTTGTTGTAGAGACCAATGGACAGATTAAAGTTGTAGGAACCGAAGTTGGTGACTTTTTATATCTGACTCAGCGTAGCGCGCCTTCTGACGCCACCATCACCCTTGCAGTTTTAGATGAATATAACGGGCGTGTCTCTAAAGCCATTCCAAGCATCAGTGACCTTGACCCTAATCGGTTAAATACCTGGCCTGCACTAACTGCTGCTATTGACGCACTTGAAACTGCATACCCAAATACATACCAACAGTTAGTTAGAGCGACGATGCCCCAGTTTAATTCACATCTCCTAAAGAACATGCTTATTGTCATCGGTGCTCTGAAAGTAGGTAATATCCAGAATTGGATGGGAGATGCTCCAATTCGAGTCCTCGAACAACTTAATCCAGTATTGTTATCCCAAATCCGGGACGATTTTTCGAGGCTAGCAGGTGAGAGTGAAGATCAATTGTCTAATGATTGGCGCACCTACTTTTCCCCCTTCCTTCAAGAGAACGGTATAGGCCTACTTCGTCTTTTAATGCGTAATTTTGAAGATGATGAAAATAGTAACAACAAAAGAAATATTAAGAAAACTAGCCCCAGGTTTATTGTCGATATCCATCTCTCAAATCTTGGTCGCATCCAACTCGATGGACTAGTAAAATCTCGACAAAAAAAAAATAGAGCTGATAATCCGCTCAGATCAGCTTATAGAAAAAAGAGTTCAAACAAAAATTCAGGAAATTTTTTCTGAAGCAGAAGAAATTGTCGGCTTTAGTGGTTCAGTATCCTTTAGGTCCCGGCCAGCTAACTTTTTTGATGCCATGATCACTAAAAAAGACCAATCACAAGACCTTAATGTATAAATCTTATTTTGGCTATCTACATGTTTTAGAAGTAATCACTGTTTTTTTATGTAGCTAAGAATACCAACTTCGTCCAATCGTGTCTGCTCCAAGTGCTCTATTCTGCGCTTTTCTTCGCTATCCCGGTTTTCTTGGGCGATCTCGTATTTCTTTGCTTCCAAATATATCAGACGCAGTTCTTCCCGAACCTCTTCGATTCGCAGTGCCCTATCTTCTATTTCTTTAGAGATTGCTCTCTTACGACCTATAACAGCTTCAGTATAGTTACCAAAAGTCAAACCACCTTCCGTTGGTTTTTCTGCAGTTATCTGCTTTTCTCTATCTTGTTGATCAACCAATTCAACTAGCTCTTCGCGCAGTGCTTCAACCTCTTCTTCAAGCAAGCGTAATTTACGAAAAGTTTGATCAATCTGCCATTTGCTTATTCTAATTAGAACTTTTAGCTCTTTTGTCATTTGCTAATCTGAACCACCAGTCAGCTTTTCATCGGAACGGTCGACTTCTATCAATTCTGCTTTACTTTTGAAACCTAACATCTGATACAACTCTTTATAGCCTTCTTCTAGATCACACCTTTCTTCAACTGATTGTGCCAAAAATCCTTCAATCATTGGATAGTAATGAATCGCTTCGTCAACTGCCACATCAGTTCCTCCCCTATACGCTCCAAGCCGAATTAGTTCGGCCATATCCTCATACGTAGCAAGAAGTTTACGCGCCTTATTGATTACGTCGTTCTCTTCTGCTCGATTGCAATTAGGCATTGTTCGGGACACACTTTTTAGGATATTAATAGCGGGAAATCGCCCTCGTTCTGCAATTTGTCTATCCAAAACGACATGGCCATCCAGGATGCCACGAACCGCATCAGCAACAGGCTCATTGTGATCATCTCCTTCAACGAGAACCGTAAAGAGGCCTGTGATATCACCCTGGCTTTTTGACCCGGGTCCAGCGCGTTCTAAAAGCTTTGGTAATTCTGCAAAGACAGATGGTGTGTAGCCCTTAGAGGCAGGTGGTTCACCAGTACTTAAACCAATTTCTCGTTGCGCCATCGCAAATCGCGTCACGCTATCCATTAAACAAAGTACATTCTTTCCTTGATCTCTAAAATACTCCGCAACTGACATGGTTACATAGGCTGCTTGCCTGCGGGTCAAAGCTGGTTCATCTGATGTAGCAACAATAATGACACTTCGCTTTAACCCCTCCTTACCAAGTGTATCCTCTAAAAATTCTCTCGCCTCACGCCCACGTTCACCTATTAATCCAACGACATTAACCTCGGCATCAGTATTACGCGCCATCATTGAAAGAAGTGCCGATTTACCAACTCCTGACCCCGAAAAAATTCCCATTCGTTGACCTCGGCAACAAGTTAAGAACGCATTCATGGCCCGCACCCCAAGATCAACTTTCCCGCCCACCCTTCGTCTATCATGGGCTGCAGGGGGAACATTGTGTATAGGATACCTATATTCACCTTTGGGCAAAGGTCCTTTATCATCGGCAGGACCCGCAAATGCATTAATTACTCGGCCAAGCCATTCTTCTGTAGGATAAATTGATGGGTCAGTTTCCGCTAATTCAGCTCTACATCCCATACCAACACCATCTAAGGAGCCAAAAGGCAAAACAAGAGCGTGCCCTGAACGAAATCCAACTACTTCCGCCTGCACCTCCTGGTTATGACGCCCATGGATTCGCACAAGATCGCCGACTGATAAGCCTCTCTGGAGGCCAGTAATCTCCACCAACATGCCAACAATTTCAGCAACGTGTCCATATATTGACAACTCTGACAAGTGGTTAATATCACCTGCTATGTTGTTGTAATTCCTTATCAAAGTAGCCCCCTTAGCAAAAATTAATAATGTATTTTTTATCAATCCCCTTGATTAATATGCTCTAACACTCTTTACGAGTGGTTAAAGGGTTTTTGTAAATATTTTGATATGTTAACATGAATCCTATAATAGATTCGCAGTCGAATATATCCTGGAGGTTTATTATGCGTGTCCTTCTGGTGGAAGATGACCCGTCAACACAGAAAAGTATACAGATGATGCTCGAATCAGCCGGAATGGTTGTCGATGCAACAGACCTTGGTGAAGACGGGTTGGAAATCGGTAAACTTTATGAATATGATATTATGATCCTCGACTTAATGCTCCCTGACATAGACGGTCTGGAAGTCTTAAGGCGACTTCGCGATTCGCGAGTTGAGACCCCTGTCCTTATTTTGTCTGGGCTGACAGAATCAGAAAACAAAATAAAAGGACTCGGAATAGGAGCAGACGATTATCTGACCAAGCCATTTGATAAAAGGGAGCTCTTAGCAAGAATCCAGGCTATCATTCGACGCTCAGCCGGCCATGCACAATCGATCATTACGACCGGTAAGCTTTCAGTTAATTTGGATGCACACACTGTAGAAGTTGACTCTCACCCCATACATTTAACAGGTAAAGAGTATGGTATATTGGAGCTGCTCAGCCTGCGAAAAGGAACCACGTTAACTAAAGAGATGTTCTTGAATCATTTGTATGGAGGGATGGATGAACCGGAACTAAAGATAATAGATGTGTTCATCTGTAAACTGAGAAAAAAACTAGCTGACGCAACTGATGGTGAACACTATATTGAAACTGTTTGGGGTCGTGGCTATGTTTTACGTGATCCAGAAGGCGTTCAGAGCGCAGCCAGCTAAGTTGTTCCAACAGGGCAACCTGGGATCACCGCCATTTCTCGGTGAGCTCCTTTGTAGTCCTCTTGCAAGAGAAAAGTAGATCATAAGATCAATTTGCAAAACTAATAGGTCCGCGGAAGATTTTTGTAGGTATATCTCGTATAGAACCGCACAATTTATAGGTATCCTACTCAAATAGCTTTCACCAACCTCAATTGAGGTAACATCTTTGGTAATTTCATAATCTATAAGGAACTAATGCTGCTAACTTTACAATATCAGCTTCTTGCTGATACTCTATCCTCTGATTTAGGCTGTCCGCAATTAACGCTACAAGGTACCCGTTGACAGTCCTTGCTGTCAGCTGTGGTATCTCCAACCCCCCAGAAATCGCTTTACTAACTTCTTCCCTCAACAGAGCGTCCTTGCCTTCAGCAGCGATCGCTACTCCAACACCACTTTCTACAGCTGCAATATTAACGTGAAGGCTGCCACCCCGTGGCAAGCATTCGGCACCAACAAGACATAGATTTAAAAGCAATTTTGCGCCCTCCGCACGTGCCTCACTGGCCCCTGGAGCACTGTCGGGCCAAAATAAAGTAACATTGCTATCGCTCATTAAACCTCCCACTACACGTCCAATTGAAGGAATATCAAATCCCTCTGTGCCGCCAAGTCCAAAAGCCGCCCGAAAAAACATGAGTCTTCGCGTTACCTCGCCACTACTTTTTTCCGTCATCTTGAAAGCATCACCTGATACATCATGTGTTTCCGCTATTAATTCAAGGCCGGCATTAACAGCCCCGGCTGCTCCCACAAGATCATGACATAGGCGAGAACATAATAGTTGTGCAACTCTCAAATCACATTTCATCGTCTTATCCCCATTTAAGTGCAAAGTCCTTTTCTTACGGAAAAAATATCAATATTTATTAGAAATCGCTTTAAAAAAGCTATACATTTTATTTCATTGAAAACAATAGTTCGAGATATTGGCATGACTGCCAAAATACTTGAAATTCTGGCCCTCGAACTTTACTAATGCAAATTATAATTCACGAAACCAACAGAAGTATTTGCTTTGAAGCGATTTGGTAGCTTATGAAAATAATATCCTCCAACAAAAAAAGAAAAAAAGCATCGTCCTTTTCCCCAAAAGGGCGACAACCTGACGACACAGCAGTCCAAACAATCCAATCTATTATTGGCAGAGAATCACGGAAACGAGAATTCCTTATAGAAAACCTACATAGAATTCAAGACGCTTTTGGCTTCATATCAACAACCCACTTAGCTGCACTCGCGTTGGAGATGGGTTTATCTCAATCTGAAGTATATGAAGTAGCAACCTTCTACCACCATTTTGATGTGATGGATGAAAACGCGGATCCGCCTCCGGAACTTACCGTACGAATCTGTGTTGGGATAACATGTGAAATGAAAGGCGCTAAAATGCTTCTCAGGACCTTACCCACTATGCTTGGAAAGAATACCAGGGTGCTTTCAGCCCCTTGTGTTGGTGCGTGCGATCGGGCACCGGTTGCTGTTGTCAAACGAAGGCAAGTTTTCCAGGCAGATAAACATTCAATTTTAAAAGCTGTAAAAAATAATTTAACCGAGCCCGAAATTCCAAATTACCCTAACTTGGAGACATATCGTAAACGCGGCGGATACCAAGCTTTTTTGGCTTGCATTAACGGTAAGCGGAGTCGGGAAAATATAATCGAAACCGTAGAAAACTCTGGACTTCGAGGTCTCGGAGGTGCTGGTTTTCCAACAGCACGAAAATGGACTTTCATGAAAAATGCACCTAAACCAAGGTTAGTTGCAATTAACGCAGATGAAGGTGAACCCGGAACATTTAAAGATCGAATGTGTATTGAAACTGATCCACACAGGTTCCTTGAAGGTGTGCTAATAACCTCCTGGGCAATTGAAGCCGATCGTGCATATATCTACCTGCGTGATGAATACCCACACTGTAGAGAAATTCTTACCCAAGAAATCAATGCACTAGAAGAAGGTGGCCTGCTTTCATATACCAAACTGCATCTTCGTAGGGGGGCCGGTGCCTACATTTGTGGTGAAGAATCTGCAATGCTAGAGAGCATTGAAGGTAAGCGCGGTTTACCAAGAAACCGACCGCCTTTCCCAGCACAAGCTGGCCTTTGGGGAAATCCAACACTGATCAACAATGTGGAGACTATGTATTGGGTAACTGAAATAGTAAATCAAGGCGCTTATTGGTATAAGGATCAAGGGACGCCACATTATTACTCGGTATCAGGGAGAGTAAAACGCCCTGGAGTTGTCCTTGCCCCATCGGGCATTTCCGCCCGCCAACTTATTGACGATTATTGTGACGGCATGGAAGATGGACATACATTTTTTGCATATTTACCAGGAGGCGCATCAGGTGGAGTGCTTCCTGCAAAGTTAGCGGACGTACCACTAGACTTTGGATCACTTGATGAATACGGATGCTTTATTGGATCGTCGGCAGTTGTTGTATTTTCTGAAAAAGATAATATAAAAAATATATGCAAAAATCTTCTGCATTTCTTTGAAGACGAAAGTTGCGGCCAATGTACGCCTTGCCGTGTAGGGTGTGAAAAAATGCTTGCAATGATGGAAGAACCGGAATGGAATGAATCTCTAATGATAGAATTGGCCGACGTGATGAATGATGCATCAATATGTGGACTCGGACAGGCAGCTCCTAACCCAATTCGATCCGCTTTTCGATTCTTCCGAAAGGAACTGTAATGTCCGGTCAAATAAAGTTCACGCTTGATGGTAAAGAAGTGACGGCAGAGAGTACTGATACTATCTGGGAAGTTGCGAAACGTGAAGGACATACTATTCCTCACCTTTGCTATCTTCCAAAGCCAGGGTATCGTGTGGACGGGAATTGTCGTGTTTGCATGGTTGAAATTGAAGGTGAACGCACGTTAGCCCCCTCGTGTAGAAGAAATCCAGAATCCGGGATGAAGGTTGTCACTAACAACACCAGGGCAAAACGCGCTAGAAAAATGATCTTAGAGCTCTTAGTCGCGGACCAACCCAAAAAAGAACTAGCCCACGATCCAGATTCGTTATTTTGGCAGTGGGCTGATAAACTAGGTGTTGAAAATAGTCGTTTTGTTCCACGAAAACCACCGACTCCAGATTGCACGCATCCAGCAATGTCCGTAAATCTTGACGCATGCATCCATTGTAACCTATGCGTCCGGGCATGCCGTGAAGTTCAGGTCAATGATGTAATTGGGATGGCTGGGCGTGGGGTCAAATCTTCTATCGTCTTTGATATGGGTGACGCTATGGGCAACAGCTCTTGCGTTGGCTGTGGGGAATGTGTCCAAGCATGCCCTACGGGTGCCCTCATGCCAACATCAAGACTAGATAAAAAGCAAGTTTTTCTGGGTAAGGCAGATAATTCAGTAGATACTCTATGTCCGTTCTGCGGTGTTGGCTGCCAAGTCACATACCACGTGAAAGATAATAAAATTGTTGAAGCTGAAGGACGAAATGGACCTGCCAATTTAAACCGGCTATGCGTTAAAGGCCGCTTTGGGTATGACTACATACACCACCCACATCGGCTTACCAAACCCTTGATTCGTAAAGCTGGAGTTGAAAAACTATCGGCAGACATAGTCGATCCTAATAACCCGTGGACACATTTTCGGGAGGCAAGCTGGGAAGAAGCTTTGGATCAGGCTGCAGAGGGGTTCAAAAGAATTCTTTCCCGCGACGGAAGTGATGCCTTGTCTGGTTTTGGTTCAGCAAAAGGTTCCAATGAAGAAGCTTTTTTAGTCCAAAAATTAGTTAGGCAGGCATTTGGCACAAATAACGTAGATCATTGCACGCGCCTTTGTCATGCTAGTTCTGTCGCAGCGCTGATGGAAGGAATTAATTCTGGTGCTGTCACTGCTCCCTTCAATGCTGCCGGTGATGCCGATTGCATTATCGTCATTGGCGCACGTCCTACTGAAAATCATCCTGTTGCTGCAACCTTTCTAAAAAATGCAAAGAAAAAAGGAGCTACATTAATAGTCTGTGATCCGCGACAGCAAGGACTAACCAGGCATTCAGACTATATGCTTCAATTCAAGTCAGGTCAGGATGTTGCCCTATTAAATGCAATCATCCATACAATTATTGAAGAAGACATGATCGATAAGCAGTATGTTCAAGCTCACACCGAAAACTTTGACGCTGTGCGAAAAAACGTCAAAGATTTTTCGCCCGAAAATATGTCTAAAGTATGTGGTATCCACCCGAAAATAATACGCGAGGTGGCTCGAATTTATGCAAAGGCTGAACGATCAATAATATTCTGGGGAATGGGCATCTCGCAGCATATTCACGGCACAGACAATGCAAGATGCTTGATCACCCTTGCAACTATCACCGGCCATGTTGGTCGACCGGGCACCGGCCTTCATCCTCTCCGGGGTCAAAACAATGTACAGGGAGCATCCGATGCGGGTCTTATCCCCATGGTATATCCCGATTACAAATCTGTCGAATCAGAAGAAATCCGATTGATCTACGAAAAACGTTGGGACCGAAATTTACCCAAAACCAAAGGACTGACGGTAGTAGAAATTGTCAACTCAATTATTTCTGGGGAAATTAAGGGGATGTACATAATGGGTGAAAATCCCGCAATGTCTGACCCTGATACAAATCATGCGCGGAAAGCACTCGCAATGTTAGAGCATCTAGTAATACAAGATATTTTTCTCACCGAGAGTTGCTCTTTTGCAGATATAGTTCTGCCCGCATCAGCTTTCTTTGAAAAAGCCGGAACCTTTACAAATACCAACCGACAAGTCCAAATGGGGCGCCCAGTTACGGACCTTCCGGGAGACGCGAAACAAGACTGGTGGATTATTCAGGAGCTAGCGAATAGGCTAGATCTGAATTGGAGCTACAATGGGCCGCAAGATGTATTTGCTGAAATGAAAGAAACTATGGACTCATTGGATAACATAACATGGGAGCGTCTCGAGGCTGAAGGCTGTGTAACATATCCATGCAAGGGATTAACGAGTTCTGGAGAGGATATAATTTTTAGCGATGGTTTCCCAACTGCGTCCGGTCGCGCAAAATTAGTTCCGACAAGTTTAGTTCCCCCAGCGGAACTACCAGACGATGAATACCCTTTTATCTTAACTACTGGAAGATTGTTAGAGCATTGGCATACGGGCTCTATGACTCGTCGTGCTGCCAACCTAGATGCTTTAGAGCCTGTTTCTTTCGCAAGCCTTAATCCTAGGCAGATGAGCGATCTAAATCTAACGCCTGGAGACACGGTTCGAATTTCAACTCGGCGTGGCAATATCAAAACCTCGATCCGAGCAGATCGTGAAATTCCTGCCGGTATGCTTTTCATACCATTCTGTTTTTCGGAAGCTGCCGCTAATATTCTAACAAACCCGCAACTTGACCCGATGGGGAAAATTCCCGAATTCAAGGTGTGTGCAGCTAAAGTCGAAAGAATGGCTGTAGAAAAACTAAATAGGTGATGCCTTCATCAAGAAACGAAGAAGTTTTTAGGGTACTTTCGTAAAAAGTTAACATGAATTTGCGCGTACTATTGATATTGTTTTAGTGTGAAGGTAGCTTGTGTGCACACAACTTCTATATCAAATTATAATTTAGTCGTGTCCCTTGGATTCCTTACGTTAGCCCCATATCCGCATGTAATTGTGCTCGCTTTGAGGGGCTAACATTCGAACCGTGGTAAGCGTCACGACTAATCTCAACGCCCGCTCTACCACTACACTTCAAAGTACCCTGGTAATGCTTAAAAATAAAATAACACTTTATCTTCAAGAAAACTTGAAAGTAAGACCGATAAGCCTAAAATGGGTCAAACATAAAAGGTAGAACATCTAATTATTGAATACTTTGATAATCAGGTAACTAAAGAGGGTGACATGAAATCATTTTGGATTGGTACAATTACTGCAGTTTTTGTAGCGGTAATCGCAGGAATAGCATTAGAAAATACAGACCAGTCAGCTGAAGCACGATTCTCTACAGAAAACGTACGTCTGTAAAGAAAACCTCCCGCTATCCACTCTACCATTAATTCAGCCCTAATCCCAAGGCCCGTGGAGTTTTTGTTTAGTAATTAAACCTTTTACACCTAGAAAAGGTCAAAAGCACCTTGCGCGCCTCGCGCTCATATCAAACTGAATTACGAATAACCACTATTCCCTAAAAACCTTAAATTCCGACCGAAATGGAATTGAATGGTTTTCTAAAACACATTTAAACTAAATGAAAAGTGAGCTGGTGGGATCACCCAGTTCCTCTACCTGTTATGCTGAGCGGACTAGAAATGCAACGCGGTTACGCTACATTTTCCTTAGAATTCGTGTATTTCTAAAATTTACTAGCTACTAGAAGGAGCGTTGGAGGACTCTACCTCTTCAACCCAAAGGGCATGGTGCTCCTTCGCCCAATTTAGGTCTACATCACCAGATCCCACAGCTGCAATAGCACCTTCCATTCCTATAGACCCAATATAGATATGACCAATAATAACGGCAATCATCACTACTCCAACTATGCCGTGCCATAACACGGAGAGCTGCGTTTCTTGCAGTGCTGATAATTCCGTAGGTAGATTCGCTCCAAAACTATTCAATATTGCAAAGGTGCCAGACCAAGGCGTTATTTCAAAGGGAAACATTAAAGCTAAGCCTGAAAAAGATAAAGATGCTCCCCCCAAAATGACCAACCAAAAAATGATTTTTTGCCCTGCATTAAACCTTCCTGCAAGAGGATGTACGCCTTTTGAAAAAAGTCCACCACCTACGGCAAGCCACCGAACATCGGTCATATTCGGTATATTTTGACGGACCCACATAAAAAACATAAGTACCAACCCTAGCATAAAAGCAAAGGCTAAGTAATTATGGAATACTTTTCCATAATAGCTTATTGCTGAAAATATTTCGGGCCCAAATATAGAAGGCATAAAATATCGCCCATACATCAAATTTAGTCCTGTTAACCCGAGAACTACAAAACTAGAAGCCGTCAGCCAGTGAGTTGCACGTTCAAAACCATTAAATCGTTCAATAGTCCTTCCCTGCGGGTCAAAACCGTGATCAATCTTAATGCGACCTCTTATCGCAAAATATACAAACAATACTACTACCGTTATTAAGAGCAACCAGAGACCATATTGCTGCATTGGGCCGTTACGGAAAGCTCGCCAACTATCGCCATCTGATTGCACTAAAACACCAGCTTTTTTATCCGGTATTGAAACGTTTCCCTCAACCCCACGGCGGATGGCCCGCCAAATTTCTGAATCAGATAAATTTCCAACCGAACCACCCGGAACCGCCCCCTGTGTCTGGGCATAAGCCGGGTTATTCAAAGAAGCTGGCCCAATAAAAACTACGGCGAAGGAACAGCTAGCCAAAACAACTACTAAAGGGTAGCTCAAAAAACGAGGAAGCAATGACCAGAACATCTTATTTCTCCTTACTGGCGGATAAGTTACCCACGTTACGCCTACCAACCCTAAGCTAATCTGACTGTAATCGGCCCCGCTGCCGCAAGTCAGCAAGCTCTTTCTCCGAAAGAGGACGATCAGTATTTTTTCCCTTATACACACCGGGTTCATAACTAAGAACACGATCTTGTTCTTCTGCCCTGCAAGCAGAAAGACAAATACCCACTGCCAATACGAAGCTAACTACCTTCCAGTTATTATAAAAAAACATCGGAAATTTCCTTTTGCTAGCAACCGTTTCTAAAATACCGTAAAGTGTAGATATTGTACAAGTCTAATAAATAGGGGCGGCCACAAAGGCCGCCCCTAAACTTTATAGAGTTCTGTTAGGAACCTGCCTTCAACTGATAGGCAGTTCCCCAACCCCACGCACCGGAACCAAATCCACGTGCGACAACGCGCTCGCGATAGATATCACTCACAACGTCACCATCGCCAGCCAGGAGCGCCTTTGTCGAACACATCTCTGCACACAACGGCAGCTTCCCTTCAGCTAGGCGGTTACGCCCATACTTCTGGTATTCCGCTGTGGAATTATCATCTTCTGGGCCACCGGCACAAAAGGTGCATTTGTCCATCTTACCCCGGCTACCAAAATTCCCTGCCTGGGGATATTGCGGTGCACCAAACGGGCAGGCAAAAAAGCAGTACCCGCAACCTATGCAAAGATCCTTTGAATGGAGAACAACTCCTTCGTCAGAGGTGTATATACAGTCGACCGGACATACCGCGATACACGGAGCATCTGAACAATGCATACACGCAACTGAAATGGAACGCTCTCCAGGTTTACCGTCATTAATCGTCACCACTCGGCGGCGATTAATTCCCCAAGGAACTTCATGTTCATTCTTACAGGCCGTTACGCAAGCATTGCACTCAATGCAGCGTTCGGCGTCACATAAAAACTTCATTCTAGCCATTTTTCTACTCCTTACCTAACGCCACGTTATGCCGGCTTGACGCGGCACAGGGTTGTTTTAGTCTCCTGCATTTGCGTCACCGAATCATATCCATAGGTTCCACACATATTTGATGCTTCACCCAACACATATGGATCTGTCCCTTCTGGATATTTATCCCTAAGATCTGCACCCATCCAATGGCCGCCAAAATGAAAAGGCATAAAGGCAACTCCTTCAGCCACACGCTCAGTGACTAGGGCCTTAACCTTGACACGGCCACCTTCTGGACTTTCGACCCACATCATTGCCCCATCTCGAATACCGGAATTGTTTGCGTCAACAGGGTGAATTTCACAGAACATATCCTGTTGTAATTCCGCTAACCAAGAGTTTGCACGGCTTTCATCACCGCCACCTTCGTACTCCACAAGACGCCCCGAAGTTAAAATCATCGGGAATTTTTTGGAAAAATCGTTCTTCTGGATAGATTTGTACATAGTTGGAAGTCGATAGGCCTGCTTGTCGTCCCAAGTCTCGTACTTTGGCAAAAGATCCCGCCGAGGCGTATATAACGGCTCTCGATGTAAAGGAACAGGATCAGGGAAAGTCCAGACAACAACCCGGGCTTTTGCGTTACCAAACGGCGCACAGCCATGCTTAATGGCGACCCGCTGGATACCACCTGACAGGTCAGTTTTCCAGTTTGTCTTATCGCCTGCAACCGCCTTAATCGCCTTCAGTTCCTCGGCAGTGAGGTCTTTATCCCAACCGAGCTTTTTGAGCATAGCCATATTAAACTCTGGATGGCCGTCTCCAAGCTCATTTCCTACTGGGAAGGAACCTTCAGCCAATAAGTTGTCCCCTTTCCTTTCTACGCCGAAACGCGCTCGAAAGTTAAGGCCACCCTTCGCTACCGGTTTTGAAGGATCATAGAGCACGGGTGTACCAGGATGCTTCATTTTTGCTGTGCCCCAACACGGCCAAGGCAATCCATAGTAATCGCCGCTAACTGGACCTCCCTTCGCTATAAGGGTCGTTCTATCAAACGTCGACTGGTTTGCCATATGCGCTTTCAACCGCTCTGGAGATTGCCCTGTGTAGCCAATCGTCCACATGCCCCGGTTAAACTCACGGGTTGTATCTTCGATCGACGGTTCTTCACCATTTACTTTGATATTTTTAAAGAACTCCTTATCAAAGCCAAATTTCTTTGCGAATTTGTAGATGATAACATGGTCCGGCAATGACTCGTATACCGGATCAATTATTTTATCCCGCCATTGCAACGAACGATTTGACGCAGTTACCGAACCATATGTCTCATATTGTGTAGAAGCTGGTAACACATATACACCGTCCTTGCGATCTGGGATCACAGCTGCAAAAGTTGGAACTGGGTCGATTACTACCATAAGGTCCAGCTTCTCCATTGCCTTTTTCATTTCCGGAAGACGGGTCTGGGAATTCACAGCGTGACCCCATAACACCATTGCCCTGAGATTATCAGGCTGGTCGATTTTCTCTTTCTTCTCAAGGACACCATCAATCCATCGACTGACCGGAAAGCCCTTCGACTGCATCAGTTTTTCAGAAGCAAATCTTCCTTTGAGATAATCGTAAGACACGTCCCAAACACGGGCCCAGTGCTTCCATGAACCTTTCTTGAGTCCATAATACCCGGGCAATGAATGCGATAGGATGCAGAAATCAGTCGCACCCTGGACATTATCGTGACCGCGGAAGATATTGGCACCGCCACCCTGTCGGCCAACATTACCCAACGCAAGCATTAGAGTGCAGTACGCACGGGTATTGTTATTCCCGTTCGTATGTTGGGTGCCCCCCATACACCATACAATGGTACCTGGGCGATTGTTAGCCAAAACTTTTGCCACCCGACGAAGCTGAGACCCGGGTGTCCCCGTTACTCTCTCTGTTTCTTCGGGTGTCCATTTCTTGACTTCCTCCCGAATCTGATCCATGCCCCAGACGCGCTGCTTAATATATGTCTTGTCTTCCCAACCATTTTCAAAGATATGGTATAGAATACCCCAAATTAACGCGACGTCTGTTCCGGGCCGAAACCGAACGTATTCATCGGCATGAGCCGCTGTCCGACTAAAACGCGGGTCACAAACAATCAATGCAGCGTTGTTTTGTTCTTTTGCTTTCATGATATGCTGCACGGCAACCGGATGCGCCTCTGCTGGATTTGAACCGATTAGAAACATAGCCCGAGAGTTATGCATATCATTGTAGCTGTTAGTCATCGCACCATAGCCCCAGGTGTTTGCTACACCGGCAACAGTTGTCGAGTGACAGATACGAGCTTGGTGGTCACCATTATTTGACCCCCAAAATGCATAAAACTTACGGAAAAGATACGACTGTTCATTGTTGAATTTTGCCGATCCAAGCCAGTAAACAGAATCTGGGCCTGATTTCTTGCGTATATCAAGCATCTTATCGCCAATCTCGTTAATTGCATCATCCCACGAGATCTTTTTCCACTTTCCGCCTTCAAGCTTCATTGGATAGCGAAGCCGCCGCTCAGCATGTGCATGGTGCCGCACAGAGGCCCCTTTTGCACAATGCGCCCCCAGGTTGAATGGGCTTTCAAATCCAGGCTCCTGACCTACCCAAACACCTTTATCTACTTCAGCTATAACAGTACAGCCAACAGAGCAATGAGTGCATACTGATTTTACTTTTTTCATACTAGCAGCAGTTGACGCTGCATTGGCTTTTTTTACCATTTCACTCGGAATCACCGAAGCAAGTGCAGCGCCACCTGCCGCTACACCGGTCCTCTTCAAGAAAGCCCTACGGTCCATGGAACCGCCAACAATTCCTGCCAGTGCTTTCTTCAAACGGGGGCCATTCGCAACCCCGTCGCTCTTTTTAGTGAGCATTAGCCTATCTCCCTTAACTAAGTGATTAGAACCTTGTGAGCTCGTAATAAGTCTTTACGTGCTCCGTTTCGCGATAACCAACTGAGTTACCTTCTTCAGTCGATTTTGCCTTTGCCGAATCGGTTGCAGTTGCCGCCACCGCGGCCCCGCCGGCTATACTGGCCACCCCGGCTCCCTTAAGAAATTCGCGCCGAGTCTTACTTCCTTTACTATTTGATTTATCCATTACTTATTTCCTTGCCTTTTAAGTTTATCCACGTGACTTCAATTTAAAACTTAACCTAATAACCTGCTCTTCCAATTAAAGCCCCCCCAACCGCGGAGACCCAATCACCTATAAAGTACCCATAATAGCTCATGCTATCATCGAAAAACCTTCTTTCTCTATAGACATAAACAATCTGCCGATTGTGCCAACCGGCATATACAATACAGCCCCCTTTGCCCCCTCGAGATCTTCAAAAAACTTCGAAGCCCACGGGGCTATGTGATTATTAAAAAAAGCACGTTGATCAGCCAACGTTGCCGGTTCACCATACCGGCCAAGTATAAGGCCATGCATGATTTCTAGTAGCGATGCTATGTGATCCTCCGGCTCTTTAACCCCTTCATTTGGCTCGATTCCGATACGTTCCATATCCCGACGAAGCTCTGCTAGGGGACGCGAATACACAAGCCCTGTCAAATAAAATGAGGCATAAGGCGAAAGCTCGCCTCCGGCACCTACACCATAAAAAAGTTCTGTATATTCTTCTTCAGCCGACCTTTGATAGGTCCGAACTGCAAGGGCACGAAGTGATTCGATCGCCCCTCCGATTTCTGTGCCTTTATCATAATTACCTAGATCACGGATGACACCCAACGTTGCCTCATCAATTGGCGAAGCCATCAAACGAGCTAACAAGGCATAAATTTTTGCCCTCTGAAGCTCTTCATCTGGAATGTTCCCCACCTTGCTAAACACGTCCGTGGGAGATTGCGTCTCTACGGGTTGTCCAACGTTCACTAATTAGCAGCCTTTCTTTACCCTTTGACCTAAGATACCCCAGATAATTATCGACTATGCCTGATTTGTCAATAGATGAAACCATATATTTGATAGTTTTTATTTATCAAATGCAATTGACAATCAATCGCATATTGGTGATTTTGAACTTTTTGTGCCTTATTTTTTAATTTTACACCGCCAAAAAAATTATTTGGTGCTTCATTAATTAGGCCGTCGTCCTCGCATTGAATTCCTGGCCTTACGACTTTAACCTTGTGTCATAACAGCAGAACCACTGCATTCCTAACGAGCAAGGAGGTGCGGAACTCAGATTAATTTTACACTAAAAGAGTGTAAATCGACCATACGGCCAATCACCTACTTTTTTTATGGTTATTTTACCTGTGGACAACTTTATTCACATACCTGAGCATTGCGCCCACTTAATGGATAAGAAACAACCCCGTCATCCAAGTCCAGTCTGCTTAAGTCTTTTTCTCTTTTTTTTGTATCTTCTTATTTCTTTGGAAGTCATTTTCATGATTTGCTGCTACAGCTTCCAAACTAGCAATAGATTCTTTGCTACTGCCTTCATTTTTCTGACTTGCAGAATCTTGTATCTGGACATCCGACCCTTTCGTCTGGGGATCCGACTCTTTCGTCTGGGGATCCGATTCTTTCGTCTGGGGGTCCGATTCTTTCGTCTGGGGATCCGATTCTTTCGTCTGGGGATCCTCGCTAAACGCTACTTTAGCCTCATCCGTCATCATGTCCTCGAGTTCTCCATCTTCAAGGAAGCCCTGCCCTATTTTGTATCCAGAAACGTCACCCGCGCTCAAAATTTTATCAATGACATTATAATCCTCATCATAATCATTCATCCCATCCAAAAATCCAAAAAGAGGGTTTGAACGCCAGAGTGCATTAAGAGCTCGGCGACGCAAAAAATCGGGAACATTTTCTTTTAAGAACACTGTATAATCTGAATCAGCATCTAACTTCTCAATCGGAGGCAATTCTTTCACTGCCTCTTTCTCCTCAGGAGATAAACTTTCGAAGTCAGGGGCACCTTCTTGATCCTGACTTTCCAACACTTTGGTGCCAATTACTTCGTTTTTCTTATCTGTTGAAATGGAAACATTTCGCCCAACCCCACTGGATAACCGATCATCCCCCTCTTCTTCTGGGGCCAAAGGTGCCATGGCCGGAACAAACTCTTGATCCCTTAACCCACTTATGGTCATGGACGTTTCTATGTCTTGAGTGCTAGTACTATCAGCTGTTGTCTCACTAGCTTCCCCAAGGCGGTGTTTGCTTTTCAAACGCGACCATCGAGAAATCTTCCCTTCCTGCTTCATGACTTATTACTCCGCACCGGAGCCCCCGCGACCAAAATCTCCTTTTCTTGGATCGTAGGCCTTCTTTTGCTTACGTTTCTTAAATGGTACGTCTACATGATATTTGTCGACAAAATCACGGACCCAGCTCACTATCGGCAAGGGCATCGGCACTCCTTCAACAACTTGATCTGAATCTTCTGTATAGCTCTCCGCTTCATAGGGGCATACAGTGGCCAAGAGGGGTATAACTTCAGGTTCATCTTCTTCTTCTCCGGGCGACAGCACGACATATACATGTGGTTTGTAATTAGCGAGATTAACCTTGTAACCCTCAGTCTCTCCGCGAAACAATTCGAGCTCTAGAGTTGCTGCATGATAGTGCACCCAATCTGCGCCTTTTGATAGGAGCCGCCATTTATCACTTGGACTTTGCGGGGGCGCCCCTGGGATGACAGCCACTGGATTCCATGAAAAATCAGCCCATCTATTATTAAGATCCTTCCGCTCAATTACAATTCCAACTGGCATTCTCTGGTATCCACCAACTTCCTTTTCTTTCACTTCCTTCATATGGCACGCTCATATTTAAGTTGCCGGTAAAGGGTGTTAGCCTCCTCCAGGTTACCTGGGTCGTTTACATTAAAAAATGGATCGATCGGATCTGTATCAAATTCGACTACTTGCACATTATAATTAGCAGTGAACCGATCTATTTTTCGAACCTTTTCATACACCAATGCTTTCCGCAGATCCTCTGCAATTGTAACAGGCCAAAGTGCAAAGACCGGATGACGCCTGCCGCCAGAAGATGCACATACTATATCACTATCTGTACTAACTGCCTCCGCTTCAAATCTTTCAACCATATTGATTGGTATAAATGGAGCATCGGTAGCAAAAGAGACAATCCACCGAACATCGCAACCACTTCCAATTGCCCACTCCAAGCCAGACAAAACCCCGGCAAGAGGCCCAACAAACCCGTCAAGGACATCTGGAACTACAGGCAATCCAAAATGCTTAAATCGGGTTACATCGCCATTAGCATTAAGTAACAGCCTCTCAACCTGAGGTCTGGAACGCTCCACCACCCATTCTAATATCATTCTTTCTCCAACCTCGCGGAGAGACTTGTCTCCACCCCCCATGCGGCGGGCTAAACCTCCTGCCAGAAGAACCCCTATTGAGTTATAGACAGGAGACATTCTTTTCCTCTTCCTTATCTTCCTCCTTTTCTGAAACATCACCTTGTTCCTGACTACCTGCATCGAATAGAATTCGATCTGTACCAGCTAAAGCAATGAACCTTTTACCACGGGCCCGCCCTATCAAACCGAGATTTATCTTACGGGCCAGTTCTACCCCCCAAGCAGTGAAGCCAGAGCGCGAGCAAAGAATCGGAATATTCATTTGAGCCGTCTTAATTACCATTTCAGAAGTTAAGCGACCCGTGGTATAAAGAATTTTGTCATCGCCTGGCATTGCATTTAGAAACATATACCCGGCAATTTTATCTACAGCATTGTGGCGACCAACATCCTCCATGTAGATCAAAGGCTGGTCTTTGCAACATAAGACACATCCATGTATGGCGCCGGCTGCCAAGTATAAGCTTGGCGTTAGGTTGATTTTTCGTGTTAGTTCATAAAGCCAGGATGTCTTGATAACAGCTTCAGGTGGCAAAAAAATGCTATCAAACTTTTCCATCACGTCACCAAAAATCGTACCTTGCGCGCAACCTGACGTTAGGGTCTTTTTTTTCAATTTTTCTTCAAAATTGGAAACTTGCTTCGTTCTCACCACTACAGTTTCAATGTCTTCGTCATATTCAATCCCGGTAATCTGATCACTTGAGTTCAGCATATTCTGGTTTGTTAGATAACCAACCGCTAAATATTCAGGATAATCACAAATGGTCATCATCGTAACAATTTCTTGACCGTTAAGAAATAAAGTCAGCGGGCGCTCGACAGACACAAACGTTTCTTTTGACACGCCTGATTGATCAAAACCCATCACTTTTTCCGTCAATTTTGGGTTTTCCGGATCAGGGGCTATTACAAACTCATTTTGAATTTTCTCAACTGACATCAATTGACTCCATTCAACAAAAACGGCACCAAAGTTTTTATGCACACAATAGAGATGGATTATATTATCAATGACCGCAACCGAAAAAGAAGCATTTTTAGAATTCCTTTATTTGACTAGCAAGCCCTCCTAGTTTTATAGAACTTCAGGAAACATTACCAGACCACTACATGTAATTTCCTATTGGACGATGCAAAAGGTTATGAGTTTTCTACCATGAATGAATTTTCAACTGCTTTTATAGAAGCGCTGGAACTATTGCTTAATTTAGATTCTGATCTATTGGAAATTGTCGCCCTATCGCTGCGAGTAAGCCTTAGTGCCCTGGCAATTTCAATAATCGTTGCATTTCCCTTAGGCGGCTTCCTCGGTGTATTCCGCTTCCCAGGAAGGGGGATAATAATCATTATCTTTAACGCACTTCTTGGACTGCCTCCTGTCGTGGTTGGGCTTTCTGTTTATCTTATCTTATCACGGTCAGGCCCATTAGGCCCCTTAGATCTTTTGTTCACCCCAACAGCTATGATCATTGCTCAATTCATCCTAGTAACACCCATCGTGACTGCCCTTGCAATCCAAACCATTGAAGATCTCTGGGTTGAATACGCAGAACAACTGAAATCTCTTGGGGCAACAAAGGTGGACGCTATTCTAACGTTGTTATGGGAAGGGCGGTATACCTTGCTCACCGCTGTTCTAGCTGGGTTTGGTCGCGCCGTTGCAGAAGTTGGTGCTGTAATGATAGTTGGTGGAAATATTAACCATGTAACACGAACCATGACAACTGCAATCACCCTAGAGACCTCAAAGGGGGAACTAGCTTTAGCTCTAGGACTGGGATTTATCTTACTTTTTCTTTCGCTTTCGATCACCGCTTTAATACATTTCTCCAGAAATATTATGAAACAGCGGTTGATATGATGAAAAAACCAGGCAACCAAAACAGAAGTATTTTGCCGCTAACGCTTCAGGATGTTTCTTATGAAAAAAACCATTCTCTTCTTCTAGGTAAGGTAAACCTGATTCTTGAGAGTGGACCACGGACAATTATCCTTGGTCCAAATGGCGCCGGAAAAAGTCTATTGATGCGTATTTGCCACGGGATATTAGAACCAACTGCTGGAACGGTAGATTGGTCTATCCCCAATGCGATTAGATATCAATCCATGGTATTTCAGCGTCCGATGTTACTCCAACGAAACGTAGCTGCAAATATCGACTATGTGCTTCGATTAAGAAGTATGCAAAAAAAAGAACGGCGGCTAAGAACAATAGAAGCAATGGAGATGACTGGCATCACTTATCTGAAAAACACACAAGCATACTCATTAAGTGCAGGTGAACAGCAGCGCCTCGCACTGGCTCGCGCCTGGGCAACAAAACCCGAGGCAATGTTTTTGGATGAACCAACTGCTAATCTCGACCCAACGGCAACTCACGAAGTTGAAAATATTATTCTCGATATTCATAAATCAGGAACAAAGATCATAATGTCAACCCACGACATGGCTCAAGCCCAACGGATTGCAACCGAGGTTATATTTTTGCATAAGGGCAATATTCTTGAACGAGCTCCAGTAAAAATGTTTTTTCAAAATCCAGTATCTCTCGAGGCCAAACAATTTTTGCAAGGAAAGTTACTATGGGGATAATGGAACACCTGAAAAGCCCAGAAACGTCTAGTGCTAAGCTACAAAGATGGAAACACCGGATTTGCAAATATTTAAAATCATCGCCCGTCCGGCACGCGAAAGCTCTTCTTTCGCTAATGTCTATAATTTTTTTTGCAGGACACGCATTTGGCAAACCATTCATTACTGTTGCGTCAACGACTTCCACACAAAACTCTGGATTATATGATTACATCCTCCCATTATTTGAAAAAGATAAAGATATTGCAGTCCGTGTAATTGCTGTTGGCACTGGACAGGCCATTCGAATTGCTAAAAATGGTGATGCCGATGTGCTGATCGTGCACCACACAGAATCAGAAAAAAAATTTATTGAGAGCGGGTTTGGAACTGAACGTTACGACTTAATGTATAATGATTTTGTCCTACTTGGCACAAGAGCCGACCCCGCCCGCATTCAAACCTGCAAGTCAGTTTTCTGCTCATTTTACGCTATAAGTAAAACTGAAAATATCTTTGTTTCCCGAGGAGATAACAGTGGCACCCACAAAATGGAACTCTCAATTTGGGAGAAGTTAGAGTCCCCCCCCCTGGCAAAGGTCAGTTTTGGTACCGTGAAACCGGCTCTGGCATGGGCGCGTCCTTAAATATAGCTGCCTCATTAGATGCTTACCTTCTATCTGACAGGGCAACTTGGCTTAAATTCAATAACAAACGTAATTTGAAAATACTGTTCCAGAACGATCCATTTCTAAAAAATCAATACGGCCTTATCCTTGTCAATCCGAAGAAACATCCGCATACGAAAACAAGATTGGCCCAAATATTTAAAAACTGGCTACTTTCTACCCAGGGTCAGCAATATATTGCAGAATATAAAATTAATGGACTGCAGGCTTTTTTCCCGAATTTTAAAAAGTAGAATAAAGGTTAATTACTAAAGGTTTAAATGCTTGGTGTTTCATATAGCTACCAAGGCCTCTTATGCAACTAAACTGTCCATAATTGCTGGTCAAAGAAGTTGCGCTTTTGCATTCGAAAGAATCTTTGCCAACTGCAATCAGTTGACCTTGTCCAGAAATTTAGTAAAAAAATTTTTGTCAAACCATAGTTTTCTAGAGTAGGGTAACAACATGAAAAGTATGTTGGCTCGCAAAGTTGCGTAAAATGAGGCAAGAATATGATTGACCCTTTTGGTCGCGCAGTAACCTACCTCCGTGTATCTGTCACTGACCGTTGTGATTTTCGGTGTGTGTATTGCATGGCAGAGGATATGACCTTTCTCCCAAAACGCGATGTCCTTAGTCTTGAGGAATTAGACCGTGTTTGCTCTGCATTTATTCGGAAAGGGGTTCAAAAAATTCGCATTACAGGAGGTGAGCCTCTTGTAAGAAGAAACATCATGCACCTATTCAAAGACCTTTCCCGGCACCTGGACAGCGGCATGCTTAAAGAGCTAACCTTGACAACCAACGGCAGCCAACTCCCAAAATATGCAAACGAGTTGAAAAATTTAGGCATAAACCGGATCAATGTCTCCTTGGATACCCTTGATCCAACTAAATTTGAAAAAATCACCCGATGGGGAAACATTGAAAAAGTGTTGGCAGGGCTAGATGCAGCGGAAGCTGCTGGCTTAAAAATTAAGATTAATACTGTCGTTCTGAAGGGATTCAATGATGATTCCCTGTCCAAGATGCTTGCTTGGTGTGGTCAGAGAAACTTTGACCTAACCCTCATCGAAACCATGCCCATGGGAGATATAGATCAAGATAGAAACGATCAATATGTTCCGCTATCAAAAATCCGCCGCAAACTGGAAAAAGACTGGTCGCTTACAGATATTCCCTATAATTCAGGCGGTCCCGCACGCTACGTTAAAGTCGAAGAAACCGGCTGCAAACTAGGTTTCATCACCCCTCTAACACATAATTTCTGCGAGAGCTGCAACCGTGTAAGACTTACTTGCACGGGAATACTTTACATGTGTTTAGGGCAAGATGATGCCACTGATCTTAAGAAACCTCTCCGTTCATCAGAGGCTGATATATTACTGGAAAACCAGATTGATGAAGCGATTGGACGGAAGCCAAAGGGCCACGACTTTGTAATTGACCGAAATAATGGTGGGCCTGTAATTAAACGCCATATGTCAGTTACTGGTGGTTAATTGTTCATCTGCATAGTTGCTGCCATCAAATTGCAATACACAAAAATTAAAGAAAACTAACTAAGTCTAGAAACAAAACAAACTTTCCAGTTTTTTGAAAACGTTAGTGGGTAGTATACAAACACTCCAATTATCGAAAGCGGAAACTTCCACCTTTGAAAGTGCTTTTATGAAGAGGGTAAAAAAAAAACTAAGCATAAGCGCTCAGCGTTAAAAGACACGGCTATATCAGATGAGCGACGGGGTTTTGGCTTTAATTACGGGAACAATGGGGTTTCTAATGCGTTGTCCAACGCCGCCAAATTTCTTTCCGAAGGTGATCCCTATTATTCGTTTGAGCTTTGTAAAAATATACTATCTCAAGACCCCCAAAATCCAACTGCATTAAATCTAGCTGGGGTGTCTGCCTTCCAGGCAGGCCTTCTAGAGGAGTCCCTAAACTTGCTAGAAGTCGCTGTATATTTTGAACCCGACAACCCCGAGTTTCAAACTAATCTTGGAAATGTCCTTTCGAAACTAGGCAGCAAGGATAAAGCCATAGCTGCATACAAGAAAGCCATGACTTCAAATTCCAGCTATATTGAATCATTCTTTAATTATGGGTTGCTAGCAGAATCTCTTGGCAGGCTTGATGACGCAGTCACAGCACTTCGCAAAACTACAAAAATTTGTCCTTACCACAGCCCCGCATGGCATGCCCTAGGAAATGTTTATAAAACTCTAGAAAGGTTAGAGGATGCAAAAACTGCTTACCAAAAAGCAATTAAAATAACTCCAAACTCTGCTGTTGCACGGACTAACCTAGCTTCCATTCTTCATGAACTTGGCAGCTTCAAGAAAGCTAAAGAAGAATGTGAAGCAGCCATTAAAATAGCCCCCGATTTGTATGAAGCAAAGTATAACCTGGGCATTGCCCTTCAAGAGCTTGAGGAACACGAAAAAGCAATCGAGTGTTATGAGGATGTGCTACTGGCAAAACCTAACCATGCGGCCGCTGCAATGAACATTGCCTACAGCCACCAACAGCTTGGCGATTTAGAAACTGCAGCTCTAAAATTTACCCAAGCAACCCGAATAGATCCTAGTTTTGCCCAAGCACACGCAAATCTCGCCGATCTTAGTCTACAACAAGGAAAGCCAGAAAATGCGCTCACCATTTGCAATGAATTTCTCTTAAGGTTTCCGGGCAACACCACGCTGCTTGCTTTCAAGGGCATTACCTTGTGTGATTCAGGAAAAATAAAATCAGCAAATGAGCTGTTTAATTTTAAAACATTGCTAAAAAAACAATATGTTGAAATCCCAAAAAAATACTCATACCTCCATGATTTTAATACTGCTTTAAAAAAGCAGATACTCGCTCATCCGACCCTAACGCCTTCTCCCCAAAGCCATGCAACACGGAAAGGATTGCACTCCGGTGAACTTCTAAATAAAAAAAATAGCGCATTCACTGACTTTGAAAGCATTGTGTGGAATGCTGTTAAAAACTATAAAGAAAAAATCAATAAATATCCAAAGCATCCACTTTCATTGAAAATCTTCAGAAAACTGAGATTATCTGCCTGGGGCGTTGTTATGACAAGGTCAAGCCATCAGATCCCGCATATTCACCCTTCCGCATGGATTAGTGGCGTATATTATGTCAAAGTTCCAAAATTTACTGAAAAAAGCAGAACAGAGCCGCCTGGAGCAATCGTATTTAATAAAGCACCTTCTCATTTTCATAATAAAAACGAGGCCAAAACATTTACAGTAAAACCAGAAGAAGGTTTACTTATCTTGTTCCCATCATACTTTTACCATCATACCGTACCATTTGAAACTAATGAAAAACGTATCAGCATAGCGTTTGACCTGATTCCTTTATAATAGATTTAGTGCGACCCTTGTTTATTTATGTTATTGCTTACTACAATTTTTGTTTGGGAAAAAAGCATGGACGTGATTTTTTGCTGAATCTTCTTAAACACAGAATAACGCTTTCAAAAGGCTTTATGTTTTCAAACCACGTTATTACTTACGTAATTGGGAAGTAATATAGTTATTCAGAGACCCGGTCACAAATGAAAAGATTTTCCATTGTTGCAGCCCCGACTAATGAAGCTACCAAAGCCAAAGCTGAGCTGGAACAACTATATTCTACTGTCACGCTAGACAATGCAGATATGGTTGTAGCCCTTGGGGGAGACGGATTTATGCTTCACATGCTCCATGATCTAATAGACCGTGAATTACCAATATTTGGGATGAACAAAGGTTCAGTCGGCTTCCTAATGAACGAATACAAAGAACATAGCCTAGTTGAAAGGTTAGAGACGGCAAAACCCTATATCGTTCATCCACTAAGAATGAATGCTGTAGACGTAAAAGGTACTTTGCATGAGGCAATTGCAATCAATGAAGTCTCTTTACTTCGTGAAACACAACAAGCGGCCCGAATTTCAATAACGATCGATAATATAACACGCCAAAAAGAAATGATTTGCGATGGTGTGCTTGTCGCAACACCGGCGGGGAGTACAGCTTACAACCTATCAGCAAATGGTCCCATTGTTCCACTAGGAGCCGGATTGCTTGCGCTGACGCCGATAAGCGTCTTTCGCCCTCGATATTGGCGAGGAGCACTGTTACCCAGAACTGCTGCTATTGTTTTTGAAGTTCAAGATGCAGAGGCTCGTCAGGTCAGTGCTACTGCTGACTTCAACGAGGTCCGAAATGTGCGCACTGTCGAAATTCGTGAAGACCGTAATCATTCGCCAACTATATTATTTGATTCAGAGCATAATCTGGAAGAGCGCATCCTTAAAGAACAATTTCTGCCGTGACCCTTCACTTGAGAAAAAAGGCTCTTGAAACCATCCGAACGTTTTTTGAAATGCATCCCGGCTTCAAAGTAGTTGGAGTCTTTGCCTGTGGAGCGTTAGGTGGATTGATTTTTATAAAGTTAGCCCTTCCGTTACCATGGTTACTCGGTTCTATGACTGCCTGCACACTTGCTTGTCTAGCAGGGGCGCCCTTCGAAGGGCCCAACAAACTGCGCACTATTGTTCTGCCGGTTCTAGGTGTCATGCTGGGAAGCAATTTCAATTCAACAGTGCTATCTGAAATACACCTGTGGCTTGGAACACTCGGAATTCTATGTGGTTTCATTTCAATTTTAACAATTATCGGCGCATTGGCTCTGCGGATCAGTGGTGTGGCCAACCCAGCCACTTGCTTCTTCTCCGCATTACCGGGCGGTTTCAGCGAAATGGTTTTACTCCTGGACGATTGCCACGTTAATAGACGGACAGTATCACTTATCCATGCGACAAGAATATTGATTACGATATTAGTTATACCGCTCTGGTTTCAGATTTTTACTGAGTATCAGGTACCAATGTCACCCGTCAAAGAAGCATTAGCAACGATTAGTATAAAAGATTCACTTATTTTAATTGCATGTGCCATTCTTGGGTATGTTATTGCAAAAAAACTACGAATTCCGGCGGCTGCATTGTTGGGACCAGCACTCATAAGCGCTATCGTTCACATCCTAGACTTAACTGCCGCCAGGCCCCCTAACGAATTACTTGCTATTGCCCAATTGGTTATCGGTATCATTGCAGGTTGCCGATTTTCAGGTGTAACTGCTAAAGAATTTTTTTCTTCGATACTTGCAGGCCTGTTCTTAGCAATTTCCATGATCATCAGTGCGGCTTTGCTGTCCTACTTGTTGGCAAATACTACAGGCTTAAGTCAAGAAGCTTTATGGCTTGCCTTTGCGCCTGGAGGCCTAACAGAAATGACGCTAATGAGCTTAGCGATGAATGTAGATGTTGCCCTGGTTTCTATACACCATACGGTTAGGATATTTTTCATAGTTACCATTATCCCATTTGCATTCAAGATAACTAAGAAGTATTTAGCATAACTTTCCAACAAAAGGCCGGAGCCTCAACCTAAACCTACAGCCTGGGAGACCCTGGTGAAGCCATCTTTTCTCAGAAACTCTGCTAATTCTCTGTTTATCCGACAAGCAATTTTTGGTCCATCATAAATCAACGCAGAATACAACTGCACTAACGATGCACCAGCACGGATTTTGTCATATGCATCAGCCCCCGATGATATTCCGCCAACACCAATCAACGGTACCTTCCCATTTGTCAGTTTATAAAAATCACCTAACAACTTTGTCGACGGCCCGAATAAAGGTTTTCCGCTCAATCCCCCTGCCTCTGACTGAAAGCGTTTCTGCAAAGAAGATGGTCGGCTAACTGTTGTATTAGAAGCAATTACCCCATCAACTTGATGCTTTAAAATCACCTCTACAATATCGGCTTTTTCACTGTCAGTAAGGTCTGGAGAAATCTTTAAAAGTAATGGGGGGGGACGACATTGTGCAGCTATTTCGCTCAATGCATTCTTAGCGTGGCTAAGAAGCCGGTCGAGATTTTCTTTCGCCTGGAGAGCCCTAACTCCCGGAGTATTCGGTGATGAAATATTTATTACAAGATAGTCTGCATATTCTGCAAACAGCCTGATTCCTTCTGCGTAATCTGAAAAAGGGTCTCGTCCATTTTTGTTTTTTCCAAGATTAATGCCTATTAGTCCCTGGACTTTTTGTTGCCGAAGTTTTCTTATACGAGTCAAAATTGTGCGGTGTCCATCGTTATTAAACCCCATACGATTAATAACTGCACGATCATTGACAAGGCGAAAAAGTCTAGGCTTTACATTCCCAATTTGCTTTTGCGGCGTTATACTCCCCACCTCAACAAAACTAAAACCTTGGCCTAGCATTGCAGGAACCGCTTCAGCATTTTTATCAAACCCGGCGGCTAGCCCTAGAGGACTTAAAAAAGTTTTCCCCCATAAATCAGTTTTAAGTATCGGGTCATACTTGGTTTTTTCTGGCACAAAAAAACCTAGTCTCAGGAACTTGATAATAATAGAATGGGCTACCTCGGGGTCCAGCAAGAAAATCAGAGGACGTAAGGCGCTATACAATTGAGTCATAATCGATATAACCGAGTCATAATTATTCTCTCATTGTTTCTAAAAAGCCATTGAAAAAACATGCTTTCCATCAGTCCCCAACGTTAGTGGGGAAACTTTAATCACATCTTCAATCGATATCCTGCCATAAAGGTGTGGAAAGAGCTTTCCTGTCCGTGAAGGCTCCCATTTTAATGCCTTCCCTAATCGTTTTACATCAACAGTAAGAACCACCAACCCATCCTGGCCAGAACGATGTTTGGCAGCGCTTTCTCGGAGCTGACCCCCAGTTGAAAAATGAATAAACCCATCATCTAGATCTTGAGAGGAACCGCTGTAATAGCCACACTGTAAAGCTTTTTCCCATTCCTCAGAACGACAAATATGATAAATATATCGATCAACCATTATGGTAATCAGTCAAAGCAGTTATAGGACTTCAATTAGCGATTCTTCCATACTGGCTTTCTCTTTTCAACAAAAGCCTTCATTCCTTCTTTTTGATCTTCCGTAGCAAAAGTTGAATAGAACATTCGGCGCTCAAATAGAATTCCTTCGGCCAAAGATGTTTCATATGCTCGGTTAACGCATTCTTTCGCCATTAAAATTGATGGCCTTGACTTTGAAGAAACTTCCCTGGCAATTTTAAGAGCAGATTCGACAAAATCTTCAAGAGGAAGCACTCTACTTACGAGTCCTACCCTATCCGCTTCTTTGGCGTCCATGAAGCGACCCGTCAAACACATATCCATTGCCTTTGACTTCCCAACAAAACGTGTGAGCCTTTGAGAACCACCGGCCCCAGGAAGAATTCCTAGATTAACCTCAGGTTGGCCAAAGGTCGCATTTTCAGCTGCGACAATGAAGTCACATGACATTGCCAATTCACATCCACCCCCTAGTGCAAACCCAGCAACAGCTGCAATAACTGGTTTTCGGCAACGTCCTACTCTTTCCCACGCACGAATAAAGTCTGATTTATATACGTCCATATAACCACGTGATTGCATTTCCTTTATATCCGCACCTGCAGCAAAAGCTTTTTCAGAACCTGTAATCACGATACATCCTATTGCATTATCTGCCTCGTATTTGTCTATTGCGTCGGATAGCTCATTGATTAATGCATCGCAAAGGGCATTGAGTGCCTGTGGGCGATCTAAGGTGATAAGCCCAACACCACCTTCTTTTTTTTCAAAAGTTATATTACTATACTTCATACAACCACCTTTAATTGACCAATAATCTTTGAGCGTTCTAAAATCTTCTTTCATTGTTAAAGCCACATGAATGAAAAAAAATTCAACAGAATTTAATTTAATTTTTTTTTGGCTTAATCCCCTAATAACTGGCGAGTAAAAATAAAACTCACTAAAGAATATAACCCGCCAGGCCTTTTGTCGCGGGTTATTTTACTCTTTCGAGTAATTATTCACTTTCAATGCTAAGATTTTCTGCCGCAAGCTTACCGTTACGTCCCTCAACAAGTTCGTAAGAAATTTTCTGTCCTTCATCAAGCCCTGCCATACCTGAATTCTGAACGGCACTAATATGAACAAATGCATCTTCCCCACCATCATCTGGCATAATGAAACCGTAACCTTTTTGGATGTTAAACCACTTCACGATACCGGTGGCCATTTTTTTACTCCCTAAATTATAATCTTATATTGCATCTCCCAGGCACAATAACGCCACCAAAAACTGTTAAACCCTAGCCTAGGCGCTTCAACCAAGCTTGGACTCCTTCAATACCACCACGACGCATTTTGGGTTGCTTTTCCATGCCAATGGAAACTCTTTCTTTGACGATTCCTAAGATTTTCAATTTACCTTTAATTATTGCAATAGCAAGAGCGCATATTATGCAGCTCCCGAATAGAATCACTGTGACATTTTTAAATATTCTAGAATTAATATATTTATCAATACAAACTAAAAACTTTTTAAATACGGCCCTCGCCTTTAAGCAGCGAAGTAGAGAGACTGCTATTGTGCCTTAAATATTGACTCGATATTTTTTGTGGGACTGTTTTTATCGGGTTACAGATTCGACTATTCATAGTCTCATTCTGCAGTAAAAGCGTAAGCAAAACAAAAGGGTCTTTCAATCAATGGCACAACTCATCAGATCTACTTTCTATTTAAAGGATTGATTGTAAAACTCTAAAGCATCGATATACAGGACAAATTCTTCCTAACCAATTTCCGGCCATTAAGCTATGTTAACACGCAAAGGCAAACCTTAAAAAAGCACACGCCGATCAAAGGATAGCAAAGCGGTCCCTGAGGCAAGCCGTTCTGGTTGCTCCCAGATCAGGAGCAGTTAAAAGTGTTATTGGTTATGTTGGCTTGGTTGTTGATCCGAGTGCCCGCTTTTCAGTGATTATCGTAATAGGAATAAATTTAGGCCTTTCGCGCACAATAAATAATCATTTGGCTCTATAACCTTCCATATGGCCTAACGGCCTCTACACCGAATTATTTGTACCGATTGATGTAAAGTAGAATGATTTTTCTTGTCAAGCGCCCTGACGCAAAACGACAATACATCTGGAATCATCCATGTGGGCTTATGCCGTAATCTATCTTTTGGAAACCCTTTCTTTCCGGACCGCCTCACTCAAAGATTAAGGCAATTCAGTTCAACGTTAAAACAAGGTCACTCTGACGTAGCGCTTAAAACCTGTTTCGCAACGGAGCCAGATCTTCACTTTTCTCTAATTTAGAACCCTCTCGCTAAGTGCGCTTAGATCCAACATTTTTTCGCTTTCAACCGACCTCTCAGGTTTTCACAACCAACGATACAACCAAGCACAACCATACAATTAAGACCCTGAAAAAATTTAAGCCCAATTGAGAAACGCTTCTTAGAACAATGAGCATTCACCCCATTTAAGTTTACCAAATCCAACGATAGGGCACACTCTGCATACAGCACACAAACATTTTTTTCTCTTGTTTTTCTGATAAGAAAATTCCGGTAACTGTCTGCACGTAAACCCAAACCTCTCTAGGCAGGTAACTTTCTACTTTAAGCGAATTTGCTTGGGCCGTGTTATAGATTTTATCTTGGCTTTTGCGACACCGGACTTCACTGCTATGGCATGGTCCTGCTCTTCAATTGCCCGTCGGGCAAGATCAATTGGATCTTCCCCAAAACGGTCATCTAAAAACTTGCTTGATACTCTGCGGTTAGAGCTAAGGGACCCATCCATATATACAACATTAAAAACTTCAAAAGCAGGTTTAGACTTTGCTTTTCTCCGAGCCATGATTCTACTCCTGATGCACCTAACCGGCTCCGGAAGACCGAAGCCGATTTGGATTGGTAGCTGGGGGGAGACTTGAACTCCCGACCTCGGCATTATGAGTGCCGCGCTCTAACCGGCTGAGCTACCCAGCCTAAAAGCCCTCTGGCAACAATCAGACACTGTAAATAATCCGCAGGGGATTTACGATCATAGAGGCAGTCTGTCAAGTGCATGAACAATTAGTTTGGGCTTCGCTCTTAGAAAACTAGACACCAAAAAATAACATGCTAGGGCTGTTTCTAGGGGAACCTATTACTTGTTTGCGTCTGATCTAAAATAAGATCCACCATGTATCCTTCGTGTTTTTGCAATTAAATGATCATGATCACCCCTTGATGACCTTCCATCTGTAGCTCTTTTATCAATTCGTTTCAGAAATGCAATCGTGCCACTAGTGTCTCTATCTTTTGCTGCCAACTGGTCATATCCATCAACAAGCCATGGACGCCCTGAAAAGTCACCATGCGGTGCCGCTCTGGGTACGGGTTCCGGATCTTTAACCCAATAGGAAACAGAGGGTGGTGGAACGGGTTGAGATACTGCTTCTTCTGATTTTCTCTCGTGACGACTAGGTTGGGGCCCAAAATAATTTACTAACCGTGCATCATCAACTTCATATGGCTCATCGTAACAAGTGGTAGCGGCTAGCGATTTATAACAGTAAATTTGATCACGTTTCTCAACGTGCTTCTCATACCGGTCTACATATCCTGAACAAGATGAAAGCAATAAGATAACTGTTGTTGCGTGAATTAGGCTTTTCATAATTGCATCTCCCGACAAACATATTCTTTTCAATGACACTGTATTTTCTACAAGCAGATTCCATGCCAGATTTTAAAAAAGTGTGCCTTGCCGCCAAATTACAAAGGCTAACAAAATTCTAACGGGTAACACTTCAGATTGTTTTCTCGTTTATCCATTTAAAAAGAATAACAGATTAACAATCAAATAATGCTTGCGGAGTGTTACTCTTGTGGGTTTATGTTCTGAGTTACAACTAAGAGAGTTTAAAATCAGGGTTTGCATCAGTTGTTGGTGTTGGTAAAGTTTTTCTGGTTAAACTACGGTGCACCTACCGACCAAACCCTCCAACTTTCAAGATCACAAAATGTATAAAAGTATTTCTGAGGATTCATAAATTTCAACATTTGGTATAGAGGCGACCGGCCTGCAAGTTCAACGTTTGCCCGTAAAGAATTAATAGACCGCTTTTTCGCTGTTTACACAATCGTTCGGCCCATTTTCTCGGTCCTGTTGAATGTTGTTGTGAACGTTGAAAAATGTTGCTACTTAACTCTAAATCCTTTAGAAAAATAATTTACAGAAGGTGTGACAGGCGTCACTTCCTATCTAGTAATTTTATGAAAGTATAAGACGTAGACAACGTTGTATTTTTCTACTACAACTAAGTCTTTGGCTAAAACTGCTGAACAGTTGGTTTGGCAAAAAAGTTTAGAGATGGGTAGAACAACAATACTGTTAAAAAAATCTCTAAACAGAATTATAGTACTTAATACAATGACTTAAATATTGCTAATTTAACAGTATAGGAGGACTTAATATGGGTTGTATGTTTCCAATGGAAATACCCCCTCTGCCTGACGGATTTATGGACGTTATCGCGACTAATCCTGAGGCTTTTGGTGAGTGCATGGGTGCTGGCCAGGAAGCTTTTGCTAACGCGATGAACGAAGGCGGTGATGTTGGCGCTGCATTTGAAGCGATGGGTGATGTCATGGGCCCAATGATGGGTGACATGGGTTGTCCGCCAGAAATGTTTGAAGCAGCTGGCGACGCTTTTGGTGCTTGTGTTGGTCCGGCAATGCACATGGGAGATGCTGACATGAGTGGCGGCGATATGGGAGCCATAATGCAGGATGCATGTACTATGATGTGCCCTGACGGAATGGAAGTCCCTGCTCCCGTAATGGACGCCATGATGGACATGGGCCAGGGAATGCATGATTGCGGTTGTATGCCTCATGATGCTGCGGCTGAAATGATGGCTCCCCCGGGGGATCCCGCTTACCCAATGCCTGTGGATGGCGCTGGTGAAGCAGTGGTTGTTCCCGGCGACCCTGGATCTTGCCCAGCTGAAGCTTGCCAACCTCCGCCAGTGGACGGTGCATGTGCAGCCGCAGGCGACCACATGATGCCCCCGGACGGTGGCTATGACCATGCTGCTATGACGCCTGATATGCAGATGCCAGATCCAGGCGCCGCTATGGGGCCTGAGATTGACCCGGCAGCTAATATGGATCCAGGCGCACCTGGTCCGGAAGCTGGGGGATTTGATCCAAATCTGGCACCAGACAGTCAGGATGGACCTATGGATCCAGGCGCACCTGGTCCGGAAGCTGGGGGATTTGCTCCAAATC
>PBKU01000060.1 GCA_002722175.1 Magnetovibrio sp.
AACAGCTATATCACCCTCAGAAAAATCTCCACGCAACAATACAGACTCATCATACCTCCTGATTACATTCACTTCTTTTTCAACTAATCTTTGATTTTCAATAATGTAGATTGAATTGTTTTCATTCACCGCCGTAACGGGTAATAAGATAACATCACTATAATAACGGTCAGGAACTCGGACCTCTACAAAAGCACCTGGCCGAAGAACAGTGTTCAGATCGATATTCTGAATTTGCGCATATACATCGACCCCTCCGCCGGCAGCATCAATTTCGGCCCCAATACGATCAACTATCGCTGAAAAATTAAGTTTCTTCCCCCCCATACGCCAAGTTATATCAATTTTCTTATCAATTAATTGGTACTCCTTGCTTTGATTGCCATTTATTATCGATCTATTGGGAAAAAAATTAAAAAAATCCGGTTCTGCAAGTCTGAAATGAACCTCTAGACGCTCTGATTCAATTAAACTAGCTAGGCGATCACCAGTATTAACATATTGCCCAATTGAAGCTTCAACGGTTGCTAGGAATCCGTCGAAAGGTGCTGTTAAACTTGTTTCGGCTAAATTACGCCTTGCCAATCTGAGAGAAGCCCGCACACTCATTTCGTTTGCTTTATATTGAAGCAAACGACTTCTAAGACGATTAACCGCTTGCTGATGCGAAGCAACTAACTGAGAAGCGTTGTTATAGGCAAATTCGGCATCATCAGCTGATTTTCTTGATGAAGATCCTTGTACCTTTAGTTTTTTGCGCCGCTCTAAATCCCGTTTTCTTAATTTAAGTTGGGACCTACTGATCTCCGCAAGCTTTTCTTCTGAGCGAACTTCACCCTCAGTTTCTTTAATCTTTGCCAAGACTTCATCCAAGGCAGCCAGTTGTTCTGTAACTTTTACTTTGTAATGAAACGGATCTATAACTATCAGGACCTCTCCTGCCCTGACAATTCCTCCCTTTAAATATTTTTCATTGACTTTAACTATACGTCCAGAAACAAGTGGCCGGAGATCTGCTTTATTGCCGGCTACAATGGTGCCAAATTCGATAATAGATGGCTGCACCCCACGAGTAGAAAGCTCTTGAGCATGAACGTTCCAAATTTTCTCGTTACTAGGCTTTGGAGCATTTATTGGGGCTGTAACCTTCAAACTTATAAAACCTGCTGCACCTGACGCCAGAACCACGACCGGCAATACAATTTTCCAAAAATTTTTCACTTTTATAGGCCCATCAATTATTGTTGGATTATCTTGAGACAAAAGATATTTAACCTGGCTTTACAAATTTAAATTTGTTTTCATATGCATAAACTAAACCCTTTTTAAAGCTATGGAGTTTCGGCTGTTAGAAGAATCGTCATTTAACTTACTATTTTCTGCGTCTAATGCGCCTGAAATATAGTGTATTAGAGTGTTTCTATTAAAAATACTAATATTTTTGCTCTTTATTTTTTCTCCGTCTAACATTATGTAGATCTACATGAACTGAAATATCTTTAACTTTATATCTGTTGCATTAGAGTAAAAAGTTTTTGGATTTTGTAAATAATCCTTAAGATCCAATACCGCCAGATATTAGTTAATCGGTTTTGTCCTTAATACTAGGAAACCAATGAAGAAATATTCAATTTTTAGTCTTTTAAGAAATTCCATAAACTTCCACCAAGATTGGCAAAAAGCATGGCGTAGCCCTGATCCAAAGAGTTGTTACGATGTCATTATAATTGGAGGAGGAGGGCATGGGCTTGCAACGGCATACTATTTAGCTAAAGAACACGGGATTACCAATGTAGCGGTTTTAGAGAAAGGTTGGCTTGGAGGTGGCAACACTGGTCGAAATACTACTATTATCCGATCAAACTATCTTTGGGATGAGAGTGCAGCCCTCTATGAAAAGTCCCTGCAACTGTTTGAAGGCCTGAGCCAAGACCTAAATTATAACATTATGCTGAGTCAAAGAGGAGTTTTGAATTTAGCCCATAACCTCCATGATCTTAGAGAAATCAACCGTAGGGTAAATGCCATAAGGCTAAATGGCATTGACTCCGAGTTTCTAAACGTTAATCAAATTAAAGCTTTTATTCCAATAATTAATATTTCGAGAAAAATAAGATATCCTATTTTAGGTGCTTCGCTTCAACGCCGTGGGGGAGTAGCTAGACATGATGCCGTTGCATGGGGGTTTGCCCGTGCTGGCGATGCTCGTGGAGTCGATATTATTCAAAATTGCGAGGTTACCGGGATAGTGCATGAAAAAGGTCGTGTGTCAGGTGTAGAGACAACTAAAGGTTTTATTGGGGCAAAAAAACTTGGCATTGTTGTAGCTGGACATTCAACTGTATTGGCTGGGATGGCCGGCTTACGTTTGCCAATACAAAGCTATCCGCTTCAGGCTATGGTTTCTGAACCAATTAAACCAATAATTAACTGTGTAGTTATGTCAAATGCTGTACATTGTTATGTTTCACAATCGGATAAAGGTGAACTGGTCCTAGGCGCAGGAATTGACTCATATAATAGTTATGGCCAACGTGGAAGCCTGAATGTAATTGAAGACCAACTCGCCGCGCTTTGCGAACTATTCCCTTTATTCAGTCGGTTACGCTTGATACGTCAATGGGGCGGGATTGTCGATACAAGTCCAGACGCCAGCCCAATTATTTCTAAAACTCCTATAGATGGTTTATATCTTAATTGTGGCTGGGGGACTGGAGGCTTTAAGGCTACTCCGGGCTCTGGTTGGGTTTTTGCCCATACTATTGCAACTGATCAGCCACATGAACTGAATGCGCCATTTCGATTGGAACGTTTTACCTCAGGTGCACTAATTGATGAACACGGCGCTGCTGCTGTCGCGCATTAGGAAAATACGCATGCTAGTAATTGAATGTCCATGGTGTGGCCCACGAAGCGAAGAAGAATTCACAAACGGTGGAGAAGCACATATAAAACGACCTTCTAAGCCAAGTGCTCTTTCAGATGAAGAATGGGCTGACTATGTATTCATGCGGAAAAATACAAAAGGAATTTTTTTAGAACGTTGGTCACATTCGTCGGGGTGTCGACGTTGGTTTAATGCTGCTCGAAATACCATTACAAACGAGATAGCCGCAATCTACCATATAAATGAAAAGCCGCCGAAGGAAATTTCCTGATGTCTAGACCCCTACGCCTCTCTCTGGGCGGTGCTATCGATAGAAAGAAACCAGTCAATTTCCAATTCAACGGTCGACAACTTTGTGGATACAAAGGAGATACCCTTGCATCGGCTTTACTGGCAAATGGCATTCACCTTGTCAGTCGAAGTTTTAAGTACCATAGACCACGCGGAATTTTTGCTAGTGGAACTGAAGAGCCTAATGCTTTAGTCCAGTTGGAGGTAGGACCACGTACTCTTGCAAGTCATCAGGCAACGAAAATTAAACTGTATGAAGGCTTAAAAGCTTTTAGCGCCAACTGCTGGCCGAGTCCAGCTTTTGATCTTCTGGGTATATTGGGTTTTTTTCACCGAATTCTACCTGCTGGCTTTTACTATAAAACCTTTATGTGGCCCCGCTGGGGATGGAAAATCTATGAATATTTAATCCGTCATATAGCCGGCCTCGGCTATTGCCCGCGTCAACCCGACCCCGACAGATACGACCACATGAATGCTCATACAGATATCTTAATAATTGGCAGCGGGCCGAGTGGACTAGCTGCAGCTATCGAAGCTTCACATTCTAGTGCTAGGATAATAATTGTTGATGAAAACTCGAAATTTGGTGGGCGCCTATTATCAGACAATTCAAAAATCAATAATAAAAGTGGCCCAGACTGGGCAGCTCAACAAGAGTCTATATTGGCTTCAAATCCAAACGTCAAAATGCTGAGAAACACAACTGCGTTTGGATATTATGACCATAATTTAATAGGTATGATTGAAAATCTAACTGGCCCAATCACTGGAGTTAAGGACAAAAAACGACAACGGCTTTGGAAAATCAGAGCCAAACAAGTTGTACTTGCACAAGGAGCTTTTGAGCGGCCACTAGTATTTTCGGACAATGACCGCCCAGGTGTCA
Source organism: Magnetovibrio sp. (assembly GCA_002722175.1). GTDB lineage: Bacteria > Pseudomonadota > Alphaproteobacteria > Rhodospirillales > Casp-alpha2. The sequence goes on from PBKU01000060.1 coordinate 4,068, forward strand.
TGCTGGCAGGCGCCATTAGAACTTTTCTAAACAAATATGCTGTAATTCCAGGGCGCCGGGTAGCCTTATTTGTCAATAATGACGATGCGTATCGGACAGCCCTCGACTTAAATGCCCATGGAGTTGAAGTTGTGGTCGTGATCGACCTCCGAAAAGAAGCAACAGGGGTACTTCCTAACCGAACAATTTCTGAAGGAATTGAAGTCGTCGAAGACGCCGCCATAACAGGTGTTATCGGAAAGTCGCATGTAAAAAAAATTGAAGTAATGATGTTAAGTGAAGATGGCAAATCGGTACAGGGAGAAAAAAGATTTTTTGATTGTGATTTAATTGGGATTTCAGGTGGATGGAATCCTGCTGTTCACTTGCATTCCCATACAAATGGCAAAACAGTCTGGCGTAAAGATGACGGCGTATTTATCCCAGGCAAGACGCTTCAAAACATTATCTCCATTGGGGCTTGTAGCGGTAATTTTTCACTCCAGAGTTGTCTGAAAGATGGTTGGACTGCTGGAAAAAAGGTAGTTAAGCTCACTGGCTTTTCATCAAAAAAAACAAATTCACCAAAAGATACGGAAAATATACCCGAACAGCCTTGGCGAAACATCTGGATTATACCAAGCAACGCACCAGCTGGTCAAAACGACAAGCATTTCGTTGACCAACAGCATGATGTAACTGCCGCCGATATTCAACTTGCTGCACGTGAAGGATACCAATCCGTTGAACATACAAAACGATACACAACCCTTGGGATGGCAACTGATCAGGGGAAAACTTCAAATATTCCGGGACACGCGATTCTGGCTGAAATTCTTGGAAAAGAGGTCTCGGCAATCGGCACTACAACATTTCGCCCCCCATATACACCCGTCACTATCGGTGCGTTAGCCGGGCCTTACACAGGCCTTCTATTTGCACCAATTCGCCGTAGCCCAATGCACTATTGGCATGAAAGCAACGGCGCTATCTGGGAAGATGTGGGTGAATGGAAGCGCCCCTGGTATTACCCAAAGAGAAACGAATCTATGCGCGATGCTGTAGCACGTGAATGTTTAGCTACACGTAACAGCGTTGGCATATTAGATGCGTCCACTCTAGGTAAAATCGATATTCAGGGGCCTGATTCCGCAGAGTTTTTAAATCGCATATATACTAACAACTGGGAGAATCTAGAAATTGGTTGCTGCCGATACGGCATTATGCTGAGAGAAGACGGGATGGTGATGGACGACGGTGTAACTTCTCGACTTGGAAAAAACCACTATTTAATGACTACAACAACTGGGAATGCAGCTAGCGTATTAGCGTGGTTGGAAGAATGGTCACAAACAGAATGGCCGACTTTAAAAGTATATTTCACATCTGTAACCGAGCAGTATGCTACTATTACCCTTTCAGGACCTAACGCCCGACTGCTTCTAGAGGAATTCACTAATGACATTGACCTGGGTGGTGGTGCTTTTCCTGCAATGCAGTATCGAGAAGGTACGGTTGGTGGGTTTCGTGCACGAGTATTTCGAATAAGCTTCACCGGAGAATGCGCATTTGAAATCAATGTTCAAGCTTCTGGGGGAGCTAACCTTTGGGCAAACTTTGTTAATGCCGGTGAAAAATATGGCATTACCCCATACGGTACGGAAACCATGCACGTCTTACGGGCAGAAAAAGGTTATATCATCGTAGGGCAAGAAACTGATGGTACAGTCACACCATACGATTTAGGAATGAACTGGATTATATCAAAAAACAAAGACTTCATTGGCCGACGCTCCCTCAACCGTCCGGATACTGCCCGCGACGATCGTAAACAACTTGTGGGTCTTCTCCCTAACGATAAGACTGAGATCTTACCCGAAGGCGGGCAAATTGTTAGTCAGTTACAAGCAACATATCCAATACCAATGATAGGACATGTAACTTCCAGTTATCACTCTCCAATACTTGGCCGCTCATTCGCACTTGCATTGATTAAAGGAGGAAAAAAAAGGCTAGGACAAACGGTGCATGTTCCACTCGTAGAGCGCACCATAACCTGTCAGGTTACCTCACATTTATTTTATGATAAGGAAGGCCATAGACTAAATGGTTGAAACGTACAAACGGAAAACTCCACTCGCAAACCTTGGGCTTGAAAAGGTTTCGCCTAGTGAACAAAAAATAGGGAAGTCGCTGCTGATGACTGAAATCCCCTATATAGCAAAAGTTAACCTGAGAGGGGACCCCGCAAAAAAAATATTTCTTAAGGGAGTTAAAGCGGCACTAAACATTCAACTTCCAAAAATACCAAATACTGTTTCGGGAAAATTTAGCGAAGTTCAAGCCATATGGCTTGGTCCAGATGAGTGGTTACTAACAGGGCGCTCAGGTGCAGAAGCTAAATTACTCAAAAACCTACAGAAACAAACAGAAAATATGCATGTGGCCATAACGGACATAACAGATTCCCGCACAATAATGCAACTTAGCGGAGGACCTGCCCTCAGTATTATTATGAAAGGCTGCACACTAGATTTGCATCCTAATGTATTTAAGCCAGGGCAGTGTGCACAAACAATTCTAGCAAAAACTAATGTTATTATTCATCTTTTAAAATTTGACAAAAAAATTGGGCCCACTCTTCATATTTATGTTCAAAATAGTTTTGCAGAACACCTCTGGCTCTGGTTAATTGATGCCGCCCCCACATAAACAGCATACGAGATTAAAATCGCATGTAACAACGCAGTTGACTAACCCTTGCCCAACATACACTCCATTCATTAAGTATTTTTTGACAATTCACCCGGCCTTTATCAAACATTTGAATCTGGAAAGCTTTCTTTCTTTTTAATAATATATTCATTAAGCCTACCATCAATATCATAATCAATTTCTGGAGCCTCATAGTTTTCTAGTTGTTTCTTCCATTCTTTGCTAGCCCGATCAACTAAATCTTTTTTCCCATCAGATTCCCATTGTTCAAAGGAATTATAATCCAAAATGGGGGATTGGTGGAATGCAGTTTCAAAGTTCGCTTGGGTATGACTGCACCCAAGATAGTGGCTGTCCGGTCCGACTTCCCTTATTGCATCCATTGCTTGGCCATTTGGAGTGATCTCATACCCTTGGGAAAGTATCTGCAGCATAGTTAGCTGATCAACATCCATAATAAATTTTTCATACCCTGATACGAGTCCACCTTCTAACCACCCCGCACTATGTAACACAAAATTAACGCCAGAAAGAAAGCTGCTCACCATAGAATTAGCACTCTCGTAGGCCGATTGTGCATCTGCCAGTTTTGATCCGCAAAGATTTCCTCCCGAACGAAAAGGAACTCCCAATCGACGGGCCAACTGTGCGGCAGCAGAAGTAATTAGACTTGGTTCGGGAGTGCCAAACGTAGGAGCTCCAGATTTCATCGACAACGACGCCGCGAACAACCCCATAATTACTGGCGCTCCTGGACGAAGCAGCTGCGTTAATGCAATACCTGCCATTGCCTCCGCTAAGGCTTGAGTAAGTGTACCAACCGGGGATACGGGACCAGTTGCTCCTGACATAATAAAGGGCGAAACAATAACGGCTTGGTTAGCCTTGGCATAAGCTTTTAAGGCACCGAGCATAGTCTCATCAAACACTAGGGGAGAGTTAACATTTATAAGACTTGTACACACGGTGTTTTGGTCAACAAAATCTTCCCCAAATAAAATTTGGCACATATCAATCGTATCATGAGCTCGAGAGGGATGAGTAACTGACCCCATAAATGGCTTGTCCGAAAAACGGATATGAGCATATACCATGTCGTAGTGCCGCTTGTTCACTGGAAGGTCGACGGGCTCACACAGGGTCCCACCGGAGTGGTGAATGCTTGGTGCCAAATAAGCAAGTTTAACAAAATTTCTAAAGTCTTCAATGGTACCGTAACGTCGACCACGTTCTAAATCTCGAACAAATGGAGGACCGTAAACTGGCGCAAAAACTGTGGCGGTTCCACCGATCTTAACATTTCGCTCAGGATTTCTAGCAAACTGAATAAATTCCGTTGGAGCAGTTTTTATTAATGCGCGCACTAATCCTTTAGGAAACCGCACCCGAGTACCATCCAGATCAGCACCGGCGTCGTTCCAAAGTTTCAAGATCTCATCATCACCCCGAAATTCTATTCCTATCTCCTGAAGTACAGTATCGGCATTAGCCTCAATCATTTCTATTACTTCAGCTTTAGCCAGCTCCAAAACCGGTACTTGACGCTCTATATATGGAATAAACTCAGCAGATACCTCTCTCCTGGCAGCTCTTCGTGCTTCTCTACCCCTGCGTCCAGGCTTGACGTTATGTTTATTCATAGGCACCCGCTTTCAAAGTTTATTTTCTTGCAAATTAAAATATGCCTGGGATTGCATTGAAACCTTAAAAATTGTTAAGTTACTGAGGGAATTATCCCTAGCTGCTAGTATAAACTGCTTCTTTATAACTGAGAAAAAAAATCTTTTGCATCATAATTTATACATCTAGATATGTTAATCTAATTCTGCACTAAACCCTATTTAATTATCTATCGACTATCCAAGGTTACAGCAGGGGAAATTCAATGAACGCACATGTACGAGCAGTAATAATTGGTGGGGGCGTTGTTGGCGTAGGAGTTTTATATCACCTTGCAAAAAAAGGGTGGACTGACTCCATTCTTCTCGAAAGAAAGGATCTTACATCGGGGTCAACCTGGCATGCTGCTGGCTTACTACCTTTATTCAACATGAGCTATAGTGTTGGCCAGATACACAAATATTCGGTTCAGCTTTATGAAAACCTTGAACGCGAAACTGGTCAGAACGTAGGGTTTAAGAAAGTATCTAATATCCGACTTGCTACAAATAAAGATCGGATGGATGAGTATCACCAATACGCTGGTGTTGCGGAGACTATTGGTGTCAAAGTTAAGTTTCTCAGTCCTAAAGAGGTAAAAGAAATATGGCCTCTGTGCAACACCGAAGGTCTGGTTGGAGCTATTCAACATCCTGATGATGGTTATATTCAGCCGGCAGATCTCACACAATCGATGGCAAAGGGTGCCCGGGATATGGGTGCAAAAATTTATCGAAATACCCCTGTTACCAATATTGTTCAAAAAAAGAACGGAGAATGGCTCGTTAAAACTGATGAGGGTGAGGTAACATGTGAGCATCTCATCTCTGCGACAGGAAATTTTGCCCAATTAACGGGTAAGATGGTCGGCCTAGATATCCCGGTTATCCCTGTACAGCACCAGTTCATAGTTACTGAGCCGCACCCCGAAATCACCACCCGACAAGAACAAAGGTTACCGGAGCTTGGAGTGCTTCGGGAATCCGATGGATCTTGGTACATGCGCGAAGAAAATGGCGGCTTAATTCTTGGCCCATATGAAAAAGGCGCGCCGTGTTGCTATTTGGACGGTCCTTCATCAGATAGCGAATACGAGTTGTTTCAGGAAGATCTAGACAGATTAGAACCTCACATTAATTCAGCGATCAACCGCGTTCCAGCCTTCGGGGAGGTTGGCGTCAAGAAAGTGTATAATGGCGCGATTTGTTATACACCTGACGGAAACCCAATAATCGGTCCTGCCTGGGACTTGAAGAATTTTTGGATCAACGAAGGGCACAGCTTTGGGATAACCGCTGCCGGTGGCGCTGGATGGCAACTAGCTGAGTGGATAGTTGAGGGCGCACCTACTGTGGATATGCTAGGTGTTGAGCCTCGCCGTTTTGGCGACTACACAACAAAAAGTTATCTCCAAACCAAGAATGAAGAAGCATACCGAAACGTCTTTACAATCCATTACCCAGATGAAGAGCGTACAGCAGGACGTCCCTTACGAACTGCTCCTTGTTATGATCGCTTAAAAAGCATGGGGGCAGTATTTGGACAAAAATTTGGCTGGGAGCGCCCTAATTGGTTTGCACCTGAGGGTGTAGAACCGATTGACAACTGGTCATTTCGACGCTCCGATTGGTGGGAACACGCTGTCAATGAGGCAAATAATGTGGCAGGCAACGTCGGCTTGACAGATATGTCCGCTTTCGCAAAATGCCGCGTTTCTGGACCAAAAGCATACGAATTTTTGGATCATTTATTAGCAAATAGACTACCAAGTACAACCGGCAGAATAGGCCTATGTCATGCGCTTAATTCTCTAGGTGGTGTTCATTCAGAATTTACAGTATTAAGAGAATCGGACGATAGCTTTTATCTTGTTTCTGCAGGCGCATATCAGCGTTTAGACCATGACTGGATAAAAAAACAGATGCCCCCCGATAACTCAGTAGTGTTTGAAAATTTAACTAATGCAATCGGCGTGTTAGTCATAGCAGGCCCAAAGGCACGAAAGCTAATGCAACAGGTCGCTCCAGGCGATGACTTCTCAAATGAGTCATTTCCCTGGCTAACTAGCAAGTGGGTTGACATTGGATATGCTCCGGCATTAGCAGCAAGAATAAATTTTGTCGGTGAGCTTGGCTGGGAATTGCACCATCCAATTGAGTATCAAAATCATATTTTTGATGCTCTAATAGCCCAGACCGATAAATTTAAGCTTAAGCCATTTGGCATGCGTGCTATGGATATGCTGAGAATTGAAAAGTCCTATCGCTTAATTGGAACAGAAATGTCAATTGAATATTCTGCTCTTGAATCGGGTCTTGAGCGGTTTGTGTTCCCAAACAAAGGAAATTTTGTTGGCCGCGATTCACTTGTAGCCTGGCAGCAAGAAGGGTTCACTAATATATTTTCAACACTTGAAGTCTTAGACCAAAACAATGCTGACCCGCTAGGCAATAATCCTATCTATAAGAATGGTAAATTAGTTGGACGTGCTACCAGTGGTAATTTTGGACCACGTTTAAACAAATCGATTGCCCTAGCAATGCTAGCTCCTGAAATAGCAGAAATTGGTAATGAGCTAGATATGAATATTCTTGGAAAAATGCACAAAGTCCGGATTATTGGAGAGAGCCCTTACGACCCAACAAATGAAAAAATCAAAGCTTAAAGACAGAACCGGATGTTCTCTATTCCCCAACATCAGGGTTTTGCAAGTTGGTGAAGACCTTGCTTTTATCCAACCGGATCAACGGCATGAGCCCTCACCTTAAAGTGGCCAAAAGACTAAAATTGTCGGAACAGCAACTAAAACAATAATGATTTCTAGAGGTAATCCCATACGCCAGTAATCACCAAACCTATACCCACCGGGGCCCATGACCAATATATTCGACTGATGTCCGATCGGTGTCAAAAATGCGCAAGAAGAACCAACCGCCACAGCCATCAGAAGTGGATCTGCATTTATCTCCATCTTCATAGCAACCTGTATCGCAAGTTGAGACATCAGTATTGCTGTAGCCGCATTGTTCATAATGTCGGAAAGAACCATCGCAGCAATCAAAATCATCAAAACTATCCCCCAAGGTGGAAGAAAACCCGCAATCAATGCTATTTCATAAGCAAGTAAATTATTCACTCCTGAAATTTCCATTGCTGTACCAACAGGGATCATTGCGCCTAACAAGATAATTACTGACCAATCGATACCTGTGTAGATTTCCCTGATCGGTATTTGATTGAAAAGGACTAATCCAACTACTGCGGCAACAAATGCTACGGGAGCACTTACTATGCCAAACATACTGAAACCAATAGCTGTAATAAAGATAACCAAGGGAACAACAGTTGGCTCTCGATGCAAAGCAAAATCGCGTTCTCTTAAGGGCAAGCATCCGAGAACTTCCAACACCTCTGGAATTGCTTTCATATTCCCCTGCAGGAGAAGTATATCGCCAGGTCTAACTCGAACTACCCGAAGTCGTTCACGGACAGGATGGCCATGTCGGGCAATAGAAAGGAGGTGTATGCCATATCGATTTTCTAATTCAACTTCCTCAATTGATCGTTGAGCTAAGGGCGATCCAGGTTTAACTACCACTTCAATTACGCCAGTCTCCCCGTAGTCTAACTGGGAAAATTCTAAATTCTTATTGCCAACTAGTTTCAATGGAGTGTTATGAAGAATGCTTTCCACAAAGTCAGACTCTCCCTGAATTAACAGGTGATCATTTATACGAAGAGTTTCGCTTTGAGCAGGTCGTATTAATTTCTGGTTTTTCCGAATTATGGCAATGACAGTCACTTCATCTTCACCAGCGTCACTCAATAGTTGCTTGATTGTCATGCCAGATAAACCAGATTTTCGTGGAACCACAACTTCCGTGACATAATGTTGAATATTAAACATTTCCTGGGAGTTTCCCTGAGAAGGACGAATAGGGATTAAACGCCAACCGAGAAATGCAATAAAGGTGATCCCAATGATAGCTATCGGTAATCCAACAGGGGTAAAGTCAAACATACTAAATGGAGCACCAACCATTTCATTCCGAATGCTAGTCACAATTATATTTGGCGGTGTTCCAACCATCGTTGTCAAACCACCAAGAAGAGAGCCAAAAGCCAAGGGCATAAGCAGCTCACCAGGTGCACGATCATAATTTCTAGAAAATTGTAGTACTACAGGAAGCAAAAGTGCTAATGCACCAACGTTATTCATAAAACCAGATAAAAATGCTACGGTACCGCTCACAACGGCAACCTGAGCTGAAACACCAAATTTGAATAAATCCAAACACCGCACAAGCCAACCAATCACACCAGAACCCTGTATTGTACGCGAAATCACAAGAATAGCAGCAACTGTAATGACTGCCGGGTGGCCAAAACCAGTGAATGCGCTATTAAAGGGGACTACACCACCAAACACCACAGCTAAGAGGGCTAACAACGCTACTAAATCATAACGCCATCGCCCCCAGACAAATAGACTTAGCGTGGACGCTAGTACGGCTAAAATGTATATTTGTTCGCCCGTCATAGCTCACAATTTTATATCTAATTTACAAACAACCATGTCATTCATTTTTAAGGTGCTTAACTGGCTTTTCTGCAGAAACCGTGATTAACAAGCGCCCGCCAGAAAGAACTCGGATTGTAATGCCGCAAAGCCCATTCATAAGCTGCATTTGCGATGCGAAGCCGATAGTTTTCATGTCTATTTATTATTCGCCACCCATGGATTAAATCCGCCGGATTAACCCATGGAAGAAAATGCCGCCAGGGAACAAAAAAGCTTTCTGTACCAAGATTTCTTTGTTCGACTAATAAGCTTCTGCAAGCAATAGCTTCCCAAACTCTCCCCGTGACTAAATGACCATTAACACTCGGATGATGTGCAGAAATATTCAATACCCCCCTGCTATTACTTATCAAAGTGGCATATGAAGCCTCGTCAGGAGCAAGTTTGCGACGGTTCCTTCCTATCACGAGATCTATAGATATATCTGACGACGCACCTAGCATTGAGATGAGCATTGAACGATGTATCCCAAATGTGCTGCCAATAAATAACAAATCGCGATTAGGTGTAAAAGGAGAAGAACAAAATGGGTCATGAAAGGCCGGAATTGGCATAAATAAGGCTTTCTTTTGAAGGTGGTTAATCCTTTCCCTAACAAAAAATGCTGTTGGGTCACCACATATAAGAGTATCTGAAACTATCGCCCACGCTTCAATATTCTTGTGTGCCACCTTGAGTGGGTCACGCAAAAGGCCGGCAACACGAAACTTATATTTCTTTTTTAGTTGCTTCAAAAGCTTTGGCGTAAGGCCTCTACCTGTTGGTAGGGTGCATGTATCTAGAACCAATAGATCAGGTCTTTCATCAGCAAGCTTTTTTCTGAACTCATCTATCGCCTCTACAACCTGTCTATCTGAAGCACGATTCCATTGCGGTACAACTAAGTTAGTATCTAGCCAAACATCGCAGTTGCCCCCGGCAAGTTTACTAGTTGCTATGTAATGAGCCGCGATATCGTTACTTCGCTCTAACCCTGCCCCAACAATGCTACTCCCAACATACAGAACTTTTACCTCCGAAGGATTAATTTGGCCGTCCGGTAATTTTACGCGAGCTAACTTTTTATCTTCGAGGTCAAAAGCACGATCAATTTTGTCTAATAATTTGAAATCCTGAGATGGATTATCCTCGCGAATTTTTTTGCGCCTGCCAAGCAAGAGTTCCATTTCTGAACGCACTTCTTGCTGTTCCCAGATATAGTTTAACATCTTATACGCACTGATTGGTTCTTCGAGTTCCAAAAGCACTTCGCTTGCTCGCACTAAAACCTTTTTTGACGTACCATGTAATTGAACCCAGTCTCGAAGGAACGCTAATAAAAAATTGAAGAGGTTAAGTTCCCGGCACGCAGAAACAAAGCGTTCGTGAAGCTCACCCCACGGTAAATGCCGCAGAACTAATTTTAATGCCTGATTTGCCTTTTCCATGGAAACTGGATTTTTGTTCGCATCTATGTTCGCGCCAGCATCAATTTCCATGTGAAGAATAGCTGCTTCCATTGCAGGCTTCCCGTCAAACTTGATATTCCCCAATTTTAAGCGCGCCGCCACATCATTGCCAATTTGATGATCGAGCCAGGCCCTTTTTACAATCAGGTCTTGCCGATTAGGTGCTAAAGAAATTGCTTTACCGAGGGTTGCACTAGATGCGCTATACAATCCACTAGTAGCCAAATCGCTCGCCTTGGCAAGTAAGTCAGACAAGGTTTCAGTCATGGAATTCCCACCAAATAAAACCGCCGCCCAAATTCGAAGACAGACATAGAATCTGATTCAGCAGCGAAACCGGTAAAGCACAAGTTATTAACATTAATTTTCTCTTTGGTTAATTTTTAGAAACATACCACTGAAAAAGCGTTACCAACTAAATTTTGTCTCTATAGATATCAATGAAAAAACTCAACTTTACTTTTTGTTTCCCCTTAGAGTCGAAATTACCAAAAGATAGCCATTCAAGGTAAGCCTGTTCCAGGGCACGCCACTCTTTATCTATAATTGAATACCATGAGGTGTCGCGATTCCGCTTCTTATAGATTGTTGCCTGCCGGAATGTACCTTCATACGTAAAGCCAAGTCTTTCGGCTGCTCTTCTTGAACGCCGGTTCAGACTATCACATTTCCACTCGTATCTCCGATAACCAAGTTTGGAAAAAGCATTCTGCATCATTAAAAACATTGCTTCTGTTCCTGCGATTGTCCTTTGCAACGAAGATGAGTAGTTAATATGCCCAACTTCTATCAAACCAACCTCACTTTGAATTCTAAGATAGCTAGCCATGCCAACTGCTTTAGATGAAACGTTATCAATTATCGCAAAAAACATTGGATCATTGCGTAAACAGTAATTTTGCATCCACTCGGAAAATAGGGCACTTCCCTCAAAAGGGCCATACGGCAGATAAGTCCATATTTTATTTTTAGAATCTTTCGTAAACGCTTCATAGAGTTCCGACATATGGCTATCTACATTAAGGGGTTCAACTCGGCAAAATTGTCCGTTCAAAATCGAGTTTTGAGGTATTAACGCTGGACTCCAATTTTCTAACAGCTCCCCGATTGGCTGTCTCAAATGATTTAATGTTGGTTTCATTAGTTCAACACTCTTGCAACCCTTATATATTTTTCCATTTAATTACGGCTTACTTATGGCAGTACATTTAAGTGCTTTTACAGTAAAGCAATTGCTTTAATAGTCTTCGATAATTCTTTGAGATCTACGTAACGCATCTTCCGCAGCTTCCGTTTTGCCTAATTCAGATAACGCACGACTGTATCCTTTCCAAGACCAAAAAGAATGTGGTTTTTTCCTAACACGTTCAGCAAAGAGGTCAGAAGCTTTCTGATTCATATCGCTTTTCTGGACGGCGTCTAAAAGAATCATGTCAAATACATCAAGTTGAGCCTTGCTGCCGCCGATGGCCTCTATTTTACCCCGCACTTGCTCAATTTTTTCTATTGCTAAATATAATTCATTCTTCCTAGCGTAGTGAAGGCCTTTAGCTATCGACAGCCCTACGTCAGCAACAATCTTCGACTGGCTTGTGTCGAGGGTAGACCAATGCCGAATATTTGTGATCATTTCGTTAACTAGGTCGGTCTTGCCACTAGCAGATAAGACCATGAGATAGTGCAGCGACACAAAAATTAACTCCATATCTCCAATATGCTGCGCTGAAATGTGTTGCAGGCTATGCCACCGCTCTCCGATTTCAACTCCAAGAATCTCAAGACGCCACAGTAAGGAAGAAGCGTTACAGACATCGAGATAAAAGTCTGCGTTTAGATCTGAAACAATTTTTTCGTCATAAATCTTTAAAACTTCCTGAAAATCTCCTAATTCAAGATGATATAAACATTGATGCCAACAGAGGTGATGGCGAAAGTTGTTAACTGTTATCCAATTAGGTTCGAGTTTCTTAATCCACTTAATGCCTTCCCTCTTACGCCCCATCATTTCCATAACATGCGCAACAGCGTGAGCAGACCATATATCTTTAGGATTAATTTCGACTGCCCACCGACCATATTTTTCCGCTTCCCTGTATGAATCAGCCTCTTCTAGGCCAAATGCATACATACCAAGAACAAAACCAAAATCAGGATGTGTCTGTGGCCAATAAGGTACCAGTCGTGCTGCCGAGTCCCGCATTTGCCTTCCGTTCCCAGAATAAAAATGAGCAAAGTGAGCAAGCCTTGCTGCTAATCCGTCTAAAGGATATTGAAGTAAAATTTGTTCCCAAATAATTGCTGCTTTTTCTAAATCTCTGCAGGCCCACAAACTTAGTGCAGCAGCGTGTTGATGTTCACGGGGGCTTACCGAAACATTTTTCACAATGTCATTAAGTTGTTGAGACGTGATTATAGCTTTATCAGTAAAATTTGCATTGCCCATTAGCATAGCAAAATATCCTTTTGTGCATAACGCCATAGGCATCTTTGGATCAATAATGAGTAACTGCTTTAGACGCTTCCCAGTATCAATTTCAAAGCCCATGTATGCCGATACGACTTCCGTAAATTTCTTTATACTCTGGGAGCTCGTTACGGTATATTGAAGCCCATTTTCATCTTCAAGCCATTTCACAATTGTTCACGACCCTAATATCAATCTTTACTTTGCAGCCGGATCAAAAAGTTCGGTATAACCATTCCGGGTTTGCGGAGTTTTCATTCCAATGATACAACCTGCAACTTGATTTCGAAGCACCTGCGCTGTCCCACCGCCGATGGTAAACATTCTCGCATCTCTAACCATACGCTCTAAGGGTAGGTTTCGGGAATATCCAGAAGCCCCATGTATCTGCAACGCATCATTCGTAACTTTTATAGCGGTTTCCGAGGCAAAAATTTTCGCTTGAGCTGCTGCACAAATATCTGGAAACCCATCTTTTACTGATTCAGCTGCTTTATAGATAAGCCCCCGTGCCGCTGCTAAGCCAATTGACATATCAGCTAACATCCACTGAAGTCCCTGAAATTCTGCGATCGGGCGTCCGAATTGGCGCCTTTCCTTAACGTGTGAAATAGCGCAATCAAAAGCCCCTTGTGCTATCCCCAAGGCCACTGTACCCGCACCAACGCGTTGTCCATTATATGCCTTCATCAACCGCGCAAAACTATGCTTCATATTCATACAAGGAATTACGGCCATCTCCGCAGGTATTCTGGCATTCTCAAAAATAACTTCAGTTTCAGGAAGCCCTCTTAGCCCCATGGCAGGCTCACGTTTACCAACGTGCATGCCATCTGTTTCACCACGAACCGCAATAAAGCTAGCTATGCCCTTTTCCTCTCCATTTTCTATAACGCGTGCAAAAACTAAATGAAACTTGGAAACACCGCCACCTGTAATCCAATGCTTTGTTCCATTGATTAAATAATAATTATTTTTTTTAATTGCTGTTGTTTTCATTTCCGTAGCTGCACTACCGGCGTCCGGTTCCGTAATACAAATTGCAGGCTTATCTCCGGAAAGGACCAAATTCGCTATTAACTTTTTTTGAATATATGATCCATATTTCATTACCGCTCCAACGGCACCCATATTTCCTTCAACTACAATTCGCGCTGTAACACCGCAAGCGCGGGCTAGTTCTTCAATCACCAATACTGTATCTAGGTACGACAGACCACGACCACCAAGTTTTTTTGGGATTGTCATGCCCATAAAACCCGCCTCAGTTAATTTTTCTACATTTTCCCACGGATATGACTCGCTTTTATCTACCAATGCTGCTTTCTCACTGAATTCGTTTACAGCTAATTTTCTCGCATTGTCTTTTAATTTGACCTGTGTCTCGCTTAACGAAAACATTTTCTCGACCCCTATCGGAATTATTTTTCAATACCTAAAACAATATATGACAATAAATAATTTTACTGCATCAAACAATTTACTTAAGCAATACCAATGCTTCTTGGATAATTAATAATTTAATTTAAATTTGAGGATCGGGATTAACAGTATGCCCATCGACAGCAATCACCTGACCGGTAACGTGCTGAGCTTTAGGGGAGGATAGAAAAACTGCCATATCAGCTATGTCCGAAGGCCTGACAAAGCTTTGCATTGATGTACCACTCACATAACCGCTTCTAACCGCTTCTTCGCTCATATTTTTTGCTGCTGCCTCTCGCTTTATTACCTGCTCCATTCGTGATCCTTCAACTGCGCCCGGACAGATTGCGTTAGCTCTAATCCCTTGTGGCCCTAACTCCATCGCAAGCGTTTTCATAAACCCCAACATCCCCCATTTTGCAGATGCATAGGGTGCCCGATACGGAAACCCATATAAACCCGCTGTCGATGAAATAAGAGTAATAACGCCTTTCCCTTTTTTTTTCATGATGGGTATTGAATATTTGGCGGAAAGGAAGGCCCCCTCGAGATTAACTGAAACACAGCGTTGCCAATCTTTTAAAGCAATATCCTCAATTAATGCCGTCGGGCCCGCTATACCTGCGTTGGAGCACACCACATCAAGCCCACCCCATTGATTTTGAAGGTCAGCAAACAGGTCTCGCACCTGCATCTCGTCTGCTGCATCCACCTTAGATGTATTCCAGTTCTTGGGACAAGAATCCAGAATATCAGGCTGGATATCTGTAACCCAAACCATTGCACCTTCGTTCTCAAAAGCTCTTGCAATCGCATGCCCTATGCCGGAACCGCCAGCAGTAATTAAGACACGTATCGTATCTTCAGACACTATCAATCTCACCTAACAGCTAGTTTATTAAATTATAATGTGGTGTTGATACACCAAAGCTTGCAAATCTCTATCCATCGTTGACAATTACACATTTTCCACCTTTGCCAAAGACAAAAAAAAGAGAATTGTACGTAGATCCAATTAGATGGTATGGAGGGAAAAAAGATTTGGCAGGTTTGACGCGATTCGAGAACTGCACCCTTTTTTGTTTACAAAGTAAATATTCGAACTCTACTATTCAAATTTGCTAAATTAATGCATACAATATCAAAACAACTTTCACCCTGTTTGAGCACTAACATACGGCGCACAAGTCTGAAAAAAATGTTTCTAAAGCGCAAACAAACATCAAATAAAACCATACTATTTGATCAATAGTGAATTGGGAGGAAAGCAAATGTTACATATCAAGAATAGTTTCCTTTTTGGTATTACAATATATGCGTACTTCACTATAGCTTTTCCAGTTTTATCCGCAGAAACCTTAAAAATTGGGGTTCTCATGCCAACCTCGGGAAGTGGTGCTGCATACGGCATACCTGCTATTAATGGCATCATCCTGGCCACAAATGAAATCAATGAAAATGGAGGATTAATTGGAAAAAAGGTTGAGTTCGTTATCCGGGACACAAAGCTAAAACCCTCTGTTGCATCTGCTGCTGCTAAAGAGTTGATTACCAAAGAAAAGGTCCAAGTGCTCTTCGGAGCCATCAGCTCTGGCGTTACCCTAGCTGTATCCGAAGTCGCAAAAAACGAAAAAATCGTTCTGTTTGCACCGATCTCAAAAACAACCGCACTTACTGGAAAAAAATTTCACAAATATATTTTCCAAAGTTCGGCAAATACGATTATTGAGGGAAGGGCTATGGCCACAATTGCAAAACAAATTGGAGCACAAAAGATTTGCGTATCTGGCTTTGACTATGCGTATAGCCACGATTTGTTCGAATCGTTAGAGCAAAAACTAGCGGGACCAACTATCTCAGCAAAATATCACGTAAAGTTTGGCACTAAGGACTTTAGCGCGCTTATAAGTCAGTTGCTTAGTGCTGAATGTGATACAGTGGTAGGTGCAATTTGGGGTGGGGGATTCCTAGCATTTGTCAAACAAGCCAATCCTTTTGGTCTATTTAAACAGAAAAAATTTATTTGGGGAGCTGAAGTAGGTTCCCATGAAATGGCCAATAGCCTCAAGGGCGATTACCCCGAGGGTATATGGGCTAATTCCTATGACCTATGGTATTTCAAAGGTCCACCCGCCCATAAAAAGTTTCAACAAGCGTTGGCAAAGCTTGAGGGCCAGAAAGAAACCAACATGTGGCCTATTACTACCTATGTGGGAGTAAAATTCCTGGCCGCAGGGATTACTAAAGCTGGAACTTCCGAATCTGAAAAACTCGTCAAAGCACTGGAGGGCCTATCTATTGATACTCCATTAGGTAGAAAAACAATCGACCCTGAAAATCATCGTGTAAACACAGGAGAATTTTGGGGACCAATGAAAAAAGTTGGTGACTCCAACATCCTCCATATGAGTCCTCCAACTTACTTCGACTAGTTAAATGAAAAATCTAAAAAAACCATACGACCAAAACACACCTATCATATATATCATTTTTGACTGATAGCCACTTGGGAAAGGTGCTTTGGCCGAGCACTTCGTGTCTGAAAGAAACAAAATGAGTGCTGAAAAATAAAATGAACTTAGATGATTATGACTACTAATCCTGCTTTTTTGTTTGTGCATGCCATGAATTCGTTAGCTTTAGGGATGAACCTCTTCATAATTGCGGTAGGTTTGACATTAATTTTTGGAGTCCTAAGAGTAATAAATTTTGCACATGGTGCGTTTTTTATGGTTGGAGCATATGTTCTGCTATCTTTTACAAGATGGTTTGAGCATCCTGCTATTGGTTTCTGGATTGGTGCTGTTGCCGCCATGGTTACCTTGGGATTGATTGCATATTTTGTTGAAAGACATCTCCTGTGCCACCTCTATGAAAAAGAACACTTGTTACAGTTATTATTCACATTCGCACTAGTTTTAATCATAGGAGATATCACAAAAATCATCTGGGGGCCTCTACAGCATAGCGTTTCCTATCCCCCCGGCTTTAATGGGGCTGTGAACCTTGGGATTTCATACTATCCTGCATATCTTCTATTCCTGATATTGCTAGGACCTATAATCGCGCTCTTTTTGTGGGTTATTCTAGAATATACTAGATGGGGGCGAATTATCAGAGCTGCGCGTCTTGATCGCGAAATGTTGTTAGCTCTTGGAACGAACGTTAAAGCAGTTTATTCCATTGTCTTTGTGGTTGGTTCTGCATTAGCTGGTCTGGGTGGAGCGTTGGCGGTACCGCGAATGGCGATAGAACCGGGGATGGACAGCCTCGTAATAATTGATTGCTTTATCATTGTTATCATTGGAGGTTTAGGCAGCATGTGGGGTAGTTTTCTTGGCGCTATCATTTTAGGAATTTCTACAATCTTCGGCACTTTAATTTTCCAGGAATGGGAAATCGTTGTAGTCTATATGTTGCTGATAATTGTATTATTATGGCGTCCTTCCGGTCTTTTGGGGACTCCTGAAAAAGAACGTCACTAATGCCTTTCTATGTTCGGAAAAATTTCTGGACCATCACTGCACTAGCCCTGTTAGCTATTTTACCATTAACTGGGTCAAGATATTCAATTGACCTCACAACCCAAGTGCTAATATATGCGTTATTCGCGCTTAGTCTTAATATTCTGGTTGGGTATCTAGGAAATTTATCATTTGGACATGCCGCATTCTTCTCCATAGGGGGCTATACGTGCGCCATTCTGCTCACAACTTACAATTTTCCGTTTTTGATTAGTTTCCTAACCGCTCTAGCATTTAGCGCAATTGCTGCCTTCCTGATTGGTTTAGTATGTGTGCGGCGAAACCACATGTACTTTGCTATGCTAACCCTAGCGTTCGGGATGCTAGTATGGGCGATTGCGCTCAAGTGGCGCCCAGTCACAGGAGGCGATGATGGGTTTGTTGGCATTAATATTCCTACTATTCTAAGCAATCCAATCAATTTCTACTATTTTACTCTTTTGACAAGTATAATAGCGACATATGCCCTCTGGACAATTTGCAATTCAACTTTCGGGCAGGCCATGATTGCGATACGAGAAAACCAAAATCGAGCTCTTTTTCTAGGAATTGATACGCAATCAATACGTTTAAAAGCATTCGTTATTTCCGGTATTTTCGCAGGCCTTTCCGGTATTCTATTCGCCTTATATAATCGTGGTATGTACCCAGAGTCTGCTTTCTGGACAGAATCAGGACAGGTCCTCATCATGGTCTTGCTTGGCGGGATGCATTCCTTTATAGGCCCGATACTAGGCGCTATCGCCCTGTATTCCCTTGAAATTTTTATTAACCAGTTCACAGAATATTGGCAAATTGTGCTTGGAGGCATCCTTTTAATTGTCGTGTTAATAGCGCCCGAAGGACTTGCAGGCGGAGTAATTTGGGTAGAGAAAAACTTTCTGAAAAAAAGCTAATTGTTATGCTCAAAATTTCGAATATTACCAAGAGCTTCGATGGTTTTTTTGCGTTAGACGACGTTTCGCTTTTTGTCGATCAAGGGGTGATTCACGCTGTGATTGGACCAAACGGTGCCGGAAAGACTACTTTTTTTAATATAATTTCTGGAATACTCGCCCCAGATAATGGCTCTGTTTACTTTAAAGGGCAAAATCTAGCTAAAATAGAACCACATAAGATTGTCCAATTAGGAATTGCACGTTCGTTCCAGAGAGTAAATATTTTTCCCCGCAAGACAGTTTTTGAAAATATACAAATTGCTTTAATAGCTAGAGATCAACTTCACCGTAGCCCATTCAAAAAGGCATCAAATCTCTTTTCTGAAGAAGTGGAAGAGCTACTTAAGGTTGTCAATCTGTTTGAACAAGTCGAATTAAGGGGCGGAGATTTATCTCATGGGATGCAGAAGCAACTAGAACTCGCTATAGCCTTGGCATCACAACCAAAAATACTATTGTTAGACGAACCTACAGCGGGCATGTCCTTGTCTGAAACCCAATCATGCATTAAATTGCTCAAAAATATAGTCCAGGATCGTGCTCTCACACTACTCTTTACTGAACACGATATGCAAGTTGTCTTTGGAATGGCAGACTATATCTCAGTGCTGCACCATGGAAGGCTAATTGCCTCTGGACCACCATCAAAAATTCGAGAAAATTCCGAAGTAAAGAGAGTGTATTTGGGCAATAAAGCATTATGACTATTTTAAAACTTGAAAACCTCAGCACATCCTACGGTCTAAGTAAGGCGCTGTTTGATGTCTCTCTCGAAATATCAAAAGGTGAGCTGGTTTCCCTGATTGGACGTAATGGGGTTGGTAAAACAACAACTATGCGCAGTATTATGGGGCTAGCCCAGCCAAATACGGGAAAGGTATACTGGAAGGGGGTTGATATTACGGGCCGTGCCCCTAATAAAAATGCCAGAGATGGGATCGGCTTTGTTCCTGAAGATCGCCGTATTTTTTCGGATCTTACGGTTTGGGAAAATTTAGATGTAGCCCGCCAGGACAGACCTGATTATTTAACCGCATGGAATGAAGAACGAATTTTTGAACTTTTCCCCGATCTATTAAAATT
>PBKU01000061.1 GCA_002722175.1 Magnetovibrio sp.
AGAAAAGAGAGTGCTTTTTGTAGTATTTTGAACATAACAAATTTCCCTTGATTTCAAAAATATAAATTCAAATTAATATCTAAATTATCCTCTTTCATTCAAATTCAATGGCTTTGCCTTTTTCAAGAATTGCTTTAACTTCCGGCCTAAAAGACCCGTCGTTATGGTGTAAGACTAGGCGACAATATTTTATTGTTGAAACATATTTTCCTTTTCGTGCTCTAACAAGGCAGCGCTTAGGTGCTTGGGAATCATTTCTGGGAAATACCTCGATTACATTAAACTCACTTACCTCAGGTGCAAGGAAGTCAATTAGTTCAGAAATTCGTTCGGGACGATGGATGAAAACCAGACTCCCACCTGGGCGGACCGCTTGGATGGCATACTTAACCCAATCCTCCAGGGTAGCTTCACCCTCCACGGTTGCCATAACTTTCATCGGATATGGGGAAGTGTTACCAACACCTTTTTGCATATACGGAGGGTTAGCCATCACATGATCGAAACTATCCTTTTTTAGATCTTTTGGCCCTTTAATCACATCGGCTAAAACGAACTTCACTCGATTTTTTAGCCCATTCTGACAAGCATTATATTTTGCGAGTTCAACCATAAAGGGATCCTTTTCCACGCCTGTAACGAAGATGCTTTTTTCCCTTGTCGATAATACTAGTGAGGCAATTCCACCTCCCGACCCTAATTCAAGTACTTGCTGATGGCTCCGAACCGGGGTAGCACCTGCAAGCAAAAGAGCATCTATCGACGTACGAAATCCCTTTTTTGGCTGTAAAAGATTTATCTTTCCCCCGATAAATCCATCATTTGTAAGCTCGCCTTTTCCTTTAGCTAATAAGACGCGCGCATGCCAGTAATCAGAGTTAGAAACCATGATACGGTGGCACCCCTCAAATGCACCTTTGTTGATGTTTGCGGTTGACACACCCGAAGACTCGACACATAAACCACAGGCTTTCAATGTTGGAAGCAACCAGGACAATAGGGTAACATCGCTCGTTTTAATTAATTCACGCATCACATATTCCAACTTGACCTCAGGTAAGACAAGTTTCTATCCTTAACACGACTTGCTAAATTAAACAGTACTGAATTTGAAAAGAAAAGAGTGCGAACATTGGGCGTAGTTGTCAACTTAGAGAAAAATCGAATCAATAAGCCCTCGCTAGAAAGCTTAACAACGCTGGTGCGGGATGACCTATCTGATGTAAATAAAGTTATTGCTCTTCGCATGGATAGCCCTGTGAACTTAATAACAGAGCTAGCAAGACACATTGTTGCTGCTGGAGGGAAGCGGTTAAGGCCTATGCTTACACTCGCCTCCGCCAAGCTCTGCAACTACTCAACTGACAAACGCTATGTTCCTCTAGCAGCTTGTGTTGAATTCATACATACTGCAACCTTGCTTCATGACGATGTTGTGGATGATAGCAGCTTGCGTCGCGGCTTATCATCTGCAAATGCTATTTTTGGGAATAAGGCTAGCGTGCTAGTTGGTGATTTCTTATTTAGCCGCTCTTTCCAACTGATGGTTGAAGATGGATCTTTGAAAGTACTGCAGATCCTGAGTCATGCATCTTCAGTAATTGCCGAAGGCGAAGTTCTACAGCTGATGACAGCCAATAATACAGAGACAAGTGAGCAGGCTTATCTTGATGTTGTACGATCAAAAACAGCTGAGCTTTTTGCAGCAGCCTGCAGAATTGGGGCTGTTCTTGCTAAACGACCTAGAGTTGAAGAAGAAGCTTTAGAGGCTTTCGGCATGAACCTTGGCCTCACTTTTCAAATTATTGATGATGTACTTGACTACTCCGCAAAAACTTCTGACTTTGGGAAGCATACTGGAACTGACTTCCGCGATGGAAAAATTACACTTCCGATAATTTTAGCCTATCGCCGTGGAACTGATAAAGAACGTTCTTTCTGGCGTCGAACACTCGAGAAGCAGAACATTCTTGATGGTGATTTTGAACGGGGATATAAACTGCTAGTTAAACATGGAGCAATTGACGATTCAATCAAACGCGCACGGCATTTTGGTGCTGTTGCGCGAGATGCGTTGGGAATTTTTCCAGATAGCCCTGCAAAGCGTGCATTGATTGAAACTATAGATTTTTCGATGGAACGGGTTCATTAACCTAGCTACGCTTCTATATTTTCATCATTACACAGTATTAGCTATAAAAAGGACAGCTTATTTATAATAGTGTGCAACTTACGACAAAATAATTATTGTCACGTAAATTGTTGTTCATAGACAAACGACGTCTTGCTCCAATTGAAACCTAGAGTTATAACCCGAAAGACAGCGGGGAGTAGCTCAGCCTGGTAGAGCACTGTGTTCGGGACGCAGGGGCCGGAGGTTCGAATCCTCTCTCCCCGACCACGCACAAAACTGATTGTTCTACATAGCTGATCCCATATAATGGGAGGCGAACTGTGAAAACGCTAAATGGGTCGGCGAGGACTAAATGGGCCGAAGAATGGCTACCATAAATCTAGCTCTATCAGTGTTTCTCTTTGGTTTTTTAAAAGCAAACGCTGCTGAAAAATCAAAAACAGTTAGTGAAATGCTGAGCCTTTACGCAGCAGGGACAGAGCAATACAGGTTAGTAAACACTTTGATTGTTGGCGCTACAGGAAGAGCCCTAAGCTGGGCTAATAGCAAATTAAGAGTAGAAGGGAGGAACCCCTTGTACTGCCGACCCGACAAGTTGATCATGAACAATGAACAATATTTATTGATGTTGAAAAATGCTGTAAAAAAGAACCCGACTTTAGGCACTTACCCAGTGAATGCCTTGGGAATGATAGTACTAGATATATTGATAGATACCTTTCCATGTTCCAAGGGCTAAGCGTTTTCTAGAAGCCAAACAACTAACCAGTTGTATTTTTTTAAAACAGTTTATTTGGGAAACTGATATATTTTGGAGAGGATTAGGATGGGAGAAGAAAAACACAAATTAAACCGTCCTTTTGTGGGCATTCCATCATTCTTGCGGTCACCAATTTGTAGCGATCTTGATAATTTAAAAGCGGACATTGCTATATTTGGAGTTCCGCATGATGAAGGCTCTCCCTTTTTGGCTGGTTCAAGGATGGGACCGCGTGCGATTAGGGAACACTCCCTTCGTTTTGGTTCACAAGGTAGTATCTATGACCCCGAGACAAAAACTCAATACCTTGAAGAGGAATTTTCAAAAGATCTAATAGCTGATGTCGGCGACGTTGACGTTTGGCCAACAGAAGTTCGTACAACTTTCAAAAATGCAACAGAATTAACGGAAAAAATCATAAGCAAAGGTGCTTTCCCGTTAATGTTAGGCGGTGATCATGGCGTAACTTACCCAGTTGTTCGTGCCTTCAATGAACCATTGCACGTCATACATTTTGATGCCCATATTGATTATGCACCATTTATTCATGACCTCCAATTTACCAACTCGCACCCATTCACCCATATAAAACCACTCCCCCATGTTGAAAGTCTCTCTCAAGTTGGGATTAGGAGTTTACGGAGCACAAAAAGTGAAATAGATGCGTCGATCAACGATGCCAACAACGTAATTACAATGAGTGAATTTAGGGCAAAAGGGAGTGACGGGGTTGCACAGCTAATACCCTCAGAATCATCCTGCTACATCAGCGTCGATATCGACGTTCTAGACATTGCTTTGGTCCCTGGTTGTGTCTCCGCTGAGCCTAATGGAATGTCGTACGCTGAACTAAGAGATACCTTAGCAGCTATAACTAAACATGCGAATGTCATTGGTTTTGACCTTGTCGAAGTTAACCCTCAATTAGATGTTGGAACAGGAATAACTTCATACATCGCGGCGCACACAATCATCGACTTCCTATGCCAACTAACCAGTCAACCTAGGTGGATTAACCGCCGTTCAAAGAAGGCAAAAGAGCGGCAAGCTGGTAATTTTTAAGTGTTAGCAGTTTCGAGGAATTTCCATGGACTTGGCTCCTGACTTTAAATATAATTAGAGGGGTTTCCGCGTGAGTTTTCTATAAACTTCAAATAAGACCAGTTGGGCATAAAATGGCAGGAAAAAAAATAGCTACGTCGTTTGAAATTCAATCCGATGCAAACGACATGCTTGAATACGCTGCAGAAAAATATGGACTCCCAAGTAAAGATAAAGCGTTAAGATGTCTTCTTGATTATTTAGCTAAAGACGCAAATTGGGACCAGGTTTTTTCGTTAATCCGCTGCATTAGGTGCAAGGATGACGTGGGTTGGAAGCCGTAAAACGACTAATGTAAAATAAAACTATAACGTTGGTTTTGCTGAGAAGAAAATCTTATATAGTTGCCGACTTGTTGGTGAGGAATAAGATAGACACTCTTACCATTGCTATTTGTGCCGAAGGCCTAAGCTTTAAAGAACCAATTCCGTTGAGAAAATTTAAAACGCCAGCTCGACACCGAGGGCTTGAAGTTCGGTCTATTGTATGGCTAATCTCTGGAATTTGATTTGGTAAAACGTTGGTTGTTGGAGCTTTTTAGTATCACAAGCTGATGAATAGGGGGAATGGCCCACACCCGAGCCCAATATATGATCTCTTCGCAAACCACCCCTAACAATATTACTTTCCTTATTTTTGATATCTCCAGGATCGCCAAAAAGATACTAGAAAATCTATAGCGATCAACTAGCCCCCGACAAAAAAGAGCTAAGCAAGCAGAAATAAATAGAAAAAAAGAGCATTTCGCG
Organism: Magnetovibrio sp.; assembly: GCA_002722175.1. Classification (GTDB taxonomy): domain Bacteria; phylum Pseudomonadota; class Alphaproteobacteria; order Rhodospirillales; family Casp-alpha2. The sequence continues at coordinate 4,745 of PBKU01000061.1, forward strand.
CTACCCTTTCTATATGTATGTGCTAGACGATGGGAGTACGCTTATCAGTACAATAGCAAAGGAATTGGAAGATATAGTTGATCTAACTGCGTATCAGTTGGATCAAAAACACTTTATTACCTCTTGCCGCAAAAAATTAATTTCAGATGGAATTTTAGTGTTACCTAGGTTTTTAACACAACAGGCAGTTAACATACTGACTGCTGAGGCTGAAATGGGACACGGTGAGGCATTTTACACTAACACATCACATAACATATATTTGACTAAACCAAATCCAGGTCTCTCCAGTGATCATATTTTTAATCGACAGGTTTTTTCGTCACAGGGATGCATTGCAACAGACCAAATACCATCTGGTTCAAAACTTAAATCAATCTACAATTCTAAATTGTTTCGCCAATTTACTGCCAAAGTTCTAGAACAAGACAAGCTTTATGAATATGCGGACCCTTTGTCATCGATTAACGTAACCTATGCTCAAGAGGGACAAAAGCTAGGTTGGCATTTTGATAATTCCTCATTTTCAATAACATTGTTGTTGCAATCACCAGAAGAAGGTGGAGTTTTCGAATATGTTAAAGATATTCGGAACGCTGAAACCGATGATATGAACTTCAAAGGCGTAGCTGATGTCGTTGAAGGAAAGATAGAACCTATACGCGTAATCCTCGAGCCTGGAACCTTAACACTCTTTCGGGGCAAAAATTCAATCCACCGTGTAACGGGAACAATTGGTAAAAAAAAGCGAATGTTAGTTGTTTTTGCTTATAATCAATTACCTGGGATCGCCCTATCTGAAGCCGCACGTATGACATTTTTTGGTAGGCTACAGTAATTTTTCAAGCTTTGCACCTCCAATTAGAAAGTATTAATCACATTAAATCACAAGATAACTTTACTGCATACATGTTATCCTTACGACCTGACTCACAATATTAAGGAACAAACGTCTTGAAAGTCTGAAACTCATGGCTTTTTTGGGTTAATTGGAAGTTTGGGAGCAAACTTAAAAATTTTTTCGAGCTGATACGCAACCTTGAGGAGACTTCTCTCGTCACGGGGTTTGCCAAGAATCTGCAACCCTATTGGTAAGCCCTCTGAACTAAAACCACACGGAATGCTTATTACAGGGCAAGACGTCATCGTAAGTGCAAATGTTATGGCAAACCAGTCGATATATGTGTCACATACTTGTCCGTCTATCTCCCCCACAAAAGGCTGTTCAACTGGAAATGCTGGAATTGAAGCTGATGGGCATATGAAAAAATCATGGCTTTGAAAAAAAGCTGACATCTTATGAGATAACTCCCATCGAATACGTTCCGCCTTAAACAATTCTTCAGGCGTTATTGAGAATCCTCGTTTAACATTCTGGATGATATCAGGTGCTATCTTTTCATGGTGGTCTTCTATTAGCTCTCCCATCATCGTTCCGAGCAAAACCGCCCTAAGCGTCTGAAATGCATCTAGAACACCGTTGAAATCCGGAATTTTGTCAGTAACTTCAATGCCTTGAGATTCGATCATCTTTACAGCATTTTCAGCCACTTCTCTTACGTCTTTTGCTACTGGTACTATTCCAAGATTTGGACTAAATGCTATTCTTTTTGGTATTCCTTCTGTTTCAAGAAAAGAAAGGTAAGAGGCGCCGTCAGGCTTAAAGGACAATGGATCACCAACTATCTTTCCGGCGCCAGCATCTAGCATTAATGCAACATCAGCAACACAGCGGCCCATTGGCCCTTCAACCCACAATGTGTCGAATGCCGGTAATCGCGCCCCCCTTGGCACCACTCCTGGACTAGGCCTTAATCCTACAACCCCATTAAAACCGGCCGGTGTCCTAAGACTTCCACCGAGATCATTTCCTGTTGCCAGCCATACCTGCCCGGTAGCTAAGGCAACAGCGGATCCCCCAGAAGAGCCTCCTGCGCTTCTAGTGATATTCCACGGATTTCGTGTAACACCAAAAACGGGATTATAAGTGTGGCCTCCAGCCCACTCGGGAACATTAGATTTTGCAATGGGTAGTGCGCCACGTGATTCTAACATCATGACAGTAGCATCTGACTGATTAGGGATGTTCTCTTTAAATAGCGGTGAGCCATACGTGGTTTTCACACCACTAACGTCATTATAGTCCTTTACGGCAATAGGTACGCCAAATAAAGGTTTCCACGCACCTTTGTCCTTCGATGTTTCTAGAATCTTAGCGTGTTCTAATGCCCGGTCAAAACATCTTATGGGTAGTGCATTAACTGATTTGTCGACATCTTCAATCCGATTGATCGAGGCTTCGACTAACTCTGTTGGGCATAGCTCTCCCCGCTTTAGGGCATCTACCACTTCGACTGCTTTCAGTTTCCAGATATTTTTTTCCACTATCTTTCCCTATAAAAAACCCTTTGTTAATTGCAGAAATAAATCAAAAACAAGCCATCGATTTTCGGTCCTCATGCACTAAGTTTTTAATAAGTTGGCCATAATGAATTTGACATCACAGTAGAAATCAAGCGGGGAAAAATATAGATGGTATTATAAGAAAGTGCATGAGATTATCCAGTCACTAATTTTTACAAAGATGATTTTGAGCTTTATTTATTTAAACGTTCATTTTTTTTACCAATGGATTTGAAGAGTTCAAATTTCAAGTAAAACCAGTTAATATCCAGCTGGGGGAAAAATCTTTCATCATGCATAACACTGTTATTGGCATCATTATAGGTTTGGTTATTGGCGTTGTTTTTGGCGCTACAATAGTCGGACCACGCCTATCTGAAACCCTTACAAAAGAAACAATTTATCGATCAAATCAAGAATCGTCACAAAATATGAAGAGCAAAGTTCCGCAAAAAGAACCTATTACTGACAATACTGTTACCCGATGGAAAATTGCTAGCATGTTCCCCTCAAGGGTAAGTCCTTTGGGGCGCCTAAGTAAGCGACTTGAAACTCTCATCTGGAGAACTTCCAGTGGCCAACTCGAAGTTATAATGGAGGCACCAGAAACATTAATCTCAGCAGCTAATGTGCTAAATTCTGTTAGCTCTGGAAAGATAGTTGGTGCTTTTGGAACCCCAGCATCATGGTCAAGCAAAATACCTGCTTTAAAACTTTTTTCAAATGTACCGTTTGGTCCAAATATCCAAGAATTCTTGACGTGGCTAGGGCACGGTGGCGGGGGAAAAATATATCAAAATTTTATGAAAAAAATGGGAATTCACGGTATTTTCTGTGGTGTAATTGCTGCCGAAGGAGGTGGGTGGTTTAGAGCACCAGTCAAGACCATCGAAGGCCTAAAAACATTAAAAGTAGCAACTGAAGGATTTGGCGCAAGCATTCTTAAAAGGATTGGGGCAAAAACCGTTCTTTTGTCGCCAGGAGATATATTTGTCGCATTCGAGACAGGAAAAATCGACGCTGCTGAGTTTTCAACCCCACAGATTGATGCGACACTTGGTCTGCACGATGCAGCAAAATATTATTATTTTCCTGGTTGGCAACAATCTTCTACTGTTTTCGATTTGATCATTAACGAAAAAGTGTGGAAAACCTTATCACCTTCATTAAAAACTTCTATAGAAACTGTCTGCGGCGATAACATTCGTTTTGGTGTGGCAAATTCTGAAGGCAACCAATATGCGGCCCTTAAATCTCTAACCCACAAAGGAGTTAAAACATTACGATTGCCACGAGAAATTATTAAAGCTATGAAACTCTCATGGTCTGAAGTAGTTAAAGATGAATCTAATAAGAACGCAGAATTTGCCCTTACTTGGAAATCTCTTGCTAACTTCCGAAAAGATTACTCGATATGGAGAGAGCTGTCGCGATACTAAAGCAAGATTTCAAAACTGGGTTTGCCCCTTGAACCCAAGACGAACGATACATATATTCGCCAAGGATATATGTTATAATTTTGTAAAAACGTTAACTGCCGTGATATTTTTTATTTCAAGTGCTAACAGGAGAAACATAATGAGAGTATTTATATTTGTCGTATTTGGACTTTTCTTTAATCATATAGCCATCGCGGCAAACGAAACTATTGAAATGCTGAACAAGAATTCAGACGGCGAGAAAATGGTCTACTCCAAAAAAATTGTGCATGTTGACGTTGGAGATACAGTTTATTGGAAGGCGACTGATAAAGGCCACAATGTACAATTTATACCATTTAAGAAGGGTGGTGTACCAAGCGGTGTAAAAAAATTTAAATCTAAAATGAACAAAGATACTGAATACACATTTTCCATTCCGGGAATTTACGCATACTGGTGTACCCCGCACAAAAGTATGGGAATGATTGGTTTTGTAATAGTTGGGAACGACAAATCAAACCTTGAATCTATTAAGAAAATTAAGTTCAACGGAAAATCGAAGAAAATAGCAAAGCAGTTAATAGATTCGCTCTAATAATTTTTTACTGAACCAGATATCCATTTTTAGTGGTATTTAAATCGTGTAATTACTAGCGGCCACTTTGTTCTGACATCGTAATTACTAGAAAATAGCGCTGTTTTTTAAGATTTTAGCCAGAGTTAACCTGAACATAGACCTCAGAAATTAACTCGTTTGGCCACGGGATTGCATAATGCAAATAAAAAAAATAGTTTGCTTGGCACCAATCAGCTTGGTCTTTGCTCTGTCAAATGCTTCTTATTCTGCGGATACCAATAATGGGAAAAAAATGTTCAGAAAATGTATAGCCTGTCATACCTTAAGCGGGAAACATAGGGTGGGGCCAACACTTGAAAAGGTCTTTGGACGCACGGCGGGTGCAGCCGTAGGGTTCAATAAATATTCAGATGACTTAAAAGCAGCAGGCGCTGCAGGGCTAGTCTGGAACGATACCTCGTTGTCGGACTTTTTAAGAAATCCTAAGGTTTACGTTGGCAGAAAAATTGGAAAGAAAAAAGCAAAACTCAAGATGTCATTTGGCGGCCTGAAAAAGGATACCAATATAAAAAATCTTGTTGCTTATCTCAAAGAAAATACGAAATAATAGTAGAATAGGTCCTTCAGCTAAACAGTGAGGGGGAAAAAGTGTCAGCCTTTACACTTTGAATAATTCTATCGTTTATAACTTTTGCAAACACACAGGGAGTTCTAGATATGCATAAAAAACTTATGATATACGCTCTAACATTTAGCTGCGCATTACTTGCTTCTACTATAAATGTTAGTGATGCAACAGCTGAAAGCAAAAAGCGTTTCATTTCTATTGGAACTGGAGGACCCACTGGGGTTTATTTTGTTGTGGGAAATGCTGTCTGTAGAATGGTGCATAAAGAAGCCGCAGAGGGCCGAAAAAAAGGCCGAAAGCATGGAATCCGCTGCTCTGCTCCATCAACCGGCGGATCAAATTATAACATTGGGCAAATCAAAGAAGGTGAACTACAATTTGGGGTTGCTCAATCTGATTGGCAACATCACGCTGTCAACGGAACGTCTAAATGGGCAGGCAAGCAATTCAAAAACCTTCGGGCTGTTTTTTCTGTGCACCCCGAACCCTTCCAATTAATCGCAAGAAAAGGGTCTGGAATTAAATCTTGGGCAGACCTAAAAGGAAAAACTGTCAATATCGGAAATCCGGGTTCAGGTCAAAGAGGAACAATGGAAGTATTGATGAAGAGGAGAGGTACCAAAGTTAGCGAGTTCAAACAAGCAACAGAACTGACGTCTTCGGAACAAGTTGGCGCCCTTTGTGACGGAAAGGTCGACGCCATCGCATATACGGTTGGTGTTCCAAACGGAGCTATTGGTCAAGCAATTGATGGATGTGGTGCACACTTTGTAAACTTAAATTCATCAGTAGAGAAAAGCCTGGTTGATGAAAATCCTTTTTACGCGTTTGCAAATATACCGGCAGGAGTGTTTTACAAGGGCCAAAAAAGTAATGTTACAACTTTTGGCGTAATGGCAACATTTGTTTCGAGTTCAGATGTAGATGCTACAACCGTCTATGAGGTTGTCCGGTCAGTATTTGAAAATCTCGATAGCTTCAAGAAGCTACATCCTGCATTTAAAAATCTCAACCCAAAAGAAATGATCAAAAACGGCCTCTCAGCACCATTACATGATGGCGCGATAAAGTATTATAAAGAAAAAGGCTGGATGTAATTTGACTTTAAATAGGCTCCCTTTCTTGGGAGCCTTTTTCTTATTGTGCAAAAAAACAAACAAATACAAGAACCGAGTTTCGAAATCGAAGAGCGTGCGAGGACCCTTCAGGGGTGGCACCAGAACCTAGCTGTTATCACTGCAGCTTCATGGTCCGTTTTTCAACTTTGGCATGCTTCCCCTCTACCATTTCTTTTTGAGATTGGAGTTTTCATAGACGTTCCAGCACGCGGCATTCATCTAAGCTTTGCCTTAATGTTATGTTTCTTTCTTTTTCCACTATCAAGATCCCGAAGACGTAATAATTTTTCGTTTAGCGATTTAATTTTGGCGGTTTGCGGCGGCTTTTGTGCCTTTTACCTAAACATTGCATATCATGGCATTGTCGAACGAAACGGGGTTTTATTAGAGCTTCCCCTTTCCTTGCTTGGCTATACTTTTTCGTTCCCGTTAGAACTCTTGTTAGCCAGCTTTGGCATTCTTACGCTTTTAGAAGCTACTCGACGGGCAATTGGAACGCCCCTTGTGATTGTGGCATCAGCATTTCTACTTTATTCCTACTTTGGGCAAATTATGCCTGACGTAATTGCACACCAGGGCCTGTCTTTTAAACGCTTAGTTGGTTACCAATGGCTAACTGGTGAAGCTATATTTGGCATTCCTATATCTGTTTCTGTGAATTTTGTCTTTCTTTTTGTTCTTTTTGGTGCCCTCCTGGAAAAAGCGGGAGGAGGACAGTATTTTTTAAATCTAGCTGTTGCCTTGGTCGGACGCTTCCGAGGTGGTCCAGCTAAAGCTGCAATCATGTCCTCTGGCCTCACTGGAATGATATCAGGTTCTTCTATTGCCAATGTCGTGACAACAGGTACTTTCACTATTCCAACGATGAAACGCACTGGGTTTTCGGCTGTGAAGGCAGGGGCGATTGAAGTAGCGGCATCAGTGAATGGCCAAATCATGCCGCCGATCATGGGAGCAGCCGCCTTCATAATAGCAGAAATGCTCGGTATTACATATTTCCAAGTCATTACCCATGCTTTTATCCCTGCTATCATTACCTATCTGGCATTATTCTTTATTGCCCATATTGAAGCTCAAAAACATGGCCTAATGCGCATGGAAGAATCTAAAATACCGACCATTTGGCCAACCTTTATCTCAGGGATACACTATCTGATACCTATAGCCGTTCTCGTCTACCTTCTTATCATAGAACGATGGACTGCTGGAAGCTCTGTATTTTTCAGCATTTTAACTCTTGCCATCTTAATTATCGGTCAACGTATCTCACAACGAAGACTGAGCGATATTAACGATATTATTTTAGGTTTTTTGGAGGGCTGCACCGACGTTTTTAGCGGGCTTGTACGGGGCGCAGTAAATATGATCCCAGTATCTATTGCTATCGCATGCGCGGGAATCATAGTAGGGGCAGTTGCCTCAAGTGGGCTTAGCAACGCGATGGTTGAAGTAGTTGAAATTGTATCCGGGGGAAATTTTTATGTTTTGCTATTTATGGTTATGGCTCTTTGCCTGATTCTTGGCCTTGGGCTCCCAACCACAGCAAATTATCTTGTTGTAGCGGCCTTGCTAGCAAACGTTATTGTTGAGATCGGTAATTCAGCTGGTTTTTTTCTACCTTTAATAGCAGTCCACCTCTATGTTTTCTATTTCGGTTTAATGGCAGACGTGACACCACCTGTTGGCCTTGCTGCTTATGCCGCTTCTGGCATATCGCGTGCAGACCCTATAAGCACAGGAGTCCAGGCATTTTGGTATGAAATAAGAACTGCGATATTACCCATTGTCTTTATTTTCAATCCAGAACTGTTGTTAATTGGTGTCACTAGTTTTTGGCATGGTTTGTTTATTTTTACCATATCCCTAATTGCGATAATCTGCTTCACTGCCGCAACTCAAGGGTGGTTTTTAACCCGTGCTAAATGGTATGAGGTGATTGGTTTGCTATTAGTGACAGTTGCATTGTTTCGGCCAGACAGTGTTGTTAATATCATTTCGCCTTCATTCTCAACTCTAGATCATAAGGTTGCAATAGAACATCAGGGAAACCAGGTTCAATCTATCAGAGTCCATATCACACGAAGCACGAATTATGGTGATAGATATAAGCTTTTCGAATTTAAGCTTGATTCCAACACACATACTAACGTCTCAGAGTATCTCGGCGCAACATTGAAGCCATCGAGAGGCACGTATGTTGTTGATCAGTTTATTTCAAACAGCTTCGCAGAAAAGAAGGGGATCGAGCTTCAAGATAAAATAACAAAAATAGAAATAAAAAACTTAGATCAGTTAAATCGTAGTTGGGGATATGTAGTGGGAATAATTGTTCTAATTTTAGTGCTTGTGTCGCAATGGCAACGCGCCCAAAACACAAAGGCATCCTCATAAAACTTTTTTTTATCTAACGAGGAAACGCTAACATCACCATACTGTTAAAAGAGATATATAGTAGCTGCTGACCACAATACCTATTAGTAATATTATTTCTATTCTCAATCACTAGAGCCCTGTTTCAGCCAGTGATTCTTCTATAGTCCTAGCCAATAAGCTAATGAGCTCAACAATTTGTTTTTCTGTAATTATAAATGGGGGGGCAAGCAAGATATGATCGCCCATAACCCCATTAGCTGTCCCCGCACCTGGGTAACAAATCAAGCCATTATTAAGACCGTTTTTCTTTACTTTTTGATGTAAATTTATATGTAATGGGAAGGGTTCCTTTGTCACCTTATCAAGGACCAGCTCAATCCCAAAAAATAGACCCCTGCCCCGAATATCTCCAACGTAAACGTTATTTTTGAATTCTTCCCATAACAAATCCATCATCATTTTTCCTTTATACTGACCCCCTCGCAATAAATCTGAGTCGCGTATTTTTTCCTGTACTGCCAACGCAGCCGCACAAGCCGTTGGGTGCCCCATATAAGTGTGCCCATGTTGAAATTTACCACTACCTTCAAAAAATGCCCGGTATATCTTTTCTTGCACTAGAGTGGCTCCAATAGGCTGGTAACCGGCCCCTAAGCCCTTAGCGACACATATTATGTCAGGAGAAATATTTTCTTGTTCACAAGCAAAAAGTGTCCCAGTACGACCCATGCCGCACATTACTTCATCGAGAATAAGCAAAACACCATATTTGTTGCAAATTTCACGTATATACTTGAAATAATTCTTTACTGGAGGTAGTACACCGGCGGTGGCGCCTCCAATTGTTTCTGCAACAAATGCAGCAACTTTATCGGGGCCAATACGCTTTATTTCAGCTTCAAGTTCATTTGCGACCCGGTATCCGTATTCTTGTTCAGTTTCATCAGCTATCATATATCGAAATGGATAACATGGCGATATATGACTTGTTGCGAGGAGCATCTCCTCATAAACCGCCCGGCGAGAAAAATTCCCTCCAACAGAAAGAGCACCAAGCGTATTTCCATGATAGCTTTGTTTTCGCGCAATAAAGTGCGTTCGATTCTCATTTCCGACCTCAACATGGTACTGCCTTGCCATCTTTAACGCGGTTTCAATTGCTTCCGAACCACCAGATACAAAATAGGCCATTTTAATACCATTTGGTGCGGCATTTATTAAAAAATTGGCTAATTCTTCTGCAGGCTTTGATGAAAAAAAACCAGTGTGCGCAAAAGCTAATTGCTCTATTTGTTCTTTTACTGCACGAATAACATCTTGGTCAGAATGGCCAAGACAGGACACTGCAGCACCGCAAGAAGCATCCAAATACCGTTTCCCGTCAGAATCAATGAGATAGATTCCATCACCAAACATGGCAACGGGCAAACTGGACCTTGTATCTCGCTGAAAAACCTTAGTCATACACTTTTACCTGCTCAACTTCCTAGTTATTCTTATTCAGAGAAAATAGTCATGGCATTATTGAACACCCAGTTGATAGGTCCTGTCCCTTAGACAGCTTGTCCTAAAGCATAAATCATATTTAAAATCAAGGGGAGGGTTAACCTATTATATCTTATAATGATAAATCTAAAGGTACTTCGTCTTAATACGATTTTGTCCACTAAAATGGTAAGTTCATTAATAGCCCCATCAAGAAAAAATATTGTTATATTTTTGTTAGACAGCTAGTTTTACTTCATTGCATCGCTGCTAGATAAACTGCAATATCATATAAAACTTTAACCCTACAATTGGACGCTAAAATGGATCTAAAAAAACATATCCGTTCTATCCCAGATTTCCCAGAACCTGGGATTCTCTTTTATGATATTTCAACTCTGCTAGCCCACCCCAGTGCATGGAAAACTACTTTGGAACGTTTATCGAATATAGTTAAATCTTACAAACCAGATATGCTCGTCGGCATCGAATCACGCGGGTTTATTGTAGCTTCCCCCCTAGCTTTTGTCCTCGACCTTGGCTTCATAATGATACGAAAAAAGGGAAAGCTCCCTGGAAAAACAATTTCTTATGAGTATGCACTGGAATATGGTACCGATACAATAGAGGTCCAAGAAGACGCAATTCGAAAAGCTCAACGAGTGGTCATTTTAGATGACCTCCTAGCTACAGGCGGTACTATGGCAGCGTCAAAGGCATTATTGTCATCTATAGGAGCTAACGTAGTGGCCGGAGTCTGCATAATCGAATTAAATTTTCTTGAAGGAAGAAAGCGCATTGATATGCCAATTGAAACCTTAATTTCGTATTCATCGTAAACAAAAAGGTGTAATTTGATTGATACTACAACTATAAAACAGCTAGTAAATGATTACGGTGCTAAAAAGCTTGAAGTATTAGTCTCCCATGCAGAAACTGCTGACTTGGCGCGAGCCAATAAGCTAACAAACTACGCCTTGGTCGGCAATCTAAAGGGTGTTGCTCTAGAAGCTGAAGCTCTAAGAATAAGTGCTAAATTTCTTGGCATGCAAAGAGTGGCCAATCGGGCTACTGAGCTACTTCGCCTTACTGAACTGGAAAACAAAGGACAAGCATTTTTAAATTGTCAAGCAATTGCAAATCTAGTTGCCACCGAAATCAACCAAGACTTTAAAGCTGTCTATGAAGCAGTTTCTATTTAAACTCTACGAACTCTACGAACAAAACTCGGAAAATTTAACCAGCATCCCGCAGATCCTGCGCCCGTTGCAGATCTACAGAAACTAGTTGTGATACCCCCTGCTCTGACATTGTTACACCAAATAAGCGGTTCATGCGTGCCATGGTGATACGGTTATGGGTAATAATCAAAAACCTAGTACTTTTGTTCTTTGCCACTTCCTCCAACATCGAACAAAAACGGTCAACATTAGCATCATCCAAAGGCGCATCCACTTCATCTAATACGCAGATCGGGGCTGGGTTTGTAAGGAACACTCCAAAAATCATAGCCAGTGCTGTTAAGGCTTGTTCGCCGCCCGATAATAATGTCAAGTTTTGTAATTTTTTTCCAGGGGGGCTAGCCATAATTTCTAAACCTGCCTCTAAGGGGTCTTCTGATTCAGTGAGTGCTAAATAAGCATGCCCGCCGCCAAAAAGCTTAACAAAGATTTTTTTAAAATGCCCATTCACGGCGTTAAATGATTCTAAAAGCCGGTCACGTCCTTCACGATTTAGTTCGGCTATACCACGTCGCAATTTTTTTATTGCCTCAATCAAATCATCTTTCTCTAAATTTAACGATTCAATTTGAGTTTCTAATTCAATCATTTCTTGATCAGCCCGAAGATTTACAGGCCCCATGGTGTCCCGTTCTCGCAACAAACGCTCAACTTTCCTCTCAGCGATTTGCAGCTCTGGTATGATCTCCCCTTCTTTCAAACCAGCTATTTCCAACAATTCTTCAAGTTCGCAATCAAGTCTCTCACCTACCCGTTCTGAAATGCTTTCACACACCACAGCTGCCTGCTCCAGTGCACCCTCCGCGCGAATTTTCTTTTCACGTGCCTCGGAAAGAGATGATTCAGCATCCCTAAGTTTCTTATTGCAATCAGATAAGCGCTTTTCTGCTTCAACAAGTCTATCAGCTGCCAACTTTCGGTCATCCTCTGCTGATTGAATGGATTCTAGCAACGACCTGTTTTTTTTCTTTATCTCTTCAGGGACAAGCGATAGTCGTTTGTAGCGGGCTTCTATTTCCTGTCGACGGTTAGAAAATTCATCTTGTTTCCGTGTTGCCTCATCGGATCGTTTCAACCATAGGGTCAATTCAGCCTCAATAACTTTGAACCGTTCTGATTTTCTTTGAAATTGAAGCTGTAGCCTCTCGCAAACATCGCGGTTGTTTTGTGCTTCCAATTGTTTTTCCTGCAATGCGCTTGCTGCTTCTTGTAAAGATTTTCGTACTTCCGAATTATCTGTAATACCCAATAATTTCGCTCGCGTATCAACGAGTTTCTTTTCAGATTCAAGGTAATCGTTTGTAATGTTTTCAAACTGATTATCTAGCGAGACCAACATAGAAGCATGGCTAGTTGCCCTTTCCTTTAGCTCACCATAGTGGCGCCGAGTTTCTTCGAGATTAGCCATTTTCTGGGCATACGACTCCCTAGATTCCTGTGCTTTCGCTTCGGCAAGACGCAATTTTTCCCGCATAGTTTTAGCTAACATTTCAGCTTGCTCTAGCTCTTTACGGGCGTCCTTCAGTTGCTCTTTCGTTTCACGCAGCCGGTTTTTTTGCTCGAAACGAACAGATGTTGCGGTTGATGCCTCAGCAGTAATGGTAAACCCATCCCAACGCCACAAGTCACCTTTACGGGTAACTAATCGCTGACCTTGTTTTAACTGCCTGGCCATCATGTCACCTTGGCTTTTGCCGTCAACAATCCCTATTTGAGATAAACGGCCAGATAACGCTGGGGGACCATTAATTTTTTCAGCTAAGGCTCTAACTCCCGAAGGAAGGGATACATTTTCTTCAGTTACATCAAATGTGCGCCAGTGCATAGGTGCTTCGGCATTAATAGATGCATTAAGGTCTTCTCCTAATGCAGTTCCTAGTGCCACCTCATAACCTGGGTCAACTGATATTTGATCAGCCAAAAGTGGCCAATTTCCTTGTTCTTCGGAATGAAGGATCTTTTCGAGAGCAGCCGTTTCCGCTTCCAACCGAGAAAATGAGGAAAGAGAATCTTGTAAATTACGGCGGGCATTTTCTAAAGATTCAGCGCAATCCACCTGTGCAGCTTCCGAATTTTCGGAAATATTTTGCGCACCGCTAACCTCAATTTCAAGTTTCCCAACTTCTCCCGATGCTCCTTCAATTGCACTTGCCTCGGGGCAGCTTTGCTTTAATTCGTATCTTTCTCTGCTAATTTCTTCTTTCCGAGACGAGAGCCTCACTAACATGCCCTCTAGTTCGCTTTCCCTTTGCTCTAAAACAATTTTTTGCCCCTCTGCATCACCGACTTCTTTTGTAAGTGAATTTTGCGTTACCTCTAACTCCCTTGTTTTTAAGTTGCACTGTTCAAATAACTCCGTTTGTTTTTCCAGTTCCCTTTTTTCACTGTCCAGGGAAATACTGATAGTTTCACGTTCACGTGTTAACCTTTCAATAGAAGCGACTGCCTCTTCAGCTATCTTTTCCTCTTGAGCTTGGTCATTTACAAGCTGGCTCAATAATTCCTGGCAATCTGCCCGCTCGAGTTCCGCACGATTATTCTCAGCATCAAGATTTTCAAGCGCAAGCTGAAAACGTTGAAATTTCGACGCTTCTTCAGCTTCTTTCTGCCGAAGTTCGGGTAATTTTGCAGCTTCATTAAGTTGAAGACTAGACATATTTCCAACAATACGACTTAACTCAACGACCATTTTCTCAGCTTTCTTATTTTCGTCTTGCTGAGTTGAGAAAATGTTTTTAGCTGCAGTCCACCGCACATAAAGTAGAGTTGCTTCGGCTTTTCTAATATGGCTTGATAAATTGCGATAGCGGGTAGCCTGTCGAGCTTGTTTCTTTATCCCTGCGCGCTGCGTGTCCAACGTTATGATTATATCGTCGAGACGATTTAAATTTGTTTCAGCGCCCTTTAAACGTAATTCTGTCTCGTGGCGACGTGCATGCAACCCCCGGATGCCTGCCGCTTCCTCTAATAGAATTCTTCGGTCCTGGGGTTTAGCTGAAATAATGGCACCGATCCTACCCTGGCCGACTAGTGCTGTTGAGCGAGCTCCAGTAGCCTGATCCGCAAACAATAAATAAACATCCCGAGCGCGAACTTCCACACCATTTACCCTATAAATTGATCCTTTATCTCGCTCGATTCGACGGTTTATATCAACTTCATCCGAACTATTGAACTGTGAAGGTGCGCGGCGTGTCGAATTGTCAAGAGATAAAGTTACTTCCGCAAAGTTTCGGGCGGGGCGGGTCTGTGTGCCTGAAAAAATGACTTCTTCCATTTCACCACCCCGCATTTGTTTTGGCGAAGTTTCCCCCATAACCCATTTAAGCGCTTCAACTAAATTTGATTTTCCACAGCCATTTGGTCCTACTACGCCAGTAAGGCCCAAGTTAATTTCCAACTCTGTCTGCTCAACAAAAGACTTGAACCCACTGAGTTTTAATTTTGAAAAATGGAGCAAAGCTACAAAAACTCCTTAATTCGAGTTCCATCAAAAAACTCTAACCTTAAGCCCAGGCTCAACAAGCTTGGAAACCATCCTAGAATGAAAGAAAAAGACTCAAACATTTTGCATTTATTTGCTGCAGCTCGCGATATTAGAGCATTTACTGTATCTTCAGTTCGTCATCAATTAATTTTTTTAATTTTTCGTACGAAAGGTTGCCGGCATACGTACTGCCATTAATTACAAAAGATGGTGTAGATTTTACTTTATACATTTCTTCTGCAGCCCTTGCTTTTTCTTGAATTGCTTTCAGCAATGATTCATTGTTAAGGCATTTGTCAACATCGGCTGCACTTACCCCACCAAAACGGGCTACCCGCTTTAACCCTCCCAACACATCCTCTACGCCAACCCAACTCTTTTGCCCCTTAAAAAATACTTCAACCATCCCAAGATATCTTTCTGGACCTGCGCAACGCGCAATCATTGTTGCCGCAAGGGCAGGCGTGCTTACAGGAAAATCATTAAAGACCAACCGAACCATTCCTTTGTCTATGTACTCGCTTTTAAGTTTTGGAAATGTTTCTTTATGAAATGCGGCACAATGAGAGCAGCCAAGGGATGCAAATTCTAATATTTGGAGCGGGGCATCTTCTTCACCATACGCAGCCTCCTGCATAGCAACTTCAGTCGCAAGCAATTCTGCAAAACTATAAGGTGACTTAGCAAAAACTATAGAAATTAGGCTAACACCTATAATCATGTTTACAATTTGACGAACCATCACTTGAGTGTATCCTCTCACGCTAATCTTGTTCAAAAAATTTAAGAGATTTTTCTATCAGCACACCTTTTAGCTACAGAAAGACCAAGTGACAATAGGGCGTTCTTGACCTCTAAATCATCTACGGATTCAAGTGCTGATTTGGTTGCCGGTGGAGGCTGTTCATTCGTCTTTAAGGGAGTTAGTTTCTTGTATTTACTATCTGTACGACTCTGAAAAAAAGTTTGAACTAATCTAATCCTTTTTACCGCAGAAAAACCAAAATAAGTATTGATTTGGTCCCGAATAAAGCTTTCGTTATGTTGAATTTCTGTTGCCGCTGAGCCATTAGCTACATGTAAAACAAGTGTTCCCGAATGTTCACTAGAGTTGCCACTAATTATTCTAACTGGTCTTGTCACTTCTGCTAGCATTGGACCAACAATTAATTGCCAATCGCGCACTATTGAACCATCTGCAAAACCTCGTTTTGCAAAAACTGGTTTCGTCAGCTTAATCACTATATCTGCTACTCCCCGGGGGAATTGTGTCCGAATTTTTTTTCTGCTCATATCAATTTTTCCATGTAGCTCCCATTAACATTGGAAAATGCTTAGCTAATGTTATCTTATAGTATTTCCTATTAGAACATATGATAAAATTTTGCCGAGGAAAACCCAGGTGCCAGAACAAAAATACTCCGTAAATGCGTTTTATGCCAGTTTAATTAATTGGTACGACATGAACGGCCGAAAATTACCTTGGCGGACTAGACCAGGCGCAAGACCAAACCCATATAAGATCTGGGTGTCAGAAATTATGCTACAACAAACAACAGTCGCAACAGTAAAATCTCGCTTTAAAATTTTTCTTAAACGTTGGCCAACCATAAATTCTCTAGCTAAAGCAGAACTAGATGAAGTCTTAAATTCTTGGCAGGGTCTGGGTTATTACGCAAGGGCTCGTAATATGCACAAATGTGCTCGAATTATTGCATACGACTTAAATGGCACTTTCCCAAGGGATAAGCAGGAGCTTATTAAACTTCCCGGAGTTGGTATCTACACTGCCGCTGCAATAGCAGCTATTGCGTTTGATTGCCCTGTTATTCCCATAGATAGTAATGTTGCAAGAATCTTAACTAGAGTTCACGCTATTCGTGGCACAGAATCTGTCACTAATAAAAAAATCGATAAATTTGCAACCAGCTTGACACAAAAAAAGCGCCCCGGGGACTTTGCCCAAGCGCTAATGGATTTAGGCGCATTAATATGCAAGCCCAGAAACCCCGATTGCCCCCGTTGCCCAATAAATACCAAATGCAACGCCTGCGGCAACGAAGACCTGCTTCAATATTCGCACAAAAACAAAGGAAAACCTAAACCAAAACGTTGGGGACTTGCCTTCTGGCTGCACCGTCCAGATGGAAAGGTTTTATTCTATCGCCGCCCGGAAAGTGGCTTGCTGGGAGGTATGATTGATCTTCCTGGCTCTAATTGGCACCCCGAAAAAAACATAGTAAAAGACCTTCAAAAGGCTCCATTAACTGCTGATTGGAATTTACTTCCCGGAGAGGTCAAGCATGTTTTTTCTCATTTCCAATTAATCTTACAGGTAGCAATTACAAAAACTCAGTCGAACAACAATAATATCAATGGGATTTGGCACTCGCCACTAGCTTTAGATGAGCTAGCGCTCTCAACTCTAACAAAAAAAGTTGTTTCCCACGTAAGACGTTTTGAGTAATTTGAGATATAAAAAAATTATACCGTTGAGACATTGATACTTGAAAATATATTTGTCAGGCCGTTGAAATCATTAAATATTACGCTTGACAATTAAAAACGCGGGTAACAGCTTTAAAACAAAAATAATCGACAATGTAACTTTGATATATATTACTAATTCTGCTAGAAAAAGTAGTGCCAGGATACAGAACTAGGCAGATAAATTGGGAAGTGGGTGAGCTAGATTGAATAGCAAGGAATCAAAAAAACTTGATAATTTTGAAATAAAGCTTTCAAAAGCCCGATTAGAGCGGAAAGATAGTGAAATCTGGCAATTAAAGAAGAAAAGTGAAACAACGGCCGGTCTCAACCTTGCGTTTAGGATCTCTATTGAGTTAGTGTCGGCTTTGGGTATTGGTTTTGGTATCGGCTGGCTTCTAGACCAATTATTCGGCTCTCAGCCATGGTTGATGTTGATTTTTGTTCTTTTCGGTGGTGCAGCAGGAATTTTAAACGTATATCGACAAGCAGAGAACCAAAATAATCTATTAAATAGTAAAAAATCCTAACGCATAAAAATGGTTAGCCCCGATATGCGAAAACGATTATGACATTAAAGGAATTACACTTTGGCTGAAGGACATTCTCCACTTAATCAATTTGAGATTAAACGTTTGATAGAACTTGATATAGGGGGCATAGACGCCTCTTTCACAAACTCGTCATTATTTATGATGTTGTCAGTCATTACTATCAGTATTTTTTTGATACTTGGAATGAGAAATCACACAATGATCCCTGGTCGTTGGCAGTCTATGGTGGAATTATCGTATGTGTTCATAGCAAATTTGCTTCGTGACACCGTAGGAACAGCAGGCCGTGTGTACTTTCCATTTATTTTTTCCATTTTCATGTTTGTACTGATCGGTAATCTGTGGGGGATGATTCCTTATAGTTTTACTTTTACTAGCCATATTATTGTAACATTTGCCTTAGCTATGTTCATTTTCCTCGGTGTCACAATAATTGCAATCGTAAAACACAAATTCCATTTTTTTTCGTTTTTTATGCCTCCTGGAGTTCCCTTGATCATGGCCCCATTACTTGTACCAATTGAAATTATATCTTACTTGTCCCGCCCGATTAGCTTAAGTGTTCGTTTATTTGCAAATATGTTAGCTGGACACACACTAATGAAAGTATTTGCTGGATTTGTTGTTTCAATGGGGCTAATAGCTGGATGGCTCCCATTAGGGTTTGTCGTAATACTAACGGGATTAGAAATTGTTATTGCCTTTCTACAAGCGTTTGTTTTTACAATTTTAACTTGCTTATATTTGAATGATGCTCTTCATTTGCATTAAAAATGAAAGATTTAATAGTCTGATAAATCTGATTTCACTAATTACTTTAAAGAAAGGAATTTAAATATGGAAATTGAAGCTGCAAAACTTTTAGGTGCGGGCCTCGCAGTCATCGGAGTAATTGGATCAGGAATAGGCATAGGAACTATTTTTGCTTCGTTTATTCAAGCTGTCGGGCGAAATCCCGCCTCTCAAGGTGCCGTTTTCCCAATGACAATGCTTGGATTTGCCTTGGTTGAAGCAATAGCATTATTCGCCCTTGTTATAGCGTTAGTTATCCTTTTTGGCTAAATCAAATTTTAAGTCTTCTGTTATTACCCTCTATTTGTAAAAGGGAATTGGTAAAATGCCACAGTTGGATGTTAGCACATTTTCGCCACAGCTTATTTGGCTATTCATAACTTTTGGACTAACGTTTTTGATAGTTTGGAAGGTAGCTGTACCAAAAATCGATAGTGTCCTCGAAGCTCGGCAGTTTAGAATTGAAGACAACCTAGCTAAAGCTGAAGAAAATCAAAAAGATGCTCAAAAAGCTTTGGAAATCTATGAAAAAACTCTAAAGGAAGCACATGACAAGGCAGCCGAGGAAATTCGAAAAGCTAAAGAAGAAATTGTAAAAATCACTGATTCAAAAACTAAGGAACTCGATTCAAAGGTGCGTGATAAAATAACAGAAAGTGATAAAGCAATAGCTAATGCCGTAGAAACCGCTATGAAAAATGTTTCTAACATCTCAGAAGATGCAGTAGTTATCATGGCAGAAAAACTGATACATGAATCATTGGATAAAAAATACGTCAGTCAACAGGTCAATAACACTATTAATCATCTGAATAAGGTAAATAAGAATGCTTGATGATCCATCCTTTTGGACTTTTACTTCATTCCTAATCTTCATTCTTCTTACTTTCATACCTATAAAAAAGGCCCTTTTAACTGCCCTTGATAAGAGAGCAAAAAAGATTCAATCCGACATAGAACAAGCATTAAAACTTCGGGAAGAGGCCCAAGAACTGCTAGCAAGCTATCAACGCAAACAACGCGATGGCATAAGCGAAGCAGAAAACCTAGTTAAAACTGCAAAGGAAGAGGGCCAACGAATGATTAACGAATCGACACAGAAACTAACCATTCAATTGGCTAGACGAGAGTCGATCGCTGCGCAACGAATAAAGCAAGCAGAAAATATGGCCCTTCAAAAAATCCATAACTATGCGGTCGAAGTAGCCATTTCAGCAACTAAGTCTATTTTTGACGAAAATATTAGCAAAAAGAAATCACGTGAACTTATTACAAACGCGATAAATGAACTTCCAGACAATTTACACTAAGAAACTGGCGTCGCGCGGCCAGGTCATTTTACAGACAATAGGCTTTCCAAATTATACATATTAAAAACCCGATAAGATGTACATCATGATTTTCTTAGATGTTTATTTTTGAAATAGCAGCTCTTACGAAAGCTTTTGAAAATATGATTTTGACCGCACTACACATCATTGTTTTATGTGTCGTCACATCTTTTGCGCCGCTTATAGTATTTGCCGATTTTAATGGTGAAATTCTTTTAGCCGATCCCCCGCCAAACTGGATGCCTGGTAAGAATAGCAAAAATTCCCATACCATAATGCAGACCTGGGTACGGAATTTTCCAAAAAATAGAAACTGGAATGAAGAAATAGTTATTTATCATTTTCCGAAACGCAAGAATGATGATCCAGAAACTTGGGCGCATAAGAGAGGTGATCTCCTTGAAACTAATTGTGAAAAAACTAAGCGAAAAGAAACAGGTAACATTGATGAAAGCGGTTACCGGCACGCCTTCATTCAAGTTCTTTGTTTAAATCCAAAATCTGGAATCCCACAAAGTTCTCAGAAGAAATGGGATACAATTTTTACTACTGCAAAAATTATCTCTGGCCAGTATAATCGATTTGAAATCAGCCGTCGTTGGCTAGGTAATTCTAGCGATCCGCGTTTACCCCTAAACTCACCAAAGATTTTAGCAAGGTGGGAATCCTATTTCCAACTACTAAAGGTCTGCAATACTCTCTTTGAGAATTGTGAAAAACAACCTGAATCACGGTATTCAAATTCACGGTTCCAATTAATGCGGCCTTTAAAGCAAACCCAACAGAGTTTTCACAAGCAAGAGCAATTACTTGTTGGCCTAAAAAAACTTGGAATTCTAAGTGGGAAAGCTCAAGTATGTGGGGAGGACATAAGCACCCTCCTAATGAAAATTGAACGGATGATTTCTAGCGTCACACCTAATGAGAAAACCTCGTCAGAAGCGACTGTAGTGTTCCATGAAGCTCACCAAGAAACCCGTGCTACCCAATCGAATTTTAACCCTGAAGATTGCGGGGAAGCGCGTCGTCGCTTTAGAGCTCACCCTACACGGATTAATTCATTTTACACATTCATAGAAAGCTTTTTTTAAGGGCTGGCAAACAAGAACTTTTTCTTATTTAACAAAACTATAGTGTTCCAGACTATCTATTTTTTCGTAATGCAAGCTAGCTATCCAGGCTAGTTCTACATGCTGTAATTAGCGTTTACTTCCCGACAACTGCAACCAATCTTCTTCGGTTAAGACACGCACCCCAATTTGTTGTGCTTTTTTTAACTTTCCGCCTGGGCTATCGCCTGCCACTAGATAATCTGTTTTGGAAGATAGCGAACTTAAAACTTTCGCACCTAAAGTTTCCGCCCGAACTTTTGCCTCTGAACGCCCCATGTTAGTGAGGGTGCCCGTAAAAACTATTTGTTTACCGGAAAAAAACGAGTCCGAAATTATAGGAGAAACCCAATCAGTGATTTTTAAAGATTCAGCTAATTCATCAAGCACGTGCAAGTTGTGCGGTTCACGAAAAAAATTTAATAAGTCATCAACCATGCCTGGGCCAATACCATCAATACTCAAGAGTTCTAGCCGCGATTTTTCGTCATTCACCGCTTTTTTCATTGCAACGTACCAATCATTAAATGATATATAGTTCCTAGCTAACAATTGGGCCGCATTCTGGCCTATCTGAGGTACCCCGAGCGCATAAATTAAGCGCGATAATTCGACTTGAGAACGCTTATTTAAAGTTTCAACCAAATTTGCAAAAGATTTTTCCCCCCACCCAGGCATTTCAAGAACGTTCCTTGATTTCAATCTTAAATTAAAAATATCGCCAGGGGTACGAATCAATTTCTTATCCCAAAATTCAACTATGTGTTTCCCGCCTAGCCCCTCAATATCAAGGGCATTTCGCGATACAAAATGCTTTAACCTCTCTACTGCCTGTGCTGGACAAATCAATCCTCCGGAGCACCTATGGGCTGCTTCATTTTTTTTACGCACAACTTCACTGCCGCACTCTATACAGGATTTTGGCATCCGAAATGGAGGAGGAGCAGAAACTGACCGTTCCCTTTTTACAACATTTGTTACCTTTGGAATTACATCGCCAGCGCGCTCGATAATAACCGAATCGCCTTCTCTTATATCTTTTTCGATAATATAATCTTCATTATGCAGTGTAGCGCGACGAACCCAGACACCACTTATTTTTACGGGTTCCAACTCAGCTACTGGTGTAAGAACGCCTGTGCGCCCAATTTGCACTACAATTCTCTTTACTACAGTTTGCTCCTTTTCCGCTAAAAATTTGTGTGCGACAGCCCAACGTGGTGATCTGCTTACAGCACCTAAGCGCTCCTGCCAGTCAAGCCGATTAATTTTGTACACTACGCCATCAATTTCATAATCCAAATTTTCTCGGCCTTGCTGAACTTCTTGATAAAACTCCATAATATTATCTATTGAATTCAATTTTCTAGCATAGGAATTTACTGGGAACCCCCATTCGCGAAGATACTTATAAAAATCCCATTGTTGCGCCCATCCTAACCCATTACCATCTCCAGAATCGTTCACTCCAACAACTTCTCCCCAAGCATAGGCAAAAAAGCGCAATGGCCGCTCAGCAGTGACCCCCGGATCTTTTTGCCTCAACGACCCCGCTGCCCCATTACGCGGGTTTGCAAAAACCTTATCTCCAACAATTTCTTGTCGTGCATTTAATTCAAAAAAATCTTTTTTCCCAATAAATACCTCCCCACGAATTTCCAGGATAAGTGGAATATTATATTCAATAGATTTTGGAATTTCTGCTATCGTTTGAAGATTCGCGCTAATATCTTCACCTGTATTACCATCACCTCTAGTGCACCCATGGACGAATTTTCCATTTTCATACCGAAGAGATACTGAAAGACCGTCAATTTTTGGCTCCCCTACAAATTCAATAGTTTCACTTTCTGATATTTTAAGAAAACGCCTGATACGGTTATTAAACTCAGTAATATCATTCCTGCTAAAAGCATTGTCTAGAGAAAGCATTGGGCGAGCATGAACAATCTTTTTAAAGTTTGGGTGAGGTTTAGCCCCTACTTTTTTTATTGGACTCAATGGTCTGCTAAGGTTCGGATATCTCTTTTCTATCCTAACCAGTCGATTCCTTAGTTCATCATATTTTGAATCAGTTAAAATTGGTGCGTCATATTGGTAATAAAGATTATCGTGCTTTGTAATTTCGTTTATTAGGGTCGCTACCTCTACTGCTGCCTCGGCTCTGGACAAAGCTACGATAGGTACGTGTCTAAGATTCTTTTTATTTTTCATAATATTCACGTGCTAGCAAACTATTGGCAGCCGCCCTTGCCTCGCATGTGATTTCCGCACCCGCAAGCATACGTGCTATTTCCTCAGTTCTTGCTGCTTCAGCTAACGGAATTATTATTGTTTCTGTTCCACCTTTATTTGCCTCTTTTTGCACCCACAAATGATAATCGCCGTAAGCCGCCACTTGAGGTGAGTGAGTCACAGCAAGAACTTGAACACCCTCCGCTAATTTCGAAAGTCGCTTCCCAACAGCACTCGATGTAGCTCCACCTATCCCTGAATCAATTTCATCAAATACCAAGACGGGAACTGGATCCGCTTCTGTCAAAACAACCTTGAGAGCTAACATAAAACGAGCTAACTCCCCACCAGACGCAATCAAACTTAAAGGACCCAGTGTGCTTCCCGGATTCGTCGACACATGAAATTTAACCTTTTCAGCCCCCGTCTTATTCCATTGTGCTTCATCAAGTTTCTCAAACTTTATACAAAATTTTGCCTCACCTAGTTTTAATTTTTTTAACTCATGTGAAATATCTTTCTCCAACTCCCTTGCAATCAAAGAACGCTCATTAGCTAGAGTTTTCGCTATTTGCAAAAATTCGCCACTCGTTTTAACTACATTGCTTTCTAAATCCTCAAGTCTCTTGGTTTTGTTTTCTATAGCTGCTATCTTTCCATCAAGTTCCTCCCGTAGTGTGGATAGGTTATCTGCTTCCACTCCATGCTTACGGGCAATTTTACGTAAGGCAAACAGCCGCTCTTCAACCCATTCGAGCTCTGACCTATCTGAATGGATATCACCTGATAATTTGTTTATTTGACTAGATGCTTCTCTAACTTCTTCTAGTGCCCGGGTAATAGAATCAACAACAGGATAAAACTCACCTTGCGAAATTTCTTCTAACTTAGAAAGTTTATGGAGCGATTTCACAAAAATTTCTTCTACCCCCGCGTCACAGTTAAAAGACGAGTCGATCGAATCAAGTGTTTCAGTTAATTTTTCGGCGTGAAGCATTAATTGACGACGAGTTGCGAGTTTTTCTTCCTCCCCATCCTTTGGGTCCAGTTCATCTAATTCCTCCAAGGAATATTTTAAAAACTCTTGTTCCGTTTCGTTGCCTTTTACTTCGCACACGAAATTCGATAGTGAACGCTTGGATTCTTGCCATTGCTCAAATGCATCACCAACACTCACCAATAGCTCGTCATAGCTACCGCGCATGTCAAGGAGATGGCCATGGTTTTTTTCATCCATTAAAGAACGGCTTTCAAACTGGCCATGAAACTCAACAAGAGTTTCCCCAACGGCACGCAACATGCTAATACTGACCGGTTGATCATTAATAAAAGCCCTTGATCGCCCATCTTTGCCAAGCTTGCGTCTTAAATAAAGAAACTCATCTTGACATTCTAATTCGTTATTCTCCAAAAAGAGAATAGCTTTATGGTTTTTTTCTAGGTCGAAAACCGCTGTAACAGATGCTTCACTAGAGTTTTTTCCAACCAGTCGTTGTTCAGCGCGTAAACCTAAGGCAAGTCCAAGTGAATCCAGCAGAATCGATTTTCCGGCCCCTGTTTCCCCTGTTAGAACACAAAGGCCTGTTTGAAATTCAATATCTAATTTTTCAATAAGCACTACATTACGGATTGCAAGAGACTGCAGCATAACAACTTACCCGAAATGATTTACCAGAAAATATACCAAGGGTTTTCTGGGGTTGATTTGTCTGGGGGGCCACCTTGAATAAGATAAAAAGAATCTTCATACCACTCGCTTCCAGGAAAATTATGGCCAAGTACAGCTGCCGATTTTTTCGCCTCATCGCTTAATCCCAAGGAGAGGTAACACTCGGTCAATCGATGCAATGCCTCAGGTGTGTGGGTGGTTGTATCAAAGCGATCTACTACTATTCTAAAACGATTTACAGCCGCAAGGAGGTGGCCGTTGGTTTGGTAAAATCGACCAATCTCCATTTCCTTTCCTGCGAGATGGTCTACAGTCAAATCTAGTTTAAGCCTTGCATCCTTAGCATATTTTGAATTTGGAAACTTTTTTATCACGTCCTCTAATGCATTCATCGCAAGCTCTGTCATTTTTTGGTCACGAGCAACATCCGAAATTTGTTCATAATAACATAGCCCCTTAAGGTAATGTGCATAGGGTGTATCATTATGGACTGGATGCAGTTGGATAAACCGCTCAAGTGCAGCTATGGCATCATCATAGCGATTAGCTTGATAATATGTATAAGCTGACATTAATTGTGCTTTTGTGGCCCACATGGAATACGGATGCTGGCGCTCAACTTCGTCAAATTGTGTGGCAGCTGCTTTTAATTTTTCTGCCTCTAATGAATCCATAGCTTTGTTATAAAGCTCAACTACAGGTTTCTCTTCATATG
>PBKU01000062.1 GCA_002722175.1 Magnetovibrio sp.
ATGGCTCGACCGGTGACGATACCATTACCGGTGATGCGGGCGATGACTACATCGACGGGGGTGCCGACGATGATAGTATTGATGGCGGTTTGGGCGATGATCATGTGGTCGGTGGTGCGGGTGACGATACGATTACGGCCGGCGAGGGCGATGACACGGTCCATGGTTCGACCGGTCATGATACCATCACGGGTGATGCGGGTGCGGATACGATCGAAGGTGGTACGGGTCATGATTATATCGACGGTGGTTCTGGTGCTGATCTCATTGATGGTGGTGCCGATGATGACATGATCATGGCCGGCGAGGGCGATGACACGGTCCAAGGTTCGGCCGGTGCCGACACCATTGCCGGTGATGCGGGCGATGACTACATCGACGGGGGTGCCGACGATGATAGTATTGATGGCGGTTTGGGCGATGACCATTTGGTCGGCGGTACTGGGGACGATCTAATTATAGCCGGTGTCGGCGACGACGTGGTCCATGGTGGCGAAGGTGCGGATAATATTTCTGGTGGTGTCGGTGACGATATGATCGACGGTGGCGCCAACGATGACTACATCATTGGCGGTACGGGCGACGATCGGATCGAAGGCGGCCCGGGTTCGGATACGGTTGAGTTCGACGGAAACAAGGGGGATTTTACCTTTGCTGTCTCAGTCGATGGTACTTTAACGGTTACGGACACGACGACGGATGAAGGCATCGACGTTATCTCCGGGGTGGAGACGCTGCGCTTCAACGATGGTGACCTGGCGGTCGAAACAGTCCTTCTGTCATCCCTCAGTGACCACGTCGACCAGGGCACGGATACGATCGAGGATATCGAGCGGCTTCGTTTCGGCGACGGCACGGAGGTTTCGATCTCGTCGGCGCCGGGTTCGGAGGCTCAGGTCAACACATACACGTCGGGCGAGCAGAGCATGCCGTCGGTCACGGCTCTCGAGGATGGCGGTTATGTCGTTGCCTGGCGTTCTTCTGACAACCAGGACGGCAACAGCTGGGGTGTCTTTTCCCAGCGCTACGATGTCAACGGCGATGCGGTCGGCGATGAGGTCCGGGTCAATACCTATACGACGAGCGAGCAGCGCGATCCGTCGGTGACGTCGCTTAGCGATGGGGGCTATGTGGTTACCTGGATGGATT
The DNA here is from genome assembly GCA_002722175.1 of Magnetovibrio sp. Lineage (GTDB taxonomy): Bacteria > Pseudomonadota > Alphaproteobacteria > Rhodospirillales > Casp-alpha2. Next base: position 1,150 of record PBKU01000062.1, read on the forward strand.
CCTCCGGTCACGATGGCGGTTCCGGCTGGGATGTGCGCGGCCAGGTCTACGATGCCCAGGGCAATGCGGCGGGCGACGAGTTCCGGGCCAACACCTATGCTTCGAGCAGCCAGTACGATCCTGCGGTGAGCGGACTGGCCGATGGCGGTTTCGTCGTCACCTGGCGCGACGACAGCGGTCACTCGGGCGGCTCTTCCAACGATGTGCGGGCCCAGCGCTTTGACAGCGACGGGGCGATGGTCGGCGGCGAGGTCCGGGTCAACACCTATACTTCGAGCAGCCAGTACGAGCCTTCGATAGCGACGCTTGAGGACGGCGGCTACGTCGTCACCTGGCGTGACGAGAGCGGTCACTCGGGCGGCTCTTCCAACGATGTGCGGGCCCAGCGGTTTGATGCCGAGGGGACGGTGGTCGGCGACGAGATGCGGGTCAACAGCTATACCGGCAACAGCCAGTATCAGCCTTCGGTGACGGGTCTTGCCGACGGCGGTTATGTGATCACCTGGCGCGACAACAGCGGTCACTCGGGCGGCTCGGGTGCCGATATCCGGGCCCAGCGCTATGACAGCGAGAGCAACACGGTCGGTGACGAGGTGCGGGTCAACACCTATACTTCAAGCAGCCAGTACGAGCCCTCGGTAGCGGCTCTGAGCAATGGCGGCTACGTCGTCACCTGGCGTGATGACAGCGGCCATTCGGACGGTTCCAGCCAGGATGTGCGGGCCCAGGTCTACGGCAGCGACGGCAGCAAGGTCGGCGACGAGTTCATGGTTAACGAGTATGTTTCGAGCACGCAGTACCAGCCTTCGGTGACGGGCCTGGCTGACGGCGGTTTTGCCGTGACCTGGGCGTCCAACAGCCAGGACGGCTCCAACTACGGCATCTACACCCGCCGCTTTGACAACGACGGCGCACCGACGGTCGATGCCCGGCTGATCGGCGGCATTGCCGATGAGGCGATCATGCTGGCCGATGGCCAGACCGGGGTCTCGGTCGACCTGGGTGCGGGCGATGACAGCCTGATTCTCGGCAACACGCGTGACACGCTGAGCGTCGAGAACGTGGAGACGGTCAGCCTGGGCGGCGGCGATGACTATCTGAGGGTGACCGGCGAGACGGCTGCGGTGGTTGACGGCGGTGCCGGGAATGATGTCCTGTACGGCGGCCTGGGCGACGACGAACTAGCCGGTGGTGCCGGTGACGATGTCTTTGTCGGCGGTGAAGGGGCCGATACGCTGATCGGCGGCCTGGGCGACGACACCTATTATGTCAGTTCCCTGGAAGACACTCTTGTCGAGCAGACCGGCGGTGGCTTCGACCAGGTCATTTCGAGCCTGGAGACGACCACCCTGAGCAGCAATATCGAGCAGCTGGTTCTTTCCGGCGATGCGGTCGAAGGGACCGGCAACGCCCTCGACAACAGTTTCCTCGGCAACGCGGCCGATAACGTTCTCCACGGCGGCCTGGGCGACGATACGCTGGACGGCGGTGCGGGCGTCGATATTGCCGACTTTGCCGGCGACGCCGAAGGGTTTACCTTCGACTTTTCCAGCCAGACGGTGATCGACATCGATCCGTCCGATGCGGGCGGCGACGAGGGCACCGATACCCTGATCAACATGGAGACGGTGCGTTTCGGCGACGGCGTCACCCTGACGGTTTCAGAGGAAGAGCAGGGGCAGTTCCAGGTCAATACGGCGACCTACCACGAGCAGTTCAATTCCGCGGTGACCTCCTTCGGCAACGGCAATTTCGTCGTCACCTGGATGTCCTATGGCGCCGGCGAGGACTCCGACTACGGGATCCGCGGTCAGCTGTACGGCGCCGACGGCATCGGCCTGGGCGATGAGTTCCAGGTCAATACCTGGACCGGCAACAACCAGCAGCAGGCGTCCAAGGATTCGGTTGCCGAGCTCTCCGACGGCGGCTTCGTCGTCACCTGGATGGATACCTCCGGCCACGACGGCGGCTCGGGCTGGGATATCCGGGCGCGGCGCTACGACGACACGGGCAGCCCGGTCGGCGACGAGTTCATGGTCAACACCTACACCTCGAGCACCCAGTACAACCCGGTGGTCACCGGTCTTGCCGACGGCGGCTTTGCCGTCGCCTGGCGCGACGACAGCGGTCACTCGGGCGGCTCCGGCTACGATGTATGGACCCAGCGCTTCGACAGTGCGGGCACGCCGGCCGGCGACGAGCTCCGGGTCAACAGCCATACGGGCAGCAGCCAGTACGAGCCCTCGATCACGGGTCTTGCCGACGGCGGCTATGTGGTTAGCTGGCGCGATGACAGCGGCCATTCGGACGGTTCCAGCCAGGATGTGCGGGCCCAGGTCTACGGTAGCGAAGGGCCCCCGGTCGGCGGCGAGTTCCTGGTCAACACCCATGTTTCGAGCACGCAGTATCAGCCTTCGGTGACGGGCCTTGCCGACGGTGACTTTGTCGTCAGCTGGGCATCGAACAACCAGGACGGCTCCAACTACGGGGTCTACGGCCAGCGCTACGAGGCCGACGGCACGGTGATCGGCGACGAGTTCCGGGTCAACACCACCACCTACCATCATCAGCAGAATCCCGACGTGACGGCACTTGCCGACGGCGGCTATGTGGTCACCTGGGAATCGCGTTATCAGGACCACTCCTCCAGCTGGGGTATTTACGGTCAGCGTTACGACGCGACGGGTAGTGCGACCGGTGGTGAGTTCCTGATCAACAACGAGCATGTCTCCGGCGACCAGAACAACCCATCCGTGAGCGCCCTCGACGACGGCGGTTTCGTCGTCACCTGGCAATCCTCTTCCGGTGAGACCGGCGGCAGCCCGTCCAACCGCGGTGTCTTTGCCATCCGCTACGACGCCGACGGCACGCCGGGCGAGCTGACCACGCTGCTCGGCAGCGACGGCGACGACAGCTTCAAGTTCAGCGGCATCGGTGACTACAGCAGCATCGATTTCGGAGCGGGCGAGGATACCGTGACCTTTGTCGGCGACAGCAATGATACGTTCTTCGTGGTCGACGCCGAGACGGTTCATGCCGGTGGCGGCGACGATGTGGTCGGCATTCGCGGCGACGGTCCGATCACCCTGTTCGGCGATGCCGGCGACGATCAGCTGATGGGCAACGCAGCGGATAACATTCTTTTTGGCGGAGCCGGCAGTGATTGGATTTCCGGTGGTCTTGGCGACGATCAGCTGGACGGCGGCCTGGGTGCGGATACGATTAGGGCCGGCGACGGCGACGACGTGGTCATGGCCGGTGGCGACGACGATACGGTTGACGGCGGGGCCGGCGACGACGCACTGGCCGGCGGGGCCGGCAACGATCTGATCGACGGCGGCGAAGGCGATGACACGGCGGTCTTCTCCGGCAACATGGAAGACTACCGGATCGAGACGAGCGCGGACGGCATCCGGGTGGAAGATATCGCCGGCGATGGCGGCACCGACACTCTGCGCGATGTGGAGACGCTGCAGTTTGCCGACGGGGAGCTGAGTGTTTCGCGCGACGACGACGGCGAAGTCCAGGTCAATACCCGGGCTTCGAGCACGCAGTTTGAGCCGACGGTGGCAACATTTGCCGACGGCGGCTATGTGATCGTCTGGACCTCGCACGGCGAGAGCGGCATGACTGATACCGACTACGGCATCTACGGCCAGCACTACGATTCTCTTGGCCAGGCCGCGGGCGACGAGTTCCGGATCAACACCGGCACCTACCAATCTCAGGAGAAGCCTTCGGTGGCGGTCCTCGAAGACGGCGGCTATGTGGTTACCTGGGAATCCTATCACACCGGGGAGGAGAACTGGACCGAAGGTATCCGTGGGCAGCGTTTCAACAGCAGCGGCGAGCCGCTCGGCGGCGAGTTCCAGGTCAACACCCATACCGGCAGCAACCAGTACGATCCTTCGGTTGCCAGTCTTGCCGACGGTGGCTATGTGGTTGCCTGGCGCGATGACAGCGGTCACTCGGGCGGTTCCGGGATAGATGTGCGGGCTCAGCGGTTTGACAGCGAGAACAACATGGTCGGCGACGAGGTGCTGGTCAACAGCCATACCGGCAGCAGCCAGTACGAGCCGTCAGTGACGGGACTGGCCAACGGCGGCTATGTGGTTAGCTGGCGCGATGACAGCGGCCATTCGGACGGTTCCAGCCACGATGTGCGGGCCCAGGTCTACGACAGCGCGGGCGCACCGGCCGGCGGCGAGTTCCTGGTCAACACCCACGTCAGCAACACCCAATACGGACCGTCGACAGTCGGCCTGGACGACGGCAGCTTTGTCGTCACCTGGTCATCGCGCTACCAGGACTACTCCTCCACCTACGGGGTCTACGGCCAGCGCTATGAAGCCGATGGTACACCGGTCGGCGACGAGTTCCAGATCAATACCCACACCAGTTCGGACCAGCAGGATCCCTCGGCGGCAGCGCTGAGCAACGGCGGCTTCGTCGTCACCTGGAAGGACGAGAGCGGCCACTCGGACGGCTCCAGCTACGATGTACGGGGCCAGCGGTTCGGTGCCGACGGGGTGCCAGCGGGCGACGAGTTCCTGGTCAACACGAACGTCGGCGACTATCAGCAGCGGCCCGCGGTCAGCGGCCTGGCCGACGGCGGCTATGTGGTTACCTGGGAATCGCGCTATCAGGACGGTTCCGACTACGGGGTCTACAGCCAGCGCTACGACGCCGACGGCGTTGCCATCTCCACTTTCCGCCTGACCGGCGGTGCGGCCGACGATGAGCTTCTGTTCAGCCAGCCGCAGAGCGAGATGATCGTTGATCTCGGCGACGGCAATGACAGCCTGGGCCTGGGCGACCAGGACGATGCCATTCGTGTCGAGAACGTGGAAAGCGTCAGCCTGGGCGGCGGCGACGATGTTGTCAGCGTCGAGGGCGAGACGGCGAGCGTGGTCGACGGCGGCGACGGCGACGACCGGATGATCAGCGGCGACGGTGAGGATACGCTGCGCGGCGGTGCCGGCGATGACACCTATGTCGTCAACGATGCCGGCGACACGGTTGTCGAGAATGCCGGCGAAGGGGACGCCGATACGGTAATCAGTACGGCCGACAGCTATACCCTGGCCGACGGCGTGGAGACGCTTCAGCTGAGCGGCGATGCGGTTTCCGGCACGGGCAACGAGGAGGACAACCAGATCATCGGCAGCGACCAGGACAACATCCTGAGCGGTGGTGGCGGCGACGATGTCCTCGACGGCGGCGCGGGCGACGATGTGGCCACCTATTCGGGCGCGATGGACGACTACCGGGTCGACCTGGAAGCGTCGACGATTACCGATGTGAACACGGCCGACGGCGACGACGGAACCGATACCCTGAGCGACATCGAGACCCTGCGCTTCGGTGACGGTGGCGAGCTTGGCCTGGCCACGGGGGCGGCGGACGATATTCCGGTCAATACCTGGACTTCCGGTACGCAGGATGGCTCGCAGGTGACGGTTCTTGCCGACGGCCGCTACGTCGTCACCTGGCAGGACAGTTCGACCGACAATCCGAGCAGCACCGACAGCGACACCTCCGGATGGGGCACCTACGGTCAGGTGTTTACCGACGGCGGGGTTGCTCTCGGCGAGCAGTTCCGGGTCAACACCTATACCTCGAGCAATCAGTACGATCCATCGATAGCGGCGCTTGCCGACGGCGGCTTTGTCATCGTCTTCCGCGATTCAGGCGGTCCCGAAGGCGGCTCCGGCGAGGATGTCCGGGCCCAGCGCTACGACGCCATGGGGATTGAGGCGGGGGCCGAGTTCCGGGTCAATGAACATACCAGCAGCAGCCAGTACGACGCGGCCGTTGCCGCTCTTGCCGACGGTGGCTACGTCGTCACCTGGCGTGACGACAGCGCCCACTCGGGCGGTTCCTCGGCGGATGTGCGGGCCCAGCGTTATGACAGCGAGAACAACACGGTCGGTGGCGAGTTCCGGGTCAATGAACATACCGGCAACAGCCAGTATGATCCTTCGGTAGCCGGTCTTGCCGATGGTGGCTACGTCATCTCCTGGCGCGACGACAGCGCCCACTCGGGCGGTTCCGGGGCGGATGTGCGGGCCCAGCGCTATGACAGCGAGAACAACACGGTCGGCGACGAGTTCCGGGTTAATGAGCATACGGGAAGCAGTCAGACCGATCCGGTAGTGAGCGCTCTTGCCGATGGCGGCTACGTCATCACCTGGCGCGACGACAGCGGCCACTCGGGCGGCTCCGGGGCGGATGTGCGGGCCCAGCGGTTTGACAGCGCGAACAACACGGTCGGCGACGAGATTCTGGTCAACACCTACGTCTCCGGCGGTCAGTTCGATGCGGCGGTGACCGGTCTGAGCGACGGCGGCTTCATCGTCACCTGGACGGACGACAGCGGCCACTCGGGCGGTCATTACAATGATGTCCGCGGCCAGATCTACGATTCTTCGGGTGCGCCGGTCGGCGACGAACTGGTGCTCAACACTTATACGAATCAATACCAGAACCAGTCCGCGGTGGCGGCAACCGCCGATGGCGGCTTCATTGCCAGCTGGACGGACAACGCCCAGGAAGGCTCCGGTTACGGCGTCTTCAGTCAGCGCTTCAATAGCGACGGTACGCCGGCAGAGGCGGCCAGGCTGATCGGCGGGGCGGCCGATGAGACGCTCGCCTTCGACGCAGCCCAGGACGGATTGATGGTCGATCTGGGCGACGGCATCGACACGGCGACGTTCGGCGACGGCGACGATGCGGTGGCCCTGGCCAATGTGGAGACGGCCGAGCTCGGCGGCGGCGACGACAAGGCGGCGGTCAGTGGCGAGAGCCCTGCCCACCAGACGGAGATCGTCACCCTGTCCGGAACGATCGAGACGGGCGACGTCTACACGGTCACGGTGAACGGCACGACAGCCAGCTACCGGGCACAGGACGGCGACGGTGCCGGCGAGATGCAGGCAGGGCTGATCGAGAGCCTGAACGGGACCGGGGAGATAGCCCGGATTGCCACGGCGATGCCCGGTGAGAACGACAACCAGATTCTGCTGCGGGCCAACCAGACGGGCACCATGGACGAGTTCCAGGTCAACAGTCAGACCGGCGGCAGCCAGTACGAGCCGTCGATGACAGCCCTGGCCGACGGTAGCTACGTGGTCGTCTGGCGCGACGAGAGCAGTCCGTCGCCCGGCTCCGGCAACGATATCCGCGGCCAGATCTACAACCCGCAGGGCGAGGCGGCAGGCGACGAGTTTCTGGTCAACAGCCATACGGGCAATCATCAGTATACACCTTCGGTGACCGCCCTCTCCGACGGCGGCTTTGCCGTCGCCTGGCGCGACGACAGCGGTCACTCGGGCGGTTCCGGCTACGATGTGCGGGTGCGGCAGTTCGATGCCGACGGCGTCCCGGCCGGCGATGAAGCCCGGGTCAACACCTACACCAGCAGCAACCAGTACGAGCCTTCGATCACCGGTCTTGCCGACGGCGGCTACGTGGTCGCCTGGCGCGATCAGAGCGGCCATTCGGGCGGCTCCGGTGAGGATGTCCGGGCCCAGCGCTACGACAGCGACGGGCAGACGGTCGGCGACGAGGTGCGGGTCAACAGCCATACGGGCAACAGCCAGTACGAGCCTTCGATCGCCGGTCTTGCCGACGGCGGCTACGTGATCACGTGGCGCGACAACAGCGGCCATTCGGGCGGCTCGGGTGCCGATATCCGGGCCCAGCGCTATGACAGCGAGAGCAACACGGTCGGCGACGAGGTGCTGGTCAACAGCCATACGGGCAGTAGCCAGTATCAGCCTTCGGTGACCGGTCTTGCCGACGGTGGCTACGTCGTCACCTGGCGCGACGACAGCGGCCACTCGGGCGGTTCTTCCAACGATGTGCGGGCCCAGCGCTATGACAGCGAGAACAACACGGTCGGCGACGAGGTGCGGGTCAACAGCCATATGGGTAGCAGCCAGTACGAGCCTTCGATCACCGGTCTTGCCGACGGCGGCTATGTGATCACCTGGCGCGACGACAGCGGCCATTCGGGCGGCTCGGGTGCCGATATCCGGGCCCAGCGCTTCGACAGCGAGAGCAACACGGTCGGCGACGAGTTCCTGGTCAACAGCCACACGCCAAGCACCCAGTACGCACCTTCGGTAACGGCGGTGCCCGACGGCGGCTTTGCCATCTCCTGGGCGTCCAACAGCCAGGACGGTTCCGGCTACGGCATCTTTGCCCAGGAGTACAACGCCGATGGAACGCCATCGATCCTGGTGGCCTCGGCCGATGCGGTCAATGTCACCCAGGGCCTGGACGACAATGCCCTGACGGTCGATGACCTGAACGCGGCAACCGTAGCCATTCACCAGGTCGACCGGGTGGAGATCACGGGAACGGTGGAATCCGGCGACGTCTACACCATCGCGGTCAACGGCCACGACGCCAGCTATACGGTGCAGCCGGGCGACAGTATTTCTTCGGTGCGGGCCGGTCTGATCGGCGCGGTCAATGCCGATCCGCAGACGGCTGGCCTGGTCAGTGCCCAGGCGGGAACGGGCGGTGATGCCCTGCTTCTTACGGCGACGACCGCCGGGGTGGCCCTGGCGACGACGCTGAACGCGGTCAACAACGGTCTGGTCGACGACAACGGCGGTACGGTCAGCACTCTCAGTTCAACCAGCGCCGATGTCCGCCAGATTGCCACGGTCAATATTTCCGGGACGGTCGAGGCCGGCGACAGCTACACCGTTACGGTCGATGGGCACAGTGTCAGCCATACGGTTGCCGGCGGCGACAGCCTGGCCGGCATCCGCGATGCCCTGATCGGCGATCTCAACGCGATTGCCGAGATCGGAGACGTTCTTTCCGCTTTCCCAGGCGACGGCGACAGCCAGATTATCCTGCGCGGCCATGATGTGGGTGCGGTCTTCAGCGCCACCGCCTCGTCCGACAACGTGATTATCAACGGTCTCGACGACAACGCGGCCAGTGTCGAGCGGGTGCTCAGCGGCACCGACACGGCGGGTGCGCGCATCGACGGCGGTGCCGGCGATGATATTCTCTACGGCGGCACGGGCGACGATACCCTGCTCGGCGGAACGGGCGGCGATATCCTCGTTGGCGGTGCCGGAGACGACACCATCGATGGCGGCGACGGTGACGACGTCCTTGCCGGCGGCCGGGGCGATGACCGGATCGGTGGCGGCGAAGGCAATGACCTGGTCATCTTCAGCGGTGACCTGGGCGACTACACCATCAGCGTCGAAGACGGTGCCCTGACCGTTCGCCCGACAGCCGGTGACGGCGAGGCCGATACCCTTTACGGCATCGAGACCCTGCGCTTCGGCGACGGCGATGTGGCGGTCAGCTCCGATGCCGACAACACCTATCTGACCCGCCTTGCCGACGGCCAGGTGACCACTATCAGCAGCCCGGTTACAGCGACCTCGCTGACGGTCGACGAGCCGGGCGTTCTGCAGCAGGCCCGGCCGGAAGGACTGGTTGGCGGAGAAGCCGAAGACAGTGCCGGTGCGGCAACGGACAGTGCAGCGGAAGACAGCACAGACGAAGACAGCACAGCGGGAGCCGGCGGAGAGAGCGCCGATCCGGCAACGTATACTGCGGTGACCGACGACGACGGCCTGACCACCGTTACCGGAACCGACCGCGCCGATGCGGTGACGTTCGGCGACGGCGATGACCGGGTTTCGGTGAGCGACGTGGAGACGGTCGATCTCGGTGCCGGCGACGACGACCTGACGGTGGTCGGCGTCAACAAGATGAACCAGGTCGACACCATCACCCTGTCCGGTGCGGTCGAGGATCACTACACCGTTTCGGTGGAGGGGATGGAAGTCACCTATGCAACACAGCCCGGCGACAGCCTGGTCGATGTCCGGGCCGGCCTGATCGGGGCGATCAACGCCGATCCGGCGATGGGCTCGATGATTGCCGCCAGCGGCGGTGAGGGCGAGCAGCTGGTCCTGACCAATCTGTCGGCGGGCACGCCCGGAGCTTTCCAGGTCAACACCGAGAGCAGCAACAACCAGCAGCATCCGAGCGTGACCACGCTCAGCGACGGCAACCTGGTAACCACCTGGCAGTCGTACAACCAGGACGGCAGCAACTGGGGCGTCTACGCCCAGATCATGAACCGTGCCGGCGACAAGATCGGCAGCGAGTTCCAGGTCAACACCTACACCTCATCGGCCCAGCAGAACCCGGCGGTGGCCGCCCTCGACGGCGGTGGTTTCATCGTCACCTGGACGGATTCCTCCGCCCATAGCGGTGGTTCCAACTGGGATGTGCGGGCCCAGCGTTTCGACAATGACGGATCCACGGCGGGCAGCGAGTTCATGGTCAACAGCCATGTGGGAAGCGAGCAGAGCCAGGCAGCGGTGACGGCCCTGGCCGGCGGCGGCTATGTCGTCACCTGGGGTGACAGCTCCGGTCACAGCGGCGGTTCCGGCTGGGATGTGCGGGCCCAGGTCTACGACGGCAGCAACCAGACGGTGGGCGACGAGGTGCGGGTCAACAGCCATACCGGCAGCAGCCAGTATTACCCGGGCGTGGCCGCCCTCGACGACGGCGGTTTCGTCGTCACCTGGCAGGACAACAGCGCCCACTCGGGCGGTTCCGGCTGGGATATCCGGGCCCAGGTCTACGACGCCTCGGGCGAGAAGGCGGACAGCGAGTTTCTGGTCAACAGCCATGTGGGAAGCAGTCAGCAGGAACCTTCGGTGGCAACCCTGAGCGACGGCAGCTTCGTCATCACCTGGGGCGATAGCTCCGGTCACAGCGGCGGTTCCGGCTGGGATATCCGGGCCCAGCGCTTCGATGCCGAAGGAACGGCGATCGGCGACGAGGTCCTGGTCAACACCTACACCTCGAGCACCCAGTATGAATCGGTGGTTACCGCTCTTGCCGGTGGTGGCTACGCCATCACCTGGCGCGACGACAGCGGCCGCGAGGGCAGCTCCAATTACGATATCCGGGCCCAGTTGCTCGATGCGGACGGCAATAAGATGGGCGACGAGATACTGGTCAACAACGAATACACGGCGGACCGGCAGTCCGAGCCGGCGATTACCGCCCTCGACGACGGCGGTTTCGTCGTCACCTGGCAGTCCGAGGGAGAGGACGGCAGCAACTACGGCATCTACGCCCAGCGCTTCGGCGCCGACGGAATGCCGACGGCGTTCTCGTCCTCCATCGAGGCGACCGCGGTGGCCGGTTCGACCAGCGAACTGGTGCGGATTTCAGGGACGATCGAGACCGGTGACAGCTACACCATCAGCCTCGACGGGCAGGACTACGGCTACACGGCGCAGCCCGGCGATACCCTGGCCGATGTGCGTCTCGGCCTGATCAGTGCAGTCAACAGCTCGGAAGGCTCTGCGGCAACCGCCAGCGGCGGCGGCGCGGTCGACGAGATCCTGCTGACGGCGACCCTCCCCGGGACAGCATTCAGCGCTTCGGCCAGTGCGGCCAGCTCGGCCGGCGGCTCGGCCGACAACGTGGCCACGACGACGACCCTGAAGAGCGAGACGGTGACGGTCGATACGTTCGCCGGCGAGACCACGGTCTCGGCCAGCCTGACCACCGGTCCGGTGATCGACGGCGGCGACGGTGACGATATCCTGCGCGGCGATACCGGTGCCGACACCCTGGCTGGCGGGGCCGGCGACGATACCCTGATCGGCGGCGACGGCAACGACGTGGCAACCTTCGCCGGTAACGCCGAAGACTACGCCATCGACCTGGTCGATGGTAACGTCCGAGACGCCAAGGCCGAACAGGACGACCCGGCCTATGTAACGATAACCGGCAGCGAGGTTGCAGATGACGTCACCCTCGTTGGTCCTGAAACAGCGTATCCGCTTGGCGCGACACTGGAGGGCGAGGGTGGAGACGATGTTCTGACCGGTGGAGACGGAATGGATACAATCGATGGCGGAGATGGAAACGATATCATCGATGGAAGTTTCGGTGACGATACGATTTCGGCAGGTGACGGTGACGATACGGTTTACGGGTCGGGCGGTGATGATGATATTCTTGGCGGTGACGGCGATGACCAGATCAATGCAGGTGCAGGCGATGATCATGTTTCGGGTAATATGGGAGATGATACGGTTAGCGGTGCTTCCGGGGATGATGTTCTATACGGCGATGCCGGCTCGGATACCATCGATGGTGGTACGGGCGATGACTACATCGACGGTGGTGCGGATGCCGATGTCATTACCGGTGGCGACGGCGATGACATCATCGAGGGCGGACTGGCGGCGGATACCATAACGGCCGGTGATGGCGATGATGAGATAGGCGGCGGCACCGGTAACGACATTCTTGCCGGTGGCGCAGGCGATGACACCGTTGATGGCGGTGAGGGCGATGATCTGATCGACGCGGGCGATGGAAACGACCTTGTATCCGGTGGTCAGGGCTGGGATACGGTATATGCCGGTGACGGCGACGATACGGTTGATGGCGGTGATGGTAATGACTACATCGGCGGCGATGCCGGTGACGATGTAATTGATGGCGGAGCCGGGGCCGATGGCATCGATGGCGGAACGGGTGATGACACTATTTACGGACAGGGCGGCGACGACCAAATCGTGGGTAATGAGGGTGATGATTATATTGTCGGCGGTTCCGGAAATGACTTCATTGACGGCGGTGCCGGCGATGATAGAATTGTTGGCAGCCTGGGCAATGATCATATCGATGGCGGAGCGGGCAGCGATTTCGTCGACTACTCTCTTGACTATATGGCAGGAAGCGATCTGGGAGTTTTTGTTGATCTCAGCCCGGTCGGCGACGAGTTCATGGTCGAGCAGATTGGACATGCCGTCGATGCCTATGGTGGCCTGGATGCCCTGTCGGGTATTGAAAACGTCTACGGCAGTGCGCTTGACGATGAAATCATAGGTGACAGCCTCGGCAACATCATTATGAGCGACAGCGGTGATGATTTGATCTACGGTGCTTCTGGTGACGACACAATATGGTCCGAGGCCGGCGACGATACGGTCTACGGCGATGCCGGCGATGACTGGATTTCCGGTGGTGCCGGGGCAGATGCACTCATGGGTAATGAGGGTGCTGACATCATCTTCGGTGCTGACGGCAGCGATCTAATTATCGACGGCGGTGCCGGTGATGATATTCTCGGAGGCGGCTTCCATGGGGCCCTGTCGGAGAGCAGCCCGGGAGCGGGAGACTGGACGTTCACGGCAACGGCGGAACTGTCTTATCTTGCCGACGGGGACGATATCCTCGAGGGTGGATATGGCGATGATACCTTTATTGCCTGGTTTGGCGACGATGTGATCAGGGTTGGCGGCAATGCGGTTCAGGATCATCATAATGCGGTGAATATCTGGCAGGGTGCCGTATCGGACGAAGCGACCAAGCTTCAGTCCTATCAGGATGCCTCGGCTGCAGCAAGTTCGGCCCAGCAGAGCCGGGACGACGCCGAGGGAGTGCAGCAGCAGCGACAGGATGAACATTCCGCCGCAAATGGATCCCTTGATGCTGCGGTTAATGCCCATGCAACGGCTCTTGCGGCCGATACCGCTGCGCAGGATACACTAACCATTGCCCAGGGCGATGCCGCCTCTGCGGAAGCCGCTCTCAGTCAGGCGATAGCGGCAAGGGACATGGCCGTCGATGAATTTGATGCAGCGGAAAGCACGGATGTCACCGCGCAAAACGCACTTTCCGATGCCCAGACAGTGCATAGTGATGCGCAAGTACTCCTGACCACTGAAACGGCCGAAAAAGCTGACGCCATCAGCGAGTATGACATGGCCGTCTCGGCCGATGCGAATGCCCAGAGTGCCCTGGCCCTGGCGCAGGCCAACGCCAACTCGGCTGATACCGCGAATTCGAGTGCTCAGGCATCGCTGTCAGCTGCCCAGAACAGTGCCTCTTCAGCCCAGGCAACCCTAGATGCGAAAACGTCGGCCTTAAGTCAGGCCCAGGCTGCGTATAACGACGCACTGGCCAATGCATCGACGTCGTCCGGGTGGAGCTTCGAAAACGGATGGGGTGACTGGTCGTATACTGGTCAGGCCTCGATCAGCCAGTCGTCGTCAATCGCAACTGACGGAAGCTATTATGTGAACCTGAATTCACAGACAACCAGTCTGTCGAGCATTGCCTCGTTCCTTGGCGTGTCATCGAGCGACAGCGCACTTAGCGGCGGCAAAGAAGGTGCGGCCATCAAGACGACGGTTGATCTGCCTGCCGGTGCAACGGTGAGCTTTGACTGGAGCTTCGTCAACGGTGAAGGTTCCTATAACAATTCGTGGAAGGACTTCGCATTTGCCGCGGCCGACGGGGATGCCATATTCCTGGTAAATACACAGACTACGACCTCGGGACAGAACCCGTGGCAGACATTCAGCTACACGACCACGACCAGTGGATCGCATACCTTCGGGGCCGGGGTCATGAACTATAGTGATAAGGCATATGAATCGCGCTTGTATGTGGATAATTTCGAGGTCAGCGGTGGTGGTGGCACGTCGGCCGATGTTACGGCAGCGCTAAATGCCTTCAACTCTGCGCAGGGTGAATATGATGCTGCCCTTGCCCAGAATACAAGTGCACAAAATGCACTTTCGGCGGCACAGACCACAGCCAGTACAGCGCAGAGTACGAATACAGCGGCGCAGAACGCACTTATAGCAGCGCAGACATCAGCTAGCGATGCACAATCTCTGCTGGCGACCGAAACTTCTGAAAAAGCCGACGCGATTGGTGAATTCAGTGCGGCTGAAACCGCCTATGTAAACGCCCAGAGCGCACTGCAAGTGGCACAGACAAACGCTGATGTAGCCCAGTCGCTTCTGGCACAGAAGACTGCCGACAAGGAAGCTGCAATTGGCGTTTTTGATCTGGCTGACACGGACAACATCAGCGCTCAGGGTGCTCTCTCTACGGCCGAGGATGCAGCGGGCAGCACCCAGGCGGAACTCGACACAAAGACCTCAGAGCGGGATGCGGCACAAGCCAATCATGATAATGCATATAGTAACCTGGTCCAGGCAGAGGCCGATGCAGAACAGAGAGAAGCCGAATACAATCAGGCGCAGTTTGAATCGGATCAGGAGTATATCAGCTGGCAGACGGCAATTGACACCTCGGCAGCAGCGCTCGACTCGGTAGAACACTTCGAGCCCCTGACCCATCAAACGGATACCCTCCTGCTTCCCGTTGAATTCTCGTGGACAGGCGCTGGCATTGATCTTGCCACGGATGATTTGATTCTCAGCTACGACGATCAGTACAATGTGACGCACACCGTCACCATCGAGGACCATCGTATTGATCCAATCGACCGGATCACCCTGGATGTGGATCGGGATGGGACCCTTGAAACCCTAGCGGTTGCCCAGGAATTCACAGCAACGTTGGATGCCCATACATTGATCGTGGGCAGCAGTGCCAATGATGTTCTTACTGGGGCTGCGGGCGATGACTGGATCGTCAGCAGTACCGGCGACGACACCATTGATGGTGGGGCAGGCCAGGATATGGTCGAGTTCACGGGCAGCATGGCCGACTTCACGTTTGCCGCCGATGCGATGGGCACGCTGACGATCACGGATACGACGACGATGGAGGGCACGGATGTTGTCTTCGGTGTTGAGACGCTGCGCTTTGCCGACGGCGACCTGACGGTGACCACGGGCGAGGACGGCCATGTGACGCTGACCGGTACGGGGACTGTCGACGATATTCTGGTGGTCGGTCCGCAGGCGATGACGCTGGAAGGTGTTGCCGGCAATGACATTCTGACCGGCGGTGACGGTGACGATGTGATCGACGGTGCCCTTGGCGACGACACGATTGACGGTGGAGCGGGTGATGACACCATCTACGGCCAGGAAGGCGCAGACGATATCACGGGCGGTACCGGCGACGATACGATCACGGCCGGTACGGGCGACGATACGGTTGATGGTGGTGCCGGTGTCGATGTTGTGCTTATCGACGGCGACAAGGGCGACTTCACCTTTGCGGTGGCGGCAGACGGTGCGCTGACGGTGACGGATACGCGGTCATCGGGTGGTGCGGGTGACACGGCCAGCATCCTGTTTGTCTCCGACTCGGGTGGCAGCGGCGGTATTGCCACGGTCCTCGAGGGCGAGGGCTATGACGTTACCAGCGTGATGGACAACTTCTCCGGCGGCAGCACGCCGGCTCTGTCGGGCGACCTTTCACAGTATGCGGCAATCTACTGGCAGGCTTCGGGCGATGGCAGCGGCAGCACGCACACGAACGCGGCCATGTTCAGCAACCTCGAGGCCTATGTCCAGGGCGGCGGCCGGGTCTTCGTAACGGGTTATGATTCAATTGCCTCGCCATCGGATCCACAGCTGATCTCCTTTGTCGGCGGCGGTTCTTCGCAGGATACCCCGGGACAGCCGGGTGTTGCGATTGATGCGGCCAACAGCCTGACCACCGGAGCGGTTGACATCCGCGGGGTTGTCCCGGCCGGCGGTCATGGCGACACGGACGAGCTCAAGAGCCTGGGCAGTGATACGATCGGCGTTGCACCTTCGACGGGTGGCCGGACCGGTTATCAATGGACACTGAGGAGCCTCGGCGAAGGGGAGATTGCGTACGTCAGCAACGGCCAGTCAGGCACGTCCGCTTCCCATGCTTCGTGGACGAACACCTCGAGCGGTGGTTCCGGTGCCTACAATGCGGCGCTCCGGAACTTTGCGCAGAGTGCCGTTCCGGAAACCGAGCCGCTCGGCATCGACGTTCTCTCCGGAGTGGAGACGCTCCGCTTCAATGATGGTGACCTGACGGTGACCACGGCGGAAGACGGTTACGTGACGCTGACCGGTACGGGTGTTGCCGACGATGTCCTGGTGGTCGGCTCGCAGGCGGTCACGCTGGAAGGTGTTTCCGGCGATGACATCCTGACCGGCGGTGCCGGCGGTGATGTGATTGACGGTGCGGCCGGTGACGATGTGATCGAAGGCGGTGCGGGTGACGATGTGATCGAAGGTGGCACCGGCGACGATATGATCGACGGCGGCCTGGGCCAGGATACTGTTGAATTTACAGGCAACAAGGCCGACTTCACGTTTGCCGCCGATTCCATGGGCACGCTGACGATCACCGATACGACGACGATGGAGGGCACGGATGTGATCTCCGGCGTTGAGACGCTGCGCTTTGCCGACGGCGACCTGACGGTGAGCACGGGCGAGGACGGCCATGTGACGCTGACCGGTACGGGTACTGTCGACGATGTCCTGGTGGTCGGTCCGCAGGCGATGACGCTGGAAGGTGTTGCCGGCAATGACATTCTGACCGGTGGTGACGGTGCTGACACGATCGACGGTGCCCTTGGCGACGACACGATCGACGGCGGAGCGGGTGATGACACCATCTACGGCCAGGAAGGTGCGGATGACATTTCCGGCGGTACCGGCGACGACATGATCGACGGTGGCCTGGACAATGACATGATCACGGCCGGTGCCGGTGACGATACGGTTTACGGTTCATCGGGCGATGACACGATTATGGGTGGTGCCGGCGACGACACGATCGACGGTGGCCTGGGTGCCGACCTGATCGACGGTGGTGC
>PBKU01000063.1 GCA_002722175.1 Magnetovibrio sp.
CGTGCCGCAATCCGCCACCCGCGAGGAGGACGGGAAGATTGGAATTGTCGTGTGTATTGGCGTCCCCCATGTTGCTGCCGTAAAGGATCATGGTCGAATCCAGCAGCGAGCCGTTGCCGATCGTGGCCGCGGCGCAGGCTTTCAAGACACCACGCAATAATGCCATCTGCCGCATGTCTGCTTTGGTCAGTTGGGAAAGATAATCCTCACGCAGGCCATGGTGACTCAGCGAGTGGTAGCCCATGGTGGTTTTCTCGTCCGCACCGATCGCAAACGCTGGCGTCGCGAAAGCGTCAATCATCAGGGTAACGATCCGCGTCGAGTCGGTTTGCAGTGCCAGGACGGCGATTTCAAGCATCTGCTGGGTCTTCTCGAAGAGTCTTGCCGCTGCGGAAATGTCTGTGGGTTCTGGCTGCTGCGGAATGGGGTTCGGTCGTTGCCTCCACGCGTCGGATTGGTGCAGACGGTCTTCAAGCTGGCGGATTGATGACAA
The DNA here is from genome assembly GCA_002722175.1 of Magnetovibrio sp. Taxonomy (GTDB): domain Bacteria; phylum Pseudomonadota; class Alphaproteobacteria; order Rhodospirillales; family Casp-alpha2. The sequence goes on from PBKU01000063.1 coordinate 494, forward strand.
GTATTGATCGAGGCGACTTCGGTCAGCACGGCTGAGCGCACCGTGTAATTTCCGGGCACTGGCGCCGATCGTGTCGAGGATGCTTCCGCGTCGCGCGAGGTGAGCCAGTTGTGCGGCAACCTGTTGGCGGGAACCTTGCACAAACAGCTTCCGAAACAGCCGCGCCGGGCTATCTTCGACGGGAAGCAGCGTGCCGTCCTGAGTCCACGAGAGACTACGGTTTGCCTTGTCGATATTGATGCCCAGGTTCAGGTTGGAATAACGCGTAAACGGGCCCAGGTAGAGCGCGGCGTACTGATCGAGCGAAATGGTGTTGCGAAACCCACTGCTCGTCGGGTGTTTCGCGCCAGTGAGAAAACAATTCTCGGTGGAGTGCCCCCCCGCACATGATAGATGGGAGAGCCCACTGAAGACGCTGAACTGATCGCGATATTCGACGAGCTGCTCGAGGTAGGGTGACGGTGTGTAGTTGGGACCGTTGTTGGTGGGGAAAAATGCCGTGGGCAGGACGCCCAGGTTGTTGGAAATCAGGAGCATCCGTCTGGCTGGCGCATCCCCCTGTGCCAATACACCAGCGCTACCGCGTACCGACTCGAGCCAGGGCAACGCGATCGCCACGCCCGCTGCGCGTACCAGTGCGCGACGAGGGAGGGAGTGACCGGAGCCTTGTGCAGTAAGTTCAAACATGGTCACTCTCGCGCTCCCAGGAACATCCGACTGTGAATCAACGCCTGTAGTAGATCACGCGTCCGATAATTGGCGGGCTGACAGGCGTCAAGCAGACCCTCGACCACGGCCCGTTCCGAAAAACGCGGATGAATGCCGGTGGCATAAAGCGTCAAACGTTGCAACAGATTCCTGGCCAGTTGCCGTTCTTGTGTCACGAGATACCGTTGCAAGTCACGAATGTCGTCTAGTTGGGTACCATCCTCCAACCTGGCCTGCGGGTCAACGACGTCCGTGACGTAGTAGCGATACGCGTGGCCAGCGCGATCAATCCCAGTCACTTTTTCACCTTCTTCCAATGATCGGTACCGCGTCCGCCACGCCCCCATGACATCGAAATTCTCCAGGACAACTCCCAGCGGGTCGAATGCAGCGTGGCAGACCGCGCAGCGGGTGTCCGCAAGGTGCGCCGCGAGCTGTTCGCGGAGCGAGCTTGAGCCACGCAAATCAGGCGATACGGCCGGCACAGCCGGGGGAGGTGGGGGCGGAGGGGTGCCCAACAAGCGGCCCATGACCCATACACCACGGTGGACGGGTGACGTACTTCGTCCATCGGCAGTGACCTTGAGCACCGCACCTTGCGTAAGCAGGCCACCGCGCATGGTTGTGGTGGGCAGCTGAACCGTTCGTATTCTGGAGCCAGCGACCGATGGGAGGTCGTAGTGGCGTGCCAGACGGTCATTTACCATCACAAATGCCGATTGGACCAGCGTGCGAACCGGAAAATTCTCTCGCAGAACGGTTTCACAAAACCCCCGAGTTTCGTGTCCGAGTGACTCGATCAGGTAGTCGTCGAACCGATACTCAGGATAGAGCCGGCGATCCACCGTATCGCGTCGCAGGTGACGTAGCGCGAGCCAATGATCGGTGAAATTCCTGACAAACCGGCTGAACTCGGGCCGCGCGAGCAGACGATCCGTCTGGGCCGTCAAGATGTCCGGCTGCAGAAGTTTTCCGCCGGCGGCCAGAGCCAGCAACTCCGCATCCGCGGGACCATTGCTGAGGAAATGAGACAGCCGCTGGGCAACCGCGTAGTGCTGGTCAAGCGGTTGTGCCGCTAACGGGCGCGGTGGCTGTAAATAGAGATAACCTGGTGAACAGAGAAAAGCGGCATATCCCGCGAGGAGCGCCTCGGCGAGAGGAGTCCCGGACCGGAGTTGAGCGCTGACCAGCGTGCTGTAAAGTTCAATCTCGGACTCGTCTAACGGCTGGCGTTGCGCGCGTTTCAGGAAACGCCGCAGAAGTCGGTCCGCCTCAGTGCTGGAGTCGGCGGTGATGAGTTCAACGGGCAACGAACTCTGCTGCGCTGCGCGAATTGGGAGGTCGCCAAACAGCACTTGGTGCGATGGCGGCGGCCAATGTGGAGGCGGCAGGGGCCCCTCCAGTTCCAGCCATTGGAAAGCGATTCCCGGGTGGCCATTTTCTGGCATGGGGGGGAAATCGTAATAGAGAGGAGCGTTGACAGGATTAATAGGTCGAGGTACGGGGAGACCCAGCAAGCTATATTCAAACGTCTCACCCTCTTTCAGCAGTAACGTCGTCTCAAACGTGGAGGGGACGGCGTGAATATCAAGGACGCCACCTGTGGCGCGCACGTCACCCGACACATCTGGTCCAGACCGCTGGCGGGCGCGGAAGGTCAAAGGAACGGTGGTCAGGCCCGGGCGCAGTCGAAAGTCGCGGAGTTGCCGTACCGACCTCGCGGAAAATCGAATGCGGTAACGACCAGATGCGGGAGCCTTAAAGCCATAGGGGTAACCGTAGTACGGCCATGACGCGGCACGAAAAATGGCCAGTTCCACAGCAGAATCATGGTCGTCAGTTTTACGTACCTGTGCCAGGTCAGCAGCGGACAACGGGAGCATCTCGGAATTTTTGGCGTAGAACATCGCCTCGCGCCCGCCGAAGGTCCCTGCCTCCTGAAACATTTGGGTGGCCTGAAGACGTTCCCTTAAGACAGGCGGTGGCGTTACGGACGATGCCATCGCCTCCCGCAGTGCCATCTCCACGGCGTCGAGATAAGCCGCCAGCTGAATGCGGGAAAAATCGAGAGCATCTGCCACGCGGTTGCACTGGTGTTCGATACGATCTGGCGGAAGCATGTCACGGACATCGAGATGTGGCAAATTCAGCAACGCTCGCAGGTTGTTTTCAAATTCCTCCCGAGTGAGCCTGCGTAGCGTCCCCCGTCCAGCCTTGTTGATCGCGTCCGCGTCGGCGCGGCGGAGCTGGGGCGCTAACACCTCCCGCAACAAGTCCCGTTCTGCTGCAGGTAGCAGCGTGCCGTCTGGGGGCATTTCACCCGCCTTCACACGGTCATGTATCCGTTCCCATTTGTTTCGAATGCCGGGCTGTTCGAGCGTTTGCGGCAGCTTCGTTAAATCTAGACCAGCGGCCGAGTCATCACCTTGATGGCACGCGCCGCAGCGGCGTTCAAACAGTTGGACCAGTGCCGGGGGAAGCTGCAGTGGACGCGGGGCGGTTTGTTCCTGGGCTGACAAATCACGATGGCTGGCGTTTACACCGGCAACCGCCAAGTAAAAGAGGACCACCATCTTGTGTCGCAGCGGGGAGTGGTGCCATTGTGGCCTCCGCAGCGGAGGCGGTTGCCTGGAAGTCTGCGATGGAAATCTGATTGAGTTGTTTCGCACGGTCACGACAGGATCTCCTGCACGACGCGTCCGAATACATCCGTCAGTCGGTAGTCACGGCCGCCATAGCGAAACGTCAATGTTTCGTGGTTCAGCCCCAGCGTGTGCAGGATGGTCGCATGAAGGTCGTGGATATGGACCTTGTCGTGCACCGCGTGCCAACCGAAATCATCGGTAGCGCCATGGACATGTCCCCCCTTGATCCCGCCACCCGCCAACCACATCGTGAATCCGAACGGGTGATGTTCACGGCCGTCCGTACCTTCGGCCGTGGGCGTCCGTCCGAATTCGCCACCCCAGACGACGAGCGTCTCCTCAAGCAGGCCCCGGCGTTTCAAATCCTGGAGGAACCCGGCGATCGGTAAATCGCTCTGTCGGCAGTTCGCAGGTAGCTTGCTGCTAATCTGATTGTGATGGTCCCAGACGTTATTTCCACGTGACGAGTCGAACACCTGAATGAACCGCACCCCCCTTTCAGCCAGTCGGCGAGCGAGCAGTAGTTGCTTGCCGATGGGTTCGGTATCAGGGTTGCCAAAGCCGTATTGCATTTGCGTGTAGGCGCTCTCCCGTTCAATTTCAAACGCCTCGGGGGCCTCGACTTGCATCCGATAGGCCAGCTCGAAGGAGGCGATCCGCGCGTCGAGCGCTGCCGCGTTGCTCACGTGATCGCGGCGCAAGTCGTGAAGGCGCCGCAATGCCGCGATCTGCGCCAATTGCCGACGTTGCGAGTCGGGCGTACTTTTGAGGTCGGCTATCGGGTTGTTCAAATCACGAATCAGAGTGCCCTGGTACGCGGCGGGCAAGAAGCTGGAGCTAAACAAAGGACCGCTCTGGAAGGTTGGCTTGGGGGAAATCACCACAAAGCCCGGAAGGTTTTCATTCTGGCTTCCCAGCCCGTACGTTGCCCAGGAACCCACGGAGGGTCGGGAAAACGCCTGTTCGCCAGTGTGCATCTGCAACGCGGCGCCTCCGTGATTAATGTTATCGGCGACCATCGAACGGATTACACAGATATCGTCTACGCAGGTGGCGAGTCTCGGCAACAGTTCGCTGACTGCGATCCCGCTCTGCCCGTGTTTCCGAAAAGAGAACTTTGTCCCATACAGGTTCTTCGTCCGTGTGCGAACGAGGTTTGGCATTTGGAACGGCAGCGGCTGGCCGTGGCGTTTGGAAACCTCCGGCTTCGGATCAAGCAGGTCGATCTGCGACGGTCCGCCCGGCAAATAAATGAAGATGCAACGTTTCGCAGTAGGGCGATGGTGCGCAGGCAACTCGGCCAGCGGATTTGCTGCGCGGCGTGGTACAGCCCCCCCAGTTGTGTCGGACAACAATCCGTGTAGCGCGAGCATGCCGAATCCAGCGCCGACCGATTGGAGCGCGCCGCGCCGTGAAATTGTCGGTTGTAAAACTTGCTGGTGTGGCATCAGTGGAAGATCCGCCGTCGTCCGTTGATCAAAACCGTTGTCAGACGCACCTCGTGTCAAACGCTTCGTTGCCAGGAGGGAACATTACTCCACATGAAAAAACTCATTACTCGCTAACAGAACTTGTGCGTACTCCCGCCAGCCCTGTTCCCGGTTGGGCGCTGCCGCGATAAAGTCGACTGCAACGGCGAGTTCTTGCAGGGACGCGGGGCGGGCGAACAGCAGTGCGTAGGCGCGTTGAATCCGTGCGGGGCCGTCCGTCGGAACTTCCGCCGCCAGCCGAGAGGCAAACGCTGTGGATTGTTGCAGGACAAATGCATTGTTCAGAAGAAAAAGGGCCTGCGGCGCTGTGGTCGAAACAGTGCGCTGGGCCACGGCCTGTTCCGGGTTGGCACAGTCGAACAACATGGCGTACTCATTGCGGTCGAAACGCCGTGTCTGGATGTAGAGAGATCTTCGTGGCACCGAATTCTCAGCTTCGGCGGGACCGCCCCGCTCCGCATCAAGGTTCCCGGCCACAGCAAGCATCGCGTCTCGTATGGGTTCCGATTCAAGCCGGCGAAGTGGCAGCCTTGTCAGGAGGCGATTGTCCGCATCGCGCTCGAGCACCGCTGGTGTGGCCTGCGACGACTGCTGGTAGGTCGCCGAGGTCACAATGAGGCGGTGGAGTTTTTTCAGAGACCAGCCTTCGTCGATGAACCAGCGGGCAAGCCAGTCTAGCAGGCGCGGATGGGTTGGGGATTCTCCGAGGACGCCCAGGTTGTTCGGTGTTCGGACCAACCCCTGGCCGAAGTGATGTTGCCAGATACGATTTACGATGACCCGAGCGGTCAGCGGATTGTCCTTCGATGCAACCCACAGCGCGAGTTCCCGCCTCCCACTCCCCGCGGTGATGGCGGGTTGGTTTGAACCAGCCAGGAAAACCGGCATGCGGCGTGGGACGACCTTGCCCAGGCGGTCGTAACGACCGCCGATATGCACAGGCACGTCCTGGAATCCAGGGAACAGGCTGTCGGGAGTGCCCCCTTCCTGGATCGCCATGGCCAAAGGCACTTCCGGCGGAAACTCTGCCTGAAAGCTCTCTTCGCGTTGCTTGAGATCAGCCCGTAGGAGCGCGATGTGGGCCCGTTGTTTTTTTGACGCAACTGCCAACGATCGCGGAATCGTTCCGTTGCGAAAAGCAAGGGCGAACTCCTCGGGCGCTGGCGTCTGCATCGCCGCGCGGACCTGGGCAAGATTAAGCGGCGCATCAAACAACTTGACATCGTCGAGGCGACCTTTGAAAAAGTTCCCTGAATCGACAACATTGCGGGTCCCAATCGTGAAATTGGGAACGCCCTGGTAAGCGATGTGGCCGTCGGGGGCGCCTCCGTCCGCGGCGTAACCAGCCGCCTTTCCGTCAAGGATCAGACGCACAAAACGTCCATCATAAACGGCTGCGATGTGATGCCACTCGTCCGGGCCAATGTCAAGCTGCGTGCTGGACGGAAAGATCGACTGAATCCTTGCACCGTTATGGTTGGCCTGCGCACCGAGATGGGTTCCGTCGGGGCTAATCCAGGCCTGCAATCCGTAGTATGGATCCGTCCAGCGTGCCGTGTGGAACGGCATCCCAGCAATTTGTCCCTCGCTACGAATGTCGGCATCGTAACGAAACCATGCGGTTACCGTACCTGTTTTGACTCGAAAGTCAGGCTGCGCCGTCCCGTCAACAAAGTCGCCATCACCATCCAGGCACACGCCTTGACCAAATTTCCCATCGCCAATTATCGCGTCGCCATGCAACGTTCCCGCATAGCCACCAACGTTGTCCAGCGTGGTCGTGCGGGTATTTTGTTCAAAGTCAAACCAGGCCAACATCCTGGCCGGGGTGGGCAGGTCCGACCGGGCCTGGTGAAGGGCGTCTTTGAGGGCGTTCAATTTATCGAGCGCCAGTTTTTTCTGCCTGTGATCATCTGGGGTGGTAAGCGGCGTCCGCAGCAGGACCGTATGATCACCTTTCTTGCCCACGCTTTTTAGAACGCGGCTACTGTAAAACATCCCTGCCAGCCCATAATAGTCTTCCTGTGTAAGCGGGTCGAATTTGTGGTCATGACAGCGCGCGCAGGCCAGCGTGAGGCCCAGGAATGCCTTGCCGATCACGTCGATCTGGTCATCTACGATATCAGACACGACTTTCTTCTTGTCGGCGCAGCCGTTCTCCCAGAAACCGAACGAAAGGACGCTCGTCGCGATCAGGCCGTCTGGGTAAACCTTTTTGCCATCCGGGCTGGGCATTAAATCGCCGGCAATTTGATGGCGCACAAAAAGGTCATAAGGCATGTCTCGATTCAGCGCGTCGACGACCCAGTCGCGGTATCGCCAGGCCTCGTACAGTTCATAGAGAGGTGCCTTGTTCGAACCGAGGGGATCCTCACGTAAATAGTCGGCGTAGCGTACCGTGTCTAACCAATGCCTCGCCCAGCGTACGCCATACGCCGGCGTGGCAAGCAGCCTGTCCGTGAGGGTCAAGATTGCAGCTTGTGGATCATTCCGCGAGGCAGCAACAAAACGTTCCACCTCTTCTGGGGCAGGAGGAAGTCCGGTGAGATTGAACGTTAGCCGGCGGATCAGACTGCGTGGGTTGGCTGGCCGAGCTGGGGAAAGCCCGCCACGGGAATGTTCGGCGGCGACGAAGGTGTCGATGGGGTTCCGGGCCCAGGCGGTATTGGCTACAACCGGCGCGGACGTGAGTGGCTGGAAGGACCAGTGTTTTTCCGTTTCGCCACCACGCCCCGTGGCAGCAAACAGGCACCCGGCAACGCCCCAGATTTTCACGAGCCGGCCGGCCAGGATGCGTGCTGATAGCGCCATGACGAAACCCGGTGCCATAAAACCAACGCGTTAAGCCAATTCCGGGAGTGGACGGTGCGCTCCCAGTAGGTATTGCGGTCGACCGGTTAGATCATTCAGGGTCGCCTGGGGGGGAATACCAAGAAAACGGTGCAATGTGGCGTGAACTTCGCCGAAATGAATCGGCCGTTCCGCCACTTCGGCACCCAGGCGATCGGTCGCTCCAATGACCTGGCCGGTGCGGAAACCACCACCGGCAATCAAGCCGCCGCCGACTTGCGGCCAGTGGTCGCGGCCGGCGTTTTTGTTGATCTTGGGAGTACGCCCGAATTCACCCCAGGCAATCACCGCCACATCGTCGGATAATCCACGTGTCGCGAGATCTTCAATCAAGGCCGCCAGACCCTGGTCGAAATAGGGGAGGTGGGTATTCTTGGCTTCGCTGAAATTTTGGCTGTGGAAATCCCAGCGGCCAAAATTGAGGGTGACAACCCGTGCGCCCGCTTCGACGAGGCGCCGTGCCAGCAGGAAATGCTCACAATTTCGCGGTGCGCCGTCACCATATTTTTCCGTGTGGCCTTTGCCATAGCTGGCCCGCACGTGTGCCGGTTCCTGGCTCAGGTCAAAGGCTGCAGCCAGACGACTGGACGTGAGAATGTCGATCGCCTGTCGCTGGATGGAATCGATTCCGTCAATGGTTCCGTCAGCATCAAGGTCGCGCCGCAAACGATCCAGTGCGGTGCGCAAGATGCGGCGATCTGTGAGGCGATCTTGCTGGATTCCTTGCAGCACCATGTCGGCTCGAGCTGGCCCTGAGGGTCGAAATGCCGCGTGTCCCACCCCGAGGAAACCGGGCAAACCGGGTGATCCGTACGGAGGGTGCCCCGCATCGGGGGCGAGGCCGACGAAAGGCGGTACGGCGGCATTGGCAGGGCCCTGGATGCGAGAAACGACGGATCCGAGTGAGGGCCAACCACCGGCAGGTTGGTTTTGGACCGTATTGCCGGTGTAACAGATAAACGAGTCATGTGCGCCGTTGGGCGATCCGTACACCGACCGCAGAGGTACGCATTTGTCCATGACGCGGGCCAGACGCGGCATATGTTCACAGATGTCGATGCCGGGCACGTTCGTGGGGATGGGTTGGAATTCGCCCCGAATCTCGCTGGGCGCGTCCATCTTGAGGTCGTACATGTCCTGATGGGGTGGTGCCCCCACCATGTAGATCATGATCACCGCCTTGTGGCCGGCAACTCCTCGGGCTTGTTCTGCACGGAGCAGGTCAGGAAGGCACAGCCCCGTCGTCCCCAACGCACCAATCCGGAGGATCTCACGCCGTGTCGGCCTCTGTCCACTGAGCGATGTTTGACTCTGTACAGACAACATATCCTGCGCTCCTGGCACTTGATTTGGCGAAATTCCGGGAAATCTGGACCGCATCGACAAGCAGGGCCACTGGGACACCCCGATGGCTCTGACCGTATCGTGATTTTAGCTGGCCGCCTGCGAAAACGCCAGTTCGATTGACGCGGTTGCCACGTAGTCCCTGTCACGCAAAAACGCGGCATTATTTGCCGCCCTTGCCTTCCTGGTTGCGGGCTGCCTGCCACCACTGCTCATGCAGCGCCGCAAGGCGCTCGACGATCTGGGGATGGGACTCCGCGAGGTTTTTCCGCTCGGAAAGATCATCCGCCAGGTCAACGAGAAACAGGGGCGCGACAGGGCCTTTGGTGGGGCCCTGCGATGTGTCGCGTGGTTTCGAGAGCAATTTCCATTGTCCCGATCGGACGGCCCAGCTATTACCGATCGTCCAATGGAGCACGTCGTGTGGGGACGGACTATTGTCGACAATCACCTCTGCCAATGAGGTTCCGTCCAGGTCAAGTTGGCTAATGTCGGCCCCGCAGTAGGCTGCGATCGTAGGTAACCAGTCACAACTATGCCCAATCTGGTTCCGTACCGCTCCCTGTGGAAGCTGCTGTGGCCAACTGATAATGGCCGGCACGCGGATGCCTCCTTCGAACAGGCTGAACTTGGCTCCCCGATAGGGCCCGGCACTGCCGCCTCCAAAATGGGCGCGCTGTTCGGTGGAATGCCCGTGGTCCGATTGGAGGATGACGATGGTTTCCTCCCGGATCCCGAGTTGCTCCAGTTTCGCCAGGAGTCGGCCAATGTAATCGTCCTGCGTTGAGACGAATGCGTTGTAGAGTGTCCGCGGGTGTGGGACGCCCCGCTGCTGGTAGTACCGCAGCCATTGCGGATGACCCTGATAAGGGTAGTGGGGCGCATTCATCGCGAAATAAATAAAGAAGGGATCCTCACGATGGCGTTCCATGAATTGCGATGCTTCAGCAACCATCAGTGCCGGAAAATATTGACCGTCAGCGCGAGTCCTTTTGCCTTGTCGCCAGAGATCGTGACGGTTGGGCCCGTTCCAGTAAAAGAAATGGGAGTAGTTGTCGATGCAGCCGCCCATGTGGCCGAACGAGTGGTCGAAGCCCTGGCCGTTTGGCATCGTGGCGTCCGTATAGCCCAGGTGCCATTTGCCAATATGGGCGGTGGCATAACCGGCGGTACGCAGGGCTTCAGCGATTGTGATCTGATCCGTGGGCATACCTGGAGTCCCTCGTTTTGAACTCACATTGCCAGGTACACCCGCGCGAACCGGGAAGCGACCTGTCAGCAGTCCGGCGCGACTTGGTGAGCAGACAGGGGCCGCGGCATAGAACTGGGTGAAACGGACCCCCTGGTCAGCAAGCCGATCCATGTGAGGTGTCTTGAGATCTGGCGACCCGTAACAACCGAGGTCAATTGATCCCTGGTCATCTGTGTAGATGATGATCACATTCGGTTTGCGTGCAGCCGCCAGTGGCCTGCACAAACCAGGAAACGCGATAGCGACGAAGAGAAAATAGACCAGGTAGCGAGAAACAAACATGGAGTCACTCTGACGGCGAGAGAAATGAGCAAAATCCGGTTTCTAGAACCTTCCTTCGTGCGCAATACCAGAGGCGCACCCCGACTGTCACAACGGTGCGATTCCAGTAGGGTCGACGCGAGGCGGAGCTTCATGCACCCACGGCGCAGCACACTGCAGGGCGTGTTCACCGGCGGCGGCCATTGTACCTGAAAAGCCGCGGGGGTGTTCTCACCAGTCCAGTCCACGAACCGGCAGGGCGGAACCTGTTCAGCAGGGCCACACGGCCCGCCAGCGGCGTCCACTTGCGATCGTGTTCAGAGGGGGGGAGAATGCGTCGCGCCGCCCCGGATCCGTTGCGAACCGGTCCGGCGTAATCGAAACCAGGCGGAAACGCTGTTCCTGACCCCGGGCCGGTATTGGGAGTAAAAACATGATGTGGCAAAAGACGTGGATTGTGGCGTTCACGGTGTTGATGCTGGTAAATCGCGGCCAGGCGGAAAACTGGCCCGCCTGGCGAGGTGCCAAGGGCGACGGCATCAGTCAAGAAACCAATCTGCCGGAGGAATTTAGCAGAGAGAAGAACGTCACGTGGAAAACCTCATTACCGGGACCCGGCAATTCGACGCCTATCGTGTGGGACGAACACGTGTTTCTCACCTGCGCAACTGAGAACGGAAAAGTCCGCAGCTTGTTCTGCCTTGATCGCAAAACCGGCGATATCCGTTGGCGTTACAGCGCCGCATATCCGGATCAAGAGTCGGCCCATAGCGACAACCCCTATTGTTCGGGCTCCCCAACAACGGATGGCACTCTGGTCTACGCCAGCTTTGATTCGGCGGGAGTCGTGGCGTGTGATTTTAGCGGAAAAGTGGTCTGGCAGAGGGATCTCGGCAAGCTGAAGCATGTGTTTGGTCCATCGTCGACGCCGGTACTGTATAAGAATCTTTTGATCGTCCATCGTGGTCCCGGTGAGCCGACACACATTGTCGCGCTGGACAAACGGACGGGGGCAACCGTCTGGGATACACCAGAGAAGGGAATCGACGACAAGCTCTACGGTTCCTGGTCAACGCCGGTGATTTACCAGGTGAATGGGCGAGACGAGTTTGCGTTATCGATGCCGGGTGAATTGAAAGGATACGATCCACAGACGGGGAAGGAACTCTGGAAATGCGCCGGGCTAGGCCCCAGCAACTATCCCGACACCGCGGTGGCGGGCGACATTCTGATTGGAGTCAGTGGTTTCCAGAAATCGATGATGGCGATTCGCATGGGAGGCCGCGGAGTCCTTGATGAAAGCGCGCGGCTATGGCACGTCGAGAAAACGCAGCAGCGGATCGGGTCGGGCGTGGTCAAGGCGGGCTACCTCTATCTATCCAACGCACCGGGAATTGCCGAATGCGTAGAAGTGGCTACGGGCAACACCGTCTGGAAAGAACGTCTGGGAGGGAATTTATGGGGCTCTGTTTTGTGCGCGGGGAATCGCTTGTACGTGGCCAATACAGAGGGAAAAATCTTTGTCATGGCCGCTGCGCCGGAGTTTGAGCTGCTGGCGACGAATGATCTCGCGGAACATATCAAAGCGGCGATCGCGCCATCCGATGGACAGTTGTTCGTCCGCACCTACGAGCATCTGTATTGTATCGGACCGCGACGGTGAAAAACTGGCGGATACGGGCGTGGAGTCAGGTGCCCTCCAGAGTTTACTTCCGGCTGCCTGGATCGATACGCCAGAGTGCCCTGCAACGGAGTCGTAGCGATGGTTTGTGAGCAGTACCCAGTGGTTCGACAGGGACAGGCACGCCTCAATCAGCACCTTCAGATACTGATACTTGCATTCCTGTGGACTGGCGTCGAGGCGCGCGGGGACGACCACCAAACTGTGGCGGCCCCGACTCTGGCTGCCGAGGCGTTTCGTGGAGCACTGGTGCGTTTACCGGACGGCCGCTTGTTGAACTGGTGGTCATCGGGAAAACGCGGCGGACAAAACGCCTGGGGACGTTACTCCGATGATGACGGCGGGAACTGGACGCCGGAGGCGAAGCTTTTTGCTTTTCCGCCGGACCGCGGGGATTGTGGTACGGGGTACGTGAGTATTGCAGATCGGAGCGGTGGTATTCACCTGTTTGGCCTCGATTATGTCGGGACTGGTCCAGCGGGATTTGACGATTGGGAAAATTCGAAAAGCTACATTTATCACGTGATGAGCCAGGATCGCGGTAGGACCTGGTCTCGACCCCAACGCTGTGATTTTGGTTTCCTCTATACCGGCGCGGTCAATGCCGCGATCCAGACCCGGTCTGGCCGGCTGCTGGTTCCTCTGAGCTACTACTCCCAGCGTAAAACAGGCAAATTCGTCAGCAAACTCTCCCTGTCAGACGACCACGGGAAAACTTGGCGGCCCTCAAAGGGCGAATGCGTGGTGGACAGTGGCGGCCACCTGCTGGAAAGCGGCGCTTGTGAACCCATTTGTGTCGAACTTTCCGACGGCAGGATTTGGATGTTGATGCGGACGCAAACGGGGTACCAGCATGAGGCATTTTCCCAGGACGAGGGTGAGACCTGGTCGCAGCCGAGGTCTTCGCGTTTTGTATCGTCCAATTCCCCTGGCGCACTGTTGCGGATGAGCAATGGCGCGTTGGTGCTGGTGTGGAGCAACTGCATGAGTCCGACCAACGAAGGGCAGGTGTTGACGAGTTACGACCGGCAGATATTGTCCGCGGCTGTCAGCGAGGATGACGGGAAGACATGGTCAGGTTATCGGGAGATTGCCCGCATTAACGAGAACGTTCGCGCGGTCTCTTATCCTTTTCTCACTCAAACGAAGGGGGGGGATAGTTTCTTCTGCTTGACGGCTGGTGAGAAGATCCATGTGCCCATCGAATGGCTCAAGCGAAAACACGTGGTGGAGCGGTTTGAGTCGGGTCTCCAGCAGTGGATGACGCTCGGCTGCCAGGGCGTGGACCTGATTCCACACCCGGACCGACCGAAACGGCGTGTAATGCGCATTCGCAAACCGAAAGCCGACGTACCTTCTGGCGCTTCGTTCAATTTCCCTTTTGCGACACGTGGTCGGCTGACGATGCGTGTGAAGCTGCAACCTGAGGCCCGCAGGCAAAACCGGCAGCACTGCTATTTCTGCCTGACAGATTTTTTTTCGTTGCCGCGATTACCGGCGTTTGTACCAGGTGGTGAGCCGGGTGGATGGGGAACATTTCCTGAAGGGGGCCGATTCAAATTCCGCATTGGGCCTGATGGCGGTCTGAGTATTGCAGCGACGCGAGGCCTTTTTCAGGATGAGTTCAGGCCGACAAGTGCCCGCCTGACGTTCGACAAATGGCACGCGATTACGTTGGAGTGGGATTGCAGCGCTGGGAATTGCCGGCTGTTGTTGGATGATGAAAAGCTTGCGGTTTTGAACCAATTGTCGCGAGCACCTGGTATCTGTTATCTGCGGACATGGATGTCAGCACAGGCACCTGAATTCGCAGGACTATTGATCGAGTCCCTGGAAATCCACGTCGGCCGTTAAAGAAGGATTCCGGCGACCGCACTCAGTAAAGCCGCTCCTGATAACTTTCATCGATGGATTGATCAAGCTCAGCCGCCGTTTGGCCTGTTTGTGTCTGGTCTGCCAGCATGGTTCCGAAGGAAGCCAGTTGGTCTCGCTCAATGCGGTAGGTGTCCTCCCAGAGTGCGCCGCGTTTCACCGCTTTTCCGCATTGCAAACAGGTTTTGGTAACACGCACCAGCATTCCTGTGGTTGGCGTCTGGCCAGAAATTGCACATTGTTCAAGCCGGTCGTCGTCCTGGATGATCTCCGCCGTTCCGCTGACGCGGAGCGTTTCCAGGACACCCGGCACCAGAAACAACAACGCGACGTGTGGTCGTTCCGTCGCATTGGACAGGCTATCGAGCCGGTTGTTGCCGCGCCGGTCCGGCAGCAGGAGCGTGGTCGAGTCGAGAACCACGACGGAGCCGGGAGGGTCGCCACGCGGTGAGACGTCAAGTGAACCATCCGCGTGCATGGTCGCCAGGCAAAAAAAACTACTGTGGGCAATCACGGCGATGCAGTGGGCATCCAATTCATTCAAAAACTTTTGCTGGGAAAGTGCGGAGGGCGTATCGTATAACTTTCGCAGGGCGGCGGGACTATCAATCCGGCGTGGTTGATCTTCGGCCATGAACTGCCTCCTGATTCACGTTGATCGGGATTCAATGTTTCCGTTGAGCGTCATGCTAGAATACGATTCCGAGTCGTCCAAAGCGAGACCGCCTTGCCGCGGGTTGGCCTGCAGAGCGGGCGCCGACTGGCCTTGCGACGGGGCCACGTTTGATCGACGGTAAACAGCCGTGGTATTCCACCTGCCTCTCGACGTGGGAAGTCGCCGCGGAAGACTACCGATCACGAACGGCAGAAAACATCACGGCGCCGTGTTCACGGAGAGAAAGAATGCAGCAGGAGCGGAAAACCAGCCCGCGGACGGATGCCGGCCACTGTTTTGTTTGTGGGGACGCCAATTCCCTGGGCCTCCACGTACGATTCCGGCTTGACGGTGAGGTTTGCCGCGGCGAGTTCACACCCGGCCTGCAGCATTCGGGCTATGATGGCATTACGCATGGCGGAATTGTTTTCAGTCTGCTCGACGACGTCATGGCCAATTGGATGTTTCTGCAGGGGATGCGTTGCTACACGGCCAAATGTGAGATTCGCTTCCACGAGGCATTGCCAATTGGTCAGCGGGTTCTGCTGGAAGGTCGCGTGCTGCGGCAGAAACAGAAGTTGGTGGTGATGGAGGGCAGGGCCCTGCGCGCCGACGACGGGACGCCGGTGGCCAGTTGCCAGGCGAGCTTTATCGTAGACGAAACGACCATACCACCAGATTTCAGCGCCGGGTAATTCGAATCCTGCAGCTGTCGCTCCAGCCGGGAGCCGTTTTGGCTGTTGTGGGGTCGTGCCGGCGGTTTTCCGGTGCCATCCAATTCACCATTACGCTTCACTCTGGCGTTGACCGATCTTGCCTCACCATGGGTTATGGCTGAAAATAGAAACTGTCGCTGTTGGCCAGAATCCTTGGCGGCTTCCTCCTGGCAGCACCCGAACCACGTGTCATTCCTGCGGATCCCATGAACGCTATGGCGAATTCACCATTGTGCGCTGGCCCTGTCTCACGTCGTACCCTGTTGCGCGCGGGTTCGCTCGCCCTGGGGGGCGTCACGTTGGCAGACATCCTCGCCGCACGGGCTGCGCAGGGACAAAAGACACCTCCCGAGACGTCTGTGATTCTGTTCTGGATGTGGGGTGGCCCGAGCCAGCTGGAAACCTACGACATGAAGCCCGGTGCTCCCAGCGAGTATCGCGGCCCCTTCGACCCGATTGCGACGTCGGTGCCCGGCATGGACATCGTAGAGCACTTTCCACGCCAGGCGAAAATTGCGTCACACTTTTCCGTGATCCGGTCGTTACACCACACCATGTCGGCACACAATGATGGCAGCATTGAGGTGCTTACGGGAAAGACACCTGCCAAACCGGACCCCACCTCGACGGCGCGCAGCGAACATCCAGATTTTGGCATGTTGACCGCCAGGATGCGCGGCCGTCGGAATGATGGGTTGCCCCAATATATCGCAGTGCATCGTGCGCCCTTCATGATTTCGCCGTCGTACCTGGGACTCGGGTACCGCGCGTATGAGACGGGGGACCCGTCGACAGCCGATTTTGCACCTCGCAATTTGAAATTGACTGCCGGGATCGACGAATCTCGTTTGGGCTTGCGGAAAGAACTGTTGGGCCAACTGGACCAGTTGCGCCGCGGGCTTGACTTGGCGGGTTCCATGGACGGTGTGGATGAGTTTCGCAGAGACGCCTTCCAGCTGTTGGCCAGCCCCCAAATGTCTGCGGCGTTTGATTTAAGCCGAGAGGACACCGACCTGCGCGATCGGTATGGGCGTCATCGGTGGGGACAGAACTGCCTGCTCGCTCGACGCCTCGCGGAACGCGGCGCTGCCGTCGTCAATATTGACGCGACGGCGCCGTCCGACAAAAGCGAATATTTCAGCTGGGACGATCACGCGGGGCCGTTCCATCTTGTGCACGCGAATCTGGAGCGATTTCCACAGTACGACCAGGCCATATCTGCCTTGATCGAAGACTTGCGGGAGCGAGGATTGGACCGCCGTATTCTTGTGGTCGCTGTGGGCGAGTTTGGTCGTACACCGCGTCTGACACATCGCGCCACATTCCCCCGTAAACCGGGGGGGCCATGGTTGGGGCGTGATCATTGGCCCAATGCGTTTAGCGCTTTAATCGCTGGGGGAGGGTTGCGGATGGGCGAGGTGATCGGCCAGACAAACTCTCGTAGCGAGTATCCAACGCACGATCCGGTAACGCCACAGGATCTGTTGGCGACGATTTATCGTCATCTTGGTCTACGTCCTGAGTCCACCGTTCCAGACTACAACGGCCGACCGGTTCCGCTACTATCCGAGGGACGTCCTATTGGGGCCTTGCTGTGAGCACACTGCGTGGAACGCAACTTTTAGCGCGGCGTGATCCGCCACTTCCCTTTCGGCGTTGACGAGCTCCCGTCCGGTTC